>NZ_JBIVHB010000002.1:0-650432 GCF_044748965.1 Cupriavidus sp. NPDC089707
GGCGACCCGCGTAACCAGGTGATCAAGGAAGTGGCGAAGAAGCTGTCGAAGGACGCCGGCTCGCTGAAGATGTTCGACATCGCCGAGCGCCTGGAAACCGTGATGTGGGACATCAAGAAGATGTTCCCGAACCTGGACTGGTTCAGCGCGGTGAGCTACCACATGATGGGCGTGCCGACGGCAATGTTCACGCCGCTCTTTGTGATCGCGCGCACTTCGGGCTGGGCTGCGCACATCATCGAGCAACGCATCGACAACAAGATCATCCGCCCGAGCGCCAACTACGTGGGCCCCGAAAACCTCAAATTCGTGCCGATCGGCAAGCGTAAGTGAACCCGGACTAACCGGACACCCCGATTATGTAACCAAAGGCCAGCGCACTTCGCGGGCTCAGGCAAATCGTAGAGAATAGCGGCAGACTTTCATCCCAGCCGCCGCCCGAGGTGACGGCGACGAACGACAAACAGACCAGATTTCAGAATCCGAGAGGCACTCACAAAATGAAACATCTCGTACTTGCCGCCTGCATCGGCGCGTTCAGCCTGACTACCGCCACCGCCGTGATGGCGCAGGAGCCGGCCAAGAAGACCACGACCACGAAGAAGAAGTCCTCGACCAAGAAAAAGGCGGCAGCTGGCACCGCCGCCGCTGCCGGCGCCGCCGCCGCTGTCACCCCGACCGGTGAAAAGTGGCAATGCGAATTGGGCAACAGCATCTATGTCTCGGGCGACATGCTGCGCGACGAAGTGCTGACCGTGCACTGGCAAGGCCGCGACTACAAGCTACCGCGCCAGGCCACCGTGACCGGTGCCGACCGTTACTACGACGCCCGCACCGGCCTGGATCTGGTGGTGATCCCGAGCAAGGCCATGCTGTTCAACAAGAACCTGGGCCAGCGCCTGGCCGACGACTGCCAGAGCGCCGCCATGCAGGCAGGCGCCGCGGCCCCGACCCAGGCCGGCGGCCTGCGCGCCCCGGTCACCGCCCCGTTGCTGGTCACGCCCCCGGGCGGCCCGACGATCCAGCCGCAGCAGCCTGACGCGACTCAGCAGACCGCGGCACCGAAGCAGTAAATCCGTACAGGGTGCCGGCGGCCGCCTGAATTCCGGCCGCCGGCACCCTTTTGCCTTTGCAGGCGGCCAATCCGCCGGGGGGCGCGCTGTCACGCCGCAATAAGGCATGGCCGGGGCCCGGCCGATCGAGACCGGGTGGCGGCAAAGCCGCGCGGCGGTTAGAGTATGCAGTTGCAGTGCGCTGCCGACCTCGGACCGCGGTCATATGCCGCGGCAGCGCACCGGGGTCTGATTCCAGTTTCAGAGGTCCGAGCCAAATGCCATCGCATCATTCTTCGATCGGAGTACGGCAATGCCCCATAACCTCAAAAACACGCTAAAAGAATTCAAGATCGGCGCTTCCGGCAAGGGCCAGTTCTATTCCCTGCCGCAACTGGCGCAAGAACTGGACCTGGACATCGGGCGCCTGCCGGTATCGATCCGCATCGTGCTGGAAGCCGTGCTGCGCAACTGCGACGGCAAGAAAGTTACCGAAGAACACGTCAAGCAGCTCGCCAGCTGGAAACCGAATGCCGAGCGTGTCGACGAGATCCCGTTCGTCGTGGCGCGCGTGGTGCTGCAGGACTTCACCGGCGTACCGCTGCTGGCCGACCTGGCCGCGATGCGCAACGTCGCCGAGAAGATGGGCCAGGACCCCAAGAAGATCGAGCCGCTGGTGCCGGTCGACCTGGTCGTCGACCACTCGGTGCAGGTCGACCATTTCCGCGAGAAAAAGGCGCTGGACCTGAACATGCAGCTGGAATTCAAGCGCAACAACGAGCGCTACCAGTTCATGAAGTGGGGCATGCAAGCCTTCGACACCTTTGGCGTAGTGCAGCCGGGCTTCGGCATCGTGCACCAGGTCAACCTGGAGTACCTGGCGCGCGGCGTGCACAGGAAGAATGGGGTCTACTACCCTGACACGCTGGTCGGCACCGACTCGCACACCACCATGATCAACGGTATCGGCGTAGTCGGCTGGGGCGTCGGCGGCATCGAGGCCGAGGCCGGCATGCTGGGCCAGCCGGTGTACTTCCTGACGCCGGACGTGGTCGGTGTGGAGCTGACCGGCCGCCTGCGCGAAGGCGTCACCGCCACCGACCTGGTGCTGACCATCACCGAGATGCTGCGCAAGGAGAAGGTGGTCGGCAAGTTCGTCGAGTTCTTCGGCGAAGGCACCGCCAGCCTGTCAGTGCCGGATCGCGCCACCATCGGCAACATGGCGCCGGAGTACGGTGCCACCATGGGCTTCTTCCCGGTCGACGAAAAGACCATCGATTACTTCCGCGGCACCGGCCGCACCGACGAGGAAATCGACGCCTTTGAAGGCTACTTCCGCGCCCAGCAGATGTTCGGCGTCCCCCAGGCGGGCGACATCGACTTCAGCAAGACGCTGAAGCTGGACCTGTCCACGGTGGCGCCGTCGCTGGCCGGGCCGAAGCGCCCGCAGGACCGCATCGAGATCGGCAACGTCAAGAGCACCTTCGCGTCGCTGTTCAGCAAGCCGGTGGCCGAGAACGGCTTCAACAAGGATCCGGCCGAGCTGGACCAGCCCTACAGCACCAGCAACGGCATTGAAGTGAAGAATGGCGACGTGCTGATCGCCGCGATCACCTCGTGCACCAACACCTCCAACCCGAGCGTGCTGCTGGCGGCCGGCCTGCTGGCCAGGAAGGCGGTGGAAGCCGGGCTGGAAGTGGCGCCGCACATCAAGACCTCGCTGGCGCCGGGCAGCCGCGTGGTCACCGAATACCTGAAGGCCGCGGGCCTGCTGCCGTACCTGGAGAAGCTGGGTTTCGGCGTGACCGCCTACGGCTGCACCACCTGCATCGGCAATGCCGGCGACCTGACGCCCGAGCTGAACGAGGCCATCCTCCAGAACGACCTGGTGGCGGCCGCGGTGCTGTCCGGCAACCGCAATTTCGAGGCGCGCATCCACCCGAACATCCGCGCCAACTTCCTGGCTTCGCCGCCGCTGGTGGTGGCCTACGCCATCGCCGGCAATGTCATGCGCGACCTGATGACCGAACCGGTCGGCAAGGGCAAGGGCGGCCGCGACATCTGGCTGGGCGACATCTGGCCGACTTCGGAAGAAATCCACGCGCTGATGAAGTTCGCGATGGACGCCAAGACCTTCAAGGGCAACTACGAGCAGGTCAAGAAGCCGAGCAAGCTGTGGGGCGCGATCCAGGGCACCAAGGGCCAGGTCTACGACTGGCCCAAGTCGACCTACATCGCCGAGCCGCCCTTCTTCCAGGACTTCAGCCTGGAGCCGTCAGGCGCTTCGGCCAGCGTGCGCGGCGCGCGCGTGCTGGGTATCTTTGGCGATTCGGTGACCACCGACCATATCTCGCCGGCCGGCTCGATCAAGGACACCTCGCCCGCGGGCAAGTACCTGCAGGAGCATGGCGTGCTCAAGGCCGACTTCAACAGTTACGGCTCTCGCCGCGGCAACCATGAGGTGATGATGCGCGGCACCTTTGCCAACGTGCGCATCAAGAACCTGATGATCCCGCCCAAGTCGGACGGCGCGCGCGTGGAAGGCGGCATCACCATCCACCAGCCCACCGGCGAGCAGATGTCGATCTATGACGCAGCCATGAAGTACGTCGCCGAGGGCACGCCCACGGTGGTCTTCGGCGGCGAGGAGTACGGCACCGGCTCGTCGCGCGACTGGGCGGCCAAGGGCACGCAGTTGCTGGGCGTGAAGGCCGTGGTGGCGCGCAGCTTCGAGCGGATCCACCGCTCCAACCTGGTCGGCATGGGCGTGCTGCCGCTGCAGTTCAAGGGCAGCGACAGCGCGCAGACGCTCGGCATCACCGGCAACGAGACCTTCGACATCGAAGGCACAGGCCTGGACAACCCCGGCGACCTCAAGCCGCAGCAGGACCTGGTGCTGGTGATCAAGCGCGCGAATGGCGACGTGCAGCGCGTGCCGGTGCTGCTGCGCATCGATACGCCGATCGAGGTCGACTACTACAACCACGGCGGCATCCTGCCCTTCGTGTTGCGCCAGCTGCTGGCCGCCTGACGCCTGCGGTTCGCACCAGCAAACGCTGCCTGCCGGCCCCACATGTGGGAGCCGCGGCAGGCGGCGTTTGTCATGGCGGACGCGGTGCGGCCCCGGAATCACCCTGCGCCGTCACGCGCGCGTGTAAGTTCCACGCAAGCCAGTACTGCCACACTGTGTCCCAAAGAACAGCGGTCGCAATGACCCAGAGGCGGGACCACCCCGCTTCAGACAGACACTGGAGACAACATGGCAAAGATCATCATCGCTTTCATCGTCGTTGCCGGCGCGGCCCTCTACCTGCTGACCAAGGGCGGCAGCGACGTGTCGATTGCCGGCGAGCAGCACGGCATCGAGACCCACGCACCGGCGGCGCCGGCGGCCAGCGAACAGAAATAAATCGATTCTTCGGCCTCGCCAAGGGCAAGCGCGCGCCGCATCGTGCGGCCGCTTGTCAACGCAACGAGTAGAATACCGTTTTACGTATAAACGGACGGTTTCTTTCTATGGCAGGTTTTCGCCCCAAGGCTTCCCCACGTCTTTCGCCCGACGCCGAGCGGTTGGTGGCCGATGCGCTCGCCCTCGACGCATCGGGCAGCCGCATGGAGGATGGCTACTGGGAACGGCGACTCTCGCAGCGCCTGGGCCGCCTGTTGAAGAACGGTAGCCAGACCGCGCTGGACGCGGCGCTGGAGCACCTGTTCAAGCACAACGCCGACGCCTCCGACGTGCTGGCCGAGCAGGCCGAGACGCTGGCCGAATCGGCCACCATCGAAGTCGATGGCCAGCGCTACGACGCGCTGCTGATCGCCGCGCCGATCCTGGCGCACACGCGCTACGCCATTCCCTCCGGCGCGCTCAAGCCGGAACTGGCCCAGACACTGGCCGTGCACTTGCAGGCACATGTGCTGGCTTCCGATACCAAGGTGGCGCTGTCGCCGTACCTGTACAGCATCGACCAGTTGCCGCGCACGCACAGCGACACGTTTGCGCTGACACACAAGCTGGCCGCGGCCGCGCTGGCCGGCTCGGTGCCCAAGGTCGACCTGCGCGACCTGCCCGAGACCGCGCCGATCCTGGCCGACCCGCGCTACCTGCTGGCCGTGGTGGTGGCCCCGCACGAGCAGGCGCTGTTCCGTTGGCAGGAAGACGCCAAGGAGCACCACGCCGAGCGCTCGGTGTGCCTGGAGCAATGGCGCAGCCAGGTCCAGCCGTCAGTGGCGCTGCTGCTGCCGGGCTGCGAGTTCGAGCTGCTGCTGCCTGACGCCTTCTTCCTCTCGTGCCGCGAATCCGACAAGAGCATCCGCCCGCTGACGGTGCGCGCCGCCGTCAACTACCTGGCCGGCACGCTGGATATCTCCGCCGGCCAGCTGGCCGCAGTGGTGGCCGCGTTCGGCGAGGAAGTGGTTGAGGAATACCGCGTCGGCTTCACCATGCGCGGCGAGAAGGACGTCATCTACGGCATTGTCTGGCCGGTCTATGGCCGCGAAGCCGGCGAAGTCGATGCCGACGAGAAAGGCAATCCGCTCGAACAGATCTGCGAAGAACTGCGCAATGCCGGCGTGGAAGACATCTTCCGCCACGCGGCGCTGTTCGATCCGGAATATTGCGAGGACTGCGGCACACCGCTGTATGCCGACCGCAATGGCGAGATCGTGCATGCGGAGCTGCCGGAAGACGCGCCCACGCAGCAGCCGCTGTTCCACTGACGCTGTTCCACTAAGTTATTGCCGCCCACGCAAGCAAACGGCCCACATCGTGGGCCGTTCTTGTTTTTTGGCAGTCTTCAGGCGCCGCGCTGGCTGACGCAGCGCCAGAGCCCATGCCCCGATGCCGCGTACTTGCGCTCGAAGGGCGTCATCGCCTGCGCCGGCTGCCAGGGCTCGACCACCTGCGCCGGACGCCCCACCAGCGCCAGCGCCTGCGCGAACTCGTCGATATAGACCTGCCAGTTGCTGCGGCACTCCAGGTAATCGCCACACGCTGCCAGCGCCGGGAACACCGCATGGCCCTGCCAGCGCCTCCCCAGGTGGCCGATCTTTGGCCACGGGTTCGGGTACAGCACGTAGTGGCGCGCCACCGGCACCGCGTCGGCCTGCAGCATGCGCCAGACATCGACCAGATCGGCCCGAGCCCAGCAGAAATTGGCCGGCATCGGAGCATCGCCCCACCAGTCCTTGCCAGCGGCCAGGCGCTTTTCTGACTGATCGACGCCGATCACATAGTGATCCGGAAATGACGTCGCCAGGCGCAGCGTGCTTTCGCCCACGCCGCAGCCGGCATCCAGGATCAGCGGCGCGCCGCCAGCCTGCTGCCACTTGTCGAGCGCTATGCTCAGCGCGAGACGGCTGGCTTCGCCGATGGGTTTGCGGAACGGCTCGGCCAGGTGGCGCGCGACACGCTCGGCCAGGTGTTCGTGGACATCGGACTGCGCCGAGACGATGGTGCGGGAATTGGCAAACATGGCCTCCATTCTACCGGCGCCAAAGTCCGCCAAAGCCGGCAGCTTTACATCGGACGCTGCAACCATGTCACTTTAGCGGCACAATGCGGGACAAACCGCCTGAGAACCCGTCCGCAAGCACCGGACCCGTACGAGGAGCCAGACCCATGCCATCGACAACCGCCACGCCCCGCCAGCCCGTCCGCCAGGCCGTGTCCCACAGGCTGCTCCACGCTACCGCCGCGCTGGTACTGGCCAGCACCGCCTTCACGCTGGTGCCGGCCGGCGCCGCCCATGCCGAGGACCTGCGCATCGGGCTGGCCGCCGACGTCACCTCGATGGACCCGCACTGGAACAATTCCGGCCCCAACAATGCGATCGCGCTGCATGTCTTCGAGTCGCTGGTGTTCATGGACAAGAACGCCCGCTATATCCCCGGCCTGGCGCTGTCGTGGAAGCCGGTCAATGCCATCACCTGGGAAATCAAGCTGCGCCCCAACGTGAAGTGGCACGACGGATCGCCCTTCACCAGCGAAGACGTCAAGGCGTCGCTGGAGCGCCCGGACAAGCTGACCAACAGCCCCGGCTCGTTCACCAGCTACACCAAGCCGATCGCCCGCATCGACACGCCCGATCCGCTGACGGTGCGCCTGACCATGAGCGTGCCCAACTACGCCAACCTGGCCAACGATCTGAACAGCGTGCCGATCATGCCGAAGAAGGTTGCCGCCACGCTGACGCAGGCCGATTTCGACTCGGGCAAGGCCATGATCGGCACCGGACCGTTCAAGTTCGTGCGCTTCGCGCGCGGGCAGGAAATCGTGATGGAACGCAATCCCAACTACTGGGGGCCCAGGCCGGAGTGGGACCGCGCCGTGTTCCGCATCATCACCGACAACGGTGCGCGCAGCGCCGCACTGCTAGCCGGCGACGTCGACGTGATCGAGAGCGTGCCGTCAGCCGACGTGGCCAAGCTCAAGCAGAACCCGAGGTTCAAGATCGAGCAGCAGGTATCGTGGCGCACCATCTTCTGGCAAATGGACCAGTCACGCGACAACCCGCCCTTCGTCACCGACAAGGCCGGCAAGCCGCTGGGCAAGAACCCGTTCAAGGACGCGCGCGTGCGTGCCGCGATCAGCAAGTCGCTGAACCGCGACGCCATCGTCAACCGCATCATGGAGGGGCTGGCGGTGCCGGCGTCGTCGATCGTGTCGCCGCAGATCTTCGGGCATCCGGGCACCAAACCCGAAGCCTATGACCTGGAAGGCGCCAAAAAGCTGCTTGCCGCCGCGGGCTACCCGGACGGCTTCGGGCTGACGCTGCACGCCACCAACAACCGCTACCTGAACGACGCCGCGGTGGCGCAGGCCACCGCCAGCATGCTGACGCGCATCGGCATCCAGACCAAGGTCGAGACCATGCCGGTGGCGGCCTACTTCACGCGCGCACGGCAGGGCGACTTTGCCTTCCAGATGCTGGGGTGGGGTTCGGCGGCGGCAGATGTGGCGCTGCGCTCGATCACGGGCACGCCGAATCCCAAGACGGGGTACGGTACGTGGAACTGGGGCAAGTACAGCAATCCGCAGCTTGACCAGTTGATCGAGAAATCGCTGACCACCGTTTCCAGCGAGAAAGCGCGCGAAGAGAACGCGCGCACGGCGGCAAAGTTTGCGCTGGCCGACCACGCGATCATTCCGTCGCACAGCCAGCTGGCGATGTGGGCAATGAAGAACGGACTGAAGTATGAGGCGCGGACGGACGAGTGGTCGTTGGCGCAGTTTTTCCACAAGGAGTGAGAACGGCGGCCCGTCATCGGCCCGCGGTGTGCTCCCCTCTCCCGCTTGCGGGAGAGAGGCCGGGGGAGAGGGCCGGAGTGTCAAAGGCTGACGCCCGTGGGTTTTAAACCGTTGGCCTTGCTTGTTGTGGTGCCTAGCTAGACCACCCCTCTCCCCAACCCTCTCCCGCTGAGGGGAGAGGGAGAACACCTTGCTTAGGCGAGTTCGGGCGGGGCTTGGCACACCCAACACCGCTCTCCTCTTTTTGCGTTTCCGCTTAGATCCTCAACCGGTCTTCCTGCCGCGCATTCGCCGCGCGCAGCTTCTGCACCCAGTCCCGCGCCGGTAGCCCGGTGGTGCTCTCGACCACGTCGGCACGCGCTTCCAGCACTTCCCACGCCACATCGATCTCCGGACCGTTGAACGCCATCGCGATGACGTTGCCGTCATGCACCTCGGGAAACACCAGCACCCGGTTATCGAAGGCATCGCAAATGCGCTCGATATTCTTCGGGAAGCTGTCGTGGTCGCCGAACAGGTTGATGGTCATCACGCCCGGGGCCCTCAGCGTGCGGCGGCAGGCGCGGTAGAACGCGGTGGTGTCGAGCACCGGGCCGCGCGCGGTGGCGTCGTACAGGTCCACCTGCAGTACGTCGATGGCATCGGCGTGGGTGCCGTCCATCACGTAGTCCCACGCGTCCTGCTCGCGCACGGTCAGGCGCGCGTCGTCCTGGCGCAGGCCGAACATGCTGCGCCCGGCAATGATCACCGCCGGGTTCAGCTCGACCGCGGTCACGCGCGCGCGGCTGAACTGGCGGTGGCAGAACTTGGTCAGCGCCGCCGCCCCGAGACCGAGCTGCACCACGTGGAACTCATCCACCGAGGGCGACAGGAACAGCAGCCAGGCCATCATCTGCTGCGCGTATTCCAGCTCGATCGCATCCGGCTTGCGCAGGCGCATCGCGCCCTGCACCCACTCCGTGCCGAAATGCAGGTAGCGCACGCCGTCCAGCTCCGAGAAGGTCACCGGCGCAAAGCGCGGCGTCATGCGTTTTTCTTCGCGGGCCGTGCCAGAGCCTGGCGCCTGGCCACGGTTGCGGTTGCCACGTGCCGGACGGCGCGAGGCCACGGCTTCAATCGATTTGCGTTTCAGTAGAGTCATATAGTCGAGAAATACTCGGCCGCCGGCAGGCGCCTTACTTGCCCAGCGCCGCTTGCGCGCGCTGCAGCCACTCGCGGTTGTGTTCGCGGGCATGGCGCGGCCAGTGGCGGGCGTCGTGGACGATTTCGGCATAGAGTTCGCGCGCGCGTTCGCGGTCGGCGGCAGCGGGCTGCATTGCCAGCCAGTCGGCGAACAGGCAGCGCGCCGCGACATCGCTGGCGCTGGTCAGTGCCTGCTCGAACGCGGCACGCGTGCCTGGCGCGCCGGTAGCAGCCAGCGCGCGAGCATACAGCAAGGCGGGGTCGGGCTGCTGGCGCGCATGCGGGCTGGCGGCGAAAAGCTTTTCCAGCGTCGCCAGCGCGGCGGGCGCGTCGCCGGTGGCGAACTGCGCCTGGGCCAGCCCCTGCAGCAGCGCCGGATCGGACGCGAACGGGCCGTTGGCCGCGGCCTGGTAGTGCTGCAGCGCCTCGCCCGGCTCGCCGGCTTCGAGCAACGCGGCGCCCAGGCGCATGCGGTGCGCCACGGTCGGTGCCCGGTCAAAGTCGGTGCGGGCCTCGCGCACCGCGCGGTTGGGGTCGACCAGTTGCGAGATAGCGCGCGTGGCCACGCGCGCGCCGCGCGACTGGCGCAGCTCCGGCAGGAAGATGGCAAAAAAGTAGACCAGGCTGCCCAGCCCCGGGAACAGGAACAGGATCAGCAGCCAGTACATGTTCTGGTGCGTGCGCACCGCATGCACGGCGAAGAACAACGCAACGATGATATGGATGCTGATACCGAAGATACGCATGGATAAGTCACCCTATGGGGTCATCAGTGGAGCAAAGATCAGCGCCAATGCGCTGGCCGCCGGCATTTTGACAGAAAGGCGGCGGCGCGATTCCCCTGCATTCAGCTCGGAATGCCCGCGCCGGCCGGCTGCAGCCCCGCCACCACCTGCGGCGTAAGCACCGATTCACCCTTCACCGCGCGCGCCACCAGCGCATCGGCGGCGTCGATGGCAATGCGCTGCTCGGCATACCAGTCTTCGTCGTAATAGGTATTGCCATAGCGATCGCCGCTGTCGCACAGCAGCGCGACGATGGCACCGGCCTGCCCTGCCGCCAGCATCTGCTGCGCCAGGTACAGCACGCCGACGAAGTTGGTGCCGGTAGAGCCGCCGACGCGGCGGCCGAAGCGCCTGGCCAGGTAGCGCATGGCGGCGAACGACAGCGCATCGGGCACCTTCAGCATGGTGTCGATGCAACTGGGGATGAACGAGCGCTCCACGCGCGGCCGGCCGATGCCCTCAATGCGCGAGCCGGTTGGCAGCGACAGGTCCGGCTCCGGCTTGCCCGCCAGGCAGCTGCGGAAATAATCGAAGAACACCGAATTCTCCGGATCGGCGCACAGCACGCGCGTCTTGTGGCGGCGATAGGCAACGTAGCGGCCGAGCGTGGCAATGGTGCCGCCGGTGCCGCCGCTGGACACCAGCCAGGCCGGTACCGGGTGCTCCTCCTCCGCCATCTGCTTGAAGATGGACTCGGCAATATTGTTGTTGGCGCGCCAGTCGGTAGCGCGCTCGGCGTAGGTGAACTGGTCCATGAAATGGCCGCCGGTTTCCTGCGCGATGCGGTGCGATGCGGCATAGATCTCCGACGGGCTGTCGACAAGGTGGCAGCGCCCGCCATAGAACTCGATCGCCTCGACCTTGGCGCGCGAGGTGCCCGCCGGGATCACCGCCACGAACGGCAGCCCCAGCAGCCTGGCGAAATACGCCTCGGAAATCGCGGTTGAGCCGCTGGAGGCTTCCACCACCGTGCTGCCTTCACGGAGCCAGCCATTGCACAGCGCATACAGGAACAGCGAGCGCGCCAGCCGGTGCTTCAGGCTGCCGGTCGGGTGGCTGGATTCGTCCTTGAAGTAGACACGGATGTCGGGGTAGCCCGGCAAATCCAGCGGGATCAGGTGGGTGTCCGCGGAGCGGTTGAAATCCGCCTCGATCTTGCGGATGGCTTCATGGGTCCAGTCGGAAAGTGGCATGAGGGCTTGCGGCCACGGTGGCCGGGCATTGGGACAGGCCGTCAGCATGCCAGAAGCGACCACGGCCGGCAAAAATACAGCCCCGCCGCCAGCCCGCAAGCCGGCGGCTGACGGCAAGACCGCAAGCTTACCGGTAGACCAGCACCGGGATCTTGCTGTGCGTCAGCACCTTCAGGGTCTCGCTGCCGATCAGCAACCCCTGGACCCCGCGTCGCCCGTGCGAGGCCATCACGATCAGGTCGCAGTCCTTTTCTTCGGCGGCCTTGATGATGGCTTCGTAGGGATGGTCGTTGACAGCATACGCGGTATCGCACTGCACGCCTGCGGAGCCGGCCTCGTCGGCCAGGCCGCGCAGGTAGCGGGTGGCATCTTCCCACGCCTGCTTCACGTAGGTCTCGCGCGTGTCCTGCAGCATTTCGACCTGGTAGGTCAGCACGTGGTAGTTCGGACAGACGCGCACCGCGGTGATCTGCGCCCCCGTTTCCCGCGCCAGCACGATCGCCTTGCGGAATGCCGATTCGGACAGCTCGGAGCCATCGACCGCCAGCAGGAGATGCTTGAACATGATTGACTCCTTGCTCGCTATTGCGCTCACTTTCGATACGTCATCGCGTTGCGGCCGAAAGTGTGAACCGCAAGGCGCACGACAAGGAGCGACCGATACCCCCGGTTTCGAATGATTCGTCACTCGATTGCAGTATAGGGCGCCATGGCAGGCGGCAATAAGGGATACAGCACACGTGCCAGGTACCAAAGCCGAGGGGGCGGAGGGCGAGCCGGACTACGCCACCAAGGCACGCCACAGCGCAAGCTTCTGCTCGAAACTGCGCGCGGCGTGCGCGGGACTGGACGAAGGCAGCACCACCGTCTGATAGCCTTGCGCGGCAAACTGCGGCGCGAAACGCCCGGATGTGCCACCGTTGAAGCCGACGCGCTCGAGCGTCGGCGCCAACTGGCGCAGCCGCGTGAAATCGTTGGCCTGTGGATAGCGGATATTGCTGTCCAGGCTGCCTTCGCGCATGCACGCGCCAAGTACGTCCCAGACGCCGATGCGATGCGCCAGCAGCCGCACCAGCCGTTCGGCATACGGCAGCGCCGGCATCGGTTCGCCGGTGAGCGCGGCCATCAGCGGCCAGAACTGGTTGCGGGGATGGGCGTAATACTGGCGCGCGGCAAGCGAGGCGGCACCGGGAAAGCTGCCCAGCACCAGCACGCGGGTGTGGGAATCGATGACAGGGGGCAGGCCCTGGCGGAGGTCGGACTGCGGGGGCGTGGTGTCGGGCATGGCAAGAGCGCGGAAGCCTCGCTGGGGCCGCTGGAAGAGCAAAAACTGCGATGGTGGTCTCCCCTCTCCCATTTATGGGAGAGGGGCGGGGGAGAGGGCCGGTGTGTCCACGAAGTGAGACGTCAGCGTGCTTGCCAGGCGCTGGCCCTCTCCCCCGACCCCTCTCCCGCGCGCGGGAGAGGGGAGCAAGACAGTCGCGCCCTCAGGCCAGCAGCTTGTTCACGCGCTGCACGTAGGCCGCCGGATCTTCCAGCATGCCGCCTTCGGCCAGCAGCGCCTGGTCGAACAGCACCTGCAGGCGATCGCTGAAGGCATCGCCCTCCGGCAGGTCGCGCAGCTTCTTGACCAGCGCGTGCTCCGGGTTCAGTTCCAGGATCGGCTGGGCGTCCGGCGCCTTCTGGCCGGCCTGCTTGAGCAGACGCTGCAGGTAGCCGCTCATGTCGCCCTCGTCCGACACCAGGCACGATGCCGATTCCGTCAGGCGCAGCGTCACGCGCACGTCCTTGGCCTTGCCGGCCAGCACGGTCTTGGCGCGCTCGACCACGTCCTTCCAGTCGGCCTCGGCCTTCTCCTGCTCGGCCTTCTCGGCTTCGTCGGCCAGCTTGCCCAGGTCGAGGTCGCCGCGCGCCACCGACACCAGTTCCTTGCCATCGAATTCGCGCAGGAACGACAGCATCCATTCATCGACGCGGTCGGTCAGGAGCAGGACTTCGATGCCCTTCTTGCGGAATACTTCCAGGTGCGGGCTGTTCTTGCCTGCGGACCAGGTATCGGCCGTGACGTAGTAGATCTTGTCCTGGCCTTCCTTCATGCGGCCGACATAGGCGGCCAGCGCCACGTTCTGCTCCGCGGTGTCGTTGTGCGTCGACGCAAAGCGCAGCAGCCTGGCCACGCGCTCCTGGTTGGCCTGGTCCTCGCCGGCGCCTTCCTTCAGCGCCTGGCCGAACTGCTGCCAGAAGGTGTCGTACTTGGCGCGTTCGGCTTCGTCTTCACTGTCGGCCAGCGATTCGAGCATCGACAGCACGCGCTTGGTGCAGCCCTCGCGGATCGCCTTGACGTCGCGGCTTTCCTGCAGCAGTTCGCGCGACACGTTCAGCGGCAGGTCGGCCGAATCGACCACGCCCTTGACCCAGCGCAGGTAGCCCGGCAGCAGCTGATCGGCGTCGTCCATGATGAAAACGCGCTTGACGTACAGCTTCAGGCCGGCCTTGTGGTTGCGGTCCCACAGGTCGAACGGCGCGCGCGCGGGGATGTACAGCAGCTGGGTGTATTCGCTGCGGCCTTCGACGCGGTTGTGCGTCCAGGCCAGCGGTTCCTCGCTGTCGTGGTGGGCAATGTGCTGGTAGAACGCGATGTACTGCTCGTCGGTGATGTCGGATTTGTTGCGGGTCCACAGCGCGCTGGCCTGGTTGACGCTTTCCCACTCGTCGGTGCGCTTGTAGCTGCTGGCTTCGGCGTCCCACACTTCCTTGGGCATGCGGATCGGCAGCGAGATGTGGTCCGAGTATTTCTGGATGATGCCCTTCAGGCGCCAGGCCGAGAGGAAATCATCCTCGCCCTCGCGCAGGTGCAGCGTGATGGCGGTGCCGCGCTCGGCGCGCGAGATCGCGTCGACGCTGAACTCGCCGTCGCCGGTGCTTTCCCAGCGCACGGCTTCCTCGGCGCCCACGCCGGCGCGGCGGGTTTCCACCGTGACCTTGTCGGCAACAATGAATGCCGAGTAGAAGCCCACGCCGAACTGGCCGATCAGCGCGGCGTCCTTCTGCTGGTCGCCGGACAGCTGCTGGAAGAATTCCTTCGTGCCCGAGCGCGCGATGGTGCCCAGGTTGCGGATCGCCTCGTCGCGGCTCATGCCGATGCCGTTGTCGGTGATCTTCAGCGTGCGCGCCTGCGCATCGGCCTCAATGCGGATGGCCAGGTCGGCGTCGTTTTCCAGCAGCGAGGGATTCGCGATCGCCTCGAAGCGCAGCTTGTCAGTGGCGTCCGAAGCATTCGAGACCAGCTCGCGCAGGAAGATTTCCTTGTTGCTGTACAGCGAGTGGATCATCAGGTGCAGCAGTTGCTTCACTTCCGCCTGGAAGCTCATCGTCTCGTGCGGTGCGGTCATGGTTCTCCTTTTGAATCTCGAAAACAGGCGAATCTGGGATGGTCGGGTGGCCGTCGGGGGCCGGTGCCGCCAGAAATAGGGCCGCCCGGGCCATTTTTCAAGGCCCGGGGGATGTAACGAGGCGGCTCAGAGCCGTTCCAGTTGGCGCGCGAGGAAGCGCAGCATGTCCGGGTCGCCGCTGCTCGCGACATTGAAGCGCATCCATCCCGACGGCATCTGCGACGGCGAGAACAGGCTGCCGGGGGCGAACAGGTAGCCCTCTTCATGCCCGGCGGTGGCAATCGCGTTGGTATCGCGGCCGGTATCGGCCCACAGGTACATACCGGCGTGCTGGCCCGGGAAGAGACGCAGGCCCAGCCGCTCCAGCTCGCGCCGGGTTTCGTCGCGGGCGCGGTCCAGCCGGGTGCGCACGCGCTCGACATGCTTGCGGTAATGCCCCTCTGTCAGCACCTTGTACAGCACCCGCTCGTTGATCTCGGGCGAGGCCAGGCCCGCCAGCAGCTTGCTGTCGGTCAGCGCCGATGCCATGTCCGGGGGCGCGGCGATAAAGCCCACGCGCAGGTTGGCCGCCAGCGTCTTGGAAAAGCTCCCCAGGTAGATCACCCGGCGCAACTGGTCCAGGCTGGCCAGCCGGGTGGCGGCGTGGCCGGGCGGGCACAGGTCGCAGTAGATATCGTCCTCCACGATCAGGAAGTCGTACTGCTCGGCCATCTTCAGCAGCTGGAAGGCCTTGGCGGCGGACAGCGAGGTACCGGTCGGGTTGTGCAGCACCGAGTTGATCACGAACAGCCTGGGCCGCCGCGCCTGCACGATGCGCTCCAGTGCCTCCAGGTCCGGCCCCTCGGCGGTGTACGGCACGCCGATCACCTGCGCGCCCTGCGCGGCAAAGCGGGCGAACATCACGAACCACGCCGGGTCGCCCACCAGCACGGCGTCGCCGGGCTGCAGGTAGAGCCGGGCGATCAGGTCGAGCGCCTGGGTGATGCCGGAGGTCAGAACGATCTGCTCGGCGCCGGCGCGGATCTCCAGCTCCTCCAGCCGGGTGCGCAGCTGCTGGCGCAGCGGCAGGAAGCCCTGCGGCGTGCCGCTGGCCAGGAAATGGTTGCCCGGCTGGCGTCCCAGCCCGCGCAGCGCGCTGGCGATCAGCTCGCCATCGAGCCACTCGTTGGGCAGGAAGCCCAGCCCCGGCGCCTTGTGTGCCTCGGCGGTATGGAACATGCTGCGCAGCAGCCAGGTGACGTCGATATTGCGCGACTCGGCCACATTGGACGACACCGGCGCCGCGGGGGCGGCCGGCGCGCGCTCGCGCACGTAGAAGCCCGAGCCCCGGCGCGATTCCAGGTAGCCCAGCGCTACCAGCCGCTCATAGGCCTCGACCACGGTAAAGCGCGAGATGCCTTTTTCCTGCGCCAGCTGGCGGATCGACGGCATGCGCATGCCGGCGCGGAACACACGTTCGTCGATGCGCATGCGAGCCCATTCGGTCAATTGCTCGACCAGGGTCATCTGCGCCGACGGGATCGGGTCGGGCAGGCGCTCGGTGGGCGGCAACACCAGCCGCAGCGGGCGCCCGCCGGCTTGAGCGGAGGTGCCGCGCGCGCCGCTTCCGCTATGCTGCTGGGGGTTCGCGGCGGTGGCGTCCGCGTCCCGGGTGTTCGCATCCATGTGCTGCTCCTGCAACTGTACTGAAGACGATCCGCAGAACTGTACCGGTACTGTACCGACTACCTTCTTTACCATCAAGCCAAGATGAAGCTCGCCCTCGACCACCTCGTCATCGCCGCGCCCGACCTGGACGCAGGCGCCGCCCATGTCGCCGACCTGCTGGGGATTGCGCCTCAGGGTGGCGGTGCGCATGCCGCCATGGGCACGCACAACCGCGTGCTCGGCATGTTCGGCGGCATCTACCTGGAAGTGATTGCGATCGACCCCGCAGCCGCCGCGCCCGCGCGGCCGCGCTGGTTCGGCCTGGACAGCGAAGCGGTACGGCAACGGCTGGAGAACGGCCCGTTCCTGCTGCACTGGGCCGCCCGCGTCGAGCGCCCCACCGACCTGACGCTGTGGCAGTCGCAATATCCGGCCCGGATCGCGCCGGTGATCCCGATGACGCGCTGCGACTTGTGCTGGCGTATCACGGTGCCGGACGATGGCGCCCTGCCCCGCTGGCAAGGCGAGGCCGATGCGGCCGGTGACGGTCTGCTGCCCAGCCTGATCCAGTGGGACGTGGCCGCCTACCCCGGTGTCAGCCTGCCACGGCAGGACCTGGCGCTGCGCAGACTGTGCGGCCGCCATCCGCGCGCCGAACTGCTGCGGCAGGGCCTCGCCTGGCTGGGCGCGGACCACCTGATCGCGATCGAACAGAGCGAGGGCCAGCCGGAGCTGTCAGCCGAAATCGAAACCCCGCAAGGCATCCGCATCCTGCGCTAGCCATTCCGACAAGAAAACAAGAATCCCAAGGAGACACCGATGTCCGCGACCCGCAAGCGTTTCGACGACGATCCTTACCTCGATCACTGCACCGCCACCGTGCTGGCGGCCAGCGCCGAAGGCATCGAACTGGACGAAACCGTCTGCTATGCGCGCAGCGGCGGCCAGGCCGGCGACACCGCCACGCTGGCGCTGCCCGATGGGCGCACCGTGGCCATCGTCGACACGGTCTATGCCGAAGACCGCAGCCGGATCCTGCATATGCCTGCGCCGGACGCCGAGCTGCCGCGCGTGGGCGAGCGCATCACGGTCACCATCGACTGGGCGCGCCGCCACCGGCTGATGCGCCTGCATACCTGCCTGCACCTGCTCGGCTCGCTGATCCCGGTGCCGGTGACCGGCTGCGGCATCTGGCCGGACTCGGCGCGGATCGACTTCGACCTGCCGGAATCGACGCTGGACAAGGCCGACCTGACCGAGCGCCTGAACGCGCTGATCCGCGCGGAAACGCCGGTGCGGATCTCGCTGATCACGCCGCAAGAGCTGGTCGCGCAGCCGGAACTGGTGCGCACCATCGGCGCGGCGCCGCCCGCGGAGACGTCGAGCATTCGCATCGTCGAGATTCCCGGCGTCGATCGCCAGCCCTGCGGCGGCACGCACGTGGGCAATACCAGCGAGATCGGCACCGTGGCGGTGACCAAGATCGAGAAGAAGAGCCGCACCAACCGCCGCGTGGTGGTGGCGTTCGCATGACCGCCGTGACATCTGGCTTGCTTACCGGCCTGACGGCGGCGCAGTTCCTTGCCCTGCTGACGTTGCTGACAGTTGGCCTGTTCACGCCAGGGCCCAACACCACCATTGCCGCGGTGACCGGCGCCAACTTCGGCCTGCGCGCGACGCTGCCGCATTGCGCCGGCGTGGCGTTCGGCTTTGCCAGCATCCTGGCGCTGTGCGCGGTCGGCGTGGGCGCGCTGATCCTCGGCCAGCCGGCGCTGGCATCCGTAGTGCACCTGGCCGGTGTGGCCTACCTGCTGTGGCTGGCGTGGAAGATCGCGCGCGGCACGGCACTCGCCGAAAAGCAGGTACTGCGTCCGCTGAACGTGTGGCAATCGGCGGTGCTGCAGTACGCCAACATCAAGGCGTGGATGCTGGCGCTGGCGGTGGCGGCGTCCTATATGGCAGGCGCCCCCGCGCCGCTGCAGCGCATGCTGCTGGTGTGCGGCGTATTCGCGCTGCTGGGCTTCGTCAGCAACGGCGTATACGGCGTGCTGGGCGCGGCGCTGCGGCAATGGCTGCGTGAGGGCGAGCGCGTGCGCTGGTTCAACCGTGCCATGGGCGTGGCGCTGGCGCTGACCGCGCTGTGGATCGCCGTCAGCGCCCGGCCCGGCGTGCATTGAATAGACCGACAAGAAGCAAGAGGCCAATCATGCCCGCTCCCGCACCCTCGTCCGTACCTGCCGCGCCCCCTTCCGCACCCCCTTCAGGCGGCATGCTGCTCGGCTTCATCGGCGTGGCCATCTTCAGCCAGACCCTGCCGTTCACGCGCATGGCGGTGGCCGAGCTGGACCCGATTTTTGTCGCGCTGGGACGCGCCGTCCTGGCCGCGCTGCTGGCGCTGGCGCTGCTGGCCATGCGCGGCGCGCTGGCCGCGGCACGCCGGCCGCGCGGCGGCCAGTGGCCGCGGCTGGCAGTCACGGCGCTGGGCGTGGTGGCCGGCTTCCCGGTGTTCTCGTCGCTGGCGATGCGCGAGGTGCCGGCCAGCCACGGCGCCATCGTGGTCGGCCTGCTGCCGCTGGTCACGGCCGTGTTCGCGGCCTGGTTCGGGTGCGAGCGGCCGTCGCCGGGGTTCTGGCTGTCGGCCTTGGCCGGCAGCGCGCTGGTGGTCGGCTTTGCCATCTGGCAAGGCGCCGGCGGCCTGCAGCACGCCGACTGGTACCTGTTTGCCGCAGTGGTGCTCGGTGCACTGGGCTATGCCGAGGGTGGCAAGCTATCGCGTGAACTGGGCGGGCTGGAGACGATCAGCTGGGCGCTGGTGGCGTCGCTGCCGGTGCTGGTGCCGGTGGTGGCCTGGCTGACGCTGCGCGACCTGCCCGCGATCGCCGCGGCGTCGCCGCGTGCCTGGGGCGGCATGGCCTATGTTTCGGTGTTCTCGATGTTTGTCGGCTTCCTTTTCTGGTACGCGGGCCTCGCAAAAGGCGGCGTGGCCCGCGTCGGGCAGATACAATTGCTGCAGCCGTTCCTGACGCTGGCGGGCGGTGCGCTGATCCTGGCCGAGCCGCTTGACGCCCCCACCATCGCCTTCGCGGTGGCGGTGATCGCTGTCGTGGCCCTAGGCCGACACGCCGCCGTGCACCAGAGCGCACCTGCCCTCGCCCCGGAAACGTCCCCAGTCCTTCCAGGACGCATTCACTGACCAGGAGTCCAACGCATGTCCGTCTACGACACCCTTGCCCGCCTCGGCGTCGAACTGCCGACCGCCAACGCCCCTGCCGCCGCCTATGTGATGGCCGCGCAGACCGGCAACACCGTCTTCCTGTCGGGCCATATCGCCCGCAAGGACGGCAAGGTATGGACCGGCAAGCTGGGCAAGGACATCGACACCGAATCCGGCAAGGCCGCCGCGCGCGCCATCGCCATCGACCTGCTGGCCACGCTGCACGCGCACGTGGGCGACCTGAACCGCGTCACCCGCATCGTCAAGGTGATGAGCCTGGTCAACTCCACCCCCGAGTTCACCGAGCAGCACCTGGTGACCAACGGCGCTTCCGAGTTCCTGGCCGAAGTCTTCGGCGACAAGGGCAAGCACGCGCGCAGCGCCTTTGGCGTGGCGCAGGTGCCGCTGGGCGCCTGCGTCGAGATCGAAATGATCGTCGAGGTCCAGGGCTAAGGCCGCATGCGCATCGACAACCTGCCCTTCGGCACCACCGACTGGTCGGCCATCACGCCGACCCGGCACCCCGGCGAGCAAGGCGAGGCAACCTGGCGCACGCGCCAGTTCGGCGATATCCGCGTGCGGATGGTCGAATACTCGCCCGGCTACCTGGCCGACCACTGGTGCAGCAAGGGCCATATCCTGTTCGTGCTGGACGGCGAGCTCCATACCGAGCTGGATGACGGCCGGCAGTTCGTGCTCACCGCGGGCACCAGCTACCAGGTCGCCGACCAGGCGGAAGCGCACCGTTCGTCCTCGCCGACGGGCGCCAGACTTTTTATCGTTGACTGAGCGGCAGGCTAGCCGCTCTCTCCAGAATTCCCCCAGACCACAAGAGACACATCATGAAATGGGCCATCTCCCGCCGGGCGCAGCAACTGACCAGCTCGGCCATCCGCGAAATCCTCAAGGTCACCGAGCGTCCGGAAGTCATTTCGTTCGCCGGCGGCCTGCCCTCGCCGGAATCGTTCCCGGTAGCGGCCATGGAGGCAGCGACGGCCCGCGTATTCGCCGACAACCCGCAGGCGGCGCTGCAATACGCCGCGACCGAAGGCTACCTGCCGCTGCGTGAATTCGTCGCCAAGCGCCATGGCGTGGGCGTCGAGCGCGTGCTGATCGTCACCGGTTCGCAGCAGGCGCTGGACCTGATCGCCAAGGTGATGATCGACCCGGGCAGCAAGGTGATGGTGGAAACCCCCAGCTACCTCGGCGCGCTGCAGGCGTTCTCGCTGTTCGAACCTGAATTCGTCTCGATCCCGACCGACGACAAGGGCCTGGTGCCCGAGGCGCTGACGCCCGAGCTGACCGCCGGCGCGCGCTTCCTGTACGCCCTGCCCAACTTCCAGAATCCGACCGGCCGCCGCCTGCCGCTGGAGCGCCGCCAGGCGCTGGTGGCGCGTGCGCAGGAACTGGGCGTGCTGGTAGTGGAAGACGATCCGTACGGCGCGCTCAGCTACACCGGCGACCAGCTGCCGACGCTGCTGTCGATGAATCCGGACGGCGTGATCTACATGGGCTCGTTCTCCAAGATCCTGGCCCCCGGCCTGCGCCTTGGCTACGTGATCGCCCCGCCCGAGCTGCACTTCAAGCTGTGCCAGGCCAAGCAGGCATCGGACCTGCACACGCCGAGCTTCACGCAGCGCGTGGCCTACGAGACCGTGCGCGACGGCCTGCTCGACCGCCATATCCCGACCATCCGCGAGCTCTACAGCAAGCAGTGCCAGACCATGCTGGACGCGCTCAAGCGCCACATGCCGGAAGGCGTGACCTGGAACACGCCGGAAGGCGGCATGTTCATCTGGATGGAGCTGCCCGAGGGGCTGGACAGCATGGCTATCCTGGAAGAGGCGGTGAAGCGCAATGTGGCCTATGTGCCGGGCGCGCCGTTCTACGCCAGCAACCCGAAGCGCAATGCGCTGCGCCTGGCATTTGTCACGGTGCCGCCCGAGCGCATTGAACAGGGCGTGGCGATCCTGGGCGAGCTGTTCCGCGAGTCCATCGCCGCCGCTGCCGCCAAGCAACCGCGCGCGGCCTGACGCCGTCCGGGCGCACGTATTCCAGGAGCCGACATGCTGCGTATCTGGGGCCGACTCTCCTCCATCAACGTGCAGAAAGTGGTCTGGTGCGCGCGCGAACTGCACCTGGACCATGAGCGCGTCGATATCGGCGTCACCAAGGGCGACCTCGACACCGAGGCCTACGTTCGCCTGAACCCGAACCGCCAGATCCCGGTGATCGAGGATTTCCGCGGGACGGACGTAGGCGGCGAGCCCTTCGTGCTGTGGGAATCGAACGCGATCGTGCGCTACCTGTGCGCACGCTACGGCGAGGGCACGCTGTGGCCCGAAGACGTCAAGGCACGCGCCTCGGCCGACCGCTGGATGGACTGGCAGACCACGGCCTTCAGCCCGGCGATGGTGACGGCTTTCCTGAACCTGGTGCGCACGCCCGCCGGCGAACGCGACGAGGCCGCCATCCAGGCGTCATGCGCGCGCACCGAGCCGCTGGCCGACTTGCTCGACAAGGCGCTGGCTGGCCGCGAGTTCATCGGCGGCGATCGTTTCACCATGGCCGATATCTCGCTGGCCTGCGCCGCACACCGCTGGATGGGGCTGCCGCTCCAGCACCAGACGCGGCCGAACCTGGAACGGTGGCTCGCGTCAATGCGCGCCCGCCCTGCCGCCGGCGGCATCCTGGAACTGCCGCTGCGCTGAGCGGCGGCAGTTTTTTCCTTCCCCGCCTTCTGCCTGCCTACTTCGCGGCGCGCGAGCCCGAAGTCGCCGTAAAGATCCCCAGCCCGATAAACGCCGCACCCGTCAGGTAGCGGCCGAACGCGCGTGCCCGCCCGGCGCGGCGCAGCGCCGGCATCACGGCGGCCGCGGCCAGCACGTAACAGGCGTCGGTGGTGGCGGCGATCA
The DNA here is from genome assembly GCF_044748965.1 of Cupriavidus sp. NPDC089707. Taxonomy (NCBI): domain Bacteria; kingdom Pseudomonadati; phylum Pseudomonadota; class Betaproteobacteria; order Burkholderiales; family Burkholderiaceae; genus Cupriavidus; species Cupriavidus sp. NPDC089707. The sequence continues at coordinate 22,630 of NZ_JBIVHB010000002.1, forward strand.
GCACGAAGGCCACGCCCAGCGCCAGACTCTGAGTCAGCGCCGAGCCGGCCGGATTCATGAACTGCGGCAGGAAGGCGGCGAAGAAGATCGCGGTCTTGGGGTTGAGCAGCGCCACCACGAAGCCGTCGCGCATCACCTGGCGCAGGCTGCGCTGCGCCACTTCAGGCGTGCCGCCGTCGGCCGCCGTCGCACCACCGCCACGCAGCGCGCGGATACCCAGCCAGATCAGGTAGGCCGCGCCTGCGAACTTGACCACCGAGAACGCCAGCGCCGAGACCGAGAACAGCACCGCCAGCCCCAGCGATGCGCCGACGGCGTTCCCCAGGTTGCCCAGCGCCACCGCGCCGATCGAGGCTAGCCCGGCCTGCCGGCCCTGCGCCAGCGTGCGCGTCACGATATAGACCACGGCCGGGCCGGGTGTGATGGCCAGCGCCAGGCTGGCCAGCACGAAGGCGGTCAGGAGCGGCCACGCGGGCAGGAATTCAGTCATGGGTAGCCTCGTTCGATATTGGAATGCGGGCAGCGTGCCCGCGTCATGGCGACCGCCAGTATGCGCCGCCCGACCGCGCTTGCGCCAGTCTCCGGCATGGCTGCCGGGCCAGTCATCCGGGCCACGCGCAGGCATGCAGACTTTTGCAACAGGCGCCGTTTAGAGTACTCTGCCCGGTGTGCCGGGTACGTCCCATGTGCGCTGCAATGCCCCAGGCAAACCCTGATCCCTGAATGTGGCTCATGCCTGGCATGACGCAATGTACGGCAGCGAACACGGAACCCGTTCCTACAATCGCTGGTTCTTTCCCGCACGCGGCGGATGCCGCGCGCCGGTGCAAAGCGCAAGCGGGTAGCCCAGGGCACGCAGATCGCCCGGGCGCCCGAGCCAACCTGAGGAGGATTTCGATCGTGTGGAGTCAAGTCTATGACCCGCTGGGCAATATGGCGCTGTCGACCATTGCCGCGGGCATTCCGGTCGCCGTGCTGCTGGCAGCGCTGGCGTTCTTTCACCTGCAGGCACACCTGGCCGCCGGGCTGGCGCTGGTGATCGGCATCGTGGTCGCGTCCACGGTGTTCGGCATGCCGGCGGCAATGGCGGGCAAGGCCGCGGGGCTCGGCATCGTCTCCGGGCTGTTCCCGATCGGCTGGATCGTGCTGAACATCATCTTCCTGCACCGGCTCACCACCCTGAACGGATCGTTCAAGGTGCTGCAGAACTCGATCTCCGGCATCACCGAGGACCGCCGCCTGCAGCTGCTGCTGGTGGCGTTCAGTTTCGGCGCGTTCTTCGAGGGTGCGGCCGGCTTCGGCACGCCGGTGGCCGTGACCGGCGCCATCCTGATCGGCCTGGGCTTTTCCCCGCTGGCTGCCTCGGGGCTGGCGCTGATCGCCAATACGGCTCCGGTGGCGTACGGCGCGCTGGGCGCGCCGATCATCGGCCTGGCCTCGGTGACCGGACTGGACCTGCTCGACCTGTCGGCGATGATCGGTCGCCAGCTGCCGTTCTTCTCGGTGCTCGTGCCGTTCTGGCTGATCTGGGCCTTTGCCGGCTTCCGCGGCATGCTGGCGATCTGGCCGGCGATCCTGGTCGCAGGCGTGAGCTTTGCCGTTCCGCAGTACCTGGTGTCGAACTTCCACGGCCCATGGCTGGTGGACGTGATCGCGGCGCTGGTGTCGATGGGCTCGCTGACGCTGTTCCTGAAGGTCTGGCATCCGAAGGAAATCTGGACGTCGACCAAAATCCTCGGCCGTCACGACGACTCCAAGGTCGACCACCCCGAAGCGCTCGAAGCCGACGCCCGCGCCAGCGCCGCTTCGGCCGGCATCTCGGTGGCGAAGGCCTGGATGCCGTGGGTGATCCTGACGGTGTTCGTGTTCGTCTGGGGCATCCCCGAGTTCAAGAAGCTGATGGATAGCCTGTGGGCCTGGAAATTCCCGGTCCCGGGCCTGGACAAGGCCATCGTCAAGGTGCCGCCGGTGGTGCCCAAGGAAGTCATCGAAGGCGCCGTGTTCAACTTCAACGTGCTGTCGATGGCCGGCACCGGCATCTTTGTCTCGGCAATCGCCGGCGGCCTGCTGATGGGCTACTCCGTGCCGCGCCTGTTCAAGGAGTACTGGGAAACCATCAAGCTGGTGCGCTACTCGCTGCTGACCATCTGCGCGATGTTCGGTGTCGGCTACCTGACCCGCTACTCGGGCCTCGATGCCACGCTGGGCCTGGCCTTCGCCCACACGGGCGTGTTCTACCCGCTGTTCGGCACCATGCTGGGCTGGCTGGGCGTGGCGCTGACCGGCTCGGACACGGCCTCGAACGTGCTGTTCGGCGGCCTGCAGAAGACCACCGCCGAGCAGCTGGGCCTGTCGCCGGTGCTGATGGCGTCGGCCAACAGCTCGGGCGGCGTGATGGGCAAGATGATCGACGCGCAGTCCATCGTGGTGGCTTCGACCGCAACCAAGTGGTACGGCCACGAGGGCGACATCCTGCGCTACGTGTTCTTCCACTCGGTCGTGCTGGCGATCCTGGTCGGCCTGTTCGTGACGCTGCAGGCCTACGTGCCGCCGTTCACGCACATGGTAATCCACCACCCCTGATTACCCTGCCGCCGCGGCAGTTTCGGCATGGCGTTTCAGTCAAGGCCCCGCCGCTGGCGGGGCTTTTCCATTGGGCAACGCGCGTATCATGTTGCGTCTGATCCGCCGCAAGCGCCCGCGGGATCCCACAAGCCGGCTGGGCGCGCCGTGGCACACAACGGGAACCCTGCCATGTTGCGTCGCCTGGAAAGACTGATCGACCCCTTCCGTGACATGCCCGACCGCGAGCCGCCAGGGCAGGTCTTGCGCTTCTACACCTGGTACCTGCGCGAAGTCTGGGGCGTGTTCGCGCTGCTGTTGCTGGTGGGCCTGGTCGGCGCGCTGATCGAGGTGGCGCTGTTCAGCTTCCTCGGCCGGCTGGTCGACATGGCGCAGACCACGCCCGGCGCGGAATTCTTCAGCCGGCATCGCAACGAGCTGGTGTGGATGCTGGTGGTGGCAGTGTTGCTGCGGCCCATCTTCTTCGGACTGCACGACGTGCTGGTGCACCAGGTCATCAACCCCAGCCTGTCGAACCTGATCCGCTGGCAGAACCACCGCTACGTGCTCAAGCAGAGCCTGTCGTTCTTCCAGAACGACTTTGCCGGGCGCATCGCCCAGCGCATCATGCAGACCGGCTTCTCGCTGCGCGACTCCGCCGTGCAGGCGGTCGACGCGCTGTGGCACGTGGTGATCTATGCGGTCAGCTCGCTGGTGCTGTTCGCGCAGGCCGACTGGCGGCTGATGATCCCGCTGCTGCTGTGGATCGTCTGCTACGTGGCCGCGCTGATGTATTTCGTGCCGCGCGTGAAGGAGCGCTCGGTGGTCGCCACCGAATCGCGCTCGCGGCTGATGGGGCGCATCGTCGACGGCTACACCAATATCACCACGCTCAAGCTGTTCGCCCATACCCGGCAGGAAGAAGACTACGCGCGCGACGCCATGGCCGAGCAGACCGAGAAGGCGCGGCAGGCCGGGCGCATGGTCAGCGGCATGGACGTCACCATCACCGCGATGAACGGCGCTCTGATCGCCGGCACCACCGGGCTGGCGGTGTGGCTGTGGAGCACCGGGCATGTCACCACCGGCGCGATCGCGCTGACCACCGGCCTGGTGATCCGCATCAACAATATGTCGGGCTGGATCATGTGGGTGGTCAATGGCATCTTCGAGAACGTCGGGCAGGTGCAGGACGGCATGAAGACCATCGCCGTGCCGCGCAAGGTCACCGACCGCGCCAATGCGCAACCGCTGCGCGTCACGCAGGGCGAAGTCCGCTTCGAGCGGGTGGGGTTCCACTACGGCAAGGGCTCGGGCGTGATCGAGGGCGTCAACCTGACCGTGCGGCCGGGCGAGAAGATCGGCCTGGTCGGCCCTTCCGGCGCCGGCAAGTCGACGCTGGTCAACCTGCTGCTGCGGCTCTATGACGTGGAAAGCGGCCGCATCCTGATCGATGGGCAGGACATCGCCGATGTCACGCAGGAAAGCCTGCGCGCGCAGATCGGCATGGTGACGCAGGACACCTCGCTGCTGCACCGTTCGATCCGCGAGAACCTGCTGTACGGCAAACCCTCCAGCACCGAGGCCGAGCTGACCGAAGCACTGCATGGCGCCCGCGCGGACGAGTTCATTCCCAATCTGGTCGATGCCCACGGCAATACCGGGCTGGAGGCGCAGGTGGGCGAGCGCGGTGTGAAGCTGTCAGGCGGACAGCGCCAGCGCATCGCGATCGCGCGGGTGCTGCTGAAGAACGCGCCGATCCTGATCCTGGACGAAGCGACCTCGGCGCTGGATTCGGAAGTGGAAGCGGCGATCCAGGACAGCCTGGAAACGCTGATGCAAGGCAAGACGGTGATCGCCATCGCGCACCGGCTGTCGACGATCGCACGCATGGACCGGCTGGTGGTGCTGGACAACGGGCATATCGTGGAGAATGGCACGCATGCGGAATTGCTCGCGCATGGAGGGCTGTATGCGCGGCTGTGGGCGCATCAGACGGGGGGGTTTGTGGGGGTGGACTGAGCGCTTGTTGTCTCCCCTCTCCCGCTTGCGGGAGAGGGGTCGGGGGAGAGGGCAGGACTTCGGCAAGCATGAAAGTGCGTCACTTCGTGGACGCGCTGGCCCTCTCCCCCGCCCCTCTCCCATAAATGGGAGAGGGGAGAAAACACTGGCTCCGGCGAACTCAGTTGCCGTTGCCCGGCGCCTCCACCCGCACCGGATCGATCCTCGGCTCCTTCAGCCTGGCCTCGATCTGCTTGCCCTTGCGCGCGCGCTTGCCGACATACGGCAGCAGCGACTGCCCGGACAGCTTCTGCGACGACGGCTTGCCGCCGCGGCCCGCGCCCGACAGCATCAGCCCCGGCGCGCCCACGGCAACCGCCTGCAGCAGCTTCTCCTTGGGCTCCAGCTCCATCAGGATCACGCCGCGGCCGCCGGCCGACAGCACCTTGACCTCGTCCAGCGCCACCAGCAGCAGGCGGCCGTTGCCGGACAGGCAAGCCGCATGCGTGGCCTCGTCGCCGATCGGCGCCGGCGGCAGCGGGGCATCGCCGTCGTCCAGCGTCAGGAACGACTTGCCGCCCTTCTGCCGGCCGGTCATGTCGCCCACCGTGGTCTGGAAGCCGTTGCCGCCGCCCGTGGCAAGCAGCACGCGCTGGCTGGCGCTGCCGGCAAAGGTATGCGCCACCTGGCTGCCGGACTGCAGCTCGATCAGCGTGGTGATGGGCACCCCGTCGCCGCGCCCGCCCGGCAGGCTGGAGACCGGCACGGAGTAGACCCGGCCATTGGTGCCGAACACCAGCAGCACGTCGACCGTGCGGCAGTCAAAGGTGTTGTAGAGCGCATCGCCCGCCTTGAAGGTGAACTGCTGCGGATCGTGGCCATGGCCCTGGCGCGTGCGCACCCAGCCCTTCTGCGACATGATCACCGTCACCGGCTCGTCGATCACGCGCACCTCTGCGGCGGCGCGGCGCTCTTCCTGGATCAGCGTGCGGCGCGGGTCCTTGTCTTCCGGGCTGTACTGCCTGGCGTCGGTCTCGATCTCCTTGATGATGCGACGGCGCATCATGGTCTCGGACTTGAGCAGCACGTCCAGGTCGGCCTGCTCTTCGCGCAGGTCCTTCAGTTCCTTCTCGATCTTGATCGCTTCCAGCCGCGCCAGCTGGCGCAGGCGGATTTCCAGGATGTCCTCGGCCTGGCGGTCGGTCAGCTCGAAGGCTTCGATCAGCGCCGGCTTGGGCTCATCGCTCTCGCGGATGATGCGGATCACCTCGTCGATATTGAGCAGCACCAGCATCCGGCCTTCCAGGATGTGGATGCGGTCCTCGACCTTGCCCAGGCGATGGCGCGTGCGGCGCGTGACCGTCTCGAAGCGGAACGCGATCCACTCGCTCAGGATCTCGCGCAGGCCCTTCTGGCGCGGCCGGCCATCGGTGCCGATCATCACCAGGTTGATCGGCGCGCCCGACTCCAGGCTGGTATGCGCCAGCAGCGCCTGGATAAACTCCTGCTGGTCGATGTTCTTGCTCTTGGGCTCGAACACCAGCCGCACCGGCGCGTCCTTGCCGGATTCATCGCGCACCGCGTCCAGCACCGCCAGCACGGTTGCCTTGAGCTGCTGCTGGTCCGGCGTCAGCGCCTTCTTGCCGGCCTTGATCTTGGGATTGGTGATTTCCTCGATCTCTTCCAGCACCTTCTGCGCGGAAGTATTCGGCGGCAGTTCGTTCACCACCATCTGCCACTGGCCGCGCGCCATTTCCTCGATGGACCAGCGCGCGCGCACCTTCAGGCTGCCACGGCCGTTCTCGTAGATCTGGGCAATGTCCGATGCCGGCGAGATGATCTGGCCGCCGCCGGGATAGTCCGGCCCCGGCATCAGCGCCAGCAACTCGGCCAGCGAGATATTCGGGTTGCGGATCATCGCCACGGTGGCCGCGGCGACCTCGCGCAGGTTGTGCGGCGGGATCTCGGTGGCCATGCCCACGGCAATGCCCGAGGCGCCGTTGAGCAGCACGAACGGCAGCCGCGCCGGCAGCAGCTTCGGCTCCTGCATCGAGCCGTCGTAGTTGGGGATGAAGTCGACCGTGCCCTGGTCGATCTCGTCGAGCAGCAGGCGCGAGATTGGCGTCAGGCGCGCTTCGGTGTAGCGCATCGCCGCCGCGCCGTCGCCGTCGCGCGAGCCGAAGTTGCCCTGGCCGTCGATCAGCGGGTAGCGCAGCGAGAAGTCCTGCGCCAGGCGCACCAGCGCGTCATAGGCGGACTGGTCGCCGTGCGGGTGGAACTTGCCCAGCACGTCGCCGACCACGCGCGCTGACTTGACCGGCTTGGCATCGGCGCGCAGGCCCATCTCATGCATCGAGAACAGGATGCGGCGCTGCACCGGCTTCTGGCCATCGGCCACTTCCGGCAGCGCGCGGCCCTTGACCACGCTGACGGCGTAGTCGAGGTAGGCGCGCTCGGCGTAGCGGGCCAGCGTCAGCGAATCGGCCGGCTCTTCAGGTTGAAACGTGATGTCTTGTTGTTCCATGGATAGGCAAGAATTCGGCGCGCCATGTTGAAGCAGCGCGCCGGGTTGCTTGTGGTTCGGTCATGCCGGTCAGGGCATATTGCGCCGCCCGCCGATCACCATTTTCACGCGCGGGCCGTCGGCACTGGCACTGGCACGCATGGGCCCCACGCCTTGCGCGGGTTGGTAGAACCGGTAGAACTGCAGCACCGTGCTGACATACTGCTGCGTTTCGGGGTACGGCGGAATGCGGTTGTTGTAGCGCTGCACCGCGCCCTCGCCTGCGTTATACGCCGCCAGCACCAGCTCCAGGTTGTTCGGAAACAGCTGCATCAGCCAGCGCAGGTAGCGCACGCCGGCGGTGATGTTGGTGCGCGGATCGGCCAGCTTCTGCTCGATCGTGCGGCGCTGGTCGGCGCTGACGCCGAAGCGCGCGCCGGTGCCGGGGATCACCTGCATCAGCCCGATCGCGCCCTTGGGCGAGACCGCCCCCGGGTTGAAGCCCGACTCCACCGCCATCACCGCCTTGACCAGCGCGGGATCGACATCCTGCTTGCCGGCGATCTGGTGGATCAGCGGCTCGACGGTCTTGATGTTGGGATGATTGACGACATAGCGGTAGAGCTTGTGCTGCTCCAGGTCGACATCGCCCGCGCCGTCCGTGCCAGCCGGCGCCTTGCCACGCTGGATCGCCGCCAGGCGCGCGCTGTCGAGCTTGCCGCCGTCCTTCATGAACAGCTTGTAGCGCGCGTCGAGCTTCTGGTCGGCAAAGTGCGCGACACCGTCTGCGTCGATATAGCCCCACAGCTCGGCATGCGCCGCCGGCACGAAGGCGAGCCCGGCCAGCGCCAGCACGGCGGCTGCCGCGTTGCGCCATGGATTGCCGGGAGGTCTCGTCGTCATCGTGCGTTCCAGCTGGTCAAGCGAACCTCGGGATTATCTACCCAATCGCGGGCCCGCGCTCCAGCGCTCAGATATCGGCCTCGACCTCGTTGCCCTTCTCTTCCAGCCAGCTGCGGCGCTGTGCGGCCTCGCCCTTGCCCATGAGCATGTTCATCATCTCTACGGTCTGCGGCAGGTCGTACTCGCCCAACGTAACGGGCAGCAAGCGGCGCGTGTCGGGGTTCATGGTGGTTTCCCACAGCTGCTCGGCACTCATCTCGCCCAGGCCCTTGAAGCGCGAGATCTGCCAGCTGCCATCCTTGACGCCGTCCTTGACCAGCTTGTCCTGGATGGCCACGAGTTCGCCTTCATCCAGCGCATACAGCTTCTGCGCCGGCTTCTTGCCGCGCGCGGGGGCATCGACGCGGAACAGCGGCGGACGCGCCACATAGACGTTGCCGGCCTCGATCAGCTTGGGGAAATGACGGAAGAACAGTGTCAGCAGCAGCACCTGGATATGCGCGCCGTCCACGTCCGCGTCTGACAGGATGCTGATCTTGCCGTAGCGCAGGTTGGACAGGTCGGGCTCATCGTTGGCGCCGTGCGGGTCCACGCCGATCGCCACGGCGATGTCGTGCACCTCGTTGTTGGCGAACAGGCGGTCGCGCTCGGTCTCCCAGGTGTTGAGCACCTTGCCGCGCAGCGGCAGGATGGCCTGGAATTCCTTGTCGCGGCCCATCTTGGCCGAGCCGCCGGCGGAATCGCCCTCGACCAGGAACAATTCGTTGCGGGTCACATCGGTGGATTCGCAGTCGGTCAGCTTGCCGGGCAGCACGGCCACGCCGGAGCCCTTTTTCTTCTCGACCTTCTGCGCCGCGCGCGTGCGTGCCTGCGCCTGGCGGATCACCAGCTCGGCCAGCTTCTTGCCGTACTCGACATGGTGGTTCAGCCACAACTCCAGCGCCGGGCGACTGAAGGTAGAGACGAGCCGCACCGCGTCGCGGCTGTTCAGGCGCTCCTTGATCTGGCCCTGGAACTGCGGGTCGAGCACCTTGGCCGACAGCACGAACGAAGCGCGCGCGAACACGTCTTCGCTCATCAGCTTGACGCCCTTGGGCTGCAGCGCGTGCATCTCGATAAAGCTCTTGACCGCCTGGAACAAGCCTTCGCGCAGGCCGGACTCATGCGTGCCGCCGGCGGGCGTGGGGATCAGGTTGACGTAGGACTCGCGCACCGGCGCGCCATCCTCGGTCCAGGCCACCACCCACGAGGCGCCTTCGCCGTCGGCAAAGCCTTCCTCGCCGGGGTTGGCGTCGGGATCGGCAAAGTGCTCGCCCTCGAACATCGGGATCACCAGTTCCCGATCTGGCCCCTGAGAGCTGCCTTGCGCCAGCGCTTCGACCAGGTAGCCCTTCAATCCCTGGTCGTACTGCCAGGTCTGGGTTTCGCCGGTCTTCTCGAGCACCAGCGTCACCTTGACGCCCGGCAGCAGCACGGCCTTGCTGCGCAGCAGGCGCTGCAGCTCGGCCTGCGGGATCGCGGCCGAATCGAAATACTTGGCGTCGGGCCACACCTGCACACGCGTGCCGTTCTTCTTCTCGCCGCGCTCGAACTTGCGCGAGGCCAGCGGCACAGTCACGTCTCCGCCGGAGAAGGTCAGCGTGGAGCACATGCCGTCGCGCCAGACGGTCACGTCCAGCTGCGTCGACAGCGCGTTAGTCACCGACACGCCCACGCCGTGCAGGCCGCCCGAGAAGGCATAGGCGCCGCCCTTGCCCTTGTCGAACTTGCCGCCGGCGTGCAGCCGGGTAAAGACGATCTCGACCACCGGCACGCCTTCTTCCGGGTGGATGCCCACCGGGATGCCGCGGCCGTCGTCCTCCACGCTGACGCTTCCGTCGCGGTGCAGAGTCACCAGGATCTCGGAGCCGTGGCCGCCCAGGGCCTCGTCCGAAGCGTTGTCGATCACCTCCTGCACGATATGCAGGGGGTTGTCGGTCCGGGTGTACATGCCGGGGCGCTGCTTGACCGGCTCCAGGCCCTTCAGGACCCGGATGGAAGATTCGCTGTACTGACTGGTTTTGCTCGCCATGGAGTCGCTACGAAAGTGGATGTCCCGGCTGCGGCGGGCGTACAACTGTGCACGCGCCGGGGCACCGGGCACTGCATTGTAATGGATGCCGGCGGCGGTATTCCCGCCGGAAAGCGCTTGCCGCTGCCGCCGGTGCTCGCGCGGCCTTTGCCGTGGCACCGCCACTTTTTGCCGCGCCGCCGGCTTCAGGGGGCGGCGTACGCGTTTCTCGCGTCCGGGGTAAACTCGCCACCACCCGGCCCACGGCAAGCCTGATTGCCGTCCCGGCACGGTCCACAACAAGCACAGACAATCCATGCCGGCGACGCGCCACCGCGCGCTCAGCCGCACACCGAGCCAAGACATGCAAAACCGACAACTTTCCCTGACCACCGTGCTGGTGTGCGGGGGCCTGCTCGTGACGCTCTCGATGGGCATCCGCCACGGCTTCGGCCTGTTCAACCTGCCGATCACGCAGGCGCACGGCTGGAACCGCGAGACCTTCGCCTTCGCGCTGGCGCTGCAGAACCTGATGTGGGGCGCCAGCCAGCCCTTCGCGGGCGCGCTGGCCGACAAGTTCGGCGCACTTCGCATCATGCTGGTCGGCGTGGCGCTGTATGTGGCGGGCCTGGTGGTGATGGCGCTGGCAACCAGCGGCACGGCCTTTGCCACCGGCGCCGGGGTGCTGATCGGCATCGCCCAGTCCGGCACGACCTACAGCATCGTCTACGGCGTGATCGGCCGCGTCGCCAGCCCCGAGAAGCGTGTGTGGGCAATGGGCATTGCCGCCGCGGCGGGCTCGTTCGGGCAGTTCCTGATGATCCCGATCGAACAGGGGCTGATCTCGGGCCTCGGCTGGCAGAACGCGCTGTACGTGATGGCGCTGATGGCCTGCGTGATGCTGCCGCTGGCACTGACGCTGCGCGAACCGCGCGAAGAGGCGCACACGGCGGGCCACCACCAGACCATCGGCCAGGCCGTCCATGAAGCCTTCAACAACCGCAACTTCCAGCTGCTGACGCTGGGCTACTTCGTGTGCGGCTTCCAGGTAGTGTTTATCGGTGTCCACCTGACACCGTACCTGAAGGACCAGGGCCTGACCGACCCGAAAGTCGCCGTCGTGGCGCTGGCGCTGATCGGGCTGTTCAACGTGTTCGGCACCTATACCGCGGGCGCGATCGGCCAGCGCCTGCCCAAGCGCTACCTGCTGGCGTTCATCTACCTGGCGCGCTCGGTCGTGATCGCCGGCTATCTGCTGTTGCCGCTGACGGTGGCCAGCACCTGGGTGTTCGCGGCGCTGATGGGCTTCCTGTGGCTGTCGACGGTGCCGCTGACCAACGGCATCATCGCGCAGGTGTTTGGCGTGAAGTACCTGTCGATGCTGTCGGGGGTGGTGTTCTTCTCGCACCAGATCGGCAGCTTCCTGGGCGCGTGGCTGGGGGGCTATCTCTATGACCGCACCGGCGGCTACAACACGGTGTGGCTGATCTCGATCGGGCTTGGCGTGATGGCGGCGCTGGTCAATCTGCCGATCCGCGAGCAGGCGCTGGTGCGCGCCCAGCCGGCGGCGGCGTGATGGTGGCGGCCCGCGCGCGCATGGCGAAGGCGGCCTTGCTGGCGGTGCTGGCGGGGGTGCTGGCGCTTGGGTTCGTGGGGTATCTGCGGCCGTCGTTCATGGTCGATCTGACCAATATGGTGCTGGCTTGGTGTGGGTGAGGCTTGGGCGCTACGAGGGTGGTCGCTGTTTGTGACATGCTGTCGGCCGTTGAACCGCGGTGGTCGCTGCTGGTGACATGCTGTCGGCCGTTGAAGCGCGGTGGTCGCTGCTGGTGACATGCTGTCGGCCGTTGAAGCGCCTGGTTCCGCCCTCCTGGGCGGGTCACTTTTTGTCCAAGCGACAAAAAGTAACCAAAAAACGCGTCGCCTGAGCGGCTGGCTATCAATTTCACGGTGGCAGTGGTTCGGGCGGCTTTGGTCTCCTTTGACCGAGGTTGCCCGTTCGACCCTGCTACGCCCCCGGGATGTGCCTGCGTCGACGGGCTGTTGAACGAACCCGAAGCAGGGTAGTGGCCGCCTGCTAACTGCGCCATCGGTGGGACGCCTTCGGCTGCGCTGCGCGCGGGCCCTAACGTGGCAGAGCTGGCATCCACATCCCGGCTCGCGCTTCGGGCCGGCGTCGCACGCTTGGCGACATGGCTGGCGCATACAAAGGTCTTGGCGCAGCGCCGGGGAATTGGCTGGCTTTACTTCGTGGAGGGCCCGGCCCTCTCCCCCGACCCCTCTCCCGCAAGCGGGAGAGGGGAGCGAACAGGCGGTCGGCGGCAGACTCCTGGGCTCATCGGCGATAGCGCCAAGCGAGCGTAGCGACGCGTTCCGTGCCCGAGCCCCTGACCTGAGATGCTGCCGGCGCGCAGCGCAGCCGTAGGCGTCCCTACGTTGACGCCGGCAGCAGGGGCCACCCACAGCTCTGGGCTCGTTCAAACATCGCTTCAATCCCGAGCCACCGTGGCGCACCAAGGCGGCAGGCAGCCTTGCCCTGCATCGAAGCCCAGCCCCGTACGAAACCCCCGGCCCACTACGATAAGAGTGGCCGCCCGCCCAGGGCAGTCAACGCGCTTTTTGGTGACTTTTTGTCGCTCGGACAAAAAGTTACCCGCCCAGGAGGGCGGAACCAGGCGGTTCAACGGCCGAGAGCATGTCACCAACAGCGACAACAACGCTTCAAAGACCGACAGCATGTCACCAACAGCGACAACAGAAGCCAAAACCCAACCCCCTTACACTCCCTCCCCCTTCACCTTCGCCTCCAGCACCTCCCACCTCTCCAGCGCCTCCAGCAATCCCATCTCGATCTCGTCGTGGCGCGTGGCCAGTTGCGCGGCCTTGGCCGCATCGCTGACATAGAGCGACCCGTCTTCCAGCTGCGCCGAGATCGTCTTCTGCTCGGTCTCCAGCGCGGCGATGCGCTCCGGCAGGCCGTCCAGCTCGCGCTGCTCCTTGTATGACAGCTTGACCGAACGGTTGGCGCCGCGCGCCTCGCGCGTATCCTTGCCCCTGGCCGCCTCCGGCGCCTTCTGCTCCGGCTTGCGCGCTGCCTGGATCGCGGCGGCGCGGGCCGATTGCTCGACCCAGTCGGAATAGCCGCCCACGGACTCGCGCCACACGCCTTCGCCCTCGGCGGCGATGGTGGACGTCACCACGTTGTCCAGGAAGGCGCGGTCGTGCGAGACCAGGAATACCGTGCCGCTGTAATCCTGCAGCAGTTCTTCCAGCAGCTCCAGCGTATCGATATCAAGGTCGTTGGTCGGCTCGTCCAGCACCAGCACATTGGCCGGCCGCGCGAACAGCCGCGCCAGCAGCAACCGGTTGCGCTCGCCGCCCGACAGCGACTTGACCGGCGAACGCGCGCGCTCCGGCGCGAACAGGAAGTCGCCCAGGTAGCTCATCACGTGCTTGCGCTGGCCATTGACTTCGACCCAGTCGCTGCCCGGGCTGATGGTGTCGGCCAGCGACTTTTCCAGGTCGAGCGCGGTGCGCATCTGGTCGAAGTACGCCACCTGCAGATTGCTGCCGTTGCGCACCGTGCCGCTGTCCGGCGGCAGCTCGCCCAGGATCAGGCGCAGCAGCGTGGTCTTGCCGGCGCCATTGGGGCCGATCAGGCCGACCTTGTCGCCACGCATGATAGTGGCGGTGAAATCGCGCACCACCACCTTGTCGCCATAACCCTTGTTCACCTCGATCAGCTCGGAGACGATCTTGCCGGAGCGGTCGGCCTGCGACACCTCCAGCTTGACGTTGCCCTGCACCTCGCGGCGCGCGGCGCGCTCGGTGCGCATCGCCACCAGCCGCTGGATGCGCGACACGCTGCGCGTGCGGCGCGCCTCCACGCCCTTGCGGATCCACACCTCTTCCTGCGCCAGCAGCTTGTCGAACTTGGCCTGTTCGACCTGCTCGGCAGCCAGCATTTCTTCCTTGCGCGCCTGGTAGGCGGCGAAGTTGCCCGGGAAGGACACCAGCCGGCCCCGGTCCAGTTCGACGATGCGGGTGGCCACGCGGTCCAGGAAGGCGCGGTCGTGGGTAATCAGCAGCACGCTGCCGCGGAACGCCAGCAGCAGGTCTTCCAGCCAGCGGATGGCTTCCATGTCGAGGTGGTTGGTCGGCTCGTCCAGCAGCAGGATGTCGGGTTCGGCCACCAGCGCCTGCGCCAGCGCCACGCGCTTCTGCAGGCCGCCGGACAGCGCATCGACGTGCGTGTGCGAATCCAGCCCCAGCCGGGCCAGCGTGGTTTCCACGCGGGTGCGCAGCTGCCAGGCGCCGGCGGCGTCCAGCTCGGACTGCAGCCGGTGCAGCTCGGCCAGCGCGGACTCGTCGTCGTGGTGCTCGGCGACGCGATCGGCGGCCGCCTCGTAGCGCACCAGCAGGTCGTGCGCGTCGCCCATGCCCTGCGACACCGCGTCGAACACGGTGATGCCTGGCTCGAACTGCGGCTCCTGCGGCACGTAGGCGCTGGTCACGCCGCTCTGGCGCGCAATCAGGCCGTCGTCCGGCGCCGACAACCCGGCCACGATCTTCAGCAGTGAAGACTTGCCCGAGCCGTTGCGCCCGATCAGGCCCACGCGTTCGCCGGCCTCCAGCGAGAAATCGGCGTGGTCGAGCAAAGCCACGTGCCCGAAGGCGAGCTGGGCATCGGTGATGGAAAACAGGGCCATGGGAAAAGACGACGAATGGAAAGGCAAAGCCGGATGGGACGGGGATGGTTGCCGGGCACGGCGCGGCAGCCCGCATTGTAGACGACCCCGGCCGACAGGCGGCCCCGCGCAGGCGCCCCCAAAAAAGAAGGGCCCGCGCACTGCGGGCCCAAGAGTCTCTCCTCGGTGCCCTGCTCGCAAGGCACACAAGCAGAATATCAATGCGCCTAGCCCCGCTCCAGTCGGACAACTCCGTAAGGGAAAGCCCCGTCAACCCGGGCACGCCGGGGCGTTGCTCGCCGGGCACGCTTGCCGAGCCGGCAGTTGTCCGCATCCGGCGCCGCGTGGAACAATGGCTTGTCCTGCACCCCGGGGTGCCGGCACGACAAACAAGACAACACAACACAGAGCCGGCGCCACAGCCGGCCAGAAGACGGAACGGGTGGTTGGCCTGCGGCCGCCGCCCGCGCCGGTTCCAGTCATTTTTGTACGGGGGTTACATGTTCGATCCGGGTCCGGGGCGCCTGCCTTCCTGCGGGAAGCGCGCGCCCGTCTTGTCATGCCATGCCTTGGCCGCGCTGGCGGCCGCGCTGCTGGCCGTGGCCATGCCGGCGCCATCCGCAGCCACAACCGCCGCCACACCGGCCACCGACCCTGCCGCCACGGCTCCGCCCGACGGCGCGCCGGTGCTGCGCCGGATCCGGCAGACCGGCGCCATCCGCATCGCCCACCGCGAAAGCTCGGTGCCGTTCTCCTTCGTCGTCGACGGCAAGCCGGTCGGCTATGCCGTCGACCTCTGCCTCAAGGTCGCCGACGCCGTGCGCGGCGCGCTGAAGCTGCCGTCGCTGCGCGTGGACTGGGTGCCGGTCACGCCGGCCAGCCGCATCCCGGCCATCGTCGAGGGCAAGGCCGACCTGGAATGCGGCTCGACCACCAACAACCGCGAGCGGCGCGAGCAGGTCGCCTTCACCATCCCGCACTACATCGCCGGCAGCCGCATGCTGGTCAAGGCGGCGTCGGGCATCAACAGGTGGCCGGACCTGCGCGGCAAGACCGTGGTCTCGACCACCGGCACGACGCCGCTGGCGACGCTGCGCAAGATGGATGAGGCCGGCGCGCTGCAGCTGCGGCTGGTCGAGGCCAAGGACCACGCCCAGGCCTTCGCCATGGTCGAGGCCGGCAAGGCCGATGCCTTCGTGATGGACGACGTGCTGCTCTATGGCCTGCGCGCCAACGCGGCGCGCCCGGACGACTACCGCGTCACCGGCGACCTGCTCACCATCGAGCCCTACGCCATCATGCTGTCGCGCCACGACGCGGCCTTCAAGCAGCTGGTCGACAAGACGCTGGTGGCGTCGATCTACGACCAGGACACGCAGCGGCTGTACCGCAAGTGGTTCCAGGCACCAATCCCGCCGCATGGCATCCGGCTCGATATCCCGATGAGCTACCTGCTGCGCGACTCGTTCAAGTTCCCGAGCGACAAGGTGGCGGACTGACGCGGCCAGACCCGGGGAAGGCGCGGCGGATGGTACGGCCAAGGCACTCGTGCGAAGATGTCGGCCTGCCAATGTGCGTGCCCCGTTCCGCGTCTGCCCGATGACCACCGCTTCGCTGAAATTTTCCGACCTGTCCGTCTCCGCGCTCGTCGCCGGGCTGGTCGCCACGCTGACCGGCTATACCAGCTCGCTGGTGCTGATGATCCAGGCCGGCCAGGCCGCGCACCTGACCGACGCGCAGATCTCGTCGTGGATCTGGGCGCTGTCGATCGGCATGGGCGTCACCACCCTCGGCCTGTCGCTGGCGTCGCGCATGCCGATCGTGGTGGCCTGGTCCACGCCCGGCGCCGCGTTGCTGATCGCCAGCCTGCCCGGCGTGCCCTATCCCGAGGCGATCGGCGCTTTCCTGATGGCCGCCCTGCTGATGGTGGCCGCCGGCATGACCGGCTGGTTCGACAGGCTGATGCGGGCGCTGCCGGCGAGCATTGCCTCGGCGCTGCTCGCCGGCATCCTGTTCCGCATCAGCGTCGATGTGTTCGTGCAGGCGCAGCACCAGACCGTGCTGTTGCTGGCAATGTTCGCCGCCTACCTGCTGGGCAGGAAGCTGTGGCCGGCCTACGCGGTGCCCGGCGTGCTGTTGACGGGGGTGGCGGTGGCGGGCGTGCTCGGCCAGCTTGACTTCTCCGGCCTGCGGCTGGAACTGGCGGTGCCGGTATGGACCACGCCGGCGTTCTCGCTGTCGGCCTTCATCAGCATGGCGATCCCGCTGTTCATCGTCGCGCTGGCGTCGCAGAACATCCCCGGGCTGGCGGTGCTGCGCGCCGACGGCTACCACGTACCGGCCTCGCGCCTGATCACGGTCACCGGGCTGGCGTCGGCCGCGCTGGCGCCGTTCGGCTCGCACGGCATCAACCTGGCGGCGATCACCGCCGCCATCTGCACGGGCCCGCAGGCCGACCCGGACCGCAACCGCCGCTATACCGCCGCGGTGGTCTGCGGCATCGGCTACCTGGTGGCGGGCACGCTGGCCGCGAGCATCGCCGCGCTGTTCGCCGCCTTTCCCAAGGCGCTGGTGGTCGGCGTCACGGCGTTCGCGCTGCTGGGCTCGATCGCCAACGGCCTGACCGTTGCCATGCAGACGCCGGCCGAGCGCGAAGCCGCGCTGCTGACCTTCATGATCACCGCCTCGGGCATGACGCTGGCTGGCATCGGCTCGGCATTCTGGGGCGTGGTCGGCGGCATGCTGGCGTTCTACGTGCTGCGGCCGCGCGCGGCCTGAGCGCCCCCCACGCGCCGCTACAGCATCAGGAAGGCAACGTCGGCGGCACTGACCGCATCCGGCGGCACGCCCTTGCGGCGCTGGAACAGGATGTGCTGCAGCACGCGGTCGCGGTGCGTGGCGAAGACCTGCGGATCCAGCCGCAACGCCATGCGGGCGTAGTGCTCGGCCATCAGCTTGTAGACCCGGTGGCGCACCAGCAGCATCTCGTTCTCAGCCTTGAGCCGGCTCATTGCCCCGGTGTGGTCGTCTTCCAGCTGGCGCATGCCCACCACCACCCGCGCATGCATGCCCCGGTAACGGTCGATTTCCGCATGGGCCTTGCGCAGCTCTTCACGCAGCGACCGGACCTCCTGCATCAGCTTCAGGTTGTGCTGCACGCCTCGCTGGATGCGCGTGGCTTCTTCCAACGCATGGTCCGCCGCGGCGATGGTGTCCTGCCATGGCGTCGCGTCCGGCTCCGGTGCCGCCTCCACGAACTGCGCCGTCGGCCAGGCGGCCGTGCCGTAGATGCCGGTGTGATTCATACCGCTCCCCTTACCCCAAGAAGCCAGCCGCCGGCATCGTCAGGTTCGTGCCGGCTTGGTCAGGCCGCAAAAATACCGCGACTGCCTGGTAACGCAGGCCCGAGGGGGGTCTGCTTTGTTCTGTATTTTGTTCTATTCAAAACTGCAATGCCGCTTCGCACAACCACCGCGATGGAGGGACGCGGCTTTGGCGCAACATGGCGGCGGCGCTAAGATGCCGGTTTAGCGCCTGCCGCCCCACTTTCCAGCCCCAGCCATGAACGGATACCTGCTCCTCGGCCTCGCCATCGTCGCTGAAGTCATCGCCACCAGCAGCCTGAAGGCCTCGCAAGGCTTTACCCGGCTCGTGCCCAGCGTGCTGGTGGTGGGCGGCTACGTGGCGGCGTTCTGGCTGCTGATGATGGTGATGCGGACCGTGCCGGTGGGGATTGCGTATGCGATCTGGAGCGGGGCCGGGATCGTGCTGGTTACGTTGATTGCGGTGGTGCTGTACCGGCAGATCCCGGATCTGGCGGCTTGCCTGGGGATTGGCCTGATCATTGCCGGCGTCGCGGTGATCCAGCTTTTTTCGAAGACCAGCGCGCACTGAGCAGCGTAGCTGAACCACGTTGCACCTTGCCTGCTTGAATTTGCATGCAGACATGGCAAAAGTGGCCCCGGACACCAACGCCGTGTCATTGCCATGACATAGCAATGTATCGTCAATGCAGCTTCGGCGTGCGCGGTTGCGCACCGAAGTTCTGGTGTGCCCGGCTTGCGGCACGGCCCAGAAACTTTCCGAGAGAAGCCAAACGATATGTTCGACGACCTGCGGAACACCTACGATCGCGTCTATGTCCCCTTCACCGGCAAGGAATTTCTGCAAAGCCTGGATGATGGGCGCGAGGTGTGGATCTACGGCGAGCGCGTGCGGAATGTCGCCGAACATCCGGCGTTTCGCAATATGGCACGGATGATCGCCCGGATGTACCAGGCGTTGCATGATCCGGAGCGCCACGCTGAACTCTGCATCCCGACCGAATGGGGCGGCTTTACCCAGCGCTTTTTCCGCGCGCCGCGCGACGTGGCCGAGCAGTTGGCGCAACGCAATGCGATTGCCGGCTGGCAGCAGTGCGCATGGGGCTGGATGGGACGGTCGCCGGACTACAAGGGCTCCTTCCTCGCCACGCTGGGGGCCAACGCGACGTTCTACAAGGGCTACGAGGAAAACGCCCGACGCTGGTACCGCAAGGCCCAGGAGCGAACCTGGTACATGGGCCATGCCGTGGTCAATCCCCCCGTTGATCGCGATCTGCCGCCATCGGCCGCATCTGACGTATTCGTGCGCGTGGTCCGCGAGGACGATGGCGGCATCTACGTCAGCGGCGCCAAGGTGGTTGCCACCGGCGCCGCGCTGACCCATTACATCTATGTTGCCAATGCCGACGCCACGCCGGCGCGTGGACCCAAGTTGATCGTGTCCACCAACGCCCCGGGCCTGAAGCTCTTATGCCGGGTCTCGAACGAATACCGCGCCGCGGTGCTCGGCAGCCCGTTCGACTACCCGCTGTCATCGCGCCTGGACGAGAACGACGCCATCCTCGTGATGGACAATGTCTTCGTGCCGTGGGAGAACGTGTTCATGCACGGCGAGGTGGCGCAGGCAGACACCATACAGTCCGGCTCCGGGTATCTGGAACGCGCGTCGCTCCACGGCTGCACGCGCGTCGCGGTCAAGCTTGACTTTATCGTCGGCCTGCTGGCACGGGCGCTGGAGATCACCGGTACGCGCAACCTGTACGGCGTCCAGGTGCACCTCGGCGAGGTGATCGCCTGGCGCAATGCCTTCTGGGCCTTGTCAGATGCGATGGCCAAGAGCGAGGTGCCCTGGCATGGCCACGTCCGTCCCGATCCACACTTTGCCGGCGCCTACCGCGTGCTGAACCAGGAGGCATTGCCACGCGTGCGCAATATCATCGAGCAGGTGGTGGCCAGCGGCCTGATTTACCTGAACTCGCACGCCAACGACTTCAACGTGCCCGAGATCCGCACCTACATCGACAAGTACCTGCGCGGCTCCGGCGGCGCGCAGGCCGAGGAGCGCGTCAAGGTCATGAAGCTGTTGTGGGATGCCATCGGCACCGAGTTCGGCGCACGCCATGAGCTGTACGAGATCAACTACATCGGCAGCAATGAGGCGACGCGGCTGACCAACCTGTCGGCTGCGCAGAACACCGGCAATCTGGAGCAGATGAAGGCCTTTGCGCGCTCGGCAATGGACGACTACGACCTGAACGGCTGGACCGTGCCAGACCTGGTCAATCCCGACGATGTCAGCGCGCTTAGGCGCAACCTGCCTGCCGCGCAGCAGGAATGCCGCCCGCGGCACTTTGGAGAAGGGGTACCCTGAAAGGTGGCATTGGATTGGTCCCGCCGACAGGAATCGAACCTGTATCTAGCGCTTAGGAGGCGCTCGTTCTATCCATTGAACTACGGCGAGGGGACCCTGAAGCAGGAGGGGAGTATATCAAAATCCTCTTGCCGGAAGTCACCCGACACCGACAGCCAGCCATCCAGGATTCGGGACGCGGCCGCGCGCGTCAGTGCGACTGGATATCCGCCGCGAACGCCAGCGCCTGTCCGAGCGACTCGCATTCAGTGAGGTTGCCGAAGTCGTCCGTCACGCATATTTCCGGCTGCCCCCGAGAAGGTGTCCGGACTACGCTCAGTCCAAGCCGGGTCAAGGGCTCGACGATGGTCAGCAGGATCAGCATGACGCCCTCGCATTGATGCGTGAGGGGCCAGTGTCGCTGCAGGGCACGTGCCGCATCGGTGGCCTGCGACACATAACCGGGGAATATTGCGGCTGAAGCGGGGTCTTGCCCGCGAGCGATACAGTGACGGGGAAATTCCGACATGTGTTCGCACAGGTGTCGTTGCCAGGCGAACGCATACTGCGGTCCGCTGATGGCGCGACGCCGTGCCGCCAACCAGCAAACCGTGCCGCATGGCGCTCTGGCGCCAACCCAACCAGCGGCTCGCTACTGTTGGCACGCGCCTTGCTGTATTCCGATGCCGCCCCGGCACAAGTCGCTACAACCCGGAGACAGACACATGGCCACCCTAGCTATTCACGATCTTGCCAGCTGCCGCGAACTTGCTTCCGACGCCATGGCCCGCGTACGCGGTGCCGGCGGGCAGTGGGTGTTCGGGTGGATCCGCCCGTTCGTGCCGTCGTCGCCGGTGCCGGCCGGCGCGGTGTTCAACTTTTACGAGATCAACTACAGCTTCTATGCTGATCAGATGAACAACCAGTTCCAGAACATCGATATCCGCAACAACGCGCCCAACTCCAATATCAGTGTCCAGGGCGACCAGGGCGCGAGGAACGACGGTCGCTTGATCTGAGCGCCCATCGTGGCACGCCCCGGCGCGACGGGCACGAAAAATCGGTACGAAAGGGGCGCGACGCGGAGCGGAGGCTAGTTTTGGGTTTCGATTCGCACTTCCAGTGGACCTCGGCGGCCTGCACCGACGTCGGCCGCGTACGCGAACGCAACGAGGATGCGTGCCTGGACCTGCCCGCGCAGCAGCTGTGGGCGGTCGCCGACGGCATGGGTGGCCACGCCGTCGGCGACTTCGCCAGCCAGGCCGTGGTTCAGGCGCTGGCCGCGCTGCCGCCGCAGCCGCTGCTGGAAGACCGGATGGAGGCCACGCGGGCGGCGATGCAGGGCGTCAACCTGGCGCTGGTCGACGAAGCCGCGCGGCTTGGTGTGCGATGCATCGGCAGTACGGTCGTAGTGCTGCTGGCCGGCGACCGGCGCTGCGGCTGCCTGTGGGCGGGCGACAGCCGGCTGTACCGGCTGCGCGGCGGCGAGCTGGTGCGGCTGACGCGCGACCATAACCAGGTCGAGCGCCTGCTGGCGCGCGGCCTGATCACGCCAGAGCAGGCGCGCCACCATCCCGCGCAGAACACCATCACGCGCGCCGTCGGCGCCGCGGCAACGCTGGCGCCGGAGCAACTTCTGACCGAAGTTGCCGATGGCGACATCTTCCTGCTGTGCAGCGACGGCTTGAGCAATGAGGTCGACGACCCCGACATCGCTGCGGTACTGGCGCAACAGGATCCGCCACAAGCCGCGCAGACGCTGCTGAAGATGGCGCTCGATGCCGGCGGGCGCGACAACATCTCGGTGGTGGTGATCCGCGCCGCCGATCCTTACGGCGACAAGACGCTGGTCAATCCCGAGCTCGACACCTGAGCGCCGCGCCTACCCCTTGCTCCCGTCCGCCTGCCGGCTGGCGCGGAAATCCTTGGAATGGATGCCATGCTTCTTCAGCAGCATCTGCAGGTGCGAGCGGTTCATGTCGAAGCGCCGCGCCAGCTCGGCGACGGTGCCGCCGACTTCCTGCAACCCGCGCTCCAGGAAAGCGCGCTCTGCCTCGTCGCTGGCCGCGCGCTTGGCCTCGCTGAGCGAGGTCGGCATGGCGATTTCGGTCCCTGCCCCTCCCGCTCCTCCCGCCGTCCCCACCACCGCCAGCGCCGCCGGCCTGGGCCGGATGTCCTGCGGCAACTGCGCCAGGTCGGCGGTGTCGCCAGCCAGGCATGACAGCCGGTAGATCAGGTTGCGCAGCTCGCGGATGTTGCCCGGGTAGTCGTAGTGCAGCAGGAAGTCGCGCAGGCGCGGCGTCAGCCTGACCGGCGCGCGCTTGAGCATGCTGGCGGCCTCGTCGCTGAAGTAGGACACCAGCAGCGGGATCTCGTCGTGCCGCTCGCGCAGCGCCGGCAGGCTGACATGGATCACGCTCAGGCGGTAGAAAAGGTCCTCGCGGAAGGTACCGGCCTCGCTCATCTTGCGCAGGTCCTTGTTGGTGGCGGCAACGATGCGCGCATCGACCGAGATGATCTCGTCCGAGCCCACGCGCTGGATCTCGTGCGCTTCCAGCACGCGCAGCAGCTTGACCTGCCCGGTCAGCGGCAGCTCGCCGATTTCGTCGAGGAAGATCGTGCCCGTATGCGCGCTCTCGAACTTGCCGCGCCGGTCGTTGCTGGCGCCGGTGAAGGCGCCCTTCTTGTGGCCGAACAGTTCGGATTCGAGCAGGCTGTCTGGGATCGCGCCGCAGTTGACCGAGATGAAGGGCTTGTCGGTGCGCGAACCGTTGGCGTGGATCACCTTGGCCATCAGCTCCTTGCCGGTGCCGCTCTCGCCGTCGATCAGCACCGGCAGGTCGGTCGGCGCGGCCTTCTCGGCAATTTCCAGCGCTTCGAGCAGCTTGGGGTTGTCGCCAAAGGTTCCCTCGAAGATAAAGCTGCGCTCCATCAGCGCCTGCCGCCGCTCGCGCGGCATGCGCTCGACTTCCTGCTGCGGCGGCGCGCTTTCATCCGCGCTTCCGGCCGCGGTTTCAGCAGATGACGCCGCCTGCACGAAGCGCTCCTTGTGCGACAGCCCCATGACCTCGTCGCGCAGCGTGGTGGCCTGCTTGAGCAGCTTCTCGATCTCGGGGCGGTCGAGACGCGACGCCCAGCGCAGCGTCGAGCGCAGGATCTCGATTTTCTCGATCAGGCCGGCGAACGACACCGGCGAGGTGACCGAGGCGGGGGTGGCACCCTGGTTGTATAGCTTCATGCTGCGCTCAGTTGCTTCTGCACCAGTTGGAAATACATGCCCTTGCGTTCCAGCAGCTCTTCATGCCGGCCCTGCTCGACAATCGCGCCTTCATACAGCACCAGGATCTTGTCGGCCTGCATGATGGTGCTGAGCCGGTGCGCGATGATGACTGCGGTACGCCCGCGCAGGATCTCCTGCATGTTCGCCAGGATGTTGCTCTCGGACTGCGTGTCGAGCGCCGAGGTCGCCTCGTCGAACACCAGCAGCCGCGGGTCGTGGTACAGCGCGCGGGCGATGCATAGCCGCTGGATCTGCCCGCCCGACAGGCCGATGCCGCGCTCGCCCACCACCTGCTCGTAGCCCAGCGGCAGCTTGCTGATAAACGCATGGGCATCGGCCATGCGCGCCACTTCCTCGATGCGGCGCCGGTCGGGGCTGTCGTCGCCGCAGGCGATGTTCTCGGCGATGGTGCCCGAGAACAACAGGTTGGACTGCATCACATAGCCGACCTGCGCGCGGTAGAACGCCGCGTCGATCACGTTGAGGTCGTACCCGTCGACCGACATCGTGCCCTCGGTGGGCTTGTAGAAGCCGACCAGCAGCTTGGCCAGCGTGGTCTTGCCCGAGCCGCTGCGCCCTACAATGGCGACCATCTCGCCCGGCCGGATGGTGAAGCTGATGTTCTCCAGCACGTAGGGCGTGTCCTCGCCGCCATAGCGGAAGTACAGGTCCTTCATCACGATCTCTCCCTGCAGGTCGGGCAGCATCACACGAGACAGCACGTCCTGCGGCTTCTGCTCGGGCTCCAGGTCGAGCACGTCGCCGAGCCGTTCCATGGCCACGGCCGCATCGTTGAGCTGGCTCCACAGCGCGACCAGGCCCATCAGCGGCGCCAGCACGCTGCCCATGAAGGCGTTGAAGGCGATCAGCTGGCCGATGGTCAGCTCGCGCTCGAGCACCAGCGTCGCGCCGACCCACAGCACCGCGATGGTGGTGGCGGCGTTGAGCAGCTGGCTTACCAGCCCCACCAGAATATGGAAAGCCTGCGCCTTGTATTGCGACTCCAGCGCCTTGGTGTACTTGCGCTCCCAGCGCAGCCGCACCGGACGCTCG
Organism: Cupriavidus sp. NPDC089707; assembly: GCF_044748965.1. Lineage (NCBI taxonomy): Bacteria > Pseudomonadati > Pseudomonadota > Betaproteobacteria > Burkholderiales > Burkholderiaceae > Cupriavidus > Cupriavidus sp. NPDC089707. Next base: position 47,343 of record NZ_JBIVHB010000002.1, read on the forward strand.
ATGCCCATGCCCTTGACGGTTTCGGCGCCGCCCAGCGTTTCCATCAGGTAGGCCTTGGCATCGGTCGACGTGGCAAAGACCTCGCGCGCATACGTCTTGACCTTGGGCGTCACCACCACCGTCAGTGCCGCGATCGGGATCACGAAGGCGATCAGCAGCAGCGTCAGCTTGACGTTGTAGAGGAACATGATGGTGAAGTAGATGAACACCATCAGCAGGTTCAGCGCCGTGGTCACCGTCGACTCCGTCAGGAAGGCGCGGATGGTCTGGTTCTCCTGGAAGCGCGCGAAGATGTCGCCGGTCTTGCGCTTGGCGAAGAACGACAGCGGCAGCGACATCGTGTGCTTGAAGAAATGCGACATCATGGCGAAATCCATGTTGCGCACCATGAAGTTGGCCAGGTACGCGCGGATCGTCGACATCAGCTGCGAGAACACGTTGGCAATGATAAGCCCAGCGATCAGCAGGTGCAGCAGCCCCACGTTCTGGTGCACCACCACGCCGTCGAGGATGTTCTGGATGATCAGCGGCGGCACCACCCCCAGCATCTGGATCACGAAGGTCGCCAGGAACAGGTGCGCCAGGATCTTCTTGTACGGCGCCAGGTAGCCGATGAAGCGCAGCCACGGCGAGCGCTGCACCGAGAGTTGCGTCATGCTCTCGCCCGGCGAGAACAGCAGGCAGGTGCCGCTCCAGCCGCGCTCGAACTCCTCCGCGCTCATCTTGCGGAAGCCGATGGCGGGATCGGCCACCCACACCCAGCGCGAAGAGATGCCGTACACCACCACGTAGTGGTAGCCCTCCCAGTGCACGATGAACGGCAGCTCGAAGCCCATCAGCGAGTCGCGCGTGCATTGCACCCCGCGCGTGGTGAAGCCCAGCGACTCGCCCGCGCGCGCCAGGCTGTCCAGCGTGGCGCCCTGCGTGGTCACGTTGGCCAGCTCGCGCAGCTTGCCCAGCGTCATCGGGATGCCGTAGTGCCGGCAGATCATCGCCAGGCAGGCCGCGCCGCAGTCCATCTCCTCGGCCTGCTCGACCAGGCCGAAGCGGCGGATCATCTTTTCGCCCAGCTCGGGCCTGGAATGCAGGTCCAGCAGCACCGGGCGCTTGCGCCGCTCGGCCAGCTTCTTCTGCCGATGCAGCTCGCGATCGAGCGCGCGGATGCGTTCTTCCAGCACCTCGCGCAGGCGCGGGTTGCGTTCCAGGATCAGCTGCACGGTCTTCTCGGGGATGACCAGCAGGCGCACGTCGGTCTCGGCGACGGCCGACGCCAGCTGTTCCTGCCGCATCACGCACGCGCGCTCGCCGAAGATATCGCCCTGCCCAAGTGTCGCCAGGGGAAACTCGCTGCCCTCTTCGCTGCGCACCACGCGCACGGTGCCCTGGCGCACCACGTACAGGCGCCGGTCCTCGCGCCCGTCCTGCTTCAGGATCTCCTTGCCGGCGCTGACGCGCTTGACGCCCACGCTGCGCACGGCGTCGGCCAGTTCCTGCTTGTCGAGCTTGCCGCGCAGGTCGAACAGCCGCGCGACAAAGCCGCCGGCGGAACTGATCGCGACATAGCTGGTGACAAAGGCCAGCGCCGCCGGGTTGCCGGCCACCACCGGCTCAGCCACGCTGCGCGGGATCATCAGCAGTTCGGTCTTGCCCGAGGCGCGCACCGACGACTCGTGCCGGTACTCGCGCAGCAGCGCGATATCGGCAAAGACCTCGCCGGCCTTGCGCACGCCCATGCTGATTTCCTTGCCGTGCTCTTCATTGAACACACGCACGGATCCCGACTTGACGATAAACAGGCCGGGCGCCGCGTCGCCGGCGTTGCAGACGGTATCGCCAAAGCCAAAGGTCAGCACTTGCGCGGCGTCCGCCAGGCGCGCCAATTCCTCCGGCGTCAGCACCGACAGGATCTCCACGCCGGCCAGGAAAGCGGCCAGCGCGGATCCGCCTTCGGACCTCTCCGAGCCGGTCGGGGCTGTCGGGGCAGCGGCGGCGGAGGCGTCGCCAGACTCGCTAGCGGGCTTCGATGACATGTTCCTGCGCCCTGCCCATCAGCCAGTCTTCGCGCAGCAGGCGGCGCACTTCCACCGCGACCTCGCTGTCGAGCGTGGCGGGATGCTTGGCGCGCACCAGGAAGACCTCGAAGAAGGAACGGTCCGGCGCGGGGAACGGCCCCAGCAGGTCGCCCGGCTCCGCGTTGAACACCTTGGCCTCAATATCGGTCTTGAGCGAGCCGCGCAGCACCTTGCCGATCTCGCCGCCGTGCTCGCGCGTGTCGGCGATCGAATGCTCGCGCGCCATGTCGGCGAACGCCTCGGGATCGTCCTGCAGGTACGAGATCAGTTCCTTGGCCTTGCCTTCGCTGTCGACCACGATATGGCTGACCTCGATGCTGTCAAAGCGCGGAGAGTTCAGCGCAAAGTACTCCTGCACCGCGGCGTCGCTGCAGACCTGCTCCATCATCCGCTCCTGGTACAGGTTGTCGGTGATGAACGCCTCGAATTCGTCGAGGCTGACATTCAGCGCATCGAGGTAGTGGTTCATGTCGGCGGCGCGGTGCAGCCCCTGCACGCGCCGGAACTGGTCGGCGCGCTCCTGGATTTCGTCGGGCGTGACCACCATGCCCTGCCGCTTCGCGGCGTGCACGGTCAGCTTGTCGCGCACCATCTGCTCGACCAGCCCTTCGAACTGCCCGGTCAGCTTGAGCAGCCGCACGAATTCATCGACGCCGAGCACCTCGTCGTCGATACGGACAATGCCAGTCATGTCTAGGCTCCTTTTGACGGCCCGATGCGCGCGCACGGGCATCCAGCTCGGCTGTTCCTGTAATCCCCCGGCTGCCGGCGCTGCCGGCAGTTAACCCGCCACCTCGCGGAAGGGGTCGAGCCCCAGGTCGATCAGGCGGCGCTCGCGCACCACGATCTCCGCCGTGGCAGTCATGCCATAGCGCAACGGATACTTGTTGTCGGCCACGGTGTAGTAGTCGCGCGCGAGGCGCACCCTGCCCTCGTAGACCGGCTGCTTGTCGGGGCCCGGCTTGGTCGCGGGCGAGATGAATTCCAGCGTGCCTTCGATGATCCCGTAGCGCTGGTACGGGAAAGCGCTGAACTTGAGCTTGACCAGCAACCCTTCGCGCAGGAAGGCGCGGTCGCGCTCGGCAATGACGATCTTGACCACCGGGCGTGCATCCTTCGGCGCGATCCCGCCCAGCGGCGTATTGGCCTGCACCTTGTCGCCGCGCTGGGTGGAGGTGACATCGGTGATCACGCCCGACACCGGCGCCAGGATCAGCAGGAAATTATCCTTGTCGATATTCTCGAAGCGGATGCGAGCGGCAGCGTCGGCCACCAGCCGTGCGGTCTGCACCTGCAGGCGCAGCTTGTCCTCGGTACTGGCGATCTCCCGCATCGCGGCGTCGTACTGCACGCGCAGCCCGGCCAGGTCCTGCCCGCTGCTTTCAAGCTGCGCGCTGGCTTGTGTCATCTCGCGGGACAGGCGGGCATCGAGTTCGCTCAGCCGTGACTGCGCCACGCGCAGGTTGTTCTCGGCGTCCTGCGCCGCGGCGCGCTTGGCATCGAGCTGCGACTGCGACACGCCGCCGCCGCCGGGCAGCGCCAGCAGGCGCGCATAACGGTCCTGCTCCTGGCGTGCGAACTCGCGCGCACGCCTGGTGTTTTCCAGGTTGCTGCGCGCCTCCTGCAGCTGTGCGCGCTGTTCCTCGGCCAGTCGCGTGGTGCCTTCGGAAACGCGGTTCTCGTGCTGGCGCGTGGCCACGTCGATCTGCTGCTTGAGCGCGTTGGCGCGGCGTTCCATCAGCGCCTTCTTCTCTGGGAACTGCTTCCATTCGCGCTCGGAATCCTCCAGCTTGAGCTGCGCTTCCAGCGCATTGGCGGCGGCCTCGATCGCACCGCGCGCATTCAGCCGCGCCAGCACGTCGTCCTTGGACACCGGCTGGCCTTCGGCGACGTACAGGTCGGCCAGCTCGCCGTCGACGGGGGCATAGAAGCGGCGCACTTCCGATTCCGGGGCCAGCGTGCCTTGCGCGGTAACGATGACGTCGGCGTGACCGACGAAGGACCACACCAGCCCGCACACTACCAGCGCAAACGTGGTGACGATGGTAAGCATGCCGAGCCGCGACGGTTCAGCGGTAAGCAGGCCGATGCCTTCGGCGCTGTGGTCTTCCAGCGCTTCGGACAGCGGCTTCAGGCCGGCCTGGCGGGAATCGTCCTTCATGGCTGCCTCGCTGGCTGCTGCGGCGTGGGGGTCGCACCGGTCGCACCGGTCGCATTGGCCGCGCCACTCGGGGCGGCATCCGCGGGCACCTTGCCGCTGTCTTCGCCGCCGATCAGCTCGAGCTTGGTCTTGAGGACAGCGGGATCGAGCACGGTGCGCAATTCGCGCAGCGCATGGCGTTGCTGGTCGGCCTCGGCGCGAATCTCTTCCTCGACCTTGGCCAGCTGCGCCAGGTCCGCACTTTCGCCGGCGCGCAGCTGCGTAAAGATGCGCATGCCCTGGCGCGCATCTTCCTGCGCCTGCGACAACAGCCGGGCCTGCGCGCGGAACTTGGGTGAGATGCCGGGCTCGAGCCGCTGCTCGCTGCCAATCACGCCCTTGCTGCGGTATTGCTTCCACGCGGCAACGGCACTGCCCATCAGCTCGCGCGCACGCCGCAGCGCGCTGTCGCGCACGCTGTTGACATCGGCCTCCACCGCATTGGCGAAAAACTTGTCCTCGTCGGCGTCGAGCATGGCGTAGAAGCCGAGCAGGCGGTCTTCATAACCGTTGCTGCCGCGCGCGGACTGCAACTCGGCAAACTGCGCCGCCACCTTCTGCTTGTGCGCGAGGTCGCGCGCGAGGTCATCGCTCCACGCACCGCCTTGAATCTGCTTGAATCCTGCCAGGGCGGCGTCGCTGTCGCCCTTCTGCCATGCACCGGCGGCGCTGGCGTACTGCGTTGCCATCTCCGGCGGCGGCAGCCGCGGTGCCAGTTGCGCGAACTGCGCCTGGAACGGCGGCGTGGCAAAGCGGCTGTCGGCCAGCCGCGCCACCAGCGTGCCGGGTCGGCGCGCGCGCAAGGCCTGCAGCAGCGCGGTGTAGCGGTCCAGGTCTGCCTGCACCTGATCCAGGCCCGCCAGGCGCGGGTATTTCTCGCGATAGTCGGCGATCAGCGGCTGCAGCGCTTCGGGGCGGTCGCGGCCAAGTTCGGCGGCGATGCTGGTGTCGAGCCGCGCGATCGCCGCAAGGTAGACCGACGCGTCGTTCTGCAGCCGGCGCACGTCGCTGAGCGCATCGGCATAAAGGTCGCGGAACGCCGGCACGTCGGCGGCGATGCGGCCCAGCGCGCGCTGGTGCGCGATGGTGTCCTGGTTCCAGTGCGCCAGCAGCTGGCGGATCGGCGCTTCGTCGGTGTAGAGGCGGATCGGCGCATCGGCGCCGCGCTGCGCGGCATAGCGTTCGAGCCGGCCGATCCATTCGAGTTCGGCGACCAGCGGCCGGGCGTCGGCGTTATGCGTGCTGAGCTGCCGCATCTGCGCGAGGGCGGCATCGGCACCGCCGAAGTCGCCGGCCTTGAGCTTCGCGACCCAGCCGGGTACGTAGGCGCGCAGCAGCGCTTCGGTGCCGAGCACTTGCACCTCGGCGTCGTCGGGATGACTTGCGAGATAGCCATCGGCAGCCTTCGCCGCGCCGGCATAGTCGCCCGCCGCATGCAGCGTCTGCACCGCGCGCTCGTCGGCGCCGTGCCAGTAAAGCGCCACGCCGGCCAGCACGGCCAGCAGCAACAGCGCGCCGCCCCAGCGCGTGGCGCGCCGCAGGCGTGCGCCGTCATCCAGGCCGAAGCTGCGCGCTGCCTCCGCCAGCAGCAGCGCGACGCGCCCGCGCGGCGGATGCGCGCGGTCAGGCGCGGCAGTCGCGGCCGCGGCCTGGGCTTCGGCGTCGGCGTTGACTTCGTCTTCCTGGTGCGAGGCGTAGTCGACACAGAAGATGTCGAGGAAGGAATCGGCCGCGCCGACAAAGGTGGTGCGGTCCTCTTCGTCGTGTGTGGCCGGTTCGGCCAACACTGGCGCCGCTGGCGCCGATGCGGCAGGCTCCAGCGTGGTCCGCGTCGCGGTGGCATCGTCGTCGCCGGCGCGGCGCACCTCGGCCTTGTAGACGAAATGGTTGCCGCCGAACGCGATGCGGTCGCCGTTGTCCAGCGGCACGCCGTGATCCGCCAGGCGGCTGCCGTTGACGAAGGTGCCGTTGGTGCTGCCCAGGTCTTCCACGAACGGCACGCCGCCCTTCAGGTACACATGCGCGTGACGGCGCGACAGGTAGTTGACCTGCTGCGGATAGTTGTCGCGATAGCGCGCAAAGGCATCGTCGGCCTTGCTGATCAGGTACGGGAAGCCGTCGACATGGATCGGCTGCAGTCCGACATCGCTGCGTTCCGGCAGCAGCGCCAAAGCGACCCGCGGCGGCTCCGGCTGCGGTGCGCGCGGCGACAACCGCACGCGGAACGACAACGCGGGGCCGAACGCCACCTCGTCGCCATCGCGCAGCTGCGCTGGCTGCCGCGCCACCGCCGCGCCATTCACGCGGGTGCCGTTCTTGCTGCCCAGATCGGCGACATAGACCGCACCGTGCTCGGCAAAGATGCGTGCATGGCGCCGCGACAGCGGCGCCGCGAGGTCTTCGGGATAGGCGGCGAATGGCAGCTCGGTGCGGCCGACCGGAAACAGGTCTTCGTCGATGCGGATCTCGCCCAGGTCCGGCCGCGAGACCGGCGTCAGGAACACATCGAATTCCCTTGCCAGATCCCGGCTCGACTCCCCAGCGATCCCCTGGGCCATTTTCACCGGCATTTCCATGATCAGTGCTTCGTCAGGAGCCATGTTTCCAGTGAGCCAACAGCGCGGCTGCCGCGGCGGCTGGCCAAGGGGGATGAGGCGACTAAGAACATAGTAGGCGACGGCTTAGGCTAGTCAATCGGCTGCGGCACGCGTGCAAGCGCGTGTTTTCACGGTGTCGAACGGGGAAAGAGACAAGGGCGGCACGCACTACGCAAGGCTTTGCGCAACGCGTTGCGTACGCATGCGTCACGCCGCGCACAAGGACGACGCGGGCACCGGCCCGCGCCGCGCGGCAGCGGGTGCACTATTGCGGCTGGCTGGCCGCCGTGTTGCGCACTTCGGTGTCGGGCCAGCCGCCGCCAAGCGCCTTGTACAGCGTGACAGTGTCGGCCAGGATCTGTTGGTGGACCGCCAACAATTGCAGCTGGGCGTTGAGCAGCGAGCGCTCGGTCTCGAACACCTCGAGTTGAGAGACCACTCCTTCCCTGAGCTGCGCCTCGATCTGCGCCGCGACCACGCGCAGCTGCTCGACCTGCTGCTGCAGCTCGACGCGCTGCTTCTTGTGCGCATCGACGTTGACCAGCGCGCTCTCCACCTCTTCGAACGCCGTCATCACGGCCCGGCCATATTCGTTTTCCGCCACGCCCACCTGCGCCTCGGTGGTCTTCACGCGCGCACGCACACTGGGATCGAGCATGGGCAGGTTGATGCTCGGCATGAAGCCGAAGGTGAAGGACTTGAGCAGGTCGCTCAGCGCAAAGCTCGCGGTGCCGCCGCGCGCGGTCAGGCTGATGCTGGGCAGCTGCGCCAGCCGCGCCTGCCCGACGATGTTGTAGGCCGCCAGCACGCGATATTCGGCCGCGACGATATCAGGCCGGCGTGCCAGCAACTGCGACGGCAGGCCGGCCGGCACGCTAGGCGGCTTCACGCGGTCTTGCAGGCGTCCTGCCGGCACCTTGAGGTTGCCCGCGGGCACGCCCACCAGCGTCGCCAGCGCGTTCTCCGCCACATCGCGCGAACGGCGCAGCTCCAGCAGATCCTTGTTGAGCCGGTTGATTTCCGCCTGCTGCTGCATCACGCGGATCTTGGGCACCAGGCCGTTCTGGTACATGGCCTGGTAGGTGGTGAGGATCTGGCCGTTCTTGGCGACGGTGCGCGTCTGCTGCTCGATCTGCTCGTCGAACTGCAGGATCGTGAAGTAAGTGGTCGATACATTGGAGACCAGCGTCAGGTAGCCGGCGCGCCAGTCAGCCTCGGTGGCGCGGAACTCTGCCGTCTGCGCCTGCACGCCCTTCTCGACCTTGCCCCAGATATCGATATCCCAGTTCAACTGCGCACCGGCGTTGTAGGTCCAGGTGGACTTCTGCCCGGTGCTTTTCTCGAAGCTCGCACCGGCGCCGATATCGATCACCGGCAGCCCGCCGGCACGTGCTTCGCCGATCTGCGCATTCGCCACGCGGATGCGCGCGGCCAGCACCTTGATGTCGTAATTGCCGGCCAGTGCCTGGTCGATCAGCCCGTTCAGGTACGGGTCGTTGAAGTTGTGCCACCAGTTGGGCTGCACCGCTTCCCTGGGCGACACCGTGATCGAGTCCTGGCGCGACCATTCGGCCTTGGCCGGCGTTTCCGGGCGCTGGTACACCGGCGGCCGGAAATCGGCGCAGCCGGCCAGCAACGCAGCGCAGGCGGCGGATGCGAGCCAGGCAAGGCGGCGCGAGGCTTGGGTCGGCATGACCCGGGAAGCGGCAGTAAGGGATACGGGCACGGTGCTTTCCTGCGTGCGTGCGCGGCGGGCGGGACGCGCTGGCGTGCCGTGGCCACGGATGTCTGTCTGTATTGTGGTGCGCGCGGGCGCGCGCTCCAACCCCGATCTGCATCAGGCGAAATCAGGTGCAGTCGGGCATGAATGGGCACATAAAGCGCGCCGCGAGGACGCCCTCGCGGCGCAGCGCCATCTCAACAAGCTTCTCAACGATAGATATTGTTGCTGGCGTTCTGGTTGGTATCCACATGCGAACGGACATGGTCAAGGAAGGCCGAGCCGTTGCCATTCAGGTTGGTGACAGACTGCATCTGCGCGATTTCCTGCGTGGCGGTGATGCTGCTGTCGAGCTTGAGCTTGATCGGGGCGTAGACCGCCGCGAAAGGCATGTAGCTGAAACCGCCGCGCACGGCGTGCATGCGCTTGCTGTCGAGGGTTTCGGTGGCCGGCAGGTCCTTGATGGTCAGCGTGGTCATGATCGTTCTCCGGATATCGGTAAGTGTGCGTGGGCAGCTATGGCGCGGGTGGCTCAGCCGTAGATGTTGTTGGTGGCGTTCTGGTTGGTGTGGACGTTCGACTTGACGTGGTCCAGGAACGCGGAGCCGTTGCCGTTCATGTTGGTGACGGACTGCAATTGGGCGATTTCCTGCGTGGCGGTGATGCTCTTGTCGATCGACAGCTTCAGCGGCATGTAGGCGGCAACGAACGGCACGTAGGCGAAGCCGCCGCGGACGGCGTGCATGCGCTTCTGGTCCAGGGTGTCGATGGTGGTCAGGTCGTTGATGGTCAGCGTGGTCATGATGGGCTCCTGGTGCGGATGGTGTTGCTTGGGTTGGGTTCGAGCATCGGGTTGGTGTCGCGCTCGGTTGGGATATCGCAGGGAGCGTGCCAGGAGCGGCGGCCTGTGAAAGGACCGAGCGTAAGTGGCTGAAAACAAGGGGTTTTCTCTTGCCCTGCGCCAGCGGGTTGGTACGCCTGCCGCCAACCGCCGCTCAAAGAAAGACGGGGCCAGCCCAACAGATCGAACTGAAGTGTCGGCAATCGCGCGACAGTGCGAGCATGGGCGCCGCAAGCGCAAGATCAGCGCACTCGGCCGAGACCGGCGCGCAGCGCAGCCGCAGGCGTTCCTACGTTGCCGCCAGCAGCAGGGGCTACGCACAGATCTGGGCTCGTTCAATAACCGCGTCAATCCCGAGCCAACGTGGCGCACCACGGCGGCAGGCAGCCCTGCTTTGTGAGGAAGCGAAGCCCCGTACGAGGACCGCGGCACACTACGATAAGAGTGGCCGCCCGCCCAGGGCAGTAAACGCGCTTTTTGGTGACCTTTTTTGTCGCTCGGACAAAAAGTTACCCGCCCTTTAGGGCGGAACAGGGCGCATCAAATATCCGCCAGATGCCAAGCGCCAGCGACAGAAGCGCAAAGCCTGCGCCAATCACTTCACATAGATCGTGATCCGCTTCGAATAAACCGGCGGATTGGTGGGAATGTGTTTGTCATCCCCCATGATCAGCTGCAACGTATGCTTGCCGGGCGGCAGCTCCAGCATGGTCTCGGTCTCGCCCGCGCCGAAATGCAGGTGGTTGCGGTCGTTCGGGATCTCCTTGTCCATCGGCGGCAGCTCGACGTCGATCAGCAAGTGGTGGTGCCCGGTATTGGGATACTTCACATCCTTCGGCGCCACGCCCATGTTCCGCAATCCGAACCACACCTTGAACGGCTTGCCGGCAGGCATCACCTGCCCGTCATTGGGCCACCCGATATAGAGATAGGCATTGGGCGGCGCCGGCGTGGAACCGCCCTGGGCCGCGAACGATACCAGCACGCTGGCAGCCAGCGCAGCGGCAGCAAGTAGTCTGGACATAACCTTCTCCCCTGGTGACCGTGCCACGCCGCACGCAACGCTAGCGCACGGTGATCGTGATTTTCTTCGAATAGATCGGCGGCTCGAACGGTATGTGCTTGGCGTCGCCCATCAGCAGCTGCAAGGTGTGTTTTCCCGGCGGCAGTTCGATGCGCGCATCGGTCTCGCCCGCGCCGAAGTGCAGGTGGTTCCGGTCGTTCGGGATTTCCTTGTCCAGCGGCGGCAGTTCCACGTCGATCAACAAATGGTGATGACCGCAGCGTGGCAGTTCGATGCCCTTGGGACACACGCCCATGTTGCGCAGTCCCATGCGCACCCAGAACTTGCCACCGGTGATTACCGTGCCGTCGTGTGGCCAGATGATGTAGGCCTCGGCATTGGGTGGAGCGGCTGTCGACAGGGACAGCGATGGCGCGGCGGCGAACACGGCAGCCGCCGCCAGGCGGAACAGGAATCGTCTGGACATACGCCCTCCCCGGAGATCTGCCCGAAACCCGATCACGTTGTCCCGTCAGCCCATTCTTGTTGCTTGTTGGCCAGCGCTCGGCGATTCGTCATTCAGGTTAGGACGCAAGCCCAGAAAATGCGACCCCGGCGAAGCGTGGCGGCTTTGCAATGCTTCGCCCGGGCACAGGCGCTGTGCTATCTTGAAGCAAGCCGGTCAAGGTCTCGGCGACACCACAATGCGCCCGCAGGGCATGTACCGGCATGCAACGGGTTCGCTGCCGTCCGACGAGGTGTGAAGATGTGGCGCAATCTACCAGTCGTGCATCTGGCCGCGATGGCCGGGATTCTCGCCTCCACTGCACTTCCCATGGGTGCAGCGTCTGCCGCGTCCGCGGATCCGCTGCTGCTGGCCGGCATCATGCCCAAGAATACCGACGAGCAGTACGAGCTCAGCTTCTGGGAATCGATCAAGAACAGCAACTACGCCGCCGACTACGAGGCTTACCTGAAGCAGTACCCCAACGGGCGCTTCGCGGTGCTGGCCAAGTCACGGCTTGAGCGCCTGCGTGCGTCGGCACCAGCGCCTACGCCTGCACCGAAGGCACAGCAACAGCCGGCACCGCCACCACGGCCTGGCACTTCCTCAGGCGGGCAGGTTTCGCGCGCGCCGGCTGCGTCGGCACCTTCCACTGCCCGTTCCGCGCCCGCTCCGGCTCCGGCTCCGGCCCCGCCTTCAGCGGCAGCACCCAAGGCCGGCGCCGCTGCCGGTGGCTCGGTCAGTGTTGCGCCACCGCCAGCCCGCGCCGGCGAAATTCGCGATTGCCCGACATGCCCGGCGCTGATCGCGCTGCCGGCCGGCAGCTTCACCATGGGCAGTAGCGCCAGCGATCCGGCGGAGAAGCCACCGCACCACGTCACCATCGGCCAGCCGTTCGCGATCGGCCGCTTCGAAGTCACGGTCGAGCAGTGGAATGCCTGTGTCGACGCCGGCGGCTGCCAGCGCGTGCCAACCATTGCTGAAAGCGCGAAGAACTCACCGGTCCGCGATGTCAGCTGGGACGATGCGCAACAGTACGTGGAGTGGCTGAGCAAGACCACCGGCAAGAGCTACCGCCTGCCTACCGAATCGGAATGGGAATACGCGGCGCGCGGTGGCACTGCCAGCGCGTTCTGGTGGGGCGACCAGATGCGCAAGGGCAACGCCAACTGCAAGGAATGCGGCGATCCGTGGAGCAACGATGCGCCGGCGCCGGTGGGCTCGTTCGCCGCCAACCCCTGGGGGCTGCATGACGTCAACGGCAGCGTGTGGGAATGGGTGGCCGATTGCTGGCACAGCTCGTACAAGGGCGCGCCCGCGGACGGACGCGCCTGGAACGAGAATGCCTGCGGCTCGCGCGTGATCCGCGGCGGCTCGTGGCGCGAAGGAGCCAGCTACATGGTGTCTTCCACGCGCTTCAAGTACAGCCCGAGCGTGCGGCAGTCGCAGAACGGCTTCCGCGTTGCGCGCGACATGAAATAGCGCGTGGCACAGTGCCTGGCATGAAGTGCAAGCCAGCGCGTGCGCGCGGTCAGCGCGGACGCGTCGATATCTGCACTACATCCGCGCTGATGCGGTCGCTGCCATAGGTGCGCGCCATCTGCGCCAGCGGCTTTTCCAGCGCGCGCAGGTAATCCTGCCGCCCTTCCACCTCAGCGCGGCGTCCTTCGAACAGCGGCACCGGCGTCGTCAGCAGCACCACCAACTCCGTGCCGAAGGGAGCCGACACGACCCAGGCACCGCCCTCGCCGATCGTCGCCTGGTGGCCTGCCGGGGCCTGATGGGCCGGCACCCGCGCGCTGGGCACCATGTGCGCGACCTTGCCGTCGGCCGCGAAGTAGTCGACGTAGACATACGACTCCTTTGCCGGCGTTCGCAGCTCCAGCACCAGCGGCGAACCATCGGTGAGCTGCGAGCTCTTGCCGCGCAGCCGCAACGACGAGGCGCTGTCGCCTTCGCGATTGCCGGACCAGTACGGCGCAACCAGCCTCGCCACGTCGCACTTGTCATCGGCAAAAGGCTGCGTCTCGACGGTCACGCCCTTCACGCCGGGCAACGCCGCCAACTGCTCACGCAAGCGCGTGGGTCCAACGCTTTCGGCCAGGAAGCCGCGCACGCGCAGCGTATGGGCCTTCTCGCTGGCGCTGAGCAACGAACACGGCACGGCGGCGAGCGCCTTGGTGACCTCGGCCATGGAGAACACCGCGGGGCGCGCGGGCGCAGGCGCTTCCGCCGGCGGCGGCGCGCGCGGCGTGGCGGGCGCTTCCACACGCGTCTCGGCGGGCGGTGTGGCAGGCTGCCGCTGCACATGCCAGGCGTAGTAGCCGATTGCCGACACCCCGGCGAGCACGGCGGCGACACCGCCGATCATCATGGGCGAGCGCTGCGACGGCGTGGTCATCGGCACCGCGCTCATGCCGTGCAGGAAGCGCGCGACGGTTGGCGTGCGCGTGGCGCGATCCAGCGACAGTGCCTCGCGCATGGTCTTCCATTGCGTGCGGCTGAGCTGCGGCGGCTGCGGCGGCTTGACGCCCGCTTCGCGCGCCTGGTTGGCCGACATGCGCTGGTACGGATGCCTGCCTGTAATCAGTTCGTACGTCACGCAGGCCAGCGCGTAGATGTCGTCGCGCGGGTCGGGCTCGCGGTGCTCGAACATCTCGGGGCTCGCATACGCCGGCGTCATGCCGCCCAGCGAGCCGGGATCGAACACGGTGCGGTCAGACTCGTCAGCCGGCGGCAGGAAGCCGCGCGCGATGCCAAAGTCAATCACCTTGACCTCGCCGTTGTCGGTCAGGAACACGTTGGCGGGCTTGAAGTCGCAGTGCACGAAGCCGCGCTCGTGCGCATAGGCCAGTGCGTTGCCCATGCCGTTGATGATGGGCATGGCGCGCGCCATCGGCATGCCGCTGAAGCCGGGAGCCTTCAGCACATGGTTGAGCGAGTTGCCCGACAGGTATTCCATGGTCAGGAAGACCACCGGCCCGTCGCGGTCAAAGTCGTAAACGGTAACGATATTCCGGTGCGCCAGCGTCTGCGCCTTGCGCGCCTCGCGCTGCAGCGCGATCAGCGACTTGGGATGGCCGCTGAACTGCAGGTTCAGCACCTTGATGGCGATATAGGGCTTGCGGTCAGACGCTTCCAGCTTGCGCAGGTCGAGCGCCTTGTACACCGTGCCCATGCCGCCCACGCCCAGGCACTCTTCCAGCACGAAGCGGCCGTTCAGCGTATCGCCCACGCCCTTGGCATGCGCCGCCGGCGGCAGCGTGCCGGCCTCGGGCGAGGTCGCGTAGAGCGAACCTGTCTGCGGCCCCATGCGCGTGGCTTCGGTAGCGCCCTCGTACTGGGTAGCGCTGCGGCGCTCGATGCGCCGCATCACTTCGGCATAGACCGCGGGCGGGAACGGAAAGCGCGTGTTTTCCTCGATCACCACGCGCGCCGCCTGGCTGGGCGAAGTGGGGTCCTGGGCCAGTGCCGTCTCGAACGACGCAACGAATTCGTCGTCGGACAGACCGCCGTTCTGGAACTTGCGGATCAGGTCTTTAAGACTGGCCACGGCTCGCCCTGACATGGTTTTCGGGCAGGGTTGCCCGCGCTGTGTGCAGTGCGAAATTGCCCTGTCTTCGATGGATACTAGTGCGCACCCATGGCATGCGCAATCCGTGCGCTTGCGCTGCGCTGCCGGCACGCATCGCCGTGCGCATGCGGCGTCAGCGTGCGTCGGCCGCGATCGGCGCCGACTGTCACTGCCGGGCCAACACCGGCGCCACGGGTGTTGGCCCGGCACCGCCATCCACGGCGCCGCAATTGCGCACGCGGCCGGTGCCGGCAAGCCGACATGCCCGTCAAAAACCCCTTGTTTTCAGGCATTTGCGCGCGGCGCGCGCAGCCTGCCGCAGCGCTGGCACGCTCCCTGCGATATCCCAACCGAGCGCGACACCAACCCGATGCTCGAATCCAAACCCAAACGCAATACCTTCCGCCATTGGAGACCATCATGACCACGCTGACCATCAAGGACCTGTCCTCCGCCGAAACCCTGGACCGCAAGGGCATGCAAGCCGTGCGCGGCGGCATGACCTACATGCCGTACGCCGCGGTGTACAGCCCGCTGAAGCTGTCGTTCGACAGCAGCATCACCGCCGTGCAGGAAATCGCGCAGATGCAGTCCGTCACCAATCTGAACGGCAACGGCTCCGCGTTCCTGGACCACGTCAAGTCGAACGTCCACACCAACCAGAACGCCACCAACAACATCTACGGCTGAGCCCCGCGCCATAGCTGCCCACGCACATACCGATACCCGGAGAACGATCATGACCACGCTGACCATCAAAGACCTGTCCGCCGCCGAAACCCTCGACAGCAAGCGCATGCACGCCGTGCGCGGCGGCCTGTCCTACCTGCCCTTCGCCGCCGTCTATGCGCCGATCAAGCTGGCGTTCGACAACAGCATCGACGCCAAGCAGTCGATCGCGCAGATGCAGTCCGTCACCAACCTGAATGGCAACGGCTCGGCCTTCCTGGATCACGTCAAGTCCAACGTGCACACCAACCAGAACGCCACCAACAACATCTACGGCTGATCCAGCCACGGCCGCGGCGCGCGGTGGGACTTGTGGACATGCAACCTCCGCGCCAGCCGCCCCGGAACACTCATTGAATCACCTGAAGGAGCACCATCATGTCATCGATCATCGTTCGCGACCTCGCAGTCAGCAAAGACCTCGACCGTGCCTCCCTGCGCGCCGTGCGCGGCGGCAATTCCTGGCTCAGCCGCGGTGTCGGCAGCGTCGGCCCGTTGGCCAACGTGACCGTCAACGTCAACCAGAACATCGCCCAGTTGCAGAGCATCAATGTCAACACGCTCAATAACAGCTTCGTCGGCCACGGCGTGGGCCCGGTAAGCGTCGATGTCAACCCGTCGCAATGGGCCGGCAACTTCGCCGCGGTCTGAGCGCCTGGGTACGGGGAGCGGCGGCGGCCCGCGGTGAGCACCGCGGGCCGCCGCCTATACTGAAGCGGTCCCGCGGCCGCATGGCCGTGGCGCCGCGTTACCAGCAATAGCGGAGACAGCCATGGCAGTAATCGTCATCAAGGATTTGTCCGACAGCATGGATCTCGACCGGCAGGCCATGACCGCCATCCTGGGCGGCGGGCGCACTGCCGGCGGCCAGGGATGGCATGGGCTGCGGCGCAGCGGACCGGCGCGCATCGTCGATTACCCGGGCGGCCTGCCCGGCAATCGCCATGTGATGCCACGGGAAGTCCCGCTGAGCCGGCTGCCCCGAAAACCGGCAGGACCGGCAGACGAGGGGACGGGCGGCTAAGCGCGGGCGGCAACGGGTAGAGAGAAACGGTCAGTCAAATGAAAAGCCCGCCAGTAACTGGCGGGCTTGGTTGCGGACGGGCCCGGACCTTCTGTGTCACGCGGTCAACAGTTCGGTCATTCTTTGCCAGGCAGGCTTCCCATGATTCCGCCCATGAAGCGGACGCCCATCCGGACCACCCGGAGAGTCGCAGGAAGACTGGCGCTTGGGGGCAATGACCGCAATGCTTGCCGCTAGCAGTAGCGCAATGCCGCTGGAGGAGGTCAAAGCGGGAACGTTTTCGTCCGCCCCGTGCGGGCATCCTGTGTGCTCGCGCCTCCAGTATAGGCACGGGGCGCGGCCTTTCAACCCGGGCGGCTTGCAGGTGGCGACAGCGGCGCAGCCGGGTGACGGCTGGCTGACATATCTCGTTACCTTTTCGCAGTGCAACAAAATTTCTGCAGTCTGCTATAATCCGCGCCGTGAGTTTCGCAACTGTGAGATCCGCCAACCGCCCGGCAACAGCTTCACCTCAATGCCGCGGCGAATCCGCTGCCCTCCCAAGCTCTGTTTCCTCGCTGCCGGACGCCTAGTTGTTGTTTGCGCCAGCCGCCCAGCAGAACGCACCGCTCACCTGACGTCGCCTCGTCTCCGATCCTGTTGAACAGCCTGAAACCCGAGCTGTTTGCCTGCCAGGGACATGGCCGGACCGCCTAGCGGAACCAGCCAACGCCCTGCCTGCCGCCGTACTGCCAGCTGTGTCTGTCGTAACGGCCTCACCGATTGGCGCCGAAGCCTTTTTAAGACTTTGCACTGCGCCCACCCCATTCTGCGTTCGGGGTGCCATGCATTTATTTGATCATTACGACATGACCCAGCACGACATTCGTGCGGAGCAAGCTATTGCCTCCGCGACCGACGCTTCGATCACTTCCGACGCTGCCCAGATTATCGAGAGCCCGCTCGACAAGCTCGACGCCATGCTCAACGGCAGCCCGGCAGCCGAAGCCCAGGCCGCCACGGAAACCCCTGCGACGGAAAGCGGCTTTGCCAAGCTTGGCCTCGACGCGGCCATCCTGCGCGCGCTTTCCGAACTGAACTACAACACGCCGACCCCGGTGCAGGCCCAGGCCATCCCCGCCTTCCTGGCCGGCCGCGACCTGCTGGTGTCGAGCCAGACCGGCTCGGGCAAGACCGCCGCGTTCATGCTGCCCGCGATCCAGCGCATCAGCGAAATGCCCGCTCCGCAGCGCTCGACCGAGCCCGCCAAGCGCATGAAGGGCAAGCGCCCCCGTCCGTCGCCGGCCCAGCCCGCACTGCTGGTGCTGACCCCGACGCGCGAACTGGCCCTGCAAGTGACCGAAGCCGCCGCCAAGTACGGCCGCAACCTGCGCCGCATCGTCTGCGCCAGCATCCTGGGCGGCATGCCCTACCCCAAGCAGCTGGCCGCGCTGGCAAAGATGCCTGACATCCTGGTGGCAACGCCGGGCCGCCTGCTCGACCATATCGACGCCGGCCGCATCGACCTGTCGGCGCTGCAGATGCTGGTGTTCGACGAGGCCGACCGCATGCTGGACATGGGCTTTGCCGACGACATCGACGCCATCGTCAACGCCACGCCGGCTTCGCGCCAGACGCTGATGTTCTCGGCCACGCTGGATGCGCGCATCGCCCAGCTCGCCTCGCGCCAACTGCGCGACCCGCAGCGCATCGAGATCGCTGCCGCCCGCGCCGACCAGAGCCACATCGAGCAGCGCCTGCACTACACCGACGACATGTCGCACAAGGAGCGCCTGCTGGACCACCTGCTGCGCGACGTCGGGCTCAAGCAGGCCATCGTCTTCACCGCCACCAAGCGCGATGCCGACTCGCTGGCCGAGCGCCTGTCCGACACCGGCTTTGCCGCCGGCGCGCTGCACGGCGACATGACCCAGGGCGCACGCAACCGCACGCTGACCGCACTGCGCCGCGGCAACCTGCGCATCCTGGTGGCCACCGACGTGGCCGCTCGCGGCATCGACGTGCCCGACATCACCCACGTGGTGAACTTCGACCTGCCCAAGCAGGCCGAGGACTACGTGCACCGCATTGGCCGTACCGGCCGCGCGGGCCGCTCGGGCATCGCCATCAACCTGGTCAACCACGGCGACGTGTTCCAGTGGCGCCGCATCGAGCGCTTTACCAACCAGCGCATCGACGCCTCGGTGATCGAAGGCCTGGAGCCGCGCCGCTCGCCCAAGCCGCGCTCGAACTTCGGCGGCAAGCCGGGCGGCCGTGGCAATGGCGGCGGCTACCGTGGCGGCGAACGCAGCTTTGGTGACCGCAGCTTCGGCGACCGCAAGTTTGGCGGCAACGGCGGCGAGCGCAACTTTGGTGAGCGCAAGTTCGGCGGCGAAAGCCGCGGCTTCGGCAACCGCACGGAAGGCGCGCGCCCGTTCGGCGACGACAACCGCGGCGGCTTCGGCAACCGTGAGGGTGGGTACCGCGGCCAGGGCGGCAACGCCGGCAATGGTGGCTATCGTGGCGCCAATGACGGCGCTCGCGGCTTCGGCAACCGTGAAGGCGGCCGCAGCTTCGGCGACGAGAACCGCGGCGGCTTCGGCAACCGCGACGGCGCCCGCAGCTTCGGCGACGGCAACCGCAACAGCGGCGGCTACCGTGGCAACGGCGAAGGCCGCAGCTTCGGCAACCGTGACGGCAACCGTGACGGCAACCGCGGCTTTGGCGGCGGCTTCGGTGGCAATGGCGGCAATGGCGGCAACCGCAACAGCCGCTCGCGCTACGAGCGCTGATTGGCCGGTGCGCTGAGCGCACCTTTCCGCCAGCAGCAAGAAGGGCACCCACGGGTGCCCTTTTTTCATGCGCGCCGGGAGACGCTGGAGCGCGCTACAGCGCGCAGGTCCGGAAGCCGACGAACGCCAGGTCGCCTTCCGGCAACAGGGCCCAGCGCGCCCGCGCATGGCGCAGCCGCGACGGGCTGGCAAACGATACGCCGCGCACCGCCTGGTGCGTGCCGAAGCGGCCGACAAACTCGCCGTCAGACGGCGCCGCGGTGAAGCCCGCGTAGGGCTCGTACGGCGTCGCCGTCCATTCGCGCAACGCGCCCCACTGCAGCCCGCGGTTCTGCGTGGCCGCCAGTTCCCATTCCGATTCCGCCGGCAGGCGCCGGCCGGCCCAGACACACCACGCCTGCGCTTCAAACAGCGTCACGTGGCGCACCGCCTCGTCGGGATTGAGTGTTCGCAGCGTGCCGAAGCGCTCCACCATCCATTGGCGCGAGTCCGGATGGCGTAACCAGTAGCGCGGGGACGAGCGCTCCTGCGTCATCAGCCACTGGCGGCCCGACGCCGACCACCACGCGGGCCGCTCGTAGCCGCCGTCTTCGATGAATTCCAGGAACTGCGCGTTGCTGACCGGCGCGACATCCATCTCGAAGGCCGGCACATAGGTCGGTTGCGGCGGCAGTTCGTCGGGCCAGGCGAACCCGTCCGCCTCGCTCCAGCCCAGCGTGAAGCGCCCGCCCGGGAACTGCAGCGTGCCGCCCTGCCCGGCCGGCCGGGCGCTGCCGGCGGCAGGCGCCGATTCCGCGGGCGCCATGCCCAGCGCCTGCAGCAACGCGCCCAGTCCCTCGCCCTGTGCATCTTCATGGAACAGCGCGCGGCGGTACGGATACAAGGTCAGGTCGTTGTCGTCGGGCAGCAATGCCACCCGGCGCAGCAAGCCGTCGAGCACATCTGCGGCATAGCGCTTGACCATGGCCACGTCGGGCAGCGTGACTTCCCAGCGCTCGTCCGGGCCGATGCGGTCAGGATCGAACCATTCGTCGGCGCCGTCGAGCAGCGAAGGCTCGGACGCCACCGGCACCGGCACGCCGCCACGATCTACCTGGCGCACGCCGCGCAGGCACCACCACTCTGCATGCCAGGCGACATGGCCCAGCGTCCACAATGGCGGGTCGACATCGTACTGGCGCGGCACATCCCAGGCGCGGCGGGTCTGGCCGAACGGTGCCAGCCATGCCAGCGTGCGGTTGCGCGTCTCGACCAGCGCCTGCGCCAGCCCTTCGCGCGGCAGCCGGCGCGGGTCGGACCAGGCCGCCTTGCCGCCGGTGAAATAGAGATCGGGAAGCATGGGAAAGCCGCTCATCGGAAAGTCCGCGCAGGGAGATGGGGGGTGGGAAGGCAATGGCCGCACCGGCGTGAAGCCTGCAGCGCACCCGGTGCGGCCATTATGACACCACCTGCCGGCCCTTCCCGGAGGCAGTCCGGATGCGGCCCGAAGGCAGCCTGAAGGCGGCCCCGGCAGGGCCGGCAGGCTCAGCCGCGCGCGTGGAACACCGCGAACCAGCCGCGCGGATCGGTCCAGCAGACCGGGTCGTCAAACCCCGCGGCTTCGAGCAGCAGCGCGAAGTCGGCCGGCTTGTACTTGTACGAATCCTCGGTATGGATGCGCTCGCCCGTGCCGAACTCGCGCGCGCCGCCCTCCCACTGCACGCGCACGTCGCGGCACGCCTCCAGGTGCATCTGGATGCGTGAAGCCTCGCGGTCAAAGCTCGCCACGTGGCGCCAGTCCGCCAGTTCGAAATCGGTGCCGACGATCCGGTTCACGTTGCGCAGCATGTTGCGGTTAAAGGCGGCCGTGACGCCCAGCGCATCGTCGTAGGCAGACACCAGCGCGGCCTCGTCCTTGTGCAGGTCGACGCCGATCAGCACGCCATCGCCGCGCCCGGCCGCGCCGCGCAGCCGCTGCAACAGCGCCAGCGCTTCCATCGGAGAGAAATTACCGATGCTCGAGCCCGGGTAGAAAAACAGCCGCCTCCCGCGCCTGACATTGGGCGGCAGGTCGAACGGCGCGCACAGGTCGGCGCCCAACCCCAGCATCGGGATGCCAGGATGTTGCTGTTGCAGCGACAAAAGCGTGGTGCGCAGGAAATCGACAGAGATATCCAGTGCCACGTACTGCGCCGGCCGCAGGCTGCCGAACAGACGCGCGGCCTTCTCGCAATTGCCGGCGCCCAGGTCCACCAGCACGCAGCCGCTGCCTGCGCGTGCCGCGATGGCGGGGGCGGCGCTGGCAAAGATGGCCGCCTCCGTGCGCGTCGGGTAGTACTCGGGCAGGTCGGTGATCGCCTCGAACAGGCGCGAGCCCAGCACGTCGTAGAAGAACTTGGGACTGATCGCCGCCGGCTCGGCGCACAGCCCGGCAAGCAGCTGCCGCCGCAGGGCGCCGCTGTCCTCGCAATACTGTTGCACGAACTCGGGCTGTGACGGCAGGGGGTGCGCGTGGCCGTTGGCCAGGGCGACCAGCGCGGGATGGGCGCCGGGCGCTGGCGACACGGCATGGCCGTTGTGGTGGTGGTTACGGGGAGTGGTCTGCGGGGTCTGCTGGGAAGGGGCGTTCGGCGGATTCGGGACAGCCGGCATGACGTTTCCTTGTGTGGTCGCGAATAGTCACTGCTTCACTGCGTATTCCCCAAGGCCGCGCTGTGCATGTCGTGCGCGCCGGTCTCCGCGATCCGCCACTGTGCGGTCCGGGGCGCATCGGGCGGAGCCGAGTTTCAAGGATAGGTGCATCCCGCGGATTGCGCACCGTTGCATGGCCGGATGGGCACGATGCAGCACACTTCGCTTCTTGAGTCGGTATCTCCCCCAATGGGCCACACCAGCAACAGTTCGTTTATAATGCCGCCCAGCGCGGCCCCAGCGGCCCGCGATCCTCAAAGGGGAGTAGCTCCGGGGCTGATGCCCTTAGCACAATCGTCATTCCGGGACCCGCGTCCCCGGTTGTGCTGACCGCCGGTGCGCATACCGCGCCTGTGGTCGAGCAAGACCTTTGCAACCTGGACTTCATGGTTTGCAAAGGCGCCCCCATGCTCCCGTGCTCCGCGAATCCAGGTGAACCAACGTTAAGCGTGCGCATCTGCGCTGTTTTTGTACCCTGTTTTGTACCTGAGGAGAGTTCATGGAGTGGTTTACCGATCTGTTCACGATGCAGTTCCTGACGGCGCTGCTGTCGATTGTCGTCATTGACCTGGTGCTGGCCGGCGACAATGCCATCGTGATCGCCCTGGCGGCGCGCAACCTGCCCCCGCACCTGCAAAAGAAGGCCATCGTCTGGGGCACCATCGGTGCCGTGGTGGTGCGCTCGGCCATGACGATCGGCGTGGTCTGGCTGCTGAAGATTCCGGGGCTGCTGCTGGTCGGCGGCCTGGCGCTGGTGTGGATCGCCTACAAGCTGCTCTCCGACGAAAGCGGCGAAGAAGGGCACGGCTCAGGCGCCGCGACCCTGTGGGGCGCGATGAAGACCATCATCATCGCCGATGCGGTGATGGGCGTGGACAACGTGCTGGCCGTGGCCGGCGCTGCGCACGGCAGCTTCCTGCTGGTGGTGCTGGGCCTGCTGATCAGCATTCCCATCGTGGTGTGGGGCTCGAGCCTGGTGCTCAAGCTGATGGCGCGCTTCCCGGCGATCATCTACGTCGGCGCCGGCGTGCTCGCGTTCACGGCGGTCAAGATGATCGTCCACGAGCCGCTGGTCAAGGCCTTCTTCGAGGCCAACCCGGTGGTCAACTGGGGCCTGTACGTGCTGATCATCGGCGGCGTGCTGGGTGGCGGCTACCTGGTGCAGAAGCGCCGCGTTCAGCAGGAACCGGCCGGCAGCCACTAAGGCTTGCCGCCGCGCCGGGGCTGCCGCCCCGGCCTGCTGCGCGAAGGGCCACACGAAGGGCCACCCGAGGGGGTGGCCCTTCTTGCTTTAAAATGCCAGCATTGCGGGCCCCGCGTCCGCGTCACCTTCCATCCCCGCCCCGCGCCGATGAAACAGTACCTCGACTTCATGCGCCATGTGTACGAGCATGGCACCGACAAGGCCGACCGCACCGGCACCGGCACGCGCTCGGTGTTCGGCTACCAGATGCGCTTCGACCTGCGTGAAGGCTTCCCGGTGGTGACCACCAAGAAGCTGCACCTGAAGTCCATCATCCTGGAGCTGCTGTGGTTCCTGCAGGGCTCGACCAACGTGCGCTGGCTGCAGGAAAACGGCGTCAGCATCTGGAACGAGTGGGCCGACGAGAACGGCGAACTGGGCCCAGTGTACGGCTCGCAGTGGCGCTCGTGGCCGGCGCCGGACGGCCGCCATATCGACCAGATCACCGATCTGATGGCGCAGATCCGCGCCAACCCCGACTCGCGCCGGCTGATCGTGTCGGCCTGGAACGTGGCCGATATCCCGCGCATGAAGCTGCCGCCCTGCCACGCGTTCTTCCAGTTCTACGTAGCCGACGGCAAGCTGTCGTGCCAGCTGTACCAGCGCAGCGCCGACATCTTCCTGGGCGTGCCGTTCAATATCGCCAGCTATGCGCTGCTGACGCACATGATCGCGCAACAGGCCGGGCTGGAAGTGGGCGACTTTATCTGGACCGGCGGCGACTGCCATCTCTACAACAACCACTTCGAGCAGGTGGAGACCCAGCTGGCGCGCGCGCCGCTGCCGCTGCCGCGGCTGAAAATCCTGCGCAAGCCCGACAGCATCTTCGACTACCGCTACGAAGACTTCGAACTGGACGGCTACCAGTCGCATGCCGCCATCAAGGCACCGGTGGCCGTATGACGATCCTGACCCTGGTTGTCGCGAAGGCCCGCAACGGCACCATCGGCCGCGACAACACGCTGCCGTGGCGCCTGCCGGAAGACCTGGCGCATTTCAAGCGCACCACCATGGGCGCGCCCGTGATCATGGGCCGCAAGACCTGGGACTCGATCGGCCGCCCGCTGCCGGGCCGGCGCAATATCGTGGTCAGCCGCAACCCAGAGCTGAGCATCGAAGGCGCCGAGGTGGCAACGTCGCTGGAAGACGCGCAGCGCTTGTGCGTGGGCGTCGACCAGATCTTTCTGATTGGCGGCGCGCAGCTGTATGCCGAGGCGATGCCTTGCGCCGACCGGCTGGTCGTGACCGAAATCGATGCCGACGTGGAAGGCGACGCCTTCTTCCCGCCGATCGACCGCACGCAATGGCTGGAAACTGCGCGCGAGATGCATCATTCCGAGGCCAACGGCTTCGACTATGCGTTCGTCACGTACGATCGGCCACCTTCGGAAGAGTCCTGAGCCCATGCCGGCGGCATTGACAAATCCCGCCGCATCGCCCAAAGTCTGTCCCATGGACCGCCGTCACTTCCCCATCGCGCGAATTATTCGCACCATTCTCCGAATGGTGGGTTAGCGCGCGTCCAGAACCAGATTTCCGCAAACACCCGCCCTGCAGGCGGGTGTTTTGTTTCCCGGCTCCAGGGCAATCGACAACGAACCCCGGAGCCACCCCATGCACGCCACCGCCGAAGCCGCCACTGACGACGCCACCGAAGTCGCCACCGAAGTCGCCACATCCGCCGCGTCCGACCATCACGCCTACCTGAAGCGCATCCTGACCGCGCGCGTCTACGACGTGGCGCGCGAGACCGACCTGGACTTTGCCAGGCACCTGTCCGCGCGGCTGCACAACCAGGTCTACCTCAAGCGCGAAGACACCCAGCCGGTGTTCTCGTTCAAGCTGCGCGGCGCCTACAACAAGATGGCGCAACTGGCTCCCGAGGCGCTGCGGCGCGGCGTCATCACCGCGTCGGCGGGCAATCATGCGCAAGGCGTGGCGCTGTCCGCGGCGCGGCTCGGCGTGCGCGCGCTGATCGTGGTGCCGACGACGGCGCCACAGGTCAAGGTCGATGCGGCGCGCGCGCACGGCGGGCCCACGGTCGAGGTGGTGCAGGCCGGCGATTCCTATACCGATGCCTACCGTCACGCGATGCAGCTGCAGGCTGAGCAAGGACTGACTTTCATCCCGGCATTCGACGACCCCGATGTCATCGCCGGCCAGGGGACTGTCGCGGCGGAAATCCTCAACGCGCACCGCGGCCCGATCCACGCGATCTTTGTGCCGATCGGCGGCGGCAGCCTCGCCGCGGGCGTGGCCACCTACGTCAAGGCCGTGCGGCCGGAGATCAAGGTCATCGGCGTGCAGACGGAGGACTCGTGCGCGATGGCGCAATCGGTCCGCGCGGGACGGCGCATCGAACTGGAGGAAGTGGGACTGTTCTCGGACGGCACCGCGGTCAAACTGGTCGGCGAAGAGACCTTCCGGCTGTGCCGCCGCTACCTGGACGAGATCGTTACCGTCGACACCGACGCGCTGTGCGCAGCCATCAAGGACGTGTTCGAGGACACCCGCAGCGTGCTGGAACCCGCCGGCGCGCTGGCGGTGGCCGCCGCCAAGCAGTATGCGATGCGCGAGGGCCTGCGCAACCAGACGCTGGTGGCGGTGACCTCCGGCGCCAATATCAACTTCGAGCGCATGCGTTTCGTCGCGGACCGCGCCGAGCTGGGCAACGCGCGCGAAGCCATGTTTGGCGTAACGCTGCCCGAGGCCTGCGGCGCGTTCCGCCGCCTGTGCGCCCGGGTGTGCGAGCGGATGGGCGACCGGCACATCAGCGAATTCACTTACCGGATTGCCGATGCGCAGACCGCGCACGTTTTTGTCGGCATGCAGCAGCGCTCCCCCGGCGAGACGACCGAGATCCTCGACACACTGCACGCCGAGGGCTTCCCGGCGATCGACCTGACCGCCGACGAGGTGGCCAAGGAACACGTGCGGCACATGATCGGCGGCCGCTCGCCGCTGGCGCGCGGCGAGCGCTTGTTCCGCTTTGAATTCCCCGAGAAACCGGGGGCATTGATGGCCTTCCTGTCGGCGCTGGCGCCGGGCTGGAACATCAGCCTGTTCCACTACCGCAACCAGGGCGGCGATACGGGATCGGTGCTGGCCGGCATCCAGGTGACCGACGGCCAGGTGCAGGCATTCCGCGAGCGGCTGGCCACGCTGGGCTATCCGTGGCAGGAAGTCAGCGAAAACCCGGCGTACCGCATGTTCCTCGCGTAGTTCCCGCTGTAAACGCAAGCGAGCCGCCCGAAGGCGGCTCGCCAGTCCGTCAGTTGCCGATCCGTCGCCGATCAGTTGCCGGCGATGGTCATCTGCTCGATCAGGATCGAGCCGGTTTCCTTGGTGCCGCGGATCAGCGAATCGGCACCGATCGCGATGATCTGCTGGAACATCTCGGCCATGTTGCCGGCAATGGTGATTTCCTCCACCGGGTACTGGATCACGCCGTTCTCGACCCAGTAACCCGACGCGCCGCGCGAATAGTCGCCGGTCACGTAGTTGACGCCCTGCCCCATCAGCTCGGTCACCAGCAGGCCGGTGCCGAGCTTGCGCAGCATCGCCGGGAAGTCATCGCCTGGCTCGGTCCGGTTGCTATACAGCCTCAGGTTATGCGAGCCGCCGGCATTGCCCGTGGTCTTCATGCCGAGCTTGCGCGCCGAATAGGTCGACAGGAAGTAGCCCTGCACCACGCCGTCGCAGACCACGTCGCGCTCGCGCGTGCGCACGCCTTCTTCATCGAACGGGGCGCTGCCCATCGCGCCCGGGGTGTGCGGCTGCTCGTGGATCTGCACGTGCGGCGCGAACACGGCCTTGCCCAGCGTATCGCACAGGAAGGTGGACTTGCGATACAGCGCGCCGCCCGACACCGCCTGCACGAAGGCGCCCAGCAGGCCGGCGGCCAGCGGCGCCTCGAACAGCACCGGGCAGCGGCGCGTGGTCAGCTTGCGTGCCTGCAGCCGCGCCAGTGCGCGCTCTGCGGCGTATCGGCCGATGTCCTCGGGGTTGGCCAGTGCCAGCGGTGAGCGCTTGGACGAGTACCAGTCATCGCGCTGCATGCCGCTGCCGCTGCCGGCGATCGGCGCGCACGAGATGAAATGGCGCGAATATGGATAGCCACCCGAGAAACCGCGCGTGGTCGCCAGCACGAATTGCGAGTGCTGCGCCGACACGCTGGCGCCGTCGCTGTTGCGGATGCGCGGCGACACCGCGAAGGCGGCGGCCTCGGCGCGGGTGGCGATATCGATGGCAGCCTCTGCATCGATGGTCCACGGATGGAACAGGTCGAGGTCCTGCGGCGAGCGCTCCAGCAGCTCTTCCTCGGCCAGGCCCGCGCACTCGTCTTCCGCGGTGAAGCGGGCAATGTTGTAGGCAGCCTCGGCGGTTGCGCGAAGCGCGGCCGGCGAGAAGTCCGAGGTGCTGGCGTTGCCGCGGCGCTTGCCGATCATCACCGTGACGCCGACCACCTTGTCCCGGTTCTGCTCGATCGTTTCCACCTGCCCCTTGCGCACCGACACGGACAGGCCGCTGCCTTCGGAGATCTCCGTGGCGGCGTCGGTCGCGCCCAGTTCGCGTGCCACACGCAGCACATCGGCGGCCATCTCGCTGAGCTGGGCCTGGGTGTAGGTGAAATGCGCGGTCTGTTCTGCGATCTGGTCCATGTGGGATCCGTGCCTGGGGGTCATCAAAAGTCCAAGCGGCAATCATAGCAAGATAAAATGCCGGTCATGACGCGAAATTCCCGTAATTCCCAAGGCTCGCGCTTCCCCGGCGCGTTTTCGCCGGAGCCCGAAGACGACGAACCGAAAAGCAAGTCGCAGCGCAAGCGCGACATGACCGCCCTGCAGGACCTTGGCGCCGAGCTGGAAAGCCTGGCCAAGGACCGGCTGGCGCGCGTGCCCATGCCCGAAGCACTGGCCGACGCCATCCACCAGGCGCGCCGCATCACCAGCCATGAAGGCAAGCGCCGCCAGATGCAGTTCGTGGGCAAAGTCATGCGCAGCCTCGACGACGACGAGGTCGAGGCGATCCGCGCCGCGCTGGAAGGCTTCAAGGGCACCAGCAAGGCCGAGACCGCACGCATGCACCTGATCGAGCGCTGGCGCGAACTGCTGCTGGCCGATGACGCGGCACTGACGCGGTTCCTCGGCGAGCACCCGGTCGCCGACGTCCAGTCACTGCGCAACATCATCCGCAACGCACGCAGGGAGAAGGAGCAGGCCAGGCCGCCGCGCTACTTCCGCGAACTGTTCCAGGCCATCAAGGCAGCGCTCGACGCCAAGGACGGCGCTGCCTCCAGCGACGCAGCCCCTTCCCCGGAGCCCGAGGCATGACCCAGACCACGCAGTCCACGCAGCCGGTATCCCGCAACCATCCCGACGAACTCGTCGTCGGCTTTGTCTCGATCTCGGACCGCGCCTCGGCCGGCACCTACCAGGACGAAGGCATCCCGGCGCTGCGCGAGTGGTTCGGCCGCACGCTGACTTCGCCGTGGCAGGCGGTGGAGCGGCTGATTCCCGATGAGCAGGCGCAAATCTCGCGCACGCTGATCGAGCTGGTGGACGTGGCGGGTTGTGACCTGGTGCTGACCACCGGCGGCACCGGCCCCGCGCGGCGCGATGTCACGCCGGAGGCCACGCTGGCGGTGGCGACCAAGGAAATGCCGGGCTTCGGCGAGCAGATGCGGCAAGTGAGCCTGCACTTCGTGCCGACCGCGATCCTTTCGCGCCAGGTGGCGGTGATCCGCGAGACCGCCAGCCGCGCCGCGCTGATCGTCAACCTGCCCGGCCAGCCGCGCGCCATCCGCGAGACGCTGGAAGGCCTGCGCGATGCCGACGGCAAGTCCGTGGTGCAGGGCATCTTCGCCGCGGTGCCGTATTGCATCGACCTCATCGGCGGGCCTTACATGGAAACCGACGAGGCCGTGGTCAAGGCCTGGCGGCCCAAGAACGCGGTGCGCGCCAAGCCTGCTGCCTGAGTCACAAAAGCCTGACCGCCGGCATCTGCCGGCGGCAGCCTCCCCTGCGTCTCAGCGCAATCCCAGGTACAACCCCAACGGTACGAACACCACCGCGGCAATATTGCCGAGCAGCACGATCGACGCGACCTGGTCGGGCTCCTGCCGGAAATGGTCGGCGATCAGGAAGTTCAGCACCGCCGGCGGCAGCGCCGCGAAAACGAACAGCAGCCCGCGCTGCAGCTCCGTCAGCGGCACCCACTGCGCCAGCAGCAGCGCCACGGCGATGCCGGTCAGCGGGCACGCCACCGCGCCCACCACGCCCATGCCCCAGTTGCGCAGGCTCACGTCCTTCATGCGCACGCCCAGCGCAAACAGCATCAGCGGCACGGTGGCGTCGCCCAGCAGCTTGACCGACTGATACACCGGGTCCGGCAACGTGAACCAGGGCCGCGCCAGCGACAGCCCGACGCCGGCCACCGTGGCCAGCACCATCGGGTTGCGCGCGATCTGCCCCATCGACGCATGCCGGTTGACGATCTTCAGGCCGAGGGTGAAGTGCATCAGGTTCGACGCCGCGAACAGCGCCACCGCCGGTGCCAGCCCGGCGTGGCCAAAGGCAAAGACCGACAACGGCAAACCCATGTTGCCGCAGTTGTTGAACATCATCGGCGGCACGAAGGTGCGGGGATCGACCTTGAGCAGCCGCGCCACCACCCACGCCAGCACGCCTGAGCCCAGCACCACAGCCACCGCGCAGACCAGCAGCACCAGCTGGTCTGCCAGCACGAAGTCCTTGCTGACAAAGGCCGACACCACCAGTAGCGGCGCGATCACATCCAGCGTGGCGCGGTTGATCCCGGCCATGTCCGGATGGGCTTTGCGCCCGTACAGCCACCCGACCAGGATGATCAGGATGACCGGCGTGATGATGGATACGATGCGCTCGAACATGGCGGGCTCGACGGGAGGTGCCCGGGGAGGGCAGCGCGCGCCCCGTCGGTGGTGGTTGTTTGTTGTTGTCGTCGCAGGCCGAAAACCCGGCTTATTGCGCCGGAGTGTCGGCAGCAGGAGTGTCGGCAGCAGGAGTGGCCGCCGGGGCGCCCGGCGGCGTGTGACGGATAAAGTGCGTGCGATAGTACCGCAGCTCTTCCACCGATTCCAGGATGTCGGCCAGCGCCGTATGCAGCTGGCGCTTGACGAAGCCCTTGTGGATGACCGGCTCCCAGCGCTTGCACAGCTCCTTGAGCGTGGACACGTCCAGGTTGCGATAGTGGAAGAACGCCTCCAGCTTGGGCATGTAGCGCGCCATGAAGCGGCGGTCCTGGCAGATCGAGTTGCCGCACATTGGCGACTTATTGGCCGGCACCCAGCGCTTCAGGAAGGCCAGCAGCTCGGCCTCGGCCTGTTCCTCGGTCAGCGTGGACGCCTTGACCTTGTCGATCAGGCCGGAGCGGCCGTGGGTGCCCTTGTTCCAGTTGTCCATGCCGTCGAGCACGGCATCGCTCTGGTGGATTACCAGCACCGGCCCTTCGGCCAGGATATTGAGTTCGGAGTCGGTAATGACGACCGCCACCTCGATGATGCGGTCGGTATCCGGCTGCAAGCCGGTCATTTCCATGTCCAGCCAGATCAGGTTGTTTTCGCTTTTGACGGATTTGGCGGTGGCGTGGGTGGTCATCGGGACTGCTGAGAAAGGGATTTGGGGAAGCGGCCGCGGCGGGGGCGGACGCGAACAACTTATAATTCTCGCATATCCGTCTCAAGGCTCTTGCCGATGTTCACCTTTGTCTTCCTCGCCGCGCTGGTGCTGATGGTGCTGACCAAGCTCTGGCTGGCCGCGCGCCAGGTGCGCCATGTGGCACAGCACCGCAATGCGGTGCCGGCACGCTTTGCCGACACCATCTCGCTCGCCTCGCACCAGAAGGCGGCCGACTACACCATCGCCCGCACCCGGCTGTCGATGCTTGAAGTGCTGGCCGGCGCCGCGGTACTGATCGGCTTCACCATGCTGGGCGGGCTGCAGTGGCTCAACCAGTTCTGGCTGGAAATCTTCGGCCCGGGCTATGTATATGGCGTAGCGCTGGTCGCCAGCGTGGCGGTGATCGGCGGGCTGGTCGACCTGCCCTTCTCGCTTTATGGCCAGTTTGGCATCGAGGAGCGCTTCGGCTTCAACAAGATGACCTTCGGCCTGTGGCTGGCGGACATGGTCAAGATGCTGGCGGTCGCCAGCGTGCTGGGCCTGCCGCTGCTGCTGGCGGTGTTGTGGCTGATGGAACGCGCCGGCTCGCTGTGGTGGCTGTGGACGTGGCTGGTGTGGATGGGCTTTAACTTGTTCTTGCTGGTGGTGTTCCCGACCTTCATCGCGCCGCTGTTCAACAAGTTCGAGCCGCTGACCGACGAATCGCTGCGCCAGCGCATCGAGAGCCTGATGCAGCGCTGCGGTTTTGCCAGCAAGGGCCTGTTCGTGATGGACGGCAGCAAGCGCAGCGCGCACGGCAACGCCTACTTCACCGGCTTCGGCGCGGCCAAGCGCATCGTCTTCTTCGACACGCTGCTGGCACGCCTGTCGGGCGACGAGATCGAGGCGGTGCTGGCGCACGAACTCGGCCACTTCAAGCGCCGCCACGTGGCCAAGCGCATCGCCGTCACCTTTGCACTGAGCCTGGTGTTCCTGGCGCTGCTGGGCTGGCTGGCGACGCGCACGTGGTTCTATACGGGCCTCGGCGTGGCGCCCAACCTGGGCGTGTCCAACCATGCTCTGGCACTGGTGCTGTTCTTCCTGACGCTGCCGGTGTTCACCTTCCTGCTCGGGCCGCTGTCGAGCCAGTCGTCGCGCCGCCATGAATTCGAGGCCGACGCCTTCGCCGCCGACCATACCAACGCCGGCCACCTGGTGTCGGCGCTGGTGAAGCTGTACAAGGACAACGCTTCGACCCTCACGCCCGATCCGCTCTACAGCGCCTTCTACTACTCGCATCCGCCCGCCGCGCAGCGGATCGACCGGTTGCTGGCGCACGCATGAGCCGCACCTCCCGACACCGCGGCGCCGGCGGCGCCAATGCCGGCGCGAATGCAGGCAAAAGCGCCGAGCCCGCACTGATCATCGCCGCGCACGGCCGCCACTACGTGGTCGAGCTGGCCGACGGCACGCGCATGCATGCCTTCCCGCGCGGCAAGAAGAGCGACAGCGCCGTGGGCGACCATGTCAGCGTCGAGCGCGCCGCGGCGGACCAGTACGTGATCACCAGGGTCCTGGCGCGCAAGAACCTGCTGCACCGTTCCGACCAGTTCAAGTCCAAGCTGCTGGCGGCCAATATCGATCAGGTCGTCATCGTGCTGGCGACCGAGCCGGGCTTCTCCGAAGACCTGCTGGGACGCGCGCTGGTATCGGCCGAGGCGCTGGAGATCCGGCCCCTGATCGTGCTCAACAAGACTGACCTGCCGGAGCGGCTGGACGAAGCGCGTCGGCGCCTGGCGCTGTACCGCGAGCTGGGCTACGACACGCTGGAACTGTCGGTGCGTGCCGACCCGGAACAGGCGCTGGCGGCGCTGCAGCCGCGGCTGGCGGGGCTGTCCAGCATCCTGATCGGCCAGTCGGGCATGGGCAAGTCGTCGCTGCTGAACCTGCTGATTCCAGGTGTGGACGCGCAGACGCGCGAGATCTCGGCCAAGCTCGATTCCGGCAAGCACACCACCACTTTCACGCGGCTGTATCACCTGCCGGCCGACTGGGGCACGGTTGACGGGCGCCAGGGTGCGCTGATCGACTCGCCCGGCTTCCAGGAATTCGGCCTGTACCATCTGAGCGAAGGCATGCTGGAACGCGCCTTCCCGGAGTTCCGGCCGCGGCTGACGGAGTGCCGCTTCTACAACTGCCACCACACCAACGAACCCGGCTGCGGCGTGCTGGCGGCGGTGGCGTCCGGCGCGATCGCCGAACGCCGCCACCAGCTTTACGCGCAACTGCTGCACGAATCCAGCCAGCAGAAGCCGTGGTAAGGTAAGCGCACTGGGTAACCGGCGAGCCGCCATGAAACTGCTGCTGTATGCCACCTCGCTGGTCCACGCCGCCCATTGCGAGAATGTGCTGCGGGCCGCCGGCATCCGGGCGGAACTCCGCAACACCTGGCTGGGCGGCGCCACCGGCGAGATCCCGTTCCGGGAAAGCGCGCCGCAGGTCTGGCTGGTCGATGACGAGATGGAAGCGCAGGCGTGGGCAGCGCTCAATGCCGCCGCGAACCCGGTGCCAGGTCCAAGCTGGCAATGCCGTCACTGCCACGAATGGCATGAGGCGCAATTTAGCGCCTGCTGGCGCTGCGGCGCGGCGCGCGACTAGCGTCGGCGCCCCCATTCACATACGCCGGTATCAACCCACCCACAGCGCCAGCGACAGCATGGCGAGCAGCAGCATCCACAGCACCACCGCACGCCATACCAGCCCGACTGCTGACTGCAGCGTGCGCACGCCTGGCTCGGCACCAAATTCCGGCGCCGACGGCTCGGGGCCGTTGTCCTCTTCCATGCCGGGTGCATAGTCGACCGCCGGGCCGGCCACGCTGGCGCGCAGCACCACGGTGGAATCGTCCTCGGCAAGCGGCGTCCCCAGGCGCACGCCCAGCGCCCCGCCGCCACTGGCGAGCAGGATGCCGTTGACCGCATCGTTC
Organism: Cupriavidus sp. NPDC089707; assembly: GCF_044748965.1. Lineage (NCBI taxonomy): Bacteria > Pseudomonadati > Pseudomonadota > Betaproteobacteria > Burkholderiales > Burkholderiaceae > Cupriavidus > Cupriavidus sp. NPDC089707. The sequence goes on from NZ_JBIVHB010000002.1 coordinate 80,915, forward strand.
CACTTGCGCGCATGGTTGCGCCAGGCGTACACCGCATCCTCGAAATTGCCGACAATGGCAAAGCCGATCGCGGTCAGGCGCGAGGGGATCCAGTCAAGCAGGTAGAACGCGCGCGCGGCAAAGCGGCCCAGCGCGGGACTGCGGTCGGTCGACGGCTCGTTCCAGTGGCGGCCGAGATATTCCGCGACGCGGTACAAGACCACGCCGCCAGGCCCGATCGGTACCAGGAACCAGAAGAACACGCCGAACACATGCCGGTGCACGGCAATGATCGCCGCTTCCAGCGTGTGCCGCACGATCTCGGTGACTGGCATCTCGACCGTGTCGACGCCGGTCCACTCATGCAGCAACGTGCGCGCAGTATGGACGTCGTCGCGGTTCAGCGCCTCGTGGATATCGGTGAAGTAGTGGCTGAACTGGCGGAAACCCAGCGTCAAGTACAGCACCAGCACGTTCCAGGCGAGCGTCAGCGCCACGCTGATCGAAGCCAGCAGGTAATGCACCACGACCACGCCCAGCGTCAATGGCAGCACTACGGTGAACCAGGCCAGCGCGGCATCGCGGGGGCGACCGGTGTCGAAGGCGTGCTCGGCGCGGTCGCCCAGCGTGCGCACGATTTCGTAGATCGGGTTGCTGCGGCCCAGGGCGCGGAACTGCTCGGCGATCAGCGCCAGGAGAATAGAAACAAAGGTCATCTTGGTACGGGTGTTCCAAGGGGGCGCGCTCTGCCCGATGTGCCGGTGCAGGCGCAATGCATAGCAAGAAGATAGCACAGCGGTACCTGACCCTACCCGTTGCGACACAAAAAGCAAAAGCCCGCCGGTGGGCGGGCAACACTTCTTCGATGGAATCTACGCATCTACGCGCGGTGGGGGTCAGGGCAGGTCGAACACCAGCACTTCGGCCTCGTCGCCACCGGACAGTGCGACTTCGCCGACCGACTCCAGCCTGGCCGCATCGCCCGCTTCCAGCGCCTTGCCGTTGACCAGCACGCGGCCACGCGCCACATGGACGTAGGCGCGACGGCCCGGCGCGAGGGCCAGCGTGGCGGCCTCGTCGCCGTCGAACAGCCCGGCGTACAGGCGCACGTCCTGGTGCACCACCACCGAGCCGTCGGCGCCGTCCTGGCTGGCCACCAGGCGCAGCTTGCCGCGCTTGTCGGCCGCCTTGAAGTACTTTTCCTCGTAGCCAGGCTCGATGCCGTTCTGCGCAGGCATGATCCAGATCTGCAGGAAGTGGGTTGTATCGTGCGCTGCGTGGTTGTACTCCGAGTGCCGCACACCGGTGCCGGCGCTCATGCGCTGCACATCGCCCGGGCGGATCACGCTGCCGTTGCCCATGCTGTCCTTGTGCGCCAGCTCGCCTTCGAGCACGTAACTGATGATCTCCATGTCGCGGTGGCCATGCGTGCCGAAGCCCATGCCCGGCGCGACGCGGTCCTCGTTGATCACGCGCAGCGGCCCGAACTGCACATGCTGCGGATCGTAGTAGTCGGCAAACGAGAACGAATGATAGGACTTCAGCCAGCCGTGATCCGCAAAACCGCGCTCTGCAGACTTTCTGATTTCAATCATTTTGATGGCCCTCCTTGGCCTGTTTCCGTATCACCACCGGCATCGGTATCGCTTGCAACCGTTTGGCGGCATATGTTTCGCTGTTGATGCTAGGAAGTTTAAGCCGCGGGGCGTATATTTACGGGGACCACCTTAGAAGCACTCATTCAGTTTTTCTGAATATGCCACTCTCACTCGAATCCCTCGAAGTCCTGGACGCCATCGAGCGCAAGGGGAGCTTCGCCGCTGCCGCCCACGAGATGGGCAAAGTGCCCTCCGCGCTGACCTACGTCGTGCGCAAGCTGGAAGAAGACCTGGACGTGCTGCTGTTCGACCGGCGCCGCCACCGCGCCGAGCTGACCCCGGCCGGGCGCGCCCTGCTCGACGAAGGCCGCCACCTGCTGCACGCCGCCGACGACCTGGCGCGCCGCGTCAAGCGGCTGGCCACCGGCTGGGAAGCCACGCTGACTATCGTGGTGGACGACCTGATCAATTTCCGCGCGCTGCTGCCGGTGATCCACGACTTCTATGCCGAGAACACCGCCACGCGGCTACGCTTCGCCAAGGAAGTGCTGGGCGGCGCCTGGGATGCCCTGGTCAGCAACCGCGCCGACCTGGTGATCGGCGGCGCCTACGACGCACCGAGCACGCAGGGCTTCCAGATCCGGCCGCTGGGCACGGTGCCGTTCGTGTTCGCGGTAGCGGCGCACCATCCGCTGGCCACCGAGGAAGGCCCGCTCACCACCATCCAGATCGCCCGGCACCGCATCGTCGCGGTGGGCGACACCTCGCGCAACCTGCCGGCGCGAACCCATGGCGTCCTGGCCGGCCAGGACGTGCTGGTGGTGCCGACCATGCGCGACAAGATGGAAGCGCAGATCCGCGGCCTCGGCTGCGGCTGGCTGCCGGCGCCGATGGCGCAGCCGCATATCGAAAGCGGCGTGCTGCAGGTGCGCGAGACGGTCGAGGTGCGCGCCCCGGGCAATTTCAAGGTGGCCTGGCGCACCAGCAACCGCGGCAAGGCGCTGCAGTGGTGGGCCGGCAAGCTGGAAGACCCCCGCCTGGCGCAGGCTCTGCTGCTGCAACCCGAACACGCCGGCTGAGGGCTTGCGCATGGCAGAGACGGCTGCAATGTTTGCCCTGGCGGCCGGCTACCGCGGCCGCTTCGCCCCCTCGCCGACCGGCCCGCTGCACATGGGTTCGCTGGTCACCGCGCTGGCCAGCTGGCTGGATGCGCGCGCGCACGACGGCCAGTGGCTGGTGCGCATCGAGGATATCGACCTGCCGCGCTGCGTGCGCGGCGCCGACGAAGACATCTTGCAGACGCTGGCGCGCCTGGGCATGACGCCGGACGAGCCGCCGGTGTGGCAGAGCCGGCGCGAGACGCACTACGCCGAGGCACTGCGCCAACTCGACGCCGCCGGACAGCTCTACCCCTGCGGCTGCTCGCGCAAGGAAATCGCCGATTCGCTGGTGCATGTGCGAGAGCGGCACCAGACGCTGGGCTACCCCGGCACTTGCCGCCACGGCCTGAACGGCAAGCTGCCGCGCGCCTGGCGCGTGCGCGTACCGGATGGCCCGGCCGCCACGATCTGCTTTGACGACCGCTGGCAGGGGCGCCAGTGCCAGAACCTCGAAACCGAGCTGGGGGACTTCGTGCTGCGCCGTGCCGACGGCCTATGGGCCTACCAGCTCGCGGTGGTGGTCGACGACGGCCTGCAGGGCATCACGCATATCGTGCGCGGCGCCGACCTGCTCGACTCGACGCCGCGGCAGATCCACCTGCAGCACCTGCTGGGCCTGCCCACGCCGAGCTACCTGCACGTGCCGGTGGTGGTCAACGAGATTGGGGAAAAGCTGAGCAAGCAGAGCGGCGCGCAGGCGATCGATACTGGCGCGCCGCTGGAGGCGTTGCGCCTGGCGGGCATGCACCTGGGACTGGCGAACAACGAAGGGAATGTGCAGGACTGGCTGACGCGCGCCACGGAGGACTGGCGCCAGCACATGGCGGCGGCCTGATCTGCAGGCCGCCTCAGGAGAATCGCCGGATCAGGACTTGCGCGGCACGCCGCCCAGCAGCGCCGCGACCGGCCGCTTGGGTGCCTGGCGGCCACGGCTCAGCGCGGCGGCGATTTCCTCCGACGGCTTGACCTGCGCGCTGCTGCCGCTGGGCTCGTACGGGCGCGAGAAGAACGGATCGTCGGACGGACGGAACACCTGGCGGTTGCCGCTGTGCTCGTTGCGGCGCGGCCGCTCCTCGTCGCCATTGCCACGCGCACGGCGCAGGTCACCGCGCTGGCGGCGGCGCTCTGCCTCGTCCTGGCGCGACTTCTCGCCGGTCGGGTCGAACCCTTCCAGCTTGCCGCGCGGAATGCTGCGCTTGATCAGCTTCTCGATATCGGACAGCAGGCGCTCATCGTTGCCCGGCACGTAGATCGACAGTGCATCGCCGCTGGCGCCGGCACGGCCGGTGCGGCCGATACGGTGCACGTAGTCTTCAGCGCTGAACGGCAGGTCGAAGTTGATGACGCACGGCATTTCCGGGATATCGAGCCCGCGCGCGGCCACGTCGGTGGCGACCAGCGCATCGATGGTGCCGCTCTTGAAGCCGTCCAGCGTCTGCATGCGCTCGGTCTGGGTCTTGTCACCGTGGATCGCGGCGGCGTTGATGCCCTCGCGCTCCAGGTGCCGCGCCAGCCGCGAGCAGCCGATCTTGCTGTTGACGAAGACGATGCACTGGCGCGACTGCGACTGCTCGGCGCGCTGCTTGAGCAGGTGCACCACCGCAGCCTGCTTGTGGCCGTCCTCGACCTGGTATACCGCCTGGCGCACGTTCTCGTTGGTCGAGTTGCTGCGCGCCACTTCGATGGTGACCGGATGCTTCAGGTAGCTGGCGGCCAGCCGCTTGATTTCCGGCGAGAACGTGGCCGAGAACAGCAGCGTCTGGCGCTGCGCCGGCAGCAGGTTGATGATGCGCTGCAGGTCCGGCAGGAAGCCCATGTCGAGCATGCGGTCGGCTTCGTCCAGCACCAGCATCTGCACCTGCGACAGGTTGACCGACTTCTGCTGCACGTGGTCGAGCAAGCGGCCAGGCGTGGCCACCAGGATCTCGACGCCGCGGCGCAGGGCGTCGGTCTGCGGATTCATGTCGACGCCGCCGAATACCACCGTGCTGCGCAGGTCGGTGTGCTTGGCGTAGCGGGCGACGTTGTCGTAGACCTGGTCCGCCAGTTCGCGCGTGGGCGTCAGCATCAGCGCGCGCACCGGGTGGCGCGCCGGCGAGGCGCTGGCGTTGGCCAGCGGCAACAGGCGCTGGATGATCGGCAGCGCGAAGCCGGCAGTCTTGCCGGTGCCGGTCTGCGCGGCGCCCATCACGTCCTTGCCGAGGAGCACGACGGGAATGGCCTGCGCCTGGATCGGCGTGGGCGTGGTGTAGCCCTGGTCGGACAAGGCACGCAGGATGCGCGCGTCCAGGCCAAAGCTTTCGAAGGTCTGCACCGCGGTCTGCCCGGCGGTGGTGGGTTCTGGTGCGGTCGTAGTGGTCATGGGTATCGGTGTCTGGCGGGAGGCGAACCCGGCACAAACGGATACGCGTCTGGAACTCATCTCGCCCTGGCTCTCGCCTGGCACTGGGGAAGCGCCGGTGCGGCCATGCCGCTTACACAGAGCTTGCAGTTTTGGCCAAGAGAATCAAAGACTTACATTTTAGCATTTCTGCCCCCACAGTGACCAGCATGGCGCGGGCGTGCGGGCGCCGCGACAGTGCGCGGCTCCGCCGGGGCGTTTTCAAGAAACTGTCACATCGGCGATGGATGATGCCGGCGGCGCCGTTGACAAGGCGAGCCCGAACCGGCCGCGCGGACGCCACCCTCCGACCACCGAGACCAATATGGACTTCGAGCAATTCCGCCAGACCTGCCAGCAGTTCCTGCGCACTTCGAGCCAGTTCCTTGGCCTGGCCGCCGTCCTGCCCTTGCCGGCGCGGCCGGCGAGCCAGCCGGCCCAGCCTGCACAGCAGGCGGCCTGACAGAGAGATCCATCGGACCGTCAGCGCGGCCCCAGGTTGACTCAATCGCCGCGGATGCCGTTGTCCTGGATCACCTTGCCCCACTTCTTGTAGTCACCGCTCATGCGCGCCGCCAGCTGCTCCGGCGGCATATAGGCGGCGACGGTGCCGGCGCCCAGCATCTTCTGCTGCACCGTCGGATCGGCCAGCGCGCTCTTCAGCTCGGCCGACAGCTTGGCGACTACGTCTTTCGGGGTACCGGCCGGCGCCAGCAGGCCGCCCCAGGCAGTGGCATCGAAGCCCGGGAAGCCCTGCTCCGCCACCGTCTTCACTTCCGGCGTAAAGCTCACACGCCTGGACGAGCCCACCGCGATCGGGCGCAGCTTGCCGGCCTTGATGTGGGGCAGCGCCGCGATCATGTCCGAGAACATCATCGGCACTTGTCCGGCCAGCAGGTCGGAGATCGCCGGCGCGCTGCCCTTGTACGGCACGTGCTGCACGTCGAAATGCCCCAGGTTCTTGAGCAGTTCGGTCGACAGGTGGCCGAAACTGCCGTTGCCGGCGCTGGTGTAGTTGAGAGCGCCCGGCTTCGCCTTGGCTTTGGCGATGTACTGCTGCAGGTCGCTCACGTCCGGCATCGCCTGCGGATTGACCACCATCACGATGGGCAGGTCGTAGGCCGCCCCGATCGGCGTGAAGTCCTTGAAGATGTCGTAGCCCTTGCGGTTGAGCAGGTGCGGCGCCAGCAGCGTCGGCGTGGCCAGCACCAGCAGCGTGTAGCCGTCAGCGGGGCTCTTCGCGACGTTCTCCGCACCGATGGTGCCCGAGGCGCCGGGACGGTTGTCGACCACCACCGGCTGCTTGAGCGACTCGCTCATCTTCTGGCCGATGATGCGCGCGGCCGTGTCGGTGGGGCCGCCCGGCGGGAACGGCACCACCAGGCGGATCGGCTTGTTCGGAAAGGCCTCGGCAAAGGCGGGGGTGGCGACGAATGGCAGCGAAGCGGTCAGGAGGACGGCGCCCAGGCGGCGCGTGAAGATACGGCGGGAGCGACGAGTAAGGCGAGTAAGGCGGCTAGTGTTCTGCATGGTAAGACTGAGTCCTGCAATGTATCGGGAGCAAAGCGGCGCAGCGCCGCGGCAAGGCAAAGCGAGAGCGGATCAATGACGTCATACAGGGCTGGGCGTGTCTCCTCGCGGACCGGTCGTGGCCGGCCCGTCTGATCGATGCGGGTTGCATGGGATGCGCGACTACAGGCGCATGGTGCCGGCCTGGAACAGCCGCGCATCCATCTGGCGCAGGTCCGGCGCGACCGCCACCGGCGTGGCGCACTGGTCGAGCACGTCGCGCTGCAGGTCGACGCCGGGCGCGATCTCGACCAGCGTGAGCCGCGGCTCACCGTCATCGCCCGCGCGCATCTCGAACACCGCACGCTCGGTGATGTACAGCACCGCGATGCCCAGCGACGCCACGTACGGGCCGTTGAAGCTCAGGTGCGAGACCGCCGGCACAATCTTTTTCACGCGGCCTTCGCGCACGATCTGCAGCTCGCCGTCGCCGGCCCGGACTTCCAGCCCGCCCGCCGTGAGCGTGCCCATGAAAACCACGGCGCGCGCGCTCTGCGTGATGTTGATGAAGCCGCCGACGCCGGCGATCAGCGCGCCCTCGCCCTCACCGAACTTGCTGACATTGACGTTGCCGTGGCCATCGAGCTCGGCCAGCCCAAGGACGGCCAGGTCAATGCCGCCGCCTTCGTAGAAGTCGAACTGCGCCGGCTGGTCGACCACCGCTTCCGGATAGGCCGAGGCGCCGAAGCTAAGGCCGTCGGCAGGCGTGCCGCCGATCGGGCCGGCCTCGACTGTCAGCGTGAAGCCACTCAGCCCGGCCTCGTGCGCCAGCGCGCCGACTGCGGCCGGCATGCCGACGCCGAGATTGACCACGCGGGGCGCGCGCCGGGCCAGCTCCATCGCTGCGCGCCGCTGGACGATGGTGCGCGCGTCAAGCGCCCCGCCCGTGGCCGGCACCGAGGCGGCTTGCTCGGCCTCTAGCGCAGCCGCGGCAGCCTCGCCCTGCCACGGCGTGACGTAGGCCGGATTGAACGCCTCGGCAAACGTCATCTGGTGGTTGGCGGGGTTGTCGCAGACCACCACGTAATCGACGAGTATGCCGGGCACGTGGATAGCGTGCAGGGTTTCGTGGTGATCGACCAGGCTTTCCACCTGCGCGATCACGATGCCTCCGGAGTTGTGCGCGGCCTGCGCCATCGCCAGCAGTTCATGGTGGAAGGCTTCCCGGTGCGTGCTCAGGTTGCCGCGCGCATCGGCGGCGGTGCAGCGGATCAGCGCGCAGTGGATCGGGAAGCTGGGATAGAACAGGTATTCCTCGCCGCGAAAGTCGACTGCTTCGACCCAGCACGCCTTGCCCTCGGCCAGCGCCTGGCGCGCGCGCTCGTTGACGGCGCCGCCGTGATAGCGCGGATCCTGGCCGGTGCGCGGGTCGACGAAGGTGTGCAGGCCGATCCTGGTCAGCACGCCGGGCTTGCCGCCGGCAATGGCGCGGTACAGGTGCGTCAGCACGCCTTGCGGCAGGTTGTAGCCCTCGCATTGCTCTGCCATCGCCAGCGTGGCCAGCCGCGTGGCCGAGCGCCAATGGCCGCCGACGATGCTGGCGGTCATGCCGGCATTGCCGAAGTGGTTCACGCCGCGCGCGCCGCGGTCGCCCTGCCCGGCCGAGTACACCAGCGTCAGGTCGCGCGGCAGGCCGCTTTGCCGGAAGCGCTGCTCCAGCGCCTCGGTCACGGCCTCGGCATGGCCGGCGCCGACAAACCCTGCGCTGGCCACGGTCCAGCCGTCCTGCACCAGGGCGGCCGCTTCGCGTGAGGTGATTACCTTCATCGCTGTCTCCGGTTCTAGTCTCGCCCCGGCATCGGGGACGGCTTGTGCTTTTTATTTTGCGAACATTTGTTCGCAAAATGCATATCATACGGAAATGTCAGAGGCTGGCGCAAGACCGGCGAGGCATGGAAAATCGCGTGCTTTCCGAATCATTTTTTCATCATTCCCCGCCTCGACCGACATGCCACAAGCCGAAGCCGCCAAGAAAGACGAACTGCTGGAGTCGCTGAGCAAGGGGCTGGCATTGCTGCGCCTGTTCGCCGGCGGCGCGGAACGCCTGACCATGCAGGACGTGGCCGAGCAACTCGACGTCACCCGCGCCGCGGCGCGCCGGCTGCTGCTGACGCTGGAGCACAATGGCTACGTGGCGCAGGACGGCCGCCATTTCGCACTGACGCCGCGCGTGATGGAGCTCGGCTATGCCTACTTTGCCTCGATGACCCTGCCACAGATGGCGCGCCCCTACCTGCAGGAATTGTGCGGGGCGCTGGGCGAATCCTGCTCCGTGGGGGTGCTCGACGCCGAGTCGGTGGTGCTGGTGGCGCGCGAAGAGCCGCGCCAGCTGCTGCGCGTCGACATGGCGCTGGGACGGCGTATGCCGGCCTACGCGCATTCGCTCGGCCGCGTGCTGCTGGCCGGGCTGGACGACGACGCGCTGGCGGCCTGCCTGGACGGCACCACACTGCGCAAGCTGACGCCGTTCACCATCAGCTCGCGCACGGCGCTGGCGCGCACGTTGCGGCAGGTGCGTAGCGACGGCTATTGCGTGCTAATCAGCGAACTGGTGGACGGCTATGCGGGAATCTCGGTGCCGCTGCGCGACCAGGCCGGCAAGGTCGTGGCGGGACTGGGGTTCAGCATGGTGCTGGGCAGCCGCGATCGGGCGCATCTGGAACGGCATTTCCTGGGACCGCTGCGCGACGCCGCCGGACAGATCGAAGCAATCCTGCAGGCGCGCTGAGGCTTGCCATCGTTCCAGCTGGCCGCCTGGCCATGAAAAAGCCCCGCGTGCCGGGGAGGGCAGCGGGGCTTAAGTGGTAGCGGGGCAACCTTCCGATCACCCACACAGTGATCTTGTCCGATCGTTCCAAGGCCCACATCCCCCAAATGCGGGTCTTTGTACGGTTGACAACATAGCACGGGCGGCGCGTGGCTAATGCCACCTGCAAAGCCTGTCAATCATCACTCGCACTTGCCCGGCCTGGAATCGGGGTTTTCTCCGAGCGGGTTTCCGCCAGCTTCCGATCACGCCGCCCATGAGGTCTACTGGTATCACATTGACAGGCACGGCAATCGCCAGCGCCGCAGTCGATGAAGCACCAAGACGATTCCAATGACCGGGAGACAGACCATGGTGACGAAAAAAGAAGACGCATTCGTACTGAAGAACCTGCTTGCCCTCGCAGCAGTGGAAACCGTAGGCGGCGCGATCGCTCTCGGCATGGTCTTCCACCTGATCTGACCTGAACTCACCGGGCACCGCGCCGCCACGCCGGCGCGGTGTTTGTCGCCCGGCGCCTTACTCGTCGACAATCACCTCGAAGCCGCCGTAGATCATCCGCTGGCCATCGAACGGCATCGGATCCATCCCTTCCTTCAGGCGCGGGTCTTCCATCGCCGCCTTCATGCCGGTGTCGCGTTTCTCCTTTGACGGCCACACAATCCAGGAGAACACCACCGCTTCATCGTCCTTGCGCTTGACCGCCATGGTGAAGGACGTCACCTTTCCTTCCGGCACGTCGTCACCCCAGCATTCCACCACCTTCAGCGCGCCGTGCTCCTTGAACACCGCTGCGGCCTTCTGCGCCACCTGGCGGTAGGTTTCGCGATTGGCCTGCGGCACGGCCAGCAAGAATCCGTCGATATAAGACATGATCTGACTCCTCGTCGGGTTGAACGGTTGCAAACGCCTTGCATCCGAATACCTTAGTCCATCGTTACATGGGCCGAGGTTCCTCCATGGATCGCGCCCTTCACGTCAACGCGTGGTGCGCTGACCGCGGCGGTCAGCCTCGAACACCATGTTTTCCTGGAAGCGCCGCCGCAGCCACTGCTCGGCGCGCCCCTGTGGCCGCCCGGAGCGTGCCCACAGCAGGTCCACGCTGACCAGCCAGTCGGTGTACGGATAGGCGGACAGATCCAGTTCGACCAGTTCGCCGTGGTCCAGCGCGGTGCGCACCAGCTGGCGCGGCAACGTGGCCCAGCCCAAGCCGCTTTTCACCATTTCCAGCAACGCCAGGTAGTTCTCCGCGCGCCAGACGCGGGCAGCGCACAGATACTCGGAGGTGGGCAGCTTGTCGGCATGTGCACTGAATGCCAAGCGCCGGTACGCATGCAGGTCGGCGAAGGACACTTGGGCCCGCGCGGCCAGCGGGTGGTCGGGATGCACGACGTGCGACATGATCAGCTTGCCCAGCTGCATGAAGGCCAGTTCCGGCGGATAGCCGGGCTGCGAGAAGGCAATGCCCAATTCGGCCTCGCCCTGCAGCACCAGTTCGCTGACATCGCCATACACGGGGTTGCGGATGATCAGGTCGACGTACGGGAATTCCCGCTCGAACTCCGCCAGCACGGGCATTACCGCGTTGTACGGGATCTCGATCGCCAGCGTCAGCCCGCAGGGATTGGCGTCGGACAGGCTGGCGGCGTGGGCCTGCAGCGACAGGCAGCGTTCCAGCACCGCCTCGGCTTCGGCCAGCAGCTTGCCGCCGGCCTCGGTCAGCGCCGGGTTGCGGCTGCTGCGGTCGAACAGCGGCACGCCGAGGTCGATCTCCAGGTTCGCCACCGCCGCGCTGATGGTCGACTGGGTCTTGCCCAGCCGCCGTGCCGCCGCGGAGAACGATCCAGTCTCCACTACCAGGGCAAAAACCTGCAACTGGTCCAGCGAGAAGCGCATCATTGCCTCCCAACCTATCGACTGGATCGATAGATATTGATTTGTTGTCTCGATGACGTTGCGCAGATCATGCCGCAACGGACGCGCCACCGCAAACACCGCTCCGTTCCAGCACACAACAGAGGAGACAAGCGCATGAACACCCCCAAGCCGGTGCATCCGGTCGACGAAATCCTTCCGCTGCGCCAATTGGCCAGCTTTGGCCTGCAGCACGTGCTGGTGATGTACGCCGGCGCAGTGGCCGTGCCGCTGATCCTGGGCAGCGCGCTCGGCTTGTCGGCGGCGCAGGTGGTTACGCTGATCAACGCCAACCTGCTGACCTCCGGCATTGCCACCATGATCCAGTGCCTGGGCGTCTGGAAGTTCGGCGCGCGGCTGCCGATGATCCAGGGCTGTTCCTTTATCGCGTTGGCACCGATGATCATGATCGGCAAGCAATACGGCCTGGCCATGGTATTCGGCGCGGTGATCGCCGCCGGCGCCGCCACCATCGCGCTGGCACCGGTGTTCAGCCGCCTGCTGCGCTTCTTTCCGCCAGTGGTGATCGGCAGCCTGATCACCATCATCGGCATTTCGCTGATGCCGGCCGCGGCAATCTGGCTCGGTGGCGGTAATCCCGGCGCGCCGGATTTCGGCAGCATGCCGAACCTGCTGCTCGGCGCCGCCACGATTGCCATCACGCTGTTCATCTATGCGCGCTTTCGGGGTTTTATCGGCAATCTTGCGGTGCTGCTGGGCCTGTTCGCCGGGACAGTAATCGCCGCCGCATTCGGTCTCACCGACTTTGCCCATGTCGGCAGCGCGGCATGGTTCGAGATCAGCCCGCCCTTCGCCTTCGGCTTGCCTCAGTTCGGCATTGCGCCAACGCTGGTCATGATCCTGGCGATGCTGGTGATCATGGCGGAGACCACCGGCAATTGCCTCGCCATCGGCCAGATCGTCGGCAAGCCATCCACGCGGGAAACGCTTGGCAACGCCTTCCGTGCAGACGGTCTTTCAACCATGCTGGGCGGCATCTTCAACAGCTTCCCGTACAACGCCTTCACGCAGAACACCGGACTGATCGCGTTGTCCAGCGTCAAGAGCCGCTACGTGGTGGCCGCCGCTGGCGCGATCATGGTGCTGATGGGTCTGTTTCCCAAGCTCGGCGCGCTGATTGCCTCGGTACCACGGCCGGTGCTGGGCGGCTGCGCCATCGTGATGTTCGGCATGACCACGGTCGCCGGCATCCAGGAACTGTCGCGGGTGAAATTCGACGGCACCCGCAACGCCATCATCGTTGCCGTCTCGGTCAGCGTGGGCGTGCTGCCGATGTCATTCCCCGCGCTTTTCGAGCATGTGGGCGGCACGCTCAAGCTGGTGCTGGAAAGCGGGATTTTCCTGGGCGGCATGACTGCGATCCTGCTCAACGTATTGCTCAACGGCAACGCCACGCAGTCCCATGCGGAATCCGCGCCGATGGCGGCGGAGTCCGACCACCCTTCCCTTTCCTGAGTCTTTTCCCCCAACCCGGAGATATCCAGCATGACCCGAATGACCGACCCGTCAGGCAACGAACTGTCGCCGCTCGACCTTGAGTTGCTGCGCCATTCCATCAGGCTGTCGGACACATCCAAGGCCCGTGGCCGCCATCCGTTTGCCGCGCTGGTCGCCGACAAGGACGGCAATATCATCTCCAGCGCCGGCAACAACTCGATGCCGCCGGAAGGCGACCCGACCCAGCACGCCGAACTGGTAGCCGCTGCACAGGCCGCCCGCGCGCTGCCACCGGAAAAGCTGGCCGACTGCACCTTGTACACCAGTGCCGAGCCTTGCTGCATGTGCGCTGGGGCGGTGTACTGGACCGGCATTGGGCGCGTGGTCTATGCGCTTCCCGAGCACAGCCTGCTGGGGCTGACTGGTGACCACCCGGAGAATCCCACCTTCTCGTTACCATGCCGTGAAGTGTTTGCGCGCGGGCAACGACAGGTGGAGGTGATCGGGCCGGTGCTGGAGGAGGAAGCGGCGCAGCCGCATGTGGGGTTCTGGAAGTAACTCGCGGCAAAACCAAAAGGGGCTACGGCATTCACCGTAACCCCTTTTTTCAGCATTGGTGGGCCTCCCGTGAGTCGAACACGGCACCAACGGATTATGAGTCCGCTGCTCTAACCAGGCATGAGCTAGAGGCCCTTGGAAGCGTTCAGTTGCCTTCCAGGAAACTCTTCAGCTTGTCGGAGCGGCTCGGGTGGCGCAGCTTGCGCAGCGCCTTGGCCTCGATCTGGCGGATCCGTTCACGCGTAACGTCGAACTGTTTGCCGACCTCTTCCAGCGTGTGGTCGGTGCTCATTTCGATGCCGAAGCGCATGCGCAGCACCTTGGCTTCGCGCGGCGTCAGCGAGTCCAGCACGTCCTTGACGACGTCGCGCATGGAGCCGTGCAGCGCCGCTTCGGCCGGGGCCAGCGTGTTGGTGTCCTCGATGAAGTCGCCCAGATGGGAGTCGTCGTCGTCACCGATCGGCGTTTCCATGGAGATCGGTTCCTTGGCGATCTTCATGATCTTGCGGATCTTGTCTTCCGGCATCTCCATCTTCTCGGCCAGCGTTGCCGGATCCGGTTCATTACCGGTTTCCTGCAGGATCTGGCGCGAGATGCGGTTCATCTTGTTGATCGTCTCGATCATGTGCACCGGAATACGGATGGTGCGCGCCTGGTCGGCGATCGAGCGCGTGATGGCCTGGCGGATCCACCACGTGGCGTACGTCGAGAACTTGTAGCCGCGGCGGTATTCGAACTTGTCCACCGCCTTCATCAGGCCGATGTTGCCTTCCTGGATCAGGTCGAGGAACTGCAGGCCGCGGTTGGTGTACTTCTTGGCGATCGAGATCACCAGGCGCAGGTTGGCCTCGGTCATCTCGCGCTTGGCTTCGCGGGCACGACGCTCGCCCTCGGCCATCTTGCGGTTGACGCCCTTCAGCTCCTTCAGCGGCAGCACCACGCGCGACTGCAGGTCAATCAGTTTCTGCTGCAGCTCATGCACGGCCGGCACGTTGCGCTCGACGATGGCGCTGTAGCCCTTGCCGTCGGCCACCACGGTGCCGATCCACTCGAGATTGGTCTCGTTGCCCGGGAAGCGGGCGACAAACTCCGAGCGCGGCATGCCGCACTTGTCGACCACGATATTCAGGATCGAGCGCTCGAGCTTGCGCACTTCGTCCACCTGGCCGCGCAGCGTGTCGCACAGACGCTCGACATTGCGGGCGGTGAAACGGATCGCCATCAGTTCGGCCTGGATGGCTTCCTGTGCCTTGACGTAAGGCTTGGACTTGTAGCCCTCTTTCTCGAAGGCACGGCGCATCTTGTCGAACTGCTCGGCGATCACGCGGAATTTCTCCAGCGCGTTCTGCTTCAGTTCTTCCAGCTGGCGAGCGGAGGCACCGGCGCCGGCGCCACCTTCGTCGTCATCGTCCTCGTCGCCTTCCTCCTCGTCGTCTGACTCGATATCCTCGTCTTCGGACGCTGCGGCCGCGGCCGCGGGGGTTTCCGGGGCTTCGTCGGCGTTCGGGTCGATCAGGCCGTCGACGAACTCGTCGATCTTGATCTCGTCGTTGGCCACGCGCTCGGCGTGGGCCAGGATCTCGGAGATGGTGACCGGGCATGCCGAGATCGCCATCACCATGTCCTTCAGGCCGGCTTCAATGCGCTTGGCGATTTCGATCTCGCCCTCGCGGGTCAGCAGCTCGACCGTGCCCATTTCACGCATGTACATGCGTACCGGGTCGGTGGTGCGGCCGAACTCGGAGTCCACCGTGGACAGGGCCGCCTCGGCCTCTTCCTCGGCTTCTTCCTCGCTGGTGGCGGAGGGGGCGTTGTCGTTGAGCAGCAGCGTCTCGGCATCCGGCGCCTGTTCGTAGACAGCGATGCCGATGTCGTTCAGCGTGGCGACCAGCGTGTCGATCGTTTCCGAATCGACCATGTCGTCCGGCAAGTGATCGTTGATTTCCGCGTAGGTCAGGTAGCCGCGCGACTTGCCGAGCTTGATCAGCGCCTTGAGCTTCTGGCGACGCAGCTCGAGCTCCTCTTCGGTCCCCTGCTGGGTCGAGGCGAACTCCTTGAGCAGGGCCTTTTCCTTGGCCTTGCGGTCCTTGGCCTTCTGCTTTTCGGTCTTCGGCGCGGCTGCGGGCGTCGCGGCGCGCACGTCGTTCTCGTAAAACTCTTCAGTCACGTCGTCTGTTGTGCTGTCGTCGTGCTGCATCTCGGCCTTGGGCTTGCGGCCGCGCTTTTTCGGCTCCGGCTTGATTGCCGGGGCAGCGGGACGCTCGGATGCAACGGATGCAGGGGTCGCGGTGCGCGCCTTGGATGCCGTCGCGGTGCTGTCCGCCTTGGCGGCTCCGCTCTTGGCGCCGGTTGCTGCCGCTCGCTTGCTCTCGACTTCGGTATTCTGCTGTTTCGCCACGGTGATACTCTTGCCTTTCACTGGTGCAGACACGGCAACCTTGCCGCTCGTACTGGCGCCCTCGCGTGCCGAAGTCGAGGCCTGTGTTTCTTTGGATGTGCGAGTCCTGGCAGGAGTCGTCACGGCGGGCGCTTTCGCGCTACGCACGGACTTGGATGGCGCAGACCTGGCTGGTGTCTTGACTGGCGCGGTCGATGTCTTCGCCGCCGTCGTTTTCGCAGACGCCTTGCCGCTCCCTGATTGGGGAGCCTTCGTTGTAACCTTTTCGGTTGCTTTGGCCTTTGCCATTGGCACGCTCACTTTCACCAGAACTGGGAAGAAAGATTTCGCAATCCAAACCGCCTATTGTAGCACGCCACGGATAGCCGGCTTCCTGTCAGGTGGGGTTTTCACCTGAAAAATCAAGGCTTAAGCTCGGCTGCGCCGGCCTAGCCCCTCATCGAACGCCTGAACCTGTCTCCCGGTTGATAGCCGTTGCGCCGCGACGCTTCAGCCAAGTTGACGCCGCCGGTGGATCTCGCCCACCAGCCAGCGCATGCGCTGCTTGGCCGCCTCATCGGCGGTTCCGGCCACCACTTCGGCCTGCAGCATGTCGAGTTCGCGCCGCAATGGCTCGGCCAGCAGCTTGGTGATGGCGGCATCGAACTCCTGTGTGGCAGGCGCCTCTTCGATCTCTTCCTTCAGCACGGCGGTGCGCGCGGCCGCATACAACTCGGCGTATGGCGACTGGGCCAATTGCTCGCTGAACGCCGCGAAATTCACCTCGCCCTGCAGGCCGTCGCACGTCGACACCAGGTGCGTCAGCACTTCGCTCTCCGCGCCCATGCCGCCCTCGCCATCCAGCAGCAGGGCACGCGCGTCTTCGTCGAGCCGCGCCGACAGTGCCGGATAGCACATCAGCAACTGGATCACGCGCTGCTCGAGGCCGGTCGGTGCCTGTCGCCTTGCCCGCGGGCGCGGCTTCTCGAAACGGCCCACACGGGCCGGATCGCTGCGCAGGCCGCAGATGGCCTCGATCTCGGCAGGAGTCGTACCCGTTGCATCGGCAAGTTCGCGCACAATCTGTAACCGCAGGCCGCCGGCCGGCATCGCCTGCAGCAGCGGCTTGGCCTCGTACTGGGCGCGGGCGCGCCCCTCGGGCTGGCGCAGGTCAAGCTCCTCGGTCACCGACTGCAGCAGAAAGCGCGACAGCGGCATGGCGTTGCGCACCTGCGTGGCAAAAGCCTCGGTCCCCTCTTCGCGGACGTAGCTGTCGGGATCGTGCTCGGCCGGCAGGAACAGGAAGCGGATGGTCTTGTTGTCGGCCACATGCGGCAAGCAGGCTTCAAGTGCCCGTCGCGCCGCACGACGGCCGGCGGCATCGCCATCGAACGAGAACACCACCGCGTCGGTCTGGCGCAGCAACTTCTGCACGTGCACGGGGGTGCATGCCGTGCCGAGGGTAGCGACGGCATTGGCAAAACCGAGCTGAGCCAGTGCCACGACGTCCATATACCCTTCGACCACTAATACGTAGCCGGTTTCCCGGATCGCATGGCGCGCCTCGAACAGGCCATATAGTTCGGTGCCCTTGCTGAACAGCGGGGTTTCGGGCGAGTTCAGGTACTTGGGCTCGCCCTGCCCCATCACGCGGCCGCCGAAGCCGATCACGGCCCCCTTGGTGTTGCGGATGGGGAACATGATGCGGTCGCGAAAGCGGTCATAGCGCCGCGGCTTACCGTCGGGATCGCGCTTTTCGCTTTCGATCAGCAGGCCAGCCTCGACCAGCGGTGCGGCGATATTGTCATCGCGATAGCTGCCGAACACCGCCTCCAGCCCCTGCCAGTCATCTGGCGCATAGCCCAGGCCGAACTGCGCGGCGATCTCGCCCGTCAGCCCGCGTCCCTTCAGGTACTGGATCGCCTGTGGCGCAGTGCGCAGCTGGCGGCGGAAAAAATCAGTCGCGCGGGTCATGGCGTCGGACAGCGCCACCGAACGGGCCTGCTGCTCGGCGCGCTGGCCGGGCGGCAGGCGGTCGCGCTCTTCCGGCACGGTCATGCCGACCGACTGCGCCAGCTCGCGCACCGCCTCCGGGTAGGACTGCCCGGAATACTCCATCAGGAAACCGATGGCCGAGCCATGCGCGCCGCACCCGAAGCAGTGATAGAACTGCTTGGTCGGCGAGACCGTGAACGACGGCGACTTCTCGTTATGAAAGGGGCACAGCCCCATGAAATTCGCGCCGCCCTTCTTCAGCTGCACATACTTGCCCACCACATCGACAATGTCGACACGGTTGAGCAGGTCCTGAATAAAGGATTGCGGAATCACCCGACTGACCGTCCTGAGGCTTGGCCGTCCCGCGACGGGAGGCAATTTCTAGGAATGCGTGACCGGTGCGACGCCCGGTTGCTATCGGAACATTGTAGTGCAGCGCGCTCAGGCCGCCCGCAATGTTTATCAACTCCGTGCATTTACGCCGAATCCCAACGATTCGGCGCTCATCACACCTATATCTGGTTAAATCAGCACTTACTTCGGAGCCAGCGCCGCCTTGACCAGCGCCGACACGGCCGTCATGTCGGCACGGCCGGCGAGCTTGCCCTTGAGCACGCCCATGACCTTGCCCATGTCCTGAGGGCCGGCTGCCCCGGTGGCAGCAACCGCCTGCTGGACCTCGGCGGCGACTTCGGCCTCCGACAGTGCGGCGGGCATGTAGACCTTCAGCACCTCGACTTCGGCCAGCTCCTTGTCGGCCAGGTCGTTGCGGCCAGCCTGCTGGAACTGGGAGATCGAGTCCTTGCGTTGCTTGATCAGCTTCTCGACCACGGCCAGCACGGCGGTGTCGTCAAGCTCCGTGCGCTCGTCGACCTCGCGCTGCTTGATGGCGGCCAGCAGCAGGCGGATGGTGCCGAGGCGCTCCGCTTCGCGGGCGCGCATGGCGGTCTTCATGTCTTCGCTGATACGGGCTTTGAGGGACATTGTGATCTTCCAGAAAGTGGGCGGACACTCACAGGTGGCGGCGAGAGCCGCTCGCTGCAAGGCCCATAACGCAAAAACCCGCCGAAGCGTGCGCCACAGCGGGTTGGTGCAAGCGCGAGGCCCGGTTCAGTACAGCTTCTTCGGCAGCATCTGGCTGCGGATGCGCTTGTATTGTCGCTTTTCAGCGACGGTCTTCTTGCGCTTGCGCTCGGCAGTGGGCTTTTCGTAAAACTCGCGGGCCCGCAATTCGGGGATCAGCCCGTTCTTTTCGATGGTGCGCTTGAAACGGCGCAAGGCGACTTCAAAAGGCTCGTTTTCCTTGAGGCGGATCGTAGTCATTTGGCCAGAAAATAAAGATTTTCGGGATAGCGGCTTTACGAAGCTTTGGATTGTAGCACCAAGCCCAGAGCACGGAAGTGGCGCGCAATGGACACCCGAAAAGTGCTGCTTAAGTCTCAAACCGACCCAACGATCAGGCCATTGGCTGCCCGGCGTCCGCGCTGCGTCTGGCCTCCGCCACCGCCTTGCCTGCCGCGACGGCGGAGGCCCAGGCCCATTGGAAGTTGTAGCCGCCCAGCCAGCCGGTCACGTCGACCACTTCGCCAATGAAGTAGAGCCCTGGAACCTCGCGCGCCATCATGGTCGTCGAGGACAAGGTGCGGGTATCGACGCCGCCGATCGTCACTTCGGCCTTGCGGTAGCCTTCGGTGCCCGACGGCACGATGCGCCAGTCGTTGAGCGATGCGCCAAGCTTGCGCAGCGCCTTGTCCGTGACATCGTGCAGCGGCATGGCGGCGTCAGCGCCGGCGGCCGCGCACCACGCGTCGGCCAGCCGCGCCGGCAGCCGCTGCGCCAGCAGGTTGCCAAGGTGCTTGCGGCTGCCGCCCTTTTGCTCCAGCAGCCACCCCGCCGCGTCTTCGCCGTCGAACAGGTCAATGGCGATCGGCGTGCCCGGCTTCCAGTAGCTCGAGATCTGCAGCACCGCCGGGCCTGACAACCCACGGTGGGTCCACAGCAAGTCTTCGCGGAACGCGCCGGCCGTCTTGCCGTTGCCGGTGACGACATCCACCTCCAGCGACACGCCGGCCAGCGGCGCGAACGGGGCCCAGTCCTTGCCGTCGAAGGTCAGCGGCACCAGCGCCGGCCGCGTTTCGACGATGCCCAGCCCGAACTGGCGCGCGATGCGATAGCCGAAGTCGGTGGCGCCAATCTTGGGGATCGAAAGGCCGCCGGTCGCCACCACCAGTGCGCCGGCGCGGATCGTGCCGGTGGAGGTCAGCAGCAGGAAGTCGTCGCCCTCGCGGCGGATTTCCGTCACAGAACAGCCGGTCTGCCAGCGTACGCGGCCGGTGTCGCATTCGGCGCGCAGCATGGCGATCACGTCTTCGGCGCTGTCATTGCAGAACAGCTGGCCGCGATGCTTCTCATGCCAGGCGATGCCGTGGCGGCGCATCAGGTCGAGGAAGTCCTGCGGCGTGTAGCGCGCCAGCGCCGAACGGCAGAAGTGCGGATTGGACGACAGGTAGTTGGCCGGCCCCGCCTGCAGGTTGGTGAAGTTGCAGCGGCCGCCGCCGGAAATGCGGATTTTCTCGGCCAGCCTGGTGGCGTGATCGACCAGCACCACGCTGGCACCGTTCTGGCCGGCGACGGCGGCGCACATCATGCCGGCCGCGCCCGCGCCCAGCACGGCCACGTCATACCGGCCCGTCCGGGTTCCCGTCGCCCCGCTCATTGCTTGCCTCGCCAATCCATCTGTTGCCACCGCTCAAGAAAGGGCAGATTGTAGCGAAAAGCGCGCCGCGCGCCGCTGTGCTACCCTGCGCGCTTCCTGCAACTTGTTGTTTCGACAGCCGTTTCGCCTTTGCGGCGGCGTTCAGCTTCTTCCTCATGCTTGTCCTCGGCATTGAATCTTCCTGCGACGAAACCGGGCTGGCCCTCTACGACACCGAGGCCGGCCTGCTGGCGCATGCACTGCATTCGCAGATCGCCATGCACCGCGATTACGGCGGCGTGGTCCCCGAACTTGCCTCGCGCGACCATATCCGCCGTGTGCTGCCGTTGCTCGAGCAGGTGCTGGCCGACGCAGGCCGCACCCGCCAGGACATCGACGCCATCGCCTTTACCCAGGGACCGGGCCTTGCCGGCGCGCTGCTGGTCGGCGCCTCGGTCGCCAACGCCCTGGGCTTTGCGCTGAACGTGCCGATGGTCGGCGTGCACCATCTGGAAGGCCACCTGCTGTCGCCGTTGCTGACGCGCGAGCCGCCGCCGTTCCCGTTCGTGGCGCTGCTGGTGTCGGGCGGGCATACCCAGCTGATGGATGTTCGCGGCGTCGGCGACTACACGCTGCTGGGCGAGACGCTGGACGATGCCGCGGGCGAGGCCTTCGACAAAACCGCCAAGCTGCTCGGCCTGGGGTATCCCGGCGGACCGGAAGTGTCGCGGCTGGCCGAGTTCGGCACGCCGGGCGCGTTTGCGCTGCCGCGGCCAATGCTGCATTCGGGCAATCTCGATTTTTCCTTCGCGGGGCTGAAGACCGCGGTGCTGACGCAAACCCGCAAGCTGTCCAATACCTGCGAGCAGGATCGGGCCAACCTGGCGCGGGCCTTTGTCGATGCGATCGTCGATGTGCTGGCGGCCAAGTCGTTCGCGGCGCTGAAGCAGACCGGCCACAAGCGGCTGGTGGTGGCCGGCGGCGTCGGCGCCAACCGACAGTTGCGCGAGCGGCTGGACCAGCTCGGCAAGCAACGCAAGATCGACGTGTATTACCCGGACCTGGCGTTCTGCACCGATAACGGCGCGATGATTGCGTTTGCCGGCGCGATGCGGTTGCAGGCGGCGCCGGAGCTGGCGCGGCGCGAGTATGGCTATGGCGTGACGCCGAGGTGGGATCTTGCGGATATCCGGCTGCCGTCCGCAGCCTGACGACTCCCTCGCCAAAGAAAAAGCCACCGCATGCGGTGGCTTTTTCCATTTCGGCGGCAACCGGATCAATTCGCCCGCTTGTCCCGCTCGATCACCGCATACGCGCTGTGGTTGTGGATCGACTCGAAGTTCTCCGCCTCCAGCACATACGCGACGATACGGTCATCCGCGTTCAGCCGCATCGCGATATCGCGCACCAGGTCTTCGACGAACTTGGGGTTCTCGTATGCACGCTCGGTGACGAATTTCTCGTCCGGGCGCTTGAGCAGCCCCCACAGTTCGCACGACGCCTCTTCCTCGGCCATCCGCACCAGCGCTTCCACCGGCAGCTCTGCGGCCAGTTCCACGTCCATCGTGATGTGCGAGCGCTGGTTATGCGCGCCGTACTGCGAGATTTTCTTCGAGCATGGGCACAGGCTGGTCACCGGCACCATCGCCTTCAGGAACACGCGCGTCAGGCCGTTGCGCACTTCGCCGGTCAGCGTGACCTCGTAGTCCAGCAGCGACTGCACGCCCGACACCGGCGCGATCTTGCTGATGAAGTACGGGAAGGTGACCTCGATGCGGCCCGCCTCGGCCTCCAGCTTTTCCAGCATCTTGTCGAGCAGCAGGCGGAAGCTGGCCAGCTCCAGCGGCGCACGCTCTTCCTCCAGCAGCGCGACGAAGCGCGACATATGCGTGCCCTTCTGGTCCGCCGGCAGGTGCACGTCGAGGTTGAAGGTACCCACGCTCGGCACGATGCCGGTCGGGGTCTTCAGGGTCACGGGATATCGCACGCCCTTGACACCAACGCGCTGGATGGGGATCTGGCGGGTGTCGAGGCTCGACTGGACGTCGGGCATCACGAAGGCGGGATTGATGTCATTCATCTACGGTTTCCTCCAGGGCTGCGCCAGCGGTTGGCACAGGTCCTTACGGTCGCGGCATTTTCGCAGTCCATCCATGCCGCGCAACGAGTGTGAAACCACGGGACCCGGCACAGGGTGCGCCGACCCGCAGCTGCGAACACAAAAAGGGGGAGTTTAAGGGAATTCGGACGCACTCGTTGCCGAGGGCCGAATCCCCTTAGCCGGCGCGGGTGATCTCAGCCACCCGCGCGGGAATACGCCGGCAGCGGTCAGGCCACGCGCGAAGCGACAGTGACCTTGGGCTGGTCCAGGCCGAAGCGCTGCCGCACCGAGCGCTCGATGCCGGCCGCATCGAGCCCGCACTGCTGCAGCAGGTAGGCCGGGTCGCCATGGTCGACGAAGCGGTCTGGCAGGCCCAGCACCAGCACCGGGATATCGATGCCGGCTTCGGCCAGCGCTTCCAGCACGGCGCTGCCCGCGCCGCCCATCACGCTGCCTTCTTCCACCGTGACCAGGAAGTCATTCTCGGCGGCGAGGCGCTTGACCAGTTCCACGTCGAGCGGCTTGACGAAGCGCATGTCGGCGACGGTCGCATCCAGCGCCTCGGCCGCGCCCAGGGCCGGATGCAGCATCGAGCCAAAGGCCAGGAAGCCAACGCGCTGGCCGGCGCGCGCAGCGCCTTCGCGGCGCACCACGCCCTTGCCGACCGGCACGCCGGCCAGTTCGGCGGCGATCGCCGCGCCTGGGCCCGAGCCGCGCGGGTAGCGCACCGCGGTAGGGCAATCCTGATGGAACGCCGTGGTCAGCAGCTGGCGGCACTCGTTCTCGTCCGACGGCGTCATCACCATCATGTTGGGGATGCAGCGCAGGTAGGCGATATCGTAGGCCCCCGCGTGGGTGGCGCCGTCGGCGCCGACCAGGCCGGCGCGGTCCAGCGCGAACAACACCGGCAGGTCCTGCAGCGCCACGTCGTGGATCAGCTGGTCATAGCCGCGCTGCAGGAAGGTCGAGTAGATCGCCACCACCGGCTTCAGGCCCTCGCAGGCCAGGCCGCCGGCGAAGGTCACCGCGTGCTGCTCGGCGATGCCGACGTCGTAGTAACGGTCCGGGAAGCGCCTTTCGAACTCGACCATGCCCGAGCCTTCGCGCATCGCCGGAGTAATGCCGACCAGGCGCTTGTCGGCGGCGGCCATGTCGCACAGCCATTCGCCGAACACCTGCGTATAGGTCTTGCGCGCCGGCTTGGCGGCAGGACGGATGCCCTCGGCCGGGTTGAACTTGCCCGGGCCGTGGTACAGGATCGGGTCCGCCTCGGCCAGCTTGTAGCCCTGCCCCTTCTTGGTCACAACGTGCAGGAACTGCGGGCCGGCGCCTTCCAGCGCGCGTTCGCGGATGTTCTGCAGCGTTGGCACCAGCGAGTTCAGGTCGTGGCCGTCGATCGGGCCGATGTAGTTGAAGCCGAATTCCTCGAACAGCGTCGCCGGCACCATCATGCCCTTGGCGTGTTCCTCGAAGCGCTTGGCGAATTCCAGCACCGGCGGCGCCACCGACAGCACCTTTTCGATGCCCTTCTTGGTGGCCGCATAGAACTGGCCGCTCAAGAGCCGCGCCAGGTGGCGGTTGAGCGCGCCCACCGGCGGCGAGATCGACATGTCGTTGTCGTTGAGCACCACCACCAGCGGCAGGTCCTTGTACACGCCGGCATTGTTCAGCGCCTCGAAGGCCATGCCCGCGGTCATGGCGCCATCGCCGATCACGGCCACCGAAACGCGTTTTTCGCCCAGCGTGCGTGCGCCCAGGGCCATGCCCAGCGCAGCCGAAATCGAGGTCGACGAATGCGCGGTGCCGAAGGTATCGTACTCACTCTCGCTGCGGCGCGGGAAGCCCGAGATGCCGCCCCACTGGCGCAGCGTGCCCATGCGCTCGCGGCGCCCGGTCAGGATCTTGTGCGGGTAGCTCTGGTGGCCCACGTCCCACACCAGCCGGTCATCGGGGGTGTTGAAGACGTAATGCAGCGCGATGGTCAGTTCGACCGTGCCGAGGTTCGAAGAGAGGTGCCCGCCGGTCTGCGAGACCGATTCCAGCACGTAGGCGCGCAGCTCTTCGGCCAGCGTCTGTAGCTCGCGCCGGTCCAGCTTGCGCAGGTCTGCGGGGGCGTCGATCTTCTTGAGGAGTGCGTAGGTCATAGTGTCCGTTCGGCCGCCGGATTCTTGCGTCCGGCTCGTCATTTCAGTGTGTGCGCAGCACGATCAGGTCCGCCAGGTCGGCCAGGCGGGCCGCGCGGCTGCCAAAGCCGGCCAGCGCCGCATGCGCCTCGGTGCGCAACGCCGCGGCCAGGTCGCGCGCCGCTGCCAGCCCCATCAGCGACACGTAGGTCGGCTTGTCGTGCGCCGCGTCCTTGCCGGCGGTCTTGCCCAGCGTTGCGGTATCCGCGGTGACGTCCAGAATATCGTCAACCACCTGGAACGCCAATCCCACCGCCGCCGCATACTTGTCCAGCGCGGCCAGCCCGTTGGCGTCGATTTCGCCACACAGCGCGCCCATGCGCACGCTGGCGCGCAGCAGCGCACCGGTCTTCATCCGGTGCATGGCCTCGAGCGCGTCGCGCGTCATGGCGTGGCCCACGTTCTGCAGGTCGATCGCCTGGCCGCCGGCCATGCCGGTCGAACCTGATGCCTGCGCCAGCTCGGCCACCAGCTTCAGCCGTGCCGCGGGGGTCAGTACCTCGGCGCCGGCCAGCACGATGAAGGCCTGCGTCTGCAGCGCGTCGCCCACCAGCAGCGCGGTAGCCTCGTCGTAAGCCTTGTGCACGGTGGGCCGGCCGCGGCGCAGGTCATCGTCGTCCATGCACGGCATGTCGTCGTGAACCAGTGAGTAGGCGTGAATCATCTCCACCGCGCAGGCCGCGGCATCGCAGGCGGCGGAGTCGGCCCTGCTGACCTCGCCGGCAGCATGCACCAGCAGCGGCCGCACGCGCTTGCCGCCGCTCAGTGCAGCATAGCGCATGGCTTCATGCAGCGTATGCGGCACGGTGTTGGCGTCAGGCAACGCCGCCTGCAACGCGGCTTCGGTTCGGGCGCCCTGCGCCTGCGTCCATTGGGCGAAATCGGTCATGCCTCGTCCGCCCCCTGCGCACCGTTGGCCCCGTTGCCGTCGCCGGCGAGCGGCTTCAGCACCTCGCCCTCCAGCACCCTGACCTGCTGCTCCACGCGCTCCAGCTTCTGCTGGCAGTAGCGCACCAGCTCGGCGCCGCGGCGGTAGGCCGCCAGCGAGGCCTCGAGCGGCAGTTCGCCGCTCTCCATGCTGGCCACCAGGGTCTCGAGTTCGGCCATCGCCGCTTCATAGGAAGCGGGAGGCGCGGAGGCCGTGATGGTGTCTTCGGTCTGGACCGCAGCGGTCGTCGTCTTTGGCATGTAGGGCCCTGAAAATATGGCGCCGGGGGAAAACCCGGATGGGGAAGCCCGGATTTTACGCCAAAGCCGGCGCTTGCCCCATCCTTGAGCATGCGCGAGTGGACCGCAACGGCGTACCACAGGAGTGCAGTCGGGGCATATGTGACTTGTGCGCTCGGGTCGTCTTTCCGAATGCGGCCGGTACGGCACCCCGATGACGACCCGGGTCGACTTTTTCGCTAAAAAGGCAAAAAAATCAGTCCCTTAACTTTTTGGGTCGGGTACAATCTCCCGCTCGCCGCGAGGGTCTGACGCATCCTTGCAAACCTGCGGCTGTCTTTCCCAAATCGATTCAATTTTCGATGGTTGGGTTGTTCACTGCTTTCACCTGTTCATCTGGGAGTGGGGATAATGTCCAATCTCAGCACCGCGCTTAAGCTCGCGCCGGCTGATACGCAACTGCCCGTCGACGTCTATTTCGACGAAGCGCTGCACCAACAAGAACTGGAACTGCTGTTCAGGCAAGGTCCGGGCTACGTCGGCCACGAACTGATGGTTCCCGAAGTCGGCGACTACCACACGCTCAAGGCCGAGGACGAGGGCCGCATGCTGGTGCGCAACGCCGCCGGTGTCGAGCTGATGTCCAACGTATGCCGCCACCGCCAGGCCATCATGCTCAATGGCCGCGGCAACAAGCAGAACATCGTCTGCCCCCTGCACCGCTGGACCTACGACCTGAAGGGCGAACTGCTCGGCGCGCCGCATTTCGACCAGCAGCCGTGCCTGCACCTGAAGCGCTCGCCGCTGCAGAACTGGAACGGCCTGCTGTTCGACGGCAAGCGCGACGTGCGCGCCGACCTGGCCCGACTGGGCGTGGCGCAGGACCTGAACTTCGACGGCTACATGCTCGACCACGTCGAGGTGCACGACTGTGACTACAACTGGAAGACCTTTATCGAGGTCTACCTGGAGGACTACCATGTCGTGCCGTTCCACCCGGGACTCGGCAGCTTTGTCTCGTGCGACGACCTGAAGTGGGAGTTCGGCGAGTGGCACAGCGTGCAGACCGTGGGCCTGCACGCCGGCCTGAAGCGTCCCGGCAGCCCGACGTACCAGAAATGGCACGACGCGGTGCTGCGCTTCAATAATGGCGTGCTGCCCAAGCACGGCGCGATCTGGCTGACCTACTACCCCAACATCATGGTGGAGTGGTACCCGAACGTGCTGGTGATCTCGACGCTGCATCCGCTCGGCCCGCGCAAGACCCGCAATGTGGTGGAGTTCTACTACCCCGAGGAGATCGCGCTGTTCGAGCGCGAGTTCGTCGAGGCCGAGCGCGCCGCCTATATGGAAACCTGCATCGAGGACGACGAGATCGCCGAGCGCATGGACGCCGGCCGCCTGGCGCTGATGAAGCGCGGCACCAGCGAGGTCGGGCCGTACCAGTCGCCGATGGAAGATGGCATGCAGCACTTCCACGAGTGGTATCGGCGCGCCATGTCGTACCAGGGCTAGACCGGGGGCAGTGCGATAACCGCACGCCTTGCGCCATCACGGACCGCCGCGGCGGTCCGTTTTGCTTTGGGGCGCGATGTGCGCTGATAGAATCATCGCTCCGCAACGCCGGGGCGCAACGCCGCCGCCCGCGCCTTTCGCAAGACCCCGCGCCGCACCACACCCCTTCCCGCCCCCGCCATGCAATCGCTCTGGATGCTGTTCGCCGCCTTCTCGTTCTCGTTGATGGGGGTGGGCGTCAAGCTGGCATCCGACCTGTACACCACCGGCGAGATCGTGTTCTACCGCGGCCTGATCAGCGTGGTCATCATGTGGGTGCTGCTGTCGTCGCGCGGCGTGCCGGTGCGCACGCCATATATGCTGTCGCATATCAAGCGCAGCGTGTTCGGCGTCACCGCGCTGATGCTGTGGTTCACCTCGATCACGCTGCTGCCGCTGGCGACCGCGATGACGCTCAACTACATGTCGCCGGTGTGGATCGCACTGATCCTCGGCGCCAGCGCCGCCCTGGCCGGCACCGCCGGCAATGCGGACCGGCGCCTGGTGCTGGCGATCCTGCTGTCCTTTGGCGGCGTGATCTGCCTGCTGCAGCCCTCGGTCGGCAAGGACCAGCTCACCGGCGGGCTGGTCGGCCTGATCTCCGGGGTCTTCACCGCGCTGGCGTATGTCGAGGTGCGCCAGCTCGGCCAGCTGGGCGAGCCCGAGGGCCGCATCGTGTTCTATTTCTCGCTGGTCGGCATGATCGCCGGCCTGGCGTGGATGCTGATCTCCGGCGTCAGCCCGCATACCTGGTATGGCGCCGGCCTGCTGCTGGCCATCGGCATCCTGGCAACGCTTGGCCAGACCGCGATGACGCGCGCCTACAAGCGCGGCAACACGCTGCTGACCGCCAACCTGCAATACGCCGGCATCGTCTTTTCCAGTGTCTGGGGCATGCTGATCTGGTCCGACCAACTCAACTGGCTGTCGTGGCTGGGCATGGGGCTGATCATCGCCAGCGGCATCGCCACCACGCTGATGCGCGCGCGCCAGGGCACCGACGCCAAACCGACGCCGGCCACGCCGGTCAAGTCGCCGGAGGCGGAAGTGCATCCCGAGGTGTAGCATCCCGAGGGGTAGCATCCAGTATGCTGTCGTTCCCTTCGCTCGCTACAGGATTCCCATGCAGAAACCGCTGATTTCCGTCGCCGCACTGCAGGCGCTGCTGGCCGGCAACGACCGGTGCGTCGTGATCGACTGCAGCTTCGACCTGGCCAACCCCGCCGCCGGTCGCGAGGCATACCAGGGCGGCCACCTGCCGGGCGCGTTCTATCTGCACCTGGACAATGAACTGTCGGGCCGCAAGACCGGCAGCAACGGCCGCCACCCCCTGCCCGACGCCGACGACCTCGTCGCGCGGATGCAGGCGCTGGGCGTGGAGGACAACACCCCGGTGGTGGCCTACGACGCGCAGGGCGGCATGTTCGCCGCACGGCTATGGTGGCTGCTGCGCTGGGTCGGCCATGCCGAGGTCGCGGTGCTGGATGGCGGCAAGGACGCCTGGATCAAGGCCGGCATGCCGCTGGAGCCTGAGGCCACCCCCGAGCCGGAGTTTCCCGGCAAGATTTCGCGCCGCGAGTCGCTGGTGCCGACCGTGGACGCGGCCGCGTTGCTCGACAACCTGGGCCGTGCCGCGCTGCTGGTGGTGGATGCGCGGGCGCCCGACCGCTTCCGCGGCGAGAACGAAACGCTGGATCCGGTCGGCGGCCATATCCCCGGCGCGGTCAACCGCTTCTTCAAAGACAACCTCGACGCCGAAGGCCGTTTCAAGTCGCCGGAAACGCTGCGCGCGGAGTTTGCCGCGGTGATGGGCCAGCGCGCGCCCGCGCAGGCGGTGATGCAGTGCGGGTCCGGCGTCACGGCGTGCCATAACCTGCTCGCACTGGAAGCTGCCGGCCTGGGCGGCGCGGCGCTCTATCCGGGCTCGTGGAGCGAATGGTGCGCCGACCCGGCGCGCCCGGTGGCGACGGGCGCCGCCTGAGGATCCGGCTTGGTGCGGCTTAGTGCGAAGTTGCCACCGGCGCGGCGCTGCCGTGCCCGTGGCCGTGCCGCTCGTGCACGCCGTTGGTGATAAAGACGATCGCCGAAATCCCCGCCGCCACCAGCACCACCTGGATCGCCGACTCGCGCCAGCGCGGCTTGCGCTGCATCTGCGGCATCAGGTCGCTGACGGCGATATAGAGGAAGCTGCTGGCGGCGATCACCAGCACGTAAGGGATCCAGCCGCTCATCTCGTCGAGCAGGAAATACCCGACCAGGCCGCCAGCGATGGCCGCCACGCTCGACAGCAGGTTGAAGGCGAAGGCGCGCGCCTTGGAGAACCCCGCGTTGAGCAGCACGATGAAGTCGCCCACTTCCTGCGGGATCTCGTGCGCGGCGATCGCCAGCGCGGTGACCACGCCGATATGCGGGTCGGCCAGGAAGGCCGCCGCAATCACGATGCCGTCGGCGAAATTGTGGAAGGTATCGCCCACCAGGATGGTCAGGCCGCTGCGCCCCGCCTCTTCGCGGTCATGGCCGTGGTGGTGGTGGTGCCCGTCGCCCTCGTGGTGGTGCGAGTGCCGCAGCAGCGAGATCTTCTCCAGCAGGAAGAAGCCCAGCAGCCCGGCCAGCAGCGTGCCGAACAGCGCGCGCGGGTCGGCGCCGGACTCGAACGCCTCCGGCAGCGAATGCAGCAGCGCCGTGGCCAGCAGTACGCCCACCGAAAAGCTCACCATGCGCTCGACCACGCGGGACGCCACGGTCAGCGACAGCAGCGCCGCCCCGAAGATGCTGCCCACGCCCGAGATCGTGGCGGCGAGCAGGATGTACAAAAGCGTCGAATGGATGATGGGCTCCCAGGTGGCGACGCTGCCGGCCTTTCAGCCATCCCTTAAGGACGTAAAGGACGTTCAGCAGCTCCGCCGTTCCGCCCGCATTGCGCCGGACGGCTAACGCAACAATGTTGCAATAACTCAAAGGCCGCATTGTACGTATCCGCCGGCAGTTTGCAATCCTGCCGACGGCCGGGCCGCCCTGGTGGCGGGCCAGGTCAGGTCAGGCCACGCCGTGCTGCTTGAACCAGGCGAGGCATTTCTGCCAGCCATCCTTGGCATCGGCCTCGCGGTAGCTGGGCCGGTAGTCGGCATGGAAGGCGTGGCCGGACTCCGGATAGACAACAAAGCGCGAGGCCTTGGCGGCCGGGTCGGACGAAGCCGCCAGCGCCGCCTTCATCTTCTCCACATGCTCCAGCGGAATACCGGTGTCCTTGCCGCCGTACAGGCCGAGCACCGGGGCATGCAACTGACCGACAAGGTCGGTCGGGTTCTTGGGCTTGAGCGGCGTCGGCTCCGGCGACAGCTGGCCGTACCAGGCCACGCCGGCCTTGAGTTGCCGGCTGTGCGCCGCGAACAGCCAGGTGATGCGGCCGCCCCAGCAAAAACCGGTGATGCCAAGGCGCGACACGTCGCCGCCATTGGCGCCCGCCCAGGCCACCGCGGCGTCAAGGTCGCCCATGACCTGGGCGTCCGAGACCTTGGCAATCACCTCGCGCTGCAGTTCCTGGATGGTACCGAAGCTCTGCGGGTCACCCTGGCGCGCGAACAGCTCGGGCGCGATCGCCAGGTAGCCGAGCTTGGCAAAACGCCGGCAGATATCGGCGATGTGTTCATGGACGCCGAAGATCTCGCTGATGACCAGCACCACCGGCAGGTTCTTCTTGCCTTCCGGCTGGGCCCGGTAGGCGGGCATGCTGAAGCCGCCGGACGGAATCGTGATCTCGCCGGCGGTCAGGCCGGCGAAATCGGTCTTGATGGCTTGCTGGGCCATCACCGGCAAGGCTGCCGCGGCAAAGGCTGAACCGAGCGCGGTTTTCACAAAGCCGCGGCGGTCGAAAGTCTGGCCGGGGACGAGGCTTTCCACTTCGGGTTTGAGCATGCGTGTCTCCAGGAATGTTGGTGGCTGGCGTGCCAAAAAATCGCCAGCCACCGATTCTAAGCAGACATGACGCTTCGTGCTCATTTCCCTCAGTGCAGTTTCACCCGCGGGCTGGTCTTGCTGCGCAGCCAGTGCGACACCGTATCCAGCGCCATGCCGACCGCGCCGTGCAGCGCCATCACGTGCATCCGGTACAGCGAGGTGTACATGACGCGCGCCATCAGCCCTTCAATAAACATCGAGCCGCCGATCAGCCCGCCCATCAGGCTGCCGACCGCGCTGAAGTGGCCCAGTGACACCAGCGAGCCGAAGTCCTTGAAGGCAAACGACGGCAGCGGCTTGCCATCGAGCCGCGCGCACAACGCCTGGTAGAGGAAAGTCGCCTGCTGGTGCGCCGCCTGCGCGCGCGGCGGCACCGAAGTCTGCTTCTCCGGCCATGGGCAACTGGCGCAGTCGCCGAAGGCGAAGATGTCGGGATCGCCCTCGCTCTGCAGCGTCGGGCCGACCACGATCTGGCCCTGGCGGCTGGTCGGCAGCCCCAGCGTCGCCAGCACCGGCGGCGCGGTAATACCCGCGGCCCACACCGTCAGGTCGGCATCGATGGTCTTGCCGCTGGCGGTCAGCACGGCCTGCTGCGTGACCTCGGTCACGCGCTCGCTGGTAAAGACATCGACATCGAGCTTCTTCAGCAGCTTGGCGGTCTCGGCCGAGACCCGCTCCGACAGCGCCGGCAGGATGCGCGGGCCGGCCTCGACCACATGGATGCGCACGTCGCGGCGCGGGTCGAGACGGTGCAGGCCATAGGCGCTGAGCACATGCGCGGTGTTGCGCAGCTCGGCCGACAATTCGACGCCGGTGGCGCCGGCACCGATGATGGCCACGTCCACGCGCGGGCGGCCGTCCTCGCCCATGCGCCCGCGCCCGTTCTGCGCGCGCACGCAGGCGGCGATCAGGCGCTTGCGGAAGCGTTCCGCCTGCGCCACGGTATCGAGCGCGATGGCGTGTTCGGCGGCGCCCGGCACGCCGAAGAAGTGGGTGACGCAGCCGATCGCCAGCACCAGCGTGTCGTACGGCAGCTCGCGCGCGGGCAGCAGCTCGGCGCCGTCCTGGTCGTAGCACGCCGACACGGCAATGGTCTTGCGGGCACGGTCGATACCGGTCAGCTCGCCCTGCTGGAACTCGAAGTGGTGCCAGCGCGCCTGCGCCGCGTATTCGAGCTGGTGCGTGTTGGGATCCATGCTGCCGGCCGCAACCTCATGCAGCAGCGGTTTCCAGATGTGGGTGGGCAGGCGGTCTACCAAAACCACTTGCGCCGTTCCCTTTTTGCCAAGCTTGTCGCCAAGCCTGGTTACCAGTTCCAGCCCTCCTGCCCCGCCGCCGACGACAACGATGCGGTGCGCCTTTGCTTCTGTCATGGTCTACCCGATGCGTATTGTGAAATCCGTGCCTGAGGCATGACCACAGTCTGCTGCATTGCAGCATGCCTGGCAAGCCGCATAGCCCGACTCAGCAGTCGCTTCAATCGATACCACCATGCAACGCGGGCGGAGGGTTGTCAGCTCAACCTCAGTGCGCTTCCTCCCAGTTGGCGCCGCTGCCCACCTCGGCCACCAGCGGCACGCGCAACTGCGCCACCGTGCACATCAACTCCGGCAGGCGCGCCTGCACCAGCTCCAGCTCATGCTCGGGCACTTCCAGCACCAGTTCATCGTGCACTTGCATGATCTGGCGCGTCTGCAGACCGTCGCGCTCCAGCCAGCCCTGCACCGCGATCATCGACAGCTTGATCAGGTCGGCGGCCGTGCCCTGCATCGGCGCGTTGATGGCCGCGCGCTCGGCGGCCTGGCGGCGCGGGCCGCTGCCGCCGTTGATATCGGGCAGCCACAGCCGGCGGCCAAACACGGTCTCGACATAGCCCTGCTCGCGCGCGGTCTGCCGGGTTTCTTCCATGTAGTGCGCCACGCCCGGGTAGCGCATGAAGTAGCGGTCGATATAGTGCTTGGCCGCGTCGCGTTCGATGCCCAGGTTGCTGGCCAGCCCGAATGCGCTCATGCCGTAGATCAGGCCAAAGTTGATGACCTTGGCATAGCGGCGCTGCTCGCTGCTGACCGCATCGCGCTCCACGCCGAAGATCTCGGCCGCGGTGGCGCGGTGGATGTCCTCGCCGTTGGCGAAGGCGCGCAGCAGGTTCTCATCGCCCGAGATATGGGCCATGATGCGCAGCTCGATCTGCGAGTAGTCGGCCGACACGATCACGCTGCCCGGCTCGGCGATAAAGGCTTCGCGGATGCGGCGGCCTTCCTCGGTGCGCACCGGGATGTTCTGCAGGTTGGGCTCGGTCGATGCCAGCCGGCCCGTCACCGCCGTGGCTTGCCCATAGCTGGTGTGCACGCGGCCGGTGCGCGCATTGACCATCCTGGGCAGCTTGTCGGTGTAGGTGGACTTGAGCTTGGCCAGGCCGCGGTAGTCGAGCAGCAGCTTGGGCAGCGGGTAGTCCTCGGCCAGCTTTTGCAGCACCTCTTCATCGGTCGACGGTGCGCCGCTGGCGGTCTTCTTCACCACCGGCAGCTTCATCTGGTTGAACAGGATCTCGCCGATCTGCTTGGGCGAGCCCAGGTTGAACGGCTGGCCCGCGGCCTCGTAAGCGGACTGCTCCAGCGCCAGCATGCGCTGGCCCAGCTCGGCGCTCTGCGCGGCCAGGCGTTCGGCGTCGATCAGCACGCCGTTGCGCTCGATCTTCTGCAGCACGACCGAGACCGGCATCTCGATCTCTTCGTACACGCGGCGCAGCCCTGCGGCGGCTTCCACCTGCGGGATCATCTTGCGATGCAGGCGCAGCGTCACGTCGGCGTCTTCGGCGGCGTACTCGGTGGCGCGCGCCAGGTCGATCTGGTCGAAGCCGATCTGGCCGGCGCCCTTGCCGCACACCTCTTCGTAGGTGATGGTCTTCAGGCTGAGCAGCCGCTCGGCCAGGCTGTCCATGCCGTGGTTGCGGTGCGAGGCCAGCACGTAGCTCTGCAGCATGGTGTCGTGCGCCACGCCGCGCAGCGTCACGCCGTGGTTGGCGAAGACGTGGATGTCGTATTTCAGGTTCTGGCCGAGCTTGGGGCGGCTGGCGTCTTCGAGCCAGCCGCGCATGCGCTCCAGCACGAATTCACGCGAGAGCTGCCCGTGCTCGGACAGGCCGGCCACGTCCGGGCCGCGGTGCGCAACAGGGATGTAGCAGGCTTCGCCAGGCGTCGCCGACAAGGAGATGCCCACCAGCTGCGCCTGCATGGGGTCGAGCGAATCGGTCTCGGTATCGATCGCCACCAGCGGCGCGGTCTCGATGCGCCGCATCCAGTCTTCCAGCATGCCCTGGGTGGTGACCGTCTCGTGGCGGATCTCGGTGGGCGCGCTCTCTTCTGCCGCCTGGACGACATTGTCAGCGGACGCAGCCGGCGCATCGAACAGGCCACCCTGCGCCGGCGCCGCGGCCGCGCGGGCCTGCGCGCGCGCGTCGGGTAAGCGTTCGCCGGTGGCTTCGCGCAGCCAGGTCTTGAAGCCGTAGCGCTGGAAGAATTCGACCAGCTTGTCCTTGTCCTCGCCGATCTCGCGCAGCGCGTGGAAATCCGCCACGGCCTTGCTCAGGTCGCAGTCGGTCTTGACCGTGACCAGCTGGCGCGCCATCGGCAGCCAGTCGAGCGTATTGCGCAGGTTCTCGCCCACCACGCCCTTCATGCCCGGCGCGGCGGCCATCACGCCGTCGAGCGAGCCATGCTCGGCCAGCCATTTGACCGCGGTCTTGGGGCCCACCTTGGGCACGCCTGGGACGTTGTCGACCGCATCGCCGATCAGCGACAGGTAGTCGATGATGCGCTCGGGCGGCACGCCGAACTTGGCCGCCACGCCCGGGGGATCAAGCACTTCGCCGCTCATGGTGTTGACCAGCGTGACCTGGTCATTGACCAGCTGCGCCAGGTCCTTGTCGCCGGTGGATACAACCGTACGCACGCCCTGTTCGGTGGCCTGGCGCGATAGCGTGCCGATCACGTCGTCGGCCTCCACGCCGTCCACCACCACGATCGGCCAGCCCAGCGCGCGCACTGCCTCGTGGATCGGCTCGATCTGGCGGGCCAGGTCTTCCGGCATGGACGGGCGGTGTTCCTTGTAGGCCGGATACATGTCGTCGCGGAAGGTCTTGCCCTTTGCGTCGAACACGCAGGCGCTATACTCTGCCGGGTAATCGTTGCGCAGCTTGCGCAGCATGTTGATCATGCCGTAGATTGCCCCTGTGGGCAGACCCTCTCCATTCCTCAGGTCCGGCAGAGCGTGATAAGCGCGATACAAATAGCTCGATCCGTCGACGAGCAAGAGTGTTTTTGGACTATCCGACATTCCCATGGACTCAAAATTGACTGGTGCCGCTGCGGGCGGTGCCTCGACCGCCCCCCTTGCTGATCCGGATGTTTCCGATATTTCCGGCGATACCGTGCAACCCCCGCCGGAGGCAGCGTCCGAACACGCCGCGGCCGTAGCTGCCGCGGCCGATGCCGCCGCCGCAGGCCATCCGCCCGAAGTGGCAGCGCAGAAATCGGCAGAAGCCGCCGCCGCCGCGGCCGCGCGCGCCAATCCGCGCAAGATGATCCCCAGCCTGCGTGCGCTGGCCGACGAAGACCGCGCTACCGCAAAGAAGGCGCGCGCATCGTGGCAAATGTTCACGATTATGGCAGAGTTCATCGAGGCGACCGAGTACCTCTCGGAGATCCGCCCGGCCGTGTCGATCTATGGCAGCGCGCGCCTGCGCGAGGATTCGCCCTACTACCAGCGCACCATCGAGATCGCGCGGCTGTTCTCCGATGCCGGCTTCGCCGTCATCTCGGGCGGCGGCCCCGGCATCATGGAAGCGGCCAACAAGGGCGCGCACGCCGGCAAGTCGGCCAGCGTGGGCCTGAACATCGAACTGCCGCATGAGCAGCAGGGCAATCCCTATCAGGACATTGCCATGCGCTTCCGCCACTTCTTCACGCGCAAGGTCACCTTCGTCAAGAACTCGGACGCGTTCATCGTGATGCCGGGCGGCTTTGGCACGCTGGACGAGCTGGCCGAGGTGCTGACGCTGGTGCAGACCGGCAAGTCGCGTTCGGTGCCGGTGGTCATGTTCGGCAGCCGCTTCTGGAAGGGCCTGCTGGACTGGTTCCGCTTCACGTTGCTGCCGATGGGCCTGATCGCCGAGCACGACCTCGACCTGATGAAGATCGTCGACGAGCCGCATGAAGTGCTCGAAGCGGTCTACGACTACTACGAGCGCCGTGGCGGCGACAAGCCGATTCCGCCCAAGGAAGAGATGTTCTACCTGTAAGCGCACCGCCGGGCCCAGGCCCGGCCGGCTTGCCACCGCAAGCCACGCGTCCGGCACACCGGGCGTTGCGCGGGTGCGCAGCGGGGCACGGCCCGGCCTCCAGCGACGGCAGAATTGCTAGAATGGAACCTGTCCGTTCTGCCAAGCCCGGCGCCGCCGGGTTGCAGCCAACCGCCGCATGCCGCGGCGCCGCCCGCCGCCCTTATTGCCCTTATGGCGCCGCGACGCCGCACAGGAGCCCCTGATGACCTCCCGTTCCACCCGGTCGTGCCGTTCTGCCCGGTCCGAAGACCCCCTGCCCGCAGGCCTGCGCCTGCTGGCCGCGGCTGCCGCGACGTTCGCGCTGGCAGCCCCCGTACTGGCACAGGGCAACCAGGAAAGCAGCGCACTGACGCAACAGGAACTGAACCAGATCAACAACCAGCCGATCGCGCCGGCAGCCAAGACGCAGCTGAACCAGCCGCGCCAGCCGAGCTTCCAGCTCAACGAGCGCGACGGCACGCAGGTGCGCGAGTACCGCGACAAGGGCCGGGCCACCGATATCCAGGTCAAGTCCGGCTTTGGCACCAAGTACGAGATGAGCAAGCCGGAAGACAGCTCGCCGCGGATCCGCGAGCACGATGTCAACCGCGTGCCCTCGGTCAACCTGAAGTTCTGACCACGCAAGCGCCCTGCCGCAGCGGCGGCGGGACGCTGACCCACGGCCCGGCATGACCGGGCCGCGCCGGCCCTCCGGCAGTCATGCCGCGGCGGCGGCCCTTGTTTTGCCGCCGCTTTCCGATTCGCTTCACACAACGAGTATGGCCGTATTCACCACGGTCTCGCAGGACGAGATCGCCAGCTGGCTGCTTGATTTCGACCTTGGCGAAGTGCGCGAACTGCGCGGCATCGCCTCGGGTATCGAGAACAGCAATTTCTTCCTAACCTTGGAGCAGGATGGCCAGACACGCCAGTACGTGCTGACCATCTTCGAGCGGCTGTCGTTCGCGCAGCTGCCCTATTACCTGCACCTGATGGCGCACCTGGCCGAGCGCGGCATCCGCGTGCCGGCGCCGATCCCGGCGCGCGACGGCGAGATCCTGCGCCCGCTCAAGGGCAAGCCCGCCACCATCGTCACGCGCCTGCCTGGCGCCTCGCAGCTGACGCCGGACGCGCAGCACTGCGCCGAAGTCGGCGACATGCTGGCGCGCATGCATCTGGCCGGCCAGGACTATCCGCGCCGCCAGCCCAACCTGCGCAGCCTGGCCTGGTGGCAGCGGACCGAGCCCGAAATCCTGCCTTTCCTCGATGCCGGCCAGCGTACCCTGCTGCAACAGGAAATCGCGCGCCAGGCCGCATTTTTTGCCAGCGCCGACTACGCCAGCCTGGGCGAAGGCCCGTGCCACTGCGACCTGTTCCGCGACAACGTGCTGTTCGAGGAAGACGGCAGCGGACGCCACCGTCTCGGCGGTTTCTTCGATTTCTATTTTGCCGGCAACGACAAATGGCTGTTCGACCTGGCGGTCACCGTCAACGACTGGTGCATCGACCTGGCCAACGGCGAACTTGACCACGCGCGGGCGCAGGCGATGCTGCGGGCTTATCATGCGGTCAGGCCACTGACCGGCACCGAGGCCGCGCACTGGCAAGACATGCTGCGCGCGGGCGCGCTGCGCTTCTGGGTATCGCGGCTGTGGGACTTCTACCTGCCGCGCGAGGCCGACATGCTGCAGCCGCACGACCCCACTCATTTCGAACGCATCCTGCGCCGGCGCCTGGACGCCAGTCCCGCGCGCCCGCTCCCCTGGATCTGATCCGTCATGCAACTACTGGAAGTTCCTGCCAAGGAAGGCTACGTCTGGTTCCGCCAGGGTATCTGGCTGTTCCGCAAGAATCCGCTGACTTTCCTGATGCTGCTGTTCGTCTACCTGATCGCCGCGCAGCTGGCCATCGTGGTGCCGCTGATCGGCATCATCGCGCTGCTGGTGGTCACGCCGGGCCTGTCGGTCGGCGTCATGACCGCATGCCGCGACGTGATCCAGAACAAGCGCGTGCTGCCCACTGTGCTGCTGGCGGGCTTTCGCACCAACGGCAAGGAAGCCACGCGCAACCTGCTGGTGCTGGGCGGCATCTACGCCGGGCTGGTGTTCCTGCTGGGGCTGATCGCCGGCGCCGTGGTCGACATGAGCGCGCTGGTGCCGATCGTGCTGAAGGAAGAAGCGCCCTCGGCCGAAGCGGTGCGGCAGCTGTACTACGCGATGATGATCGGCGCGCTGCTATACACGCCGATCGCGATGATGTTCTGGTTCGCGCCGTTGCTGGCGGCCTGGCACGGCGTGCCACCGGTCAAGGCGCTGTTCTTCAGCTGGACCGCGTGCTGGCGTAACCGGGGAGCGTTCTTCACCTACATCGTGCTGTTCGCAATGCTGCTGGTGGCAATCCCGTTCTTCCTGGAAGCGGTGTTCAGCGCGTTCGGGGCGGAGACGGTGCTGTCGTTCCTGGTGACGCCGTATTCGCTGCTGATGCTGGCGATCTTGTATTGCTCGTTCTATGCCACGTACCGCGGGTGTTTCAACGTGACGCCGCCGGGCGTGGAGCCGGCAGCGCCGGTGGTTTAAGTCTGCATTTTTCAGCGCTGATGGTTTGCCCCCTCTCCCGCAAGCGGGAGAGGGGAGCACACCGGCGGCAAACACGCCCATAATTACTCCCCAAACGTCTTCACCATCGCGTCCGCCGCCATCCGCAGGTCGGGCACGAATCCCATCAGTCGGTCCATCGTCATCCGCGCCAGCGGCGCCTGCACCGCGATCGCCGCGCAGGCGCGGCTGCGGTTGCGCATCACCGGCACCGCCACTGCAATCATCCCCTCAAGGTTTTCCTGGTTGTTGATGCCCAGCCGACGCCGCCGCGTCTCGGCCAGTTCCGCATGCAGGGTCGCGGCATCGGTGATGGTACGCGCCGAATGCGCGCGCAGCGGCAGGTTGGACACCAGCCGCTCGCGCTGCGCGCAAGGCAGGAACGCCAGCAGCAGCTTGCCGCTGGCGGTGCAATGCAGCGGCACGCGCGAGCCAGGCTGCAGGTGCATGCGCAGCGGCCATTGCGTTTCGACCCGGTCCAGATAAACCACGTCGTCGCCCGACAGCATGGTCAGGTTGCAGGTCTCGCCAACCTTGTCGACCAGTTGCTGCAGGATCGCGTGCCGCGCCGCGGCCGGACCCGCCTGCATCAGCACATTGACCGCGAGCTGGCGCACGCGTGACGAACATTCATAGCCGGGGCTGCCCGCCGTGCGCGATACCAGCCAGGTGCTTTCCAGCTGCTTGAGGATGCGGTGCACGGTCTGCTTGGGCAGGCCGATCTCCTGCACGATGGCCGACAGCGGCATGGGCCCGTCGGCCGCGGACAGGATCTCCAGGATGCGGAAGGCGCGCACCGCGGCGGCGTTCGAGTGATTGCTCATGGATGCAATTTAGCGGATTCCGGGACGCCATGGCGTCCCGAAATCTGCATTACCGGTTGCAGCCCGCAGCCGTGCTCGCGAAAGCGCACAAATTGGGACGGCATGCCTGTCTGGGTTCTCTAGATTCGATCCGGGGCCGCTGCGGCGGACCTACCCACCAACCCCGCGATCCAACCCCGGAGCCGATCCATGAGTGTGCAGACACTGCAGCGCCAGCAGTCCCATCCCACCGATGTGCCCGCGCAGGAAGACCAGGTCGATGCGATCGTGGCGCGCGCCCGGCAGGCGCAGCGCGCGTTCGCGCGTGCCGGCCAGGCCACCGTCGACAGTGCCGCGGCCGCCGCCGCGTGGGCCATCATGGAGCCCGCGCGTAACCGCCAGCTGGCCGAGCGGGCCGTGGCCGACACCGGCCTTGGCAACGTCGACGACAAGATCCGCAAGAACCATCGCAAGACACTGGGCCTGTTGCGCGACCTGCACGGACGCAAGACCGTCGGCGTGATCGCGCGTGACACGGCCACCGGCATCACCGAGATCGCGCGGCCAGTCGGCGTGGTTGCCGCGATCACGCCGTCGACCAACCCCGGGGCGACGCCGGCCAACAAGATCATCAATGCGCTCAAGTGCGGCAACAGCGTGGTGGTCGCGCCCTCGCCCAAGGGACAGGGCACGTGCGAACTGCTGCTGTCATTCATCCACGCCGAATTCGCGCGCGCCGGCCTGCCCGCCGACCTGGTGCAGATGCTGCCCGCGCCGGTGTCGAAAGCCTCGACCGCCGAGCTGATGCGCCTGGCCGACCTGGTGGTGGCCACCGGCTCGCAGGCGAACGTGCGCATGGCCTACACCTGCGGCACGCCGGCGTTCGGAGTGGGCGCAGGCAACGTGGCCGCCATCGTCGATACCAGCGCGGCGCCGGGCGATGCGGCGGCAAAGATCGTCCGCTCCAAGACCTTCGACAACGCCACCAGCTGCTCGTCGGAGAACAGCCTGGTGATCCTCGACGCGGTCTACCACTCCATGCTCGAAGCGCTTGCCGCTGTCGGCGGCGTGCTGCTGACGGCCGAGGAAAAGGCGCGGCTGCAAGCGCTGATGTGGCGGCATGGCAAGCTCGCCGGCGACATGACCGGCCAGAGCGCGCTGCGCATGGCCGAGCTGGCGGGCCTGGCGCGCGTGCGTGCGCTGCAGCCGACCATGCTGCTGGTGCCGGAGACCGGCGTCGGCAGCGACTATCCCTTCTCCGGCGAAAAGCTGTCGCCAGTGCTCACGCTCTACCGCGCCGCCGATTTCACAGCCGCCGTGGCGCGCGTGGCCAGCCTCTACGACTACATGGGTGCGGGCCACTCCGTCGGGCTGCATACGGCCGATCCGCAGCAGGCGCTGCAACTCGGGCAGGAACTGCCGGTGGCGCGCGTGATCGTGAACCAGGCGCACTGCTTCGCCACCGGCGGCAATTTCGACAACGGCCTGCCGTTCTCGCTGTCGATGGGCTGCGGCACCTGGGGCGGCAACAACTTCTCTGACAACCTCGGCTGGCGGCAATACCTCAACATCACGCGCATCGCCGAACCGATCGCCGAGCGCGTACCCGACGAGCGCGAACTGCTGGGCGACTATTTCGCGAGGGTCGGCCAATGAACGCGCGCATCCGACCCGAAGTGCCCGACACGCTGGCCACGCTGGCCACGCTGCTGGCCGCCCGTGCCGCGCAGTTTCCCGACAAGGCCTACCTGCTGTCTCCCGACAGCGGCCGCGCGCTGAGCTTCAGCGCCCTGGCCGCCGACGCGGACGCGCTTGGCCGCTGCTATGCCGAGGCCGGCCTCGCCAGCGGCCAGACGGTGTCGGTGTACCTGCCCAACGGCGAACAGACCGCGCGGCTGCTGCTCGGCACCATGGCGTGCGGGCTGGTGGCCAATCCGATCAACCTGCTGTGCCAGCCCGCGCAACTGCGCTACATCGTCGGGCACGCGGACACGCGGCTGGTCTTCACGTCGCCCGAAGGCGAAGCCGCGATCCGCACGGCGCTGGCCGAAGCCGGCGTGGAGGTGCCAGTGGTGGTCACCGCGCCGGACGGCAACACTTTGCCCGCGCTGCCGGTACGGCAGGCCGGCGCTGCCCCCCTTCCGCCGCCGCAACCGCACCATCCGGCGCTGCTGATGTACACCTCCGGCACCACGGGCACACC
This sequence comes from Cupriavidus sp. NPDC089707, assembly GCF_044748965.1. NCBI lineage: Bacteria > Pseudomonadati > Pseudomonadota > Betaproteobacteria > Burkholderiales > Burkholderiaceae > Cupriavidus > Cupriavidus sp. NPDC089707. The sequence goes on from NZ_JBIVHB010000002.1 coordinate 123,250, forward strand.
CAAGGGCGTGCTGCTGACCCACCGCAACCTGGCCGCCAACGGCGCCAGCGTCAGCCGCGAGCATGCGCTCGGCGCGGGGGATCGCGTGCTGGCCACGCTGCCGCTGTACCACATCAACGGGCTGGTGGTGACCGCGATCGCGCCACTGGTGCATGGCGGTTCGGTGGTGATGCCGACGCGCTTCTCGGCCAGCGCGTTCTGGCACGACATTGCCCGCCATGGCTGCACCTGGCTCAACGTGGTGCCGACCATCATCGCCTACCTGCTCAACGATCCCGACGGCCGTGCGCCCGCCGGCGTGCGCTTCTGCCGCTCGGCTTCCGCCGCCTTGCCGCCGGAGCACCATCGCGCGTTCGAGCAACGCTTCGGCATCGGCGTGATCGAGACCATGGGCATGACCGAAACCGCGGCGCCGGCGTTCAGCAATCCGCTCGATCCGCAGCAGCGGCGCATCGGCAGCATCGGCCGGCCCTCCGGCACGCAAGCACGCGTGGTCGGACGCGATGGGCAACCGCTGCCCGACGGCGAGACCGGCGAGATCGTGCTGCACGGCGAGAGCGTGATGGCGGGCTACTACAAGGCGCCAGAGGTCACGCGCGAGGCCTTCACGCCCGACGGCTGGCTGCGCACCGGCGACCTCGGTTACCGCGATGCGGAGGGCTACTTCTACATCACCGGTCGCGCCAAGGAACTGATCATCAAGGGCGGCGAGAACATCGCCCCGCGCGAGATCGACGAAGCGCTGCTGCGCCATCCGGGCGTGCTGGAAGCGGCGGCGGTGGGCGTGCCCGACCCGGCGTACGGGCAGGAGATCGTCGCCTTCGTCGTCAGGCGCGAAGCCGCCGCCTGCGACGACGCAGCGCTGCGCGCGCACTGCCTGCGCGAACTGGGCCGCTACAAGACGCCCAGGGAATTCCGCTTCATCGCGGAATTGCCGCGCGGGCCCTCCGGCAAGGTGCAGCGGCTGAAGCTGCTGGACCCTGCCTGACCTGACGCCTCTTCCCTTCCCTAACCCTAGCCAAGGAGTCCGCTTACCCGCCATCACGACATCCGGAGACACGCACAGAGACACACAGCTGATTGCTCAAGGACGGGGCAGCGCGGCCAGGACTCATCCCTGGTGCGCCCCGGCGAGCCGCAAGCGCATGGCAATGGACCATGCGCCGGCCGCCGCCCCGTCAACACCACGCGCGCCCGCCGCGCATAGGAGGTGGTTATGCAGCAACGCATCAAGACCCGGCACATGATCCTCGGCGTCATGTGCCTGATGTACTTCATCGCCTATATCGACCGCGTCAACATCTCGGTTGCCGCCCCGCTGATCCGCGAGGAGATGGGGCTGACGTCTTCGCAGCTGGGGCTGGTGTTCTCGGCCTTTGCCTATCCCTATGCCGCCATGCAGATCCTGGGCGGCTGGATGTCCGACAAATTCGGGCCCAAGAAGGTGCTGATCGTGCTGTCGCTGATCTGGGGCGTGGCCACGGTGCTGACCGGCTTTGCCGGCAGCGTGATGATGCTGGTGGTGCTGCGCTTCGTGCTGGGCATCGGCGAAGGCGGTGCGTTCCCGACCGCCACGCGCGCCTTCACCTACTGGATGCCGGTGGCGGAACGCGGCTTCGCGCAGGGCATTACGCACAGCTTCGCGCGGCTGGGCGGAGCAATTACGCCGCCGATCGTGCTGGCCATCGTCGCGGCGGCGGGATGGCGCGAAGCCTTTGTCGTGCTGGGGGTGGTGAGCCTGGGCTGGACCGTGCTGTACGCAATGACGTTCAAGGACTCGCCCGACAAGCACAAGCGCGTCACGCCGGAAGAACTGCAGGAGATCGGCTACCGGCGCGGCGATTCGCAGCAGGCGGCCAAGGCGCCCACGCCGTGGCGGCGGCTGTTCCGCCGCATGTGGCTGGTGACCTTCGTCGACTTCTGCTATGGCTGGTCGCTGTGGGTCTACCTGACGTGGCTGCCGTCGTACCTGAAGGAAGCGCGCGGTTTCGACCTGAAGCAACTGGCGCTGTTCACCGCGCTGCCGTTGATGGCAGGGGTGGTCGGCGATACGCTCGGCGGCGTGCTGTCGGACCGCATCTACCGGCGCACCGGCAACCTGCGCCTGGCTCGGGGCGCGATCCTGTTCGTCGGCCTGGCAGGCTCGCTGATGTTCATCGCACCGATGACCTTCACGGCCGATGCCGTCAACGCGGTGATCCTGCTGTCGCTGTCGTTCTTCTTCCTGGAGCTGACCAACGCCGTGCTGTGGAGCCTGCCGCTGGACATTGCCGGCAAGTACGCCGGCACCGCGGGCGGCATGATGAACACCGGTTTCGGGCTGGCCGGCATGGTGTCGCCGGTCGTGTTCGGCTACCTGATCGAGCGGACCGGCAGCTATGACCTGCCGTTCATGATCTCGGGGGCGTTGCTGGGCGTCGGCGCGGTGGCATCGCTGTTCATCAATCCGTTGCGGACCGTGGACAGCCCCGAGTCCAAGGCCGGCGAAGTGCGGCACGCGCTGTCCTGAGCCTGCCAGCGGCGCCGGCCCTGCCGGCGCCGCTCAGTCGATCGCGTCGAGCTTCGCCACCGACAGCGCCAGCCATTTGGCGCCGTGGCGCTTGAACTTGATGTTGGCGCGAGCGTCGTTGCCTTCGCCCTCCAGCGCGGTGATCACGCCTTCGCCGAACTTGTTGTGGAACACCGACTGGCCCACGCGCAAGCCGGTGCCGGCCTCGCGCTTGGCGTCGGCGTAGCCGTTGCCCTTGTCCATGCCACCGGTCGGGCGCGTGCCGGTGTAGGGAACATCCTCCGGCTTGCGGAACCAGTCGCGGCCCCAGGCGTTGTCGCGTTCCTGGCGGCGTACGCCGCCGTAGCCCTGAACCGCGGGCGTCAGCCACTTGAGCGCGTCTTCGGGCAGTTCCTCGAAGAAGCGCGAGCGCACGTGGTACTTGGTCTGGCCGTGCAGCACGCGGCTCTGCGCGAACGACAGGAACAGGCGCTCGCGCGCACGCGTGATCGCCACGTACATCAGGCGGCGTTCTTCTTCCAGCCCGTCGGGGTCCATCATGCTGTTCTCGTGCGGGAACAGCCCTTCCTCCAGTCCGGTGATGAAGACCACGTCGAACTCCAGCCCCTTGGCCGCGTGCACCGTCATCATCTGCACGGCGTCCTGGCCGGCCTGGGCCTGGTTGTCGCCGGCCTCCAGCGAGGCATGCGTCAGGAACGCGACCAGCGGCGTCATCACCACCGGCAGCGCCTCGGGGTCGAGCACCTGCTGGGACTGGTCGCCGTCGGCCAGCACCGGCGTGGCGGGCGCACGATCCGCGGGAATCACCGCGGCGAGCGCATCCAGCCCGTAGCCTTCTTCCACCACGAAGGCCTGCGCGGCGGTCACCAGTTCCTGCAAGTTCTCGATGCGGTCCTGGCCTTCCTTCTCGCCCTGGTAGTGGGTGATCAGGCCGCTGGTGTTGATCATGTACTCGACGGTCTCGGCCAGCGTCATGCGGCGGGTCTCGTCGCGCATCTTGTCGATCAGGCGCGTGAAGGCGGCAAGCTTGCTGCCGGCCGCGCCGGGCACGTAGGCCACCGCCTCGGACAGCGCGCAGTCATACTGGCGCGCCATGTCCTGCAGCACCTCCAGCGAACGCGCGCCGATGCCGCGCGCGGGGAAGTTGACCACGCGGCCGAAAGCGGCATCGTTGCGCGGGTTCTCCAGCAGCTGCATATACGCCAGCGCGTGCTTGATTTCGGCGCGCTCGAAGAAGCGCAGGCCGCCATAAACGCGGTACGGGATGCCGGCGGAGAACAGCGCGTGTTCGATCACGCGCGACTGCGCGTTGCTGCGGTACAGGATGGCGATCTCGGCGCGGCTGGCGCCCTGCGCGATCTGGTCGCGGATTTCCTCGATGATCCAGCCCGCTTCCTGGCCGTCGGAGCCGGCCTGGTACACGCGCACCGGCTCGCCGTGGCCGGCGTCGGTGCGCAGGTTCTTGCCCAGGCGGCGCGCGTTGTGCGAGATCAGGTGGTTGGCCGAATCCAGGATATGCCCGTGCGAGCGGTAGTTCTGCTCCAGCTTGATCAGCCGGCGCACGCGGAACTCATGCTCGAAGTCGCGCATATTGCCGACGTTGGCGCCGCGGAAGGCGTAGATGCTCTGGTCGTCGTCGCCCACGGCAAAGACCGCGGCCGGGTTCTGCGTGCCGTGGCCAGCCAGCAGCTTGAGCCACTGGTACTGCAGCACGTTGGTGTCCTGGAACTCGTCGACCAGCACATGGCGGAAGCGGTGCTGGTAATGCTGGCGGATCGCGTCGTTGTAGCGCAGCAGCTCGAAGCAGCGCAGCAGCAGCTCGGCGAAGTCGACCACGCCCTCGCGCTGGCACTGCATGTCGTAGGCGGCGTAGAGGTCGACGAAGCGCTTGTTGAAGTCGTCGTTGGCCTCGACATCGGCCGGACGCAGGCCCTGCTCCTTGGCGTTGTTGATGAAGTACTGCAGGTTCTTGGCCGGGTACTTTTCGTCGTCAACGTTCAGCGACTTGAGCAGCCGCTTCAGTGCCGAAAGCTGGTCCTGGCTGTCCAGGATGGCGAAGGTCTGCGGCAGGCCGGCGTCGCGGAAATGCGCACGCAGCATGCGGTTGCACAGGCCGTGGAAGGTGCCGATCCACATGCCGCGGGTGTTGATCGGCAGCATCGACTGCAGCCGCGTCTGCATTTCCTTCGAGGCCTTGTTGGTGAACGTCACCGCCAGGATGCCCGCCGGCGAAACCCGGCCGTTCTGCAGCAGCCAGGCGATGCGCGTGGTCAGCACGCGGGTCTTGCCGCTGCCCGCGCCCGCCAGGATCAGCGCCGGCTCGTCAGGCAGGGTGACGGCGGCAAGTTGTTCGGCGTTCAGGTTGGCGAGCAGGTCGGACATCGGAGGGGCCTTGTGGAATGGCGCCAATTATACCGGTCGGCCCTGTCCGATCCGTCACATCCGAGGGGCGAAAACTGCCCGGCATGCAGGCGTGCGCCGGCCTCGGCCAGCCTTTTCTGCCTGGGACCGCTGTCCGCAAAATAGGCAGCGACCGGCCCGCCCCCGTATAATTTGGGGTTTCACTGGCGCAAGGCCGCCAGGCGCAGGCTGCCGCACCCCGCTGAGCCCTGCGACGCATCCAGACGCCAACATCGACATCCCAGCATGACCGCCCAAGACCAATCGCTTGCCAAGAGCTTCGAACCCGCCGCCATCGAGGCGAAATGGGCCCCCGAGTGGGAGAGCCGCGGCATCGCCAAGCCGACCTTCGACCCTGCCCGCCCGGACTTCGCGATCCAGCTGCCGCCGCCGAATGTGACCGGCACGCTGCACATGGGCCATGCCTTCAACCAGACCATCATGGACGGCCTGGCCCGCCACGCGCGCATGCAGGGCGCCAATACGCTGTGGGTGCCGGGGACCGACCACGCCGGCATCGCCACCCAGATCGTGGTGGAACGCCAGCTCGAGGGCGAGGGCGTGTCGCGCCATGATCTCGGCCGCGAGAAGTTCACCGAAAAGGTTTGGGCCTGGAAGGAGGAGTCGGGCTCGACCATCACCCGCCAGGTGCGGCGCATGGGTGCGTCGATCGACTGGAGCCGCGAGTACTTCACCATGTCGCCGGAGATGTCGACGGCGGTGACCGAAGCGTTCGTGCGCCTGCACGAGCAGGGCCTGATCTACCGCGGCAAGCGCCTCGTCAACTGGGACCCGGTGCTGGGCACCGCCGTGTCGGACCTGGAAGTCGACAGCGTCGAGGAAGAAGGCTCGCTGTGGCATATCCGCTATCCGCTGGTCGAGGCTGACGCCAAGGGCGTCCTGACCCACCTGACCGTGGCCACCACGCGTCCGGAAACCATGCTGGGCGACGTGGCCGTGATGGTCCACCCGGAAGACGAGCGCTACGCGCACCTGATCGGCAAGTCGGTGCATCTGCCGCTGACCGGCCGCCAGATCCCGGTGATCGCCGACGAATACGTCGACCGCGAATTCGGCACCGGCGTGGTCAAGGTGACCCCGGGCCACGACTTCAACGACTACGCCGTCGGCCAGCGCCACAACCTGCCGCAGCTATCGATCCTGACGCTGGACGCGAAGATCGTCGCCGACGCGCCGGCCGCCTACGCCGGCCTGGACCGCTTCGATGCGCGCAAGGCCATCGTCGACGACCTGGACAAGCGAGGCCTGCTGGCGGAGGTCAAGAAGCACAAGCTGATGACCCCGCGCAGCGAGCGCACCGGCAGCGCGATCGAGCCGATGCTGACCGACCAGTGGTTCGTCGCGATGAGCAAGCCGGCGCCGGAAGGCACCTTCTACCCCGGCCGCTCGATCGCCGAGGTGGCGCTGGAAGCCGTGCAGAGCGGCGAGATCAAGCTGGTGCCGGAGAACTGGATCAGCACCTACAACCAGTGGCTGGGCAATATCCAGGACTGGTGTATCTCGCGCCAGCTGTGGTGGGGCCACCAGATCCCGGCGTGGTACGACGATGCCGGCAACTGCTTTGTCGGCCGCACCGAAGAGGAAGCGCTCGCCAAGGCCAGGGCCGCCGGCAGCACCGGCGCGCTGCGCCGCGAGGAAGACGTGCTCGACACCTGGTTCTCGTCGGCACTGGTGCCGTTCTCCTCGCTGGGCTGGCCGGGGGAAACCCCGGAGATGAAGCACTTCCTGCCGTCGTCGGTGCTGGTCACCGGCTACGACATCATCTTCTTCTGGGTGGCGCGCATGGTCATGATGACCAAGCACTTCATCGGCAAGGTGCCTTTCCATACCGTCTACGTGCACGGGCTGGTGCGCGATTCGGAAGGCAAGAAGATGAGCAAGTCCGAGGGCAACACGCTCGACCCGGTGGACCTGATCGACGGCATCGACCTCGACACGCTGCTGAAGAAGCGCACCACCGGCCTGCGCCGTCCCAAGGACGCGCCCAAGATCGAGAAGAAGACCAAGAAGGAATTCCCGGAAGGCATTCCCGCCTTCGGCGCCGACGCGCTGCGCTTTACCTTCGCATCGCTGGCGACGCTCGGGCGCAACATCAACTTCGATACCGGCCGCTGCGAGGGCTACCGCAACTTCTGCAACAAGCTGTGGAACGCAACCCGCTTCGTGCTGATGAACACCGAAGGCCATGACTGCGGCATGGGCCCGTGCAACAACGACTGCGGACCGGACGGCTACCTGCACTTCTCGCAGGCCGACCGCTGGATCGTGTCGCTGCTGCAGCGCGTGGAAGCCGACGTCGAGAAGGGCTTCGCCGAGTACCGCTTCGACAATATCGCCAACGCAATCTACAAGTTCGTCTGGGACGAGTACTGCGACTGGTACCTGGAACTGGCCAAGGTACAGATCCAGACGGGCACCGAGGCCCAGCAGCGCGCCACCCGCCGCACGCTGCTGCGCGTGCTCGAGACCGTGCTGCGCCTGGCGCACCCGATCATCCCGTTCATCACCGAAGAGCTGTGGCAGAAGGTGGCCCCGCTGGCCGGCCTCGCCAAGGGCGACGGCAGCGAGACCATCTCGCTGCAGGCCTACCCGCTGCCGGCCGTCGCCAAGATCGACGAGGACGCCGAGCAATGGGTGGCGCGCCTGAAGGAAGTGGTCGATGCGTGCCGCAACCTGCGTGGCGAGATGAACATCTCGCCGGCCCAGCGCATTCCGCTCTACGCCGAAGGCGACAGCGAATTCCTGAAGGCGGCCAGCGCACATATCCAGGCGCTGGCGAAACTTTCCGAGGTCCGCGTCTTCGAAGACGAGAGCGCCCTGCAAGCTGAAGGCGCCGGTGCCCCGGTGGCCATCGCCGGCGGCAACCACCTGCTGCTGAAGATCGAGATCGACGTCGCCGCCGAGCGCGTGCGCCTGTCGAAGGAGATCGAGCGCATCGGCAGCGAGATCGGCAAGTGCCGCGGCAAGCTCTCCAACGAAAGCTTTGTCGCCAAGGCGCCGCCCGCGGTGGTGGCGCAGGAGACACAGCGCCTGGCCGATTTCGAGCAAACGCTGGCCAAGCTGCAGGGCCAGCTGCAACGGTTGCCGGCCTGACCGGCAGCCGATGACGCCCCTGCCAGTCTGGTTTCCGTCCGGCGGCGTCGGACGGAACCGGACAGACGGCGCCGGTAATGGCTGGCAGGGTTATGAACCAGAATCTGAGAGGTACACCTGATATGGAAAATCGCGTCACCAAGGCCGTCTTCCCGGTCGCGGGCCTGGGCACCCGCTTCCTGCCAGCCACCAAGGCCAGCCCGAAGGAAATGCTGCCGGTGGTGGACAAGCCGCTGATCCAGTACGCCGTGGAAGAAGCCATGGCCGCCGGCATTACCGAGATGATCTTCGTCACCGGCCGCTCCAAACGCGCCATCGAGGACCATTTCGACAAGGCCTTCGAGCTGGAAGTCGAGCTGGAAGCCAAGAACAAGCAGGCGCTGCTGGACGTGGTGCGCTCGATCAAGCCCGCCAACGTGGAGTGCTACTACGTGCGCCAGCCCGAGGCGCTGGGCCTGGGCCATGCGGTGCTGTGCGCGGCCAAGCTGGTCGGCGACACCCCGTTCGCGATCATGCTGGCCGATGACCTGATCGACGGCAACCCGCCGGTGATGAAGCAGATGGTGGATACCTACAACCACTACAACTGCTCGGTGCTGGGCGTCGAGGAAATCACGCCGGAGCAAAGCCGTTCCTACGGTGTGATCGATGGCCGCGAGTGGGATGAAGGCGTGATCAAGTGCTCGGGCATCGTGGAAAAGCCCGCGCCGGAAGACGCCCCGTCCAACCTGGGCGTGGTCGGCCGCTACATCCTGACGCCGCGCATCTTCGACCACCTGCGCGAGCTCAAGCCCGGCGCCGGCGGTGAGTTCCAGCTGACCGACGCGATCCAGTCGCTGCTGGGCCAGGAGCAGGTGCTGGCCTACCGCTACCAGGGGCGCCGCTATGACTGCGGCAGCAAGCTGGGCTACCTGAAGGCGACGGTCGAGTTTGCGCTGAAGCACTCTGAAGTGGGCGCCGAATTCAGCGCCTACCTGGAGTCGCGCGAGCACCTGACGCGACCGAACAGCTGAGCGTTCGCCTCGTTCACCGAAAGAAAAAGCCGCTTGAAGCGGCTTTTTCTTTGTTTTTTGTTCGATCAGCGGCGGCGCATGTAGAACACAAACACCTTGTCGACTTCCGAATGCGACAACAGCTCGTTGCCGGTCTGCTTGGCAAAGGCCTGGAAATCGCGCGTCGCACCGGGATCGGTCGCCAGCACTTTTAGCACTTCGCCGCTGGCCATGTCGGCCAGGGCCTTCTTGGTGCGCAGGATCGGCAGCGGGCAGTTCAGGCCGCGCGCATCCACTTCTTTCTGGAACTCCATTCGTCTCTTCCTTCGGCTTCTGGGACTATTCGGGGGACTGTTACCAGCGGTATTGTAGCGAAGCCCCGACCTGGCTGAAGTCATGCGGCCGGCGCGGGTCCTGGATGTCCTCGCCGGTCTGCCGGTCGAAGAAGCGCACCGGGTAGCCACGCGCGGCCAGCCAGTCGGCCACGGCGAAGCCGGTACCTGCCGACCATACGCGCACGTCCTCGGGCGCCATCAGCTTGTATTCGGCCAGTTCCTCGGACAGTTGGACGGTACCAGTCGCCTTGACGTGGTAAGCGATGATCAGCTCGTTCTTGCGCATGAACTCGTAGACGCCGATCAGCGACACCGACTCGGTATCAAGGTTGGTTTCTTCCTTCAGCTCGCGCGCCACGCCCAGCTCGGGCGGCTCATCGCGCTCCAGGAACCCCGTCACCAGCGCAAACATCTGCTGCGGCCAGGCGGCGTTGCGCGCCAGCAGCAGCTTGTCCTGGTACTCCACCACCGCGGCCAGCACCGGCAGTGGGTTGTTCCAGTGCACGAAGCCGCATTCATGCTGCACGCAGGCGTGGCGTTCGCGCCCGGACAGCGGCAGCACCTCGAGCGGCGCACCGCACTGCGGGCAGAATCGGTATTGCATTTGGGGGCTCCTGTAGGGGTCTCGTTTCTCGTTATCAGTATGATCGCGCTGCCGCGTTCAGGCACCCATTGAGGCACCGCATGCCGCGCGCATGTCGTCGGCCAGCGCCTCCACCGTCTGCGGCTGCAGGTCCCACGAACACATGAAGCGGCAGCCGCCGGCACCGATAAAGGTATAGAAGCGCCAGCCCTTGGCGCGCAGCGCCTCGATCGCCGGCAGCGGCAGTTCGGCGAAGACGGCGTTGGACTGTGTCGGGAACATGATGCGCACGCCAGGGATATCGGCAATGCGCTGCTGCAGCAACTGCGCCATCGCGTTGGCATGGCGCGCGTTGGCCAGCCACACATCGTTCTCGAGCAGGCCCAGCCATGGCGCCGAGATAAACCGCATCTTCGACGCCAGCTGCCCGGCCTGCTTGACGCGGTACGCAAAATCCTCGGCCAGGCGGCGGTCGAAGAACACCACCGCCTCGCCCACCGGCAAGCCGTTCTTGGTGCCGCCGAAGCACAGCACGTCGACACCGGCGCGCCAGGTGATCTCGGACGGATGCACGCCCAGCGACGCCACCGCATTGGCAAAGCGCGCGCCGTCCATATGCACGCGCAGCTGCCGGCGCTTGGCGATGGCGGCGATCGCGCGCACCTCTTCCACGCTGTACACCGTGCCAACCTCGGTCGACTGCGTCAGCGACACCACCTTGGGCTTGGGGTAGTGGATATCGGAGCGGCGCGTGACCAGCGCCTCGATCGCATCGGGCGTGAGCTTGCCATGCTCGCCCGGCGCGGTCAGCAGCTTGGAGCCGTTGGAAAAGAACTCGGGCCCGCCGCACTCGTCGGTCTCGATATGCGCCAGCTCGTGGCAGATCACCGAGTGGTACGACTGGCACAGCGCCGACAGCGCCAGCGAATTGGCCGCCGTGCCATTGAACACGAAGAACACCTCGCAATCGGTCTGGAACAGGTCGCGGATGCGGTCGCAGACTTTCTGTGTCCAGCTGTCGTCGCCATAGGCCTGCTCGTGGCCGCTGGCGTTGGCTTCCAGGAAATACTTGAGCGATTCCGGGCAGAAGCCGGCGTAGTTGTCGGAGGCGAAGTGCTGCATGGTGTTCAGTCAGGACGGCGAGGTGAGGACGCCGAGAGAGGACCCGGCGGATTACTTCTTGTCGACCCAGAGCTCACCGCCGGTGGCCCAGTTCTCGCGCTTGACGTCGGTGATGATGATGTCGACGGCGGAGGCCGAGCAACCCAGCGTCTCGCACGTGACGCGCGTCACTTCCTCGACGAACTTGCGCTTCTGGTCAACGGTACGGCCTTCAAACATTTCGACGTGGAAAGTCGGCATGCAATGCTCCTTGTGATGATTGGTGTTCTGGAAAGTCGTCAGGGAACGTGGAAATCAGTCCCATCAGTCCCGGTAAGAAGGATCGATTCTATCGAGTTTGCGCACCAGCGCGGGCCACTCCATCACGCCCTCGACCGCGCCGTTGTCGAACAGCTGTTCCGAAGCCTTGTGCGCAACGGCGGTGTCGGGCTGCGCCAGCGCGCCGCCCGCCTGCGCGGCGATCTGGATCTCGCAGGCCTTGATCAGCGTCGCCATCAGCACGTAGGCCTCGGCCACGGTGCGGCCGACCGTCAGCGTGCCGTGGTTGCGCAACAGCATGGCAAAGTGCTCGCCCAATGAAGCGGTCAGCCGCCCGCCTTCGGCCGGGCTGAAGGCCAGGCCTTCGTAGTCGTGATAAGCCATGCGGCCGTAAAAGCGCATCGCGTGCTGCGACAGCGGCAGCAGGCCGGCGGCCTGCGCCGACACGGCGATGCCCGCGGTGTTATGCAGGTGCATCACGCACATCGCGTCGGGCCGGGCCGCGTGCACGGCGGCGTGCAGCGCGAAGCCGGTGACGTTGACCGGATGCACCGTCTCGCCGATGACCTCGCCGCGGCCGTTGATCTTGACCAGGTCGCTGGCGCGGATCTCGTCGAAGGCGAAGCCGAACGGGTTGATCAGGAAATGGTCGGGCTCACCGGGCACGGTGGCCGAGATATGGGTGTAGATCAGGTCATCCCAGCCCTCGCGCGCGGCCAGCCGGTAGGCGGCGGCAAGGTCGACGCGCACGCGCTGCTCTTCGGCGGAGACAGGCTGTGGGGAGGCGCCCGCGGCACGCGCGGGCTGCAAGGCAAAAGACATGGGGCTCGCTCCTGCGCCGCCCGGTCGTGCGTGCCGGGGTCGGCCCCGGCCTTCTGCGCTGCGCCACGGGCTGCGGCGCACGCGCGGCAGCCGCGATGCGTGGCGCGTCAGGCGGCAAAGGCAATACTGTAGCGCACCTTCACGATCCGCTCCGTGCGGGCGCCAGCGGCCAGGCGCGGCGCATCCAGGCGAACACCAGCGCGCCCGCCAGCAGCGACGCCGCCGCGCATGCCAGCGAACTGGCGAAGCCGCCCGTGCGCGCCACCAGCGCGGTTGCCAGCGGCGGTCCGGCGATCTGGCCGAGGCCGTACGATGCGGTCATCAGCCCCATCAGCCGCGCCGCGTGCGGGCCCCACAGGCGCCGGGCCTCGCGCATGGCGAAGGCCACCAGCGCAGTGAACGGCAGGCCGGCCAGCAGGCTGCTCAGCGCAAAGCCCGCCACCGTCGGCCACACCACCGCGATCGCCACGCCCAGCGCCTGCATGCCGTAAGAGACCGTCAGCAGCTTGCGGCTGTCGTGCGCCATGCTGACCCGCGTCGCCAGCAAGGCACCGACCGCCACGCCCGCGCCGAAGACCGGCCAGAACAGATCGGCCCAGACCGTGCCCGGCAGCGCTTCACGCGCGATCACCGGCAGGAAGGTGGCGGTGATGATGTAGCCAAAGCCGGCCAGGCCGTAGGCCAGCGTCAGGGTCCAGGTCTGGGCGTCGAGCCGCGCCGCGGCACCGGCTGTCGGCGCGGCCTCAGCCGGCGGTGTCGGGCCAGCGTCCGCGGCGATCGGTGTGGTCACGAAAATGCGCCACACCAGGGCCACCAGCACCGCGGCCAGCACGGTGAAGGCCAGCCAGCCGTAGTCGGCATGCCAGCCCACGCCAACCATGCCTGAGGCGCCCAGCCCCGTGGCGACGATGCCAAGCCCCGGCCCGCAAAAGATCAGCCCGCCCAGTTCCGGCTTGCCCAGTTCGGCCAGCCGTTGCAGGCACCAGCCGGCGGTATAGACCAGCACCACCGCACTGGCCACGCCGGCGGCGAAGCGCCACAGCGACCACGCCGGCATGCCGCCCGGCAGCGCCATGCCCAGCGTCAGCAGCACGGTTGCCACCAGGCCCCAGCGCACCATGCGCACGGCGTCCGGGCGGATAAACATGCACAACGCGGCGCCAAGGAAATAGCCGATGTAGTTGATCGTTGCCAGCCACCCTCCCTGCTGCAGGTCGACGATGCCGTCGTGCAGCATCATCGGCAGCAAGGGGGTAAAAGCGAAGCGGCCGATTCCCATCACAACCGCCAGCGACACCAGGCCGGCCATCGCCACCGCCACCGGACCGGCGCGACGCAGCTGCGCGGCCTGCATCGGGCTGGCGGCACCGGCGGCCTGGTCGGGATCGAGGCTGTGAAGCTTGGACATGGCTCTGGCTGTGGGACAGCGGTTGCATTGCAGTCTCTGTATGCTACGTTGCACAAGCCATCCCGAAAAATGAATTATCAAGATGGCATGCATCCTGATATAAGATGGATATCGGATTCACGTTCCGGAGCCCGTGGCCATGGACCTTGCCGCACTTGAAATCTTTCGCACCGTCGTCGAAGCCGGCGGCGTCACCCGCGCAGCCGAGCGGCTGCACCGGGTGCAATCCAATGTCACCACGCGCATCCGCCAGCTGGAGCAGTCGCTCGGAGTCGAGTTGTTCGTGCGCGACGGCCGGCGCATGGTGCTGACGCCGGCGGGACAGACCCTGTTCGACTACGCCTGCCGCATCCTGCAGCTGACCGAGGAAGCGCGCCAGGCGGTGCTGCCGGCACGTCCGAGCGGCCGCCTGCGCATCGCCTCGATGGAAAGCACCGCCGCCAGCCGGTTGCCCAATGTGCTGGCCGCGTACCACCAGGCGTGGCCCGATGTGCAGCTGGAGTTGGTGACGCTGGCGACGCGCCAGGCGCTCGATGCGCTGGCGCGCTTCGAGGTCGATTGCGCTTTTGTCGCCGAGCCGCTATCCGAGCCAGGACTGGAGACCGTTCCGGCCTTCGAGGAAGAGCTGGTGGTGATCGCGCGTGCGGGGCATCGCCCGATCCACTCCTCCGCCGACCTGGAGGTGCCGACGCTGCTGGCGTTCGAGCCCGGCTGCAACTACCGCGCGCGGGTCGAGGCCTGGTATGCCGGCGGCGAACCCGCACCGCCGCCCCGCGTGCTGGAACTGGGCTCCTACCATGCCATCGTCGCCTGCGCGGCGGCCGGCATCGGCGCCGCGATCGTGCCGCGTTCGGTGCTAGGCCTTTATCGGGACCTGCCCGCCATCAGCCAGCACAGCCTGGGACGCGCGGGCCGCGTGCGCACCATGCTGGCCTGGCATCCGGCCATGGCCGGCGCCGCGCTGCATGCGCTGGTCGACATGCTGCACGCGCACGCGCCGGGGCCGCAAGGCGAGGCCGGACTCGTCGCCGCCTGAATCGACACCTGCATCCCCCACCTGAGTCGCCACCCAAGCCGCACCGGCGGAGGCCGGCTGTCGGCACGCATGGCCACCATGCAAGATGTGCCCGGTGGCCTACACTGAAAGTGGCGCCACCCCGGCACCCTGTGTGCCCCGCCCTTGCGATGAAACCTGTCACCGCGCCCATGCGCGCGATTCGGCTGCTGGCCGGCTTAGTGCTGGCATGCAGCGCTGCACTGGCCGTCGGCTTCTCCGCCCTGCATGCGCTTGCCGCACCCGCCTCCGCGCCCGCCGCCACGGCCACCGCGCCGGTCTACGTGATCCCGCTCAAAGGCGCGGTCAGCCCGGCCAGCGCCAGCTTTGTCCTGCGCAGCATGGCGCGCGCGCGCGAGGCTGGCGCGCAACTGGTCGTGATCGAGCTGGATACGCCCGGCGGGCTGGATGCGTCGATGCGGGACATCATCCAGGCCATCCTGGCTTCGCCGGTGCCAGTGGCCAGCTACGTCTCCCCCGGCGGCGCGCGCGCAGCCAGTGCCGGCACCTACATCCTCTATGCCAGCCATATCGCGGCCATGGCGCCGGGCACCAACCTGGGCGCCGCCAGCCCGGTGCAGATCGGCATCGGCGGCCCGCAGAAGCCCGACGCCCTGCCCGGCGCCACACCGGCTTCGGCCCCCGCCAGCGAACCGTCGGCCGCCGATACCATGTCGCGCAAGCAGATGCACGACGCCTCGGCATATATCCGCGGCCTGGCGCAACTGCGCGGGCGCAATGCCGAGTGGGCCGAGCGCGCGGTGCGCGAAGCCGTCAGCCTGTCGGCCGACGAAGCCCTGGCCCAGCGCGTGATCGATGTGGTCGCGGCCGACCTGCCGGCCCTGCTGCGCCAGGTCGACGGGCGCAAGCTGACCACTGCCGGCGGCAAGGCCAGCACGCTGCACACGCACAATGCCCCCGCGGTGACACTGGAGCCGGACTGGCGCAACCGCTTCCTGGCCGTCATCACCGAACCCAGCGTGGCGCTGCTGCTGATGATGATCGGCATCTACGCGCTGATCTTCGAGTTCTCCACGCCGGGCATGGTGGTGCCCGGCATCGTCGGCGCGATCTGCCTGCTGCTGGCGCTGTTCGCGCTGCATATGCTGCCGGTCAACTATGCCGGGCTGGCGCTGGTGGTGCTCGGCATCGGCTGCATGGTCGCCGAGCTGTTCCTGCCGACCTTCGGCGCGCTGGGCGTCGGCGGCATCATCGCCTTTGCCTTCGGCGCGGTGATGCTGATCGACACCGACGTGCCGGGCTTTGGCGTGCCGCTGTCGATGGTGGCGGCGCTGTCGGCGATGTCAGCAGTGTTCGTGTTCGGCATGTCGGCGCTGCTGTTGCGCTCGCGCAGGCGGCCGGTGGTCAGCGGCGCCGACACGCTGGTCGGCAGCCGCGGCGAACTGCTCGACGACGTGCTGGACGCACCCGGCCAGGAAGGCTGGGCCTCGGTGCGCGGCGAACGCTGGCGCGTGCGCAGCGCGAGTCCGCTGGCGCGCGGCACGCCGGTGGTGGTTATCGCGCGGCACGGGCTGGTGCTCGAAGTGGTTGCCGCGCCTTCTGCTGCTCAACTGACTCCAAACAAGGGAGCGTGAACATGGCATTCGGATTCAGCTTCGGCGGTTTGATCTTCCTGCTGGCACTGCTCATCATCACGTCGTTCCGCGTGCTGCGCGAGTACGAGCGCGGCGTGGTCTTCATGCTCGGCCGCTTCTGGAAGGTGAAGGGCCCGGGCCTGGTGCTGATCATTCCCGCCGTGCAGCAGATGGTGCGGGTGGACTTGCGCACGGTCGTGATGGACGTGCCGCCGCAGGACGTGATCTCGCACGACAACGTGTCGGTCAAGGTGAACGCGGTGGTGTATTTCCGCGTGGTCGATCCGGAGCTGGCGATCATCCAGGTGGCGAACTTCCTGGAGGCCACCAGCCAGCTCGCACAGACCACACTGCGTGCGGTGCTCGGCAAGCACGAACTGGACGAGATGCTGGCCGAACGGGAAAAGCTCAACCTCGACATCCAGAAGGTGCTGGATGCGCAGACCGATGCGTGGGGGATCAAGGTCTCGAACGTCGAGATCAAGCATGTCGACCTGAACGAGTCCATGGTGCGCGCGATCGCGCGGCAGGCCGAAGCCGAGCGCGAGCGGCGCGCCAAGGTGATCCACGCGGAGGGCGAGCTGCAGGCTTCCGAGAAACTGCTGGAAGCGGCGCAGATGCTGGCGCGGCAACCCCAGGCGATGCAGCTGCGCTATATGCAGACGCTGACGCAGATCGCGGGGGACAAGAGTTCGACGATCGTGTTTCCGTTGCCGATCGATTTATTGACGACGCTGCGAAGTGCTACGGGGAACACCGAGAAGTAGGAAAGCAGAAGGGGCGCCACTGGCGCCCCTTCTGCTTGATGACAAAGGGAGAATTCCAGATTGTTTGCTCCCCTCTCCCGCTTGCGGGAGAGGGGCCGGGGGAGAGGGCAGGCGCATGGCAAGCACCGTGGCGCCTCACTTCGTGGCAACTCCTGCCCTCTCCCCCGCCCCTCTCCCATAAATGGGAGAGGGGAGACAACATTCCCAGTCTTTGACTTTGTCAGCAGCCTAAAGGGGCGTCACTGGCGCCCCTTCTTCATCGGCTTGCGGTACGGTCAGGCCATCAGACCTTCGCCGCCACCCATTCGCTGACACCCGCCAGCGCCTGCGGCAGCTTGGCCGGCTCGGTGCCGCCAGCCTGCGCCATGTCCGGACGGCCGCCGCCCTTGCCACCCACCTGCTGGGCGACAAAGTTGACCAGCTCGCCGGCCTTGACCTTGCCGGTCGCATCGGCGGTGACGCCGGCGATCAGGCTGACCTTGCCGTCGGCCACGGCCGCCAGCACGATCGCCGCGCTCTGCAGCTTGTCCTTGAGCTTGTCCATGGTCTCGCGCAGCGTCTTCACGTCGGCGCCGTCGAGCTGGGCAGCCAGCACTTTCAGGCCCTTGATGTCGACCGCCTGCGCCGCCAGTTCATCGCCCTGCGAAGCAGCCAGCTTGCTCTTCAGGCGCTCCAGCTCCTTCTCCAGCGCGCGCACCTGGTCCTGCACCTGGCCGATACGCGGCACCAGCTCGGACGGTTGCGCCTTCAGCACGGCAGCGGCTTCGTTCAGCTTCGCGTCCAGGTTCTGCAGGTAGTGCAGCGCATTGTCGCCGGTGATCGCTTCCACGCGGCGGATGCCGGCGGCCACGCCGCCTTCCACCACGATCTTGAACAGGCCGATATCGCCGGTGCGGTGCACGTGGGTGCCGCCGCACAGTTCCTTCGAGGTGCCGATCGACAGCACGCGCACGTCGTCGGCGTACTTCTCGCCGAACAGCGCCATCGCGCCGCTCTTGACCGCGTCGTCGAACGGCAT
Source organism: Cupriavidus sp. NPDC089707 (assembly GCF_044748965.1). Taxonomy (NCBI): domain Bacteria; kingdom Pseudomonadati; phylum Pseudomonadota; class Betaproteobacteria; order Burkholderiales; family Burkholderiaceae; genus Cupriavidus; species Cupriavidus sp. NPDC089707. Next base: position 141,227 of record NZ_JBIVHB010000002.1, read on the forward strand.
GATCTCGGCGTGCGTATCGTCGTTGCGCAGGATCTCGGCGTTGACGATCTCTTCCACCCGGCGGATCTGGTCTTCGGTCAGCGCCGCGTTGTGCGAGAAGTCGAAGCGGGTCTTGTCCGCATCCACCAGCGAGCCCTTCTGCTGCACGTGCGTGCCCAGCACTTCGCGCAGCGCCTTGTGCATCAGGTGGGTAGCCGAGTGGTTTCGCACGGTGCGCGCGCGGCGCAGCGCGTCGACCTGCGCCGACACGGCGTCGCCCACCTTCAGCGCGCCGCCTTCCAGCGTACCCTGGTGGCCGAACACGTCGGCCTGGACCTTGGTGGTATCGGCCACGGCAAACACGGCATTGCCGGCCTTCAGCACGCCCTGGTCGCCGGCCTGGCCGCCGGACTCGGCGTAGAACGGGGTGTTGTCGAGCACCACCACGCCGGTCTGGCCCGGCTGCATGGATTGGACTGCGGCGCCATCCACGTACAGCGCGGTGACCAACGCCCGCGGCAGTTCCAGCTTTTCGTAGCCATGGAACACGGTCTTGTCGCCCGTGTACTCCAGGCCGGCGGCCATCTTGAACTTGCCGGCGGCGCGTGCCTGCTCGCGCTGGCGGTTCATGGCGGCGTCGAAGGCGGCCTCGTCCACGCCGATTTCCTGCTCGCGGCACACGTCCTGCGTCAGGTCCAGCGGGAAGCCGAAGGTGTCGTGCAGCTTGAAGGCCAGTTCGCCGTCCAGCGTCTTGCCGCCCTTGAGCTTCAGATCGGCCAGCGCGGCGTCCAGGATCGACATGCCGTTCTCGATGGTCTCGAAGAAGCGCTCTTCTTCGGCCTTCAGCACTTCGGTCACGCGCGACTGGGCTTCGGCCAGTTCCGGATAGGCCTCGCCCATCTGCGCGACCAGGTCCGGCACCAGCTTGTGGAAGAACGGGGTCTTCTGGCCCAGCTTGTAGCCGTGGCGGATGGCGCGGCGCACGATGCGGCGCAGCACGTAGCCGCGGCCTTCGTTGCCGGGGATCACGCCGTCGACGATCAGGAACGAGCACGCGCGGATATGGTCGGCAATGACCTTCAGCGAATTCTGGTTCAGGTTGTCGATATGCGTCTCGCGCGCGGCAGCCTTGATCAGTGCCTGGAACAGGTCGATCTCATAGTTGCTGTGCACGTGCTGCAGCACCGCGGCGATGCGCTCCAGGCCCATGCCGGTGTCCACGCACGGCTTGGGCAGCGGCGTCATGTTGCCCTGCTCGTCGCGGTTGAACTGCATGAACACCAGGTTCCAGACCTCGATGTAGCGGTCGCCGTCTTCCTCGGGCGATCCCGGGGGGCCGCCCCACACGTCCGGGCCGTGGTCGTAGAAGATTTCCGAGCAGGGGCCGCACGGGCCGGTGTCGGCCATCTGCCAGAAATTGTCCGAGGCGTAGCGCGCGCCCTTGTTGTCGCCGATGCGCACGATGCGCTCGGCCGGCACGCCCACTTCCTTGGCCCAGATGTCGTAGGCCTCGTCGTCTTCCGCGTAGACCGTCACCCACAGCTTCTCCGCCGGCAGCTGGTAGGTCTTGGTCAGCAGTTCCCATGCGTACTGGATGGCTTCACGCTTGAAGTAGTCGCCAAACGAGAAGTTGCCCAGCATCTCGAAGAACGTATGGTGGCGGGCGGTGTAGCCCACGTTCTCCAGGTCGTTGTGCTTGCCGCCGGCGCGCACCGAACGCTGCGACGAGGTCGCGCGGGTGTACGGGCGCTTGTCGGTGCCCAGGAACACGTCCTTGAACTGCACCATGCCGGAATTGGTGAACAGCAGCGTCGGGTCGTTCGCCGGCACCAGGCTGGACGAGCGGACCACGGTATGGCCCTTCGATTCGAAGAACTGCAGGAACTTGCTGCGAATGTCTGAGACTTTCATGGGATGGCGGACGCTCCCGCGGCTGGGCCGGGCGCGACGAGTCAGTTTTGGATTTGCAAACCGTTGATTATACGGGCAAGGCAGCGCCAGCAGGGCAGGTCCGGCGATAGCCCGCCGCGCCCTGGGGCCGGCCGGCTATCGCCCAAATCCGGCCGCTGGAAGCGCCTCATGCGGCACTCCAGAGCGCGCCTGCGCGAGCCCCGGTGGTACAGTGCAGGCAACCCGCATCGCCCCCGCCCGACACCCGGCGCCGGCAGCCGGATTTCCGATCCTTCCCCCGCCCCTACCTCTGCATTCCACTACCGCCATGGGAGCCTTAAGCCATCTCCGCGTCCTCGACCTGACCCGCGTCCTCGCCGGTCCCTGGTGCGCCCAGAACCTTGCCGATTTCGGCGCCGATGTGATCAAGATCGAGCGCCCCGGCGCCGGCGACGACACCCGCACCTGGGGCCCGCCCTGGCTCAAGGACGAAGACGGCCGCGACACCGCCGAGGCCGCTTACTACCTGGCCGCCAACCGCAACAAGCGCTCGGTCACCTGCGACATCAGCACGCCCGAAGGCCAGCAGATCGTGCGCGACCTGGCCGCGCAAAGCGACGTGGTGCTGGAGAACTACAAGGTCGGCCAGCTGAAGAAATATGGCCTGGACTATGAGTCGCTCAGGCAGATCAAGCCTGACCTGATCTACTGCTCGGTCACCGGCTTCGGCCAGACCGGCCCGTACGCCGCGCGCCCCGGCTATGACTTCATCATCCAGGGCATGGGCGGCTTCATGAGCCTGACCGGCGAGCGCGACGACCTGCCCGGCGGCGGCCCGCAAAAGGCCGGCGTGGCGATTTCCGACCTGATGACGGGCCAGTACGCCACCATCGCCGTACTGGCGGCGCTGGCGCACCGGGACCGCACCGGCGAGGGCCAGTACATCGACATGGCGCTGCTCGACGTGCAGGTGGCCATGCTCGCCAACATGAACACCAACTACCTGGCCAGCGGCGAGGCGCCGCGCCGCTGGGGCAATGCGCACCCGAACATCGTCCCCTACCAGACCTTCCAGGCCGCCGACGGCTGGATCATCGTCGCGGTGGGCAACGACGGGCAGTTCCGCAAGTTCGTCACCGACGGCGGCCGGCCCGAGCTGGCCGACGACCCGCGCTTTGCCAGGAACCCGCAGCGCGTCGCCAACCGCGACATCCTGGTGCCGATCCTGGCCGAGATGGTGCTTCCGCGCACCCGCGCGCAATGGATCCGCGACCTGGAAGCCGCGGGCGTGCCGTGCGGCCCGATCAACACGCTCGACGACGTGTTCGAGGACGACCAGGTCAAGGCGCGCGGCCTGCGCGTGGACCTGCCCCACCCGAGCGCAGGCGAGGTCAAACTGGTCGGCAGCCCGATCAAGATGAGTGCGACGCCACCCCAGGCGCTGCGCCACCCGCCGCTGCTGGGCGAGCACACCGACACGGTGCTGGCCGAGACCCTGGGCTACGGCGCCGGGCAGATCGCGGCACTTCGTACAAAGGGTGTGCTGTAAGATTCTCCTCCTGCCTGCGGCAGGCCAGCCTGCCGCCGGTGCTTTCCGGAAGTTCAGTCCCCACTGACGTACTTTCCTCGGGCCCGCGCCCCCGCGCGAGCCTGCGCAGAGCAAAGGAGAACCCATGCTGACCGACGCCATCTTGTCCTTCCTGCATTTCCTTGCGATCTTCGTCCTGATCACGCTGATGGCCGCCGAGGCCGTGGCGTTGCGCCCGGACCTCAACCCGGCCACCGTGCGGCGCCTGTCGCGGTACGACCTGTTCTATTTCCTGTCGGCGATGCTGGCGCTGGCGACCGGCCTGCTGCGTCTGTTCTACGGCGCCAAGGGCGTCGACTTCTACCTGCACAACCCGTGGTTCCACGCCAAGATGGGCGTGTTCGTGCTGATCGCGCTGTGCTCGCTGCCGCCGACCTTTGCCATCGCGCGCTGGCGCAAGCAGGCGCGCAAGCTGCCCGATTACGTGCCGCCGCCGTCCGAGATCAAGGCGGCGCGGCGCTGGGTCATGATCGAATCGCACCTGGTGATCCTGCTGCCGCTGTGCGCCGTGATGATGGCGCGCGGCATCGGGGCGCGCTGAGAACATCGATAACAATCCCAATCCTTCTGTCATCCGCAACATGCTGAAGAAACTGCTTGCCGCCGCGCTGACCGCGGCGCTGATGCCCGCCGCTGCCGTCGCGGCTTCCAACGCCTACCCCACCAAGCCCGTCCGCTTCGTGGTGCCCTATCCCGCCGGCGGCCCGCTCGACACCGTGGCGCGCGCCATCGGCGAGAAGCTGCGCGACAGCCTCGGCCAGCCCGTGGTGGTGGAAAACAAGCCGGGCGCCGGCGGTAACCTCGGCGCGGACTACGTCGCCAAGCAGCCGGCCGACGGCTACACCATCGTCATGGGCGCGGTGGCCACGCATGCCATCAACCCGACGCTGTTCAGCAAGATGCCGTACGACCCGGTCAAGGACTTCGCGCCGGTCACGCTGGTCGCCGACGTGCCCAACGTGCTGGTGATGCACCCCGGCAAGGCCGCCGAGCTGCACATCAACAACGTGCGCGACCTGGTCGCCTACGCGCGCAAGAACCCGGGCAAGCTGGACTACGCCTCGGGCGGCAACGGCAGCGCCGGGCACCTGTCGGGCGAGCTGTTCAAGAGCATGGCGAAGATCAGCATGGTCCATATCCCCTACAACGGCGCGTCGCCCGCGCAGTTGTCGGTGCTGTCGGGCCAGACCGACCTGATCTTCGACAACCTGGCTTCGGCGTCGGCCAATATCAAGGCGGGCAAGCTCAAGGCCTTCGCGGTGACCACCGCCAGCCGCGCGGCGGCGTTCCCCGAGTTGCCGACCATTGCCGAGGCCGGCAAGGGGCTGGGGCTGGAAGGCTTCGATATCTCGACGTGGTTCGGCGTGTTCGCTCCGGCCAATACGCCGCGCGAAATCGTGGAAAAGCTGAACCACGAGATCGTTGCAATCCTGAAGACGGACGACATGAAGGCGCGCCTGGCCCGCATCGGCGCACAGCCGGCGCCGACCACGCCGGAGCAGTTCGCGGCGCTGATCCAGAAGGAACTGAAAAAGTATGCGCAGATCGTGAAGGTGTCGGGAGCCAAGGTCGACTAAGGACAAGCACTCGCGGCACCAACGGTTTGGGGTGCTCCCAGGCCGCGCGAGCTTGCCCAAGCAAGGTGTTCTCCCTCTCCCCTCAGGGGAGAGGGTCGGGGGAGAGGGGTGGTCTAGCCAGCTATCACATCAAGCAAGGCCGACGGTGTTAACCCACAGGCGTCAGCATTTGACGCTCCTGCCCTCTCCCCCAGCCCCTCTCCCGCAGGCGGGAGAGGGGAGACAACCGGCGCATTACGCGCGCTCGCCGCTCGCTTCCTCCCGGCGCCGCCGCACCCACAGCTTTCCGCCGGAATCCCCCTCCAGCCGCGGCAGCAGCAATCCCACCTGCACGATCTCCGCGCCCTCCATCCGCGTTACCGTCAGCGGCAACCCCGCGATCTCGACGCTGTCGCCCTCCACCGGCGGCGAGGTGAACACGCGCTGCATCGCCCTTTCCAGCGTCAGCGGCTCTTCCTCCGGTGTCAGCTCGCGCGTGCCATAGAGCGCTGCCACGTCGCGCAGCGGCGCATCGCCCGACAGCAGGAAATCATGCGACACCTGCTCCCAGGCAGGCGCCCGGCCCGGCGTCTGGAACAGCGCCGACAGCATCGGCAACGAGATGGTCGGCCCCAGCACGCAGACGGAGTCGCCAGCGCGCAATACGGTCTGGCCCGGCTCGGCCAGCGCGTCGTCGCGCGCCACCGTGAGCAGGCGGCTGCGCGGCGGCAGTTCAAGCTGGTCGGCGCGCACGTTTTCCACTGGCGCATTCGGGCCCACGCAGAATTGCATCACTTCCAGGATCGGCGCGCGCGTGCCGCGCAGGCGCGAACGCGCCACCGGCTCCGGATAGCCCGGCCGGCGCACGCGCGCCAGCCGCGCCGCGACCGATACGGTGGTGCCCTGGAACAGCAGGCTGGCCAGCACCACGGCAAACGCGATGCGGAACAGCAAGCCGGCCTCGGGCGCCTGGCGCAGCAGCGGGAACAGCGCCAGCACGATCGGCACCGCGCCGCGCAGGCCCATCCAAGCGATAAAGCCCTTCTCGCGGGCATTGAAGCGGAACGGCAGCAGCGCCACCCATACCGCCACCGGGCGCGCCACCAGCATCAGGAACGCGGCGACCGCCACCGCGGGCCCGGCCACTTCCAGGATCCGATGTGGTGCCACCAGCAGGCCCAGCAGCAGGAACATCGCCGACTGCGCCAGCCAGGCCATGCCGTCCATCGCACGCATGACGTCGGCAGTGATAGCGCGCTCACGGTTGCCGATCAGCATGCCGGTCAGGTACACCGCCAGAAAGCCGCTGCCGCCGGCGGTCTGCACCAGCGCGAACACCGTGGCACCACCTGCGCACAGCAGAATTGCCTGCAGACCTTCGGCCACATGGATGCGCTCCAGCACATGCGCCAGGCAATATCCCAGCGCCAGCCCGAGCGCGCCGCCCACGCCGAACTGCACCAGCAGCCTCGTCGCCAACCCCAGCGGCGTCAGCCCGCCGGGTGCGGTGACCCATTCGATCAGCGTCAGGGTCAGGAAAATCGCCATCGGGTCGTTGATGCCCGACTCGATCTCCAGCACGCTCGCGACCCGGTCCTTGAGGCGGATGCCGCTGCTGTGCAGCATCGAGAAAACCGCCGCCGCATCGGTCGAGCCGACGATGGCGCCGAGCAGCAGCCCGAGCCGCCAGTCGATACCTAACAGCCACGCCGCGAACACACCCACCAGCCCCGCCGTCACCAGCACGCCCACCGTCGCCAGCGACAGCGACGGCTTGAGCGCAACCCGGAAGGTGGCGAAGCGCGTGCGCAGCCCGCCGTCGAGCAGGATCACCGCCAGCGCCAGGTTGCCGACCAGGAAGCTGAGCCAGGTGTCGTTGAAGCGGATGCCGCCGGGACCGTCCACGCCGGCCAGCATGCCGACGGCCAGGAACACCAGCAGGAACGGCACGCCGAAGCGTGCCGAAAACGCCCCCAGCACGATGCCCAGCGACATCACGATGCCGCCGATCAGGATGACGTGGTCGATGCTCTCCAAGCTGCTCCTTGCGTCACGTTGCGGTCCCTTGCCGGAACCTTTCAAACCTTACAAGGCTTTCAGGCCGGCGCCCCCCGCGAAGACTGCCGACCCGATACCCGGGCTGCCCGGATGATAGCGCAGCACTCCCGCCGCCTCGCCCGCCAGCCCGCCTCCAGACTGGCTTTGCGGATCGGCCAGGCGCCTTTTAAGCGCCATCTCACTAGGGGATACCCGAACCATGACGCTGTTTGCAGACATCTGAAAGGTAGCTGAAAGGTCGCCCCCTTAACTTCCACCCTGCCCGCAGGAGGGCCCTTCGTTGCAGACCGCATTGATGCGGCGCAACAAAGGGTCAACCGCAGATTTCAAGCGTCTTATCGAGGAGATTCACTTTGCGCATACGTAGCCAAAAGGACTTCGCCTCCGGCCTGATGTTCATCCTGGTCGGATTCGGCTTTTCCTGGACCGCACGCGGCTATTCCATGGGAACCGCCGCAAAAATGGGACCGGGATACTTCCCGTTCTGGCTCGGCATCGTGCTCGCCCTGCTGGGCGTGCTGGTGCTGTGGGGCTCGCTGTCTTCCAAGATGGAAGAGGATCAGCTGGCCCGCTGGGATATCAAGACGCTGCTGTGGATTCTCGGCTCGGTGGTGCTGTTCGGTCTGCTGCTGAAGCCGCTCGGCATGGTGCTGTCGGTGCTGGTGCTGGTACTGGTGTCGTCGATGGCCAGCCACGAGTTCAGCTGGAAAGGTGCCATCCTGAACGCCGTCATCCTGGTGCTGATCAGCCTGGGTGCGTTCGTGTACGGCATCAACCTGCAGATGCCGGTGTGGCCGGCTTTCCTGGCAAGCTAAGGAGGCCGCCAACATGGAACTACTCACTAACCTGGGCCTGGGCTTCTCCACTGCCCTGACCTTCCAGAACCTGGCCTACGCCTTCCTGGGCTGCGTGCTGGGTACCCTGATCGGCGTGCTGCCGGGCCTGGGGCCGCTGGCGACCATCGCCATGCTGCTGCCGGTGACCTACACGCTGCCGCCGGTGGCCGCGCTGATCATGCTGGCCGGCATCTACTACGGCGCCCAGTACGGCGGCTCGACCACCGCCATCCTGGTGAACCTGCCGGGTGAATCGTCCTCGGTGGTGACAACCATCGACGGCTACCAGATGGCAAGGCGAGGGCGAGCGGGGGTGGCGCTAGCCACCGCCGGCCTGGGCTCGTTCTTCGCCGGCTGCGTGGCTACCATGATCCTGGCCGCGTTTGCCGCGCCGCTGTCGGAACTGGCCTTCAAGTTCGGCCCTGCCGAGTACTTCTCGCTGATGGTGCTGGGCCTGATCGGTGCCGTGGTGCTGGCCTCGGGTTCGCTGGTCAAGGCGATCGCCATGATCGTGCTGGGCCTGCTGCTGGGCCTGGTGGGTACCGACGTGAACTCGGGCGCCGCGCGCTTCTCGTTCGATGTGCCGGAACTGACCGACGGCCTGAACTTCGTCTCGGTGGCAATGGGTATCTTCGGCTTTGCTGAAATCATCGCCAACCTGGAACAGAAGGAACAGCGCGAGACCTTCACCGACCACATCACCAACCTGTTCCCGACCAAGGACGACTTCAAGCGCATGATCCCGGCCGTGCTGCGCGGCACCGCGCTGGGTTCGGCACTGGGCATCCTGCCGGGCGGCGGCGCCTCGCTGGCTTCGTTCGCTGCATACTCGCTGGAGAAGAAGACCTCCAAGTACCCGCAGGAATTCGGCAAGGGCGCGATCGAAGGCGTGGCCGGTCCGGAATCGGCCAACAACGCGGCTTCGCAGACCTCGTTCATCCCGCTGCTGACGCTGGGCATTCCGCCCAACGCGGTGATGGCGCTGATGGTGGGTGCGATGACCATCCACAACATCCAGCCCGGCCCGCAGGTGATGACCAGCAATCCGGCGCTGTTCTGGGGCCTGATCGCCTCGATGTGGATCGGCAACCTGATGCTGATCGTGCTGAACCTGCCGCTGATCGGCATCTGGGTGAAGCTGCTGAAGGTGCCCTACCGCTACCTGTACCCGGCCATCCTGACCTTCTGCTGCATCGGCGTGTACTCGGTCCAGAACACCACCTTCGACGTGTTCCAGACCGCCGCCTTCGGCGTGGTGGGCTACCTGTTCATCAAGCTGCGCTGCGAACCCGCTCCCCTGCTGCTCGGCTTCGTGCTGGGGCCGATGATGGAAGAGAACTTCCGCCGCTCGCTGCTGCTGTCGCGTGGTGACTTCAGCGTGTTCGTAACGCGTCCGCTGTCGATGGGCCTGCTGATCGCCGCCGCGGCGCTGGTGGTGATCGTGGCGCTGCCTTCGATCAAGGCCAAGCGCGAAGAAGCGTTCCAGGAAGAATAAGCAGGACTTGCCGCCGGCCTGCGGGCCGGCACGCAATGCAACACTGAGGGCACCGTGAGGTGCCCTTTTTTGTTGCCAGGGATTGACACGGTGACCCGCCTCCACCGGGCCCGCTGCGACCTATAGTATTAGCACTCGGACAACTGTCGCGATGAGCGCGTCGGAGGTTACATCATGACCATGGCTAATACGCTGGCGAAATGCCTGAGCAAGAAGCACAGCCAGTTCGACACCGTTCGGCACCCCTACAGCCTGAGCAGCATGGCCACTGCACACGCTGCGCACATCCCTGGAGACCGTCTGGCCAAGACCGTCCTGCTGGAAGACGACAGCGGCTACGTCGCCGCGGTGATCCCGTCCACGCACCACCTGAAACTATCGGAGATCCGCGAGCAGACCGGACGCAACCTGTCGCTGGCGCATGAGGATGGCGTGCGCGAAGTGTTCAGGGACTGCGACCATGGCGCGATCCCGCCGGTCGGCATGGCGTATGGCACGCAGACCTGGCTGGACGACAGCCTGCTGACGCATGCCGACGTCTATTTCGAAGCGGGCGACCACCAGGAGCTGGTGCACATGAGCACCGACCAGTTCATGACACTGATGGCCGATGCAAAGCGCGGGCACTTCGCGCACAGGATCATGTAATACAGGGCCATGCCCTGACAGGCCACGCGGCCGGCGCCTGCCGGCCGCGTGTCGTTGCATCGGCGGTTGCCTGATTAAGCGGCGACGTCGAACCGGTCGAGGTTCATCACCTTGACCCAGGCGGCGACGAAGTCGCGGACGAACTTCTCCTGCGCGTCCTCGCTGGCGTAGACCTCGCACAGCGCCCTGAGCTGGGCATTCGAACCGAAGACCAGGTCGACGCGGGTACCGGTCCACTTACGCTCCCCGGTCTTGCGGTCACGCCCCTCGAACACGTCCCCGGCCTCCGACAGCGGCTTCCATTCGGTACGCATGTCGAGCAGGTTGCGGAAGAAGTCGTTGGTCAGCGTTTCCGGCCGGTCGGTGAAGACGCCGTGCGCGTCCTGCCCGGCATGGACATTCAGCACACGCAGTCCGCCGATCAGCACCGTCATCTCGGGCGCGGTCAGGGTCAGCAATTGCGCCTTGTCGATCAGCAACACCTCCGCCGGGACGCTGTACTTCGCCTTGAGGAAGTTGCGGAAACCGTCTGCCTTCGGCTCTAGCATCCCGACCGACACCACATCGGTCTGTTCCTGCGCGGCGTCCATGCGGCCCGGCGTAAACGGCACGGTCACGCGCTGGCCGGCCTTCTGCGCCGCCTGCTCGATCCCCGCGCCACCGGCCAGCACGATCAGGTCGGCGAGCGAGATTTTCTTGCCGCCGGACTGCGCGCCGTTGAACTCAGCCTGGATCCCTTCAAGAGCCTTCAGCACCTTCCCCAGCTGCTCGGGCTGGTTGACCGCCCAGTCTTTCTGCGGCGCCAGGCGGATGCGCGCGCCATTGGCGCCACCGCGCTTGTCCGAACCGCGGAAGGTGGATGCCGAGGCCCAGGCGGTCTGCACCAGTTGCGAGACAGACAGCCCGGACGCCAGGATTTTCTGCTTGAGCGCTGCGACGTCCTGCTCGTTGACCAGAGGATGGTCCACCGCCGGGATGGGATCCTGCCAGATCAGCTCTTCGGCCGGCACTTCCGGCCCGAGGTAGCGGGCGCGCGGGCCCATGTCGCGGTGGGTCAGCTTGAACCAGGCGCGGGCAAAGGCATCGGCGAGCTGGTCAGGATGCTGCAGGAAGCGCCGCGAGATCTTCTCGTAGGCGGGGTCGAAACGCAGCGACAGGTCCGTGGTCAGCATCGTCGGCCGCAGCTTTTTCGAGGGATCGTAAGCATGCGGGATGGTTTCCCCGGCATCCTTGGCCACCCACTGATTGGCACCGGCGGGACTCTTGGTCAGCTCCCATTCGTGGCCGAACAGATTCTCCAGGTAGCTATTGCCCCACTTGGTCGGCGTACTGCTCCAGGTCACCTCCAGGCCGCTGCCGATCGTGTCGGCGCCCTTGCCGGTGCCAAAGGCGCTCGACCATCCCAGGCCCTGTTGCTCGAGGCCGGCGGCCTCTGGTACGGGCCCGACATTGTCCGCGGGGGCGGCACCGTGCGTCTTGCCGAAAGCATGCCCGCCGGCAATCAGTGCGACGGTCTCCTCGTCGCCCATGGCCATGCGCGCGAAGGATTCGCGGATATCGTGCGCCGCGGCGAGCGGGTCCGGGTTGCCTTCGGGTCCTTCCGGGTTCACATAGATCAGGCCCATCTGCATGGCGGCCAGCGGGTACTCCAGGTCGCGTCCGGGCACGGCGTGGCTCGCCTCGGCGGCAGCGCTCACGCCTTCGCCGCCGGCACCCTTGCCGTAGCGCACATTCCCGGCCAGCCAGGTCTTTTCATTGCCCCAGTACACATCCGCGTCCGGCTCCCAGGTATCTTCGCGGCCCCCGCCGAAGCCGAAGGTCTTGAAGCCCATGGTTTCGAGCGCGACGTTGCCGCTCAGGATCATCAGGTCGGCCCACGAGATCTTCTGGCCATATTTCTGCTTGATCGGCCAGAGCAGGCGGCGCGCCTTGTCCAGGCCGACGTTGTCCGGCCAGCTGCTGAGCGGTGCGAAACGCTGCTGGCCGCGCCCTGCGCCGCCGCGGCCATCGCCGATGCGGTAGGTGCCGGCACTGTGCCAGGCCATGCGGATGAACAGCGGTCCGTAGTGACCAAAGTCCGCCGGCCACCAGTCCTGCGAGTCGGTCATCAGCGCCGCCAGGTCCTTCTTTACCGCCGCCAGGTCGACGCTCTTGAATGCTTGCGCATAGTTGAAGTTCGCGCCCATCGGGTTGGACTTGCTGGAATGCTGGCTGAGCAGGTCCAGACGCAGCTGCTCTGGCCACCAGTCGCGATTCGTCGGACCGCCGCCGGCGGCATGCGTGAAGGGACACTTTGCTTCGTTAGACATACGCTCTCTCCTTGTGGGGACGTACTGAATACGCCTGCAGCTATGGCGCCAGAGTTCGCTGTTACATCGGCGATCCCGCGCCGGCGGATCCGCCGGAAATCTCCTTCCACCGTATCCCGGCTTATTGCTGCCGGTCAGCTGCCGGTCAGCGGACGCGCGCAGGCTTGCGCCGACGCGGGAGGGTCGAAGCGCGCATGGCGATGCGGCCGCGTCAGCGGCAGTCCGCTACCAAAATATATGCAATGGTGAACTTCAGGAGAATGCGAATCTGACTATCCTCCCGATAGACCTTGGTTATGACGTGAAAGGAGCGCGCTAGGCGCCGAACAGCTCGCTGCAAGCCGCCCGCATCGCCGCGGTCACCTGCCCGCGCCCGTGGTCGCGCCGCTCCAGCATGCCGATGTGGCGCATGACCGGCTCGCCGTTGACCAGCAGCGGCAGGATGCGCAGCGCCTCGTCGTCGTGCCAGCGCGCGCGCCGCAGCAGCGGCACCACCGTCACGCCCACCTCCTGGCGCACCAGCTCGACCAGCGCCTCGATGGCGTTCAGTTCCAGGAACTCGTTGACCTTCAGGTGCGCGCGGCGCAATGCGCGCTCGACCAGCACGCCGGTGCGCTGGCTGCGGTCGAAGCGCAGGTATGGGTTCTGCGCAAGCGCCTCGCGCGCGTTCCCGCCGGGACTGCCACGTGCCGCGATCGCCACCAGCGGCTCCTGGTACAGCGGCGTCCAGCGCAACGTGCCGGGGATCCGAGTGGCGCCTTCTACCAGAATCGCCGCGTCGAGTTCGCCGGCCTCGACCTGTGCCGCCAGCTCGATCGACTTGGCGCCGACCAGGCGCACGTCGAGCGCCGGGTAGGTGCGCTTCATGCGCGCCACCGCGTGCGACAGGCCGCCCATCACCGACACCACCGCGCCCACGGCCACGGCACCGGCCATGGCCTGGTCCGTTGCCAGCGGCAGCCGCATCTCGTCGTACAGCGCGAGCAGGCGCCGCGCCTGCGGCAACAGTGCGCGGCCATCGGCATTGAGCACCGCGACGCGGCCGTTGCGGTCGAACAGTTCACGCCTCAGTTCGCTTTCCAGCGCGCGCATCTGCAGGCTGACAGCGGCCTGGGTCAGGGCTACCTGCCCGGCTGCCGCGGCAAAAGAGCCCTGCTCGGCTACGGTGATGAAGGTACGGAGGAATCGGATGGTGCTCATCGGTGCACGTGCGCAACACTGGCGAAGTTGCGTCGATACTTAAATTTTTCTTGTGACATTGAAAAGAAATATTAGCTTTCTTTGTGACCGGAGGCACGGAATAATTAAGCCGGCTCATCAATCCTTGCCCGCTTTATGTCCGCCCCAAGCCTGACTCCGGAGACAAGCATGAAATCCTGGTTGCACCTCGCCGGCATCGCCGCTGCCTGCGGCATGTGCCTGGCCGCCACGCCCGCACTGGCCGACAACTATCCCGGCAAGCCGATCCGCCTGATCGTGCCCTTCCCGGCAAGCGGCGCGACCGACCTGCTGGCGCGTGCCATTGCCCAGAAGGTGGGCGCCAACATCGGCCAGCAGATCGTGGTGGACAACCGCCCGGGCGCCGGCGGCGCGATCGGTTCCGACATGGCGGCCAAGGCCGCGCCGGACGGCTACACGCTGCTGATCGCGACCACCAGCACGCACTCGATCGGCCCGCACATCAACACCCGCCTGCCGTACAACACCGAGACCGACTTCACCCCGGTCGGCCAGGTGGCGATCGCTACCAACGTGCTGGTGGTGCCGAACAGCCTGCCGGTGAAGAACGTGCGCGAGCTGGTCGATTACGCCAAGAAGCACCCCGGCGAGCTTAACTATGCCTCCAGCGGCAACGGCACCGTGGTGCACCTGACCACTGAAGCGTTCAAGGCGCAGGCGGGCGTGTTCATCACCCACATTCCCTACCGCGGCACCGGCTTGGCCGTGCCCGACCTGATCTCGGGCAAGGTGCAGGTGCTGTTCGACAGCATCGTCTCAGGCCTGCCGCACGTGAAGGACGGCAAGCTCAAGGCGCTGGCAGTGACCAGCGCGAAGCGCTCGCCGCTGGCACCGGAGATCCCCACGGCCAGCGAGTCGGGGCTGCCCGGCTTTGAGTCCGATACGTGGTTCGGCATCTATGGGCCAAAGGGCATGCCGGCGGATATCGTCAGCCGGCTGAATGCCGAGTTCAACAAGGCAATCCAGTCGCCGGAAGTCAAGGAGCGCCTGGGCAAGCTGGGCGCCGAGCCGGTCGGCGGCACGCCGGCGCAGTTCGCCGCCATGGTGAAGAAGGACAGCGCCCGCTGGGGCAAGCTGATCAAGGATCGCAAGATCACGGCAGAATAACGGCGCCGAGCGTGCCAATGCGGCCGGTGCCAACAAGGCAGGCCCGGCTGGCCCGGCCGCTTCCTGAGACGACAGACAAAGCCATGCAGAACTTCAACTGGACCAACCCCTACCCCTCCGTGCGCATCCCGCTGTTTGCGCGCAACGTGGTGTCCACCTCGCACCCGCTGGCCGCGCAGGCCGGCCTGCGCATGCTGCTCAAGGGCGGCAATGCGGTCGATGCGGCCATCGCCGCGGCGGCCGCGATCACAATCGTCGAGCCGGTATCGTGCGGCCTGGGCAGCGATGCCTTCGCCATCCTGTGGGACGGCAAGGAGCTGCATGGGCTGAACTCCTCCGGCGTGGCCCCGGCCGCCTGGAACCCGGAGTACTTCAAGAACAAGTACGGCACCGACGCCAACGGCCTGGCCAACCGCCCGATCCGCGGCTGGGACTCGGTCACCGTACCCGGCGTGATCGCCGGCTGGGCGGCGATGCATGAGCGCTTCGGCAAGCTGCCCTTCGCCGACCTGATGGAACCGGCAATCGAGATCGCCGAGCGCGGCTACGCCGTGCCGCCAGTGGTGGCGCACAAGTGGGCCGCCGCGGTGCCCGAACTGAAGGACCAGCCGGGCTATGCCGAGACCTTCATGCCCAACGGCCGTGCGCCGCTGGTCGGCGAGAAGTTCACCATGAAGGCCGCCGCCGAGACGCTGCGCAAGATTGGCGAGACCCGCGGCCGCGCCTACTACGAAGGCGAGATCGCCGAGAAGATCGCCGCCTTCAGCAAGCAGTGCGGCGGCGCGATGACGCTGGACGACCTGCGCAATTACCGCCCCGACTGGGTCAAGCCGATCAGCAAGAGCTACCGCGGCTACGAGCTGCACGAGATCCCGCCCAATGGCCAGGGCATTGCCGCGCTGGTTGCGCTGGGCATCCTCGGCCAGTTCGACATGGCTTCGATCCCGGTCGACTCGGTCGATTCGCAGCACCTGCAGATCGAAGCGATGAAGCTGGCCTTCGCCGACCTGTACCGCTACGTGGCCGACCCGCGCAGCATGGAGGTCACGCCGGAACAAATGCTGGATGACGCCTACCTGAAATCGCGCGCCAGGCTGATCGACATGCAGCGCGCCACGCATTTCAACTTCGGCATGCCCAAGGTGGGCGGCACCATCTACCTGACCGCCGCCGACGAGAACGGCATGATGGTCTCGTTCATCCAGTCGAACTACATGGGCTTCGGCTCGGGCGTGGTGGTGCCGGGCACCGGCATCAGCCTGCAGAACCGCGGCGTGGGCTTCTCGATGGATCCCAGGTCCGCCAACGCCGTGGCCGGTGGCAAGCGCCCGTTCCACACCATCATCCCGGCCTTCCTGACCAAGGGCGGCCACCCGGTGATGAGCTTCGGCGTGATGGGCGGCGACATGCAGCCGCAGGGCCACCTGCAGACGGTAGTGCGCATGCTGGACTACAACCAGCAGCCGCAGGCCGCATGCTGCGCGCCGCGCTGGAAGGTCAACCGCGATTTCACGCTGGACGTGGAAGGCACCATGGATCCGGCCACGGTCGCGGGGCTGAAGGCGCGCGGGCACCAGTTGAAGTCGGTGGAAGACCCGTACATGGACTTTGGCTCGGGCCAGTTTATCTGGCGCCTGTCGGACGATCCGGAGCAAGGGTACGTGGCGGCCAGCGACAGCCGGCGCGACGGGCAGGCGGTGGGCTTCTGACCCCGCCGGCCTGAGCTGCCGACGACATGCTGAACGCCAGGAACGCCCCAAAAGAGGCGTCAGATTGCTGACAAAGGGAAAATGCCAGGCTGTTTGCTCCCCTCTCCCGCTTGCGGGAGAGGGGCCGGGGGAGAGGGCAGGCGCATGCCAAGCACCGTGGCGCCTCACTTCGTGGCAACTCCTGCCCTCTCCCCCGCCCCTCTCCCATAAATGGGAGAGGGGAGACAACATTCGCAGCCTCTGACTTTGTCAGCAGCCAAACGCCCCGAAAGGGGCGTTTTTTGCTATTGCCCCCATCGCGCAACTGGCCCGCTCGCGATCGCCGCAACTGTGCATGGCGCCGGCGCAACGGCGCCGTACACTGGTTCCCCACCAGCCTCCGAAGCCCGCGCCATGACCACCTACGCCTTCCGCCTGCTCAACGTCTTCGCCGAATCCACCTTCGGCGGCAATCCCCTGTGCGTATTCGAAGACGCGCGCGGGTTGGACGAGGCCACCATGCAGGCGCTGGCGCTGCAGTTTAACCTGTCGGAGACCACCTTTGTCCTGCCGTCGGACAATGCCAGCGCGCGCGTGCGCATCTTCACGCCCGGCTATGAAATGCGTTTCGCCGGCCACCCCACGCTGGGCACCGCTCACGTGGTGCGCGATCTGGCCGCCACCGGCGACACGCTGACGCTCGAATTCCTCGCCGGCGTGGTCCCGGCGACGGCGCAGGGCGATGTCTGGACCTTCACCGCGCCGCACAGCGGCATGCCGAAGACCGCCCCGACCGGCCTGCCCGATGCCGAGATGGCAAGCCTGCTCGGCCTGCAGGAAAGCGACCTGCTGGTGTCGCCGATGTGGGTCGATACCGGCGCAGACCAGTTGCTGGTGGCCGTGAACAGCACCGATGCCGTGCGCCGCGCCAATCCGGACAGCGCGCGGCTCGACATCTGGCCGCAGAGCAGCCTCGGCCGCAAGACCGCGTACATATTCGCGTTCGATCCCGAGCAGCCGGGCCGCGTGGTGTCGCGCTATTTCTTCACCAAGCTGGGCGGCGGCGTGGCGGAGGATCCGGGCACGGGCTCGGCCTGCGCCAACCTGGGCGGCTGGCTGCTCGCCGCCAGCCGCGCGCTGCCGGCCGAATACGTCGTCGACCAGGGCGAGGCCGTCGGCCGCCCGTGCCGGCTGCGCTTGTCGGTCGGCTCGGACGGCGCGATCCGCGTGGGTGGCCGCGTGCTCGAGATTGGCCGCGGCACCGTGACGCTCTGAGCGCCCTGCGCTGCTCCGCCGGCTGCGCTACATTGTCGGCTTGCCCCGCCAACCGCACCGATCCGCCATGACCTCGCACGCCATCACGTCCCTGGCCGAACTGGAAGCGCTCTACGCCCAGCCCGCGGCGCCATCGCTGTCCAAGGAAGTCGACTACCTGCATCCGCATTACCGCGCCTTTATCGAGGCCGCACCGTTCTGCCTGCTGTCGACCGTCGCCGACGGCTGGGCCGAATGCTCGCCGCGCGGCGACACGCCCGGTTTCGTGCAAATGCTGAACGAACGCACGCTGCTGCTGCCCGACCGGCGCGGCAACAACCGCATCGACAGCCTGCGCAATATCGTGGCCGATCCGCGCGTGGGACTGCTGTTCGTGATCCCTGGCATCAACGAAACCATCCGCGTCAACGGCACCGCACAGATCAGCGTCGACCCGGCGCTGATCGCGCGCTGCGTGGTCGACGGCAAGGCGCCGACCACGGTGCTGGTGATCACGGTGCAGTCGGTGTTTTTCCAGTGCGCCCGCGCGCTGATCCGTTCGCGCCTGTGGGCCGCGGATGCGCAGGTGTCGCGGCAGACGCTGCCGAGCAATGGCGAAATTCTGGCCACACTGAGCCAAAACGCCATCGATGGCGCCGCCTATGACCGCGACCTGCCCGAGCGGCAGCGCACCACGCTCTACTAGCGCGGCAGCCACGCCGGCGCATGCGTGCCGAGCGGCTCGGACGGCAGCGTCCAGCGCGCCGGCGTCTCGGACAGCTGCGCCGCATGGCGCACCACGGTCAGCATGCCGAAGCCGGACGGCACGGCTTCGAGCAGGTCGGCGACATCGTCGATCTTCTGCTCGGGCGCCTTCAGCCCCTGCGGCACGCGCCCCAGCCCGCGCAGCCACTGCCCCACCTGCGCCAGCGACACGCGTACGTGCCAGCTGCCGCCTTCCACCGCGCGCCGCTGCAACGCGGCCATCGCGCCGAATGCCAGCAGGTAGCCCGCGGCATGGTCCAGCACCTGTGCCGGCAACGGCCGCGGCGTGTCGCTGCCGGCCGCTTCGGCCTCGGCCTGGTTGAAGCCGGTGGCGGTCTGCACCAGCGAATCGAAGCCGCGCTTGTGCGCCCACGGCCCGACATGGCCATACGCGCTCAGCGACACATAGACGATGCCCGGACGCGCCCGCGCCGCGGCTTCCGGGCCCACGCCCAGCCCGGCCAGGCCGCCAGGCCGGTAGCCCTGCACCATCACATCGACGCCATGTAGCAGCTTGTGCAGCGTGCGCTTGTCGTCGGGGTCGCGCAGGTCGAGCTGGCAGCTGCGCTTGCCGCGGCCGGTGTCGATCACCAGCGGCGCGATCGACGGCAGGTGCGCGGCAGTCACCAGCAGCACATCGGCACCGTGCGCGGCCAGCGTGCGCCCTGCCACCGGGCCGGCGATGATGCGGGTGAAATCGAGCACGCGCACGCCTGACAGCGGTTGCGCTTCGGCGGATGTGGGCGGTGCGGACGGTGATAATGGCTGTGGCGGCGCATCGCCGATACGCTCCAGCGTCACCGGCGGCAGGCCGCGCAGCGCCGCGGCCTGCGGATGGCGATCCCACTCTTCAAAGCTGCGCAGCGCAGCGACCACCAGGCCGGCGTCGGACGCGGCGGTTTCGAACGTTTCGGCTTCCCACTTTTCCAGCGCCGCCTGCACCGCCGCCTTGTCATAGGCGCAGCCCAGCAAGCGCAGCACGCCGTCGCGGTGGTGCGGAAAATTGGTGTGCAGCCGGACCCAGCGGCCGTCGCCGCAGCGGTAAATGCCGGCGATCTTGTCCCACAACTCGGGCGCGGGACCGCCGTCGACGCGGAGGTAGCGCTCGCTGCGGAACTCGGTGATGGCATGGCGCATGTCGACGCTGACGTCCTGCCAGCGGCCGCTGCGTCCTTGCCACAGCGTGGCGGCGGCCAGCGCCGCAGCGGCCAGGCTGGCCTGCGCGGCGGTGCCGACGGCGAAGCTCGACGGCAGCACCGGCTCGGTGCCATCCAGGCGCAGGTGGGTCAGCGCCTCGGCGGGCAGGCCGGCATCGCGCCACAGCGCGGCTACGACATCGTGGGGCATGGGCGGCGCTTGCGCCGCCTCGGGATTGGCGTTCATGAGCGTTCCTGCAGCGATGGACGACAGCCGGCCATAGCCAGCCGGCACGGGTCTCCATGCTACTCCGACGCGTCACTTTCAGTGCGGCCAACCGGTGCCGGCAACGGACAAGACCACAAATGAGCCGATGCCCACGGCGTGCGGCGCCGCCGGCACGGTAAAATCCCTGTATTGGCATTCCGCCACGCAATCTGACGACCCGACCGGCCCGGTATCCATCCTTACCTTCGATCGATATCCGGCCGGCCAACCGGCGCCATCATGAGCCACGACATCAAGCCTACCGACAGCACCCCAGCCGCCTCCAACTTCCTGCGGAGCATCATCGACCAGGATCTCGCCGCCGGCACCTACGCCGGCCGCCAGGACAAGCAAGGCGAGCCGCTGCCGAGCGTCATCACCCGCTTCCCGCCGGAGCCCAACGGCTACCTGCATATCGGCCATGCCAAGAGCATCTGCCTGAACTTCGGGCTGGCGCGCGACTACGGCGGCCGCTGCCACCTGCGCTTCGATGACACCAATCCGGTCAAGGAAGACACCGAATACGTCGATTCGATCATCGACGCCGTGCACTGGCTCGGCTTTTCCTGGGACAGCGAAGGCAAGGACGGCCAGAAGCAGCCGCACCTGTACTACGCCAGCGACTACTTCGACCAGCTCTACGCCTTTGCCGAGACGCTGATCGAGCGCGGCGCCGCCTACGTGGACAGCCAGTCGGCCGAGCAGATCGCCGCCAGCCGCGGCAACTTCTCCGAGCCCGGCAAGCCCTCGCCCTACCGCGACCGCACCGTCGAGGAAAACCTGCAGCTGTTCCGCGACATGCGCGCCGACAAATACGGCGACGGCGAGCACGTGCTGCGCGCAAAGATCGACATGACCGCCCCCAACATCGTGATGCGCGACCCGGTGCTCTACCGCATCCGCCACGCGCATCACCACCGCACGGGCGACAAGTGGTGCATCTACCCGATGTACGACTTCACCCACTGCATCTCGGACGCGCTGGAGAATATTTCGCACTCGCTGTGCACGCTGGAGTTCGAGAACAACCGCCCGCTGTATGACTGGGTGCTGGAGCACCTGCGCGACGCCGGCGTGTTCCGCGACCCGCTGCCGCACCAGTATGAGTTCGCGCGCCTGAACCTGACCTACGCCATCACCAGCAAGCGCAGGCTCAAGCAACTGGTCGACGAGAACCGTGTCGATGGCTGGGACGACCCGCGCATGCCCACGCTGGTCGGCGTGCGCCGCCGCGGCTATACGCCGGAATCGATCCAGCTGTTCTGCGACCGCGTCGGCGTGGCCAAGGCCGACAGCTGGATCGACATGAGCACGCTCGAAGGCGCGGTGCGCGACGACCTGGACGGCCGGGCCGCGCGTGGCGTGGCCGTGCTGGACCCACTCAAGCTGATCATCGACAACTACCCCGAGGGCCAGAGCGAGGAGTGCTCGGCCCCGGTCCATCCGAAGAAGCCGGAACTGGGCAAGCGTGTGTTCCCGCTGTCGCGCGAACTGTGGATCGAGCGCGAGGACTTCAACGAGACCCCGCCCAAGGGCTATTTCCGCCTGTTCCCGGGCAACAAGGTGCGGCTGAAGTACGGCTACGTGATCGAGTGCACCAGCGTGGACAAGGACGCTGACGGCAACGTCGTCGCCGTGCATGCCAACTACCTGCCCGACACCAAGAGCGGCACGCCGGGCGCGGACAGCGTCAAGGTCAAGGGCGTGATCCACTGGGTCAGCGCCGCGCATGGCTACGAGGCCGAGGTGCGCCTGTACGACCGCCTGTTCAACGACCCCAACCCGGACGCCGGCGGCAAGAACTTCCTGGACGCGCTCAACCCCGATTCCAAGAAGGTGGTCACCGCCTACCTGGAGCCGGGCCTGCGCGAGGCGCAGCCGGAAGACCGCTTCCAGTTCGAGCGCCACGGCTACTTCGTTGCCGACCGCAATGATTCGCGGCCGGGCAAGCCGGTCTTCAACCGCATCGTCGGGTTGAAGGACAGCTGGGGCAAGTGATGAGCAAGGCAATTCCGGTACAGACCATCACCTTCCCGCTCGAGGGCGAATTCATCGCCCTCAACGACCTGCTCAAGCTGGCTGGCGTGTGCGACAGCGGCGGCGCCGGCAAGGCGCTGGTCGCTGCCGGCGAAGTCTCGGTGGACGGCGCGCCCGAATCGCGCAAGACTGCGAAGATTCGCGCCGGGCAGGTGGTAGGCCTGGCGGGCATCGAGATACGCGTGGTCGCCGCCTGATCGCGCTACGGCCGCGGCGGCCGACCCGGCTGCTGCGGCACTGCAACGGAAAGGACCGAAACCATGCCGATCGCGTTCTGGTGCGTCTTGCTGGCCGGCGTGCTGCCGCTCGCCACGGTAGCCATCGCCAAGGCCAGCGCGCCCGGTTTCGACAACCATGACCCGCGTGGCTGGCTCGACAAGCAGTCCGGGCGCGCACGGCGCGCCGACATGGCGCACCGCAACCATTTCGAGGCCTTCCCCTTCTTCGCTGCGGCAGTGCTCACCGCCAGCTCCCTGCAGGCGCCGCAGGCGCGCATCGACGAACTGTCGATGGTCTTCATCCTCACCCGCATCCTCTACACCGTGTGCTACCTGACCGACCGGGCCACGCTGCGCACGCTGTGCTGGACCATCGGGTACCTGTCGGTGGTGGGGATTTTCCTGCTGCCGGTGTTCGTGCACTGAGTCATGACGACACCCGCTCGTCTGCTGGCCGCCGTTGCGATCGCCATGCTGGGCAGCGCGGGCGCCAGCGCCGCGCCGGTGGAATACACGCTGGACCCAGTCCACACCTCCGTCTATTTCGGCGCCAGCCATTTCGAGCGCAGCTCGGTGCGCGGGCGCTTCGGCAAGATCGACGGCCGCATCGTCTACGACGCCGACAGCGGCGCCGGCGCGCTCGACGTGACCGTCGACCTGGCCTCGGTCGACACCGGCAATCGCACACTCGACGGCGTGCTGCGTTCAGCACAATTCTTCGATATCGCGCAGTTTCCCCTGGCGCGGCTGCGCGCCGATCGCTTTATCAGCGAAGGCGGCCGGCTCGTGGCGGTGGAAGGCGAGCTGAGCCTGCACGGCGTCACCCGTCCGGTCCGGTTGCAGGCCGAGCGCTTCCGCTGCGGCGAGATCACGCTGTTCGGCGTGGCACGGCAGGTGTGCGGCGGCGACTTCCGCGCCGAAGTGCCGCGCAGTGCCTTCGGCATGACCCGCTTCCTGCCCGACGCGGGCGACATCGTGACGCTCCATGTGTCGGTCGAGGCATCGCCGGCGGCCAGCCCCGCGCGCTAGCCCTACGCGTCACCTGCCGGACAGATTTCTCTTGTAGAATCAGCGCTTTGCCGAAATCCCTGCCACGCCCGCCGCGTGCGCGGCAACGCGAGACAGAGACCATGTTCGAGATCCAATCCGGCGACATCGTTGCGGCCGCCCTGGCCGCCGCTGGTGCCTGCCTGCTGTGCAGCATTCCGGGCGATTTCCTGCGCCGCTTCCCGCTGTGGGCGGTGCGCACCTATGGCCGCGGCGCCCTGCTGATGCCGTTCCTGGCCATGATGGTCGGCACATGGCTGTTCCGCCTCGGCGTGGCCGGCCAGCTCGATACCGATGCCGGCCAGGCGCTGGTGGTGGCAGCCGGCTTCCTGACCACGCTGCTGCTGTCGGCGCTGCTGCGCTTTTACCTGAAGGAATACCGCAAGCGGTAGAAGATCATCACATCTCTATCGCCCTGCCGGCAATCACCAGGCACACGCTGATGAGATGGGACATCAGCAGCACAACGACAACGGCTGCCGCCCGCCGGCCTAGCTTTTGGATCCATGTTTTCGCCGGCTTGACGTTAAGCGCACCAACAAATTGAATGCAACTTGCCACGCCGATGGACAATGCCACTATAGCAATACATAGTGCAACCATCACCGCGAAGCCTTTCGAATCGGGGAAGAACTCCTTGTAGTCCCGCGCTGTTAAGACGGCGGCCACAAACATCCATGCGACACCTCCCAAGTTTTGCGCTTGCGCCTGGATGAATGACAAGCTCAAGCCATGGTGCGGAACACCGAAGGCTCGATACATTCTCCTCTGCTGCGGCTTCATCGTGCAGAATGGTTTCGGCAATTGACGTCTGTGAGCCCGAAGGAGGCGACGTCGCTTCATTCCAGAACCATAGTTACCCTTCATAGAATTGTGACTTAGAGTGTTAGCATTATTGATCGCCCCGACGAGTCACGGTTATGAAGCACTCCCCTTCGATGTATTCGAAGAACATTATGTAGTCGTCGATTGTGTCGGGATGGCAGACTGCCATCCCATAGGCCCACGCACCCTAGCTGATTCGAAGCAACGACTCATCAAGCTCAAAGCCTTCATCGATTCCGAGCTTCTTCATAATAGCCGGGAGAACTTGATGAATTACCCTCATTCCAACCAGAAGTTCGTTCATATAGATATCAGGGTGTACGCGCGACTTATTAAATCCCAGACTTTCCGCCTCAGCTTCATGCCCGAGTACTTGGTGAGAGTCATAGACCAAATCAAGAAGCTCAGCTCGCAACGGAATTCCCTCCCGAAAAGCTCGTTCCTTAACGATATTGAGCCATTCGTCAAAGTTCTTCTTAGTTCGATATCTGAACTCTTTGCACTTCGGCGCAAACTTTTCCTCGACCTCAATCTTGCATGCCGCAAGGGCCATCAGAGACGACTCAATGTCACAAGCCGCTGTGTCTGTCAAACCTAGCTCCAGGTCTTCCATGAACTCTGAAACATAGGCCGCGTAAAAACCGTACACATCGTTAAGCGACCGATAAATTGCCGAGATGAGCGAGGAATATGGGTTCTTACAAATCAAATCCGAAAGCTCATGACCATCGATCTCATCGTAGTCGACATCCAACTCCTCGGGAAATTCTTTCGGAGGAACAACGCCCATCTCGCTAAGCGTATAGATAGTATCCGAGCACAGTAGCTCGTACTCGTCTTCCAACGGATAGGTGTTATATCCTGTTTCGGCGTTTTCCCGGACGACCTCTGCCAGATAACCTATAAGGTGTTCCCACTTTATGGCTTGATCGAGGGAGCCCGCCCAAAGCACAAACGAAGGATCCCGATCCCCGATGTTTGCTATCCCGCGGAGCTTCTTGTCCATTTCGCGCGACATGTGCTCGCCCCTTTTCCATTTGCTAATCTGGGCCGGTGAAACGCCGACGCGAACGGCTAGTTCCTTTTGGCTGCAGCCGAGGGTTTTCAACACCAACCGCACAAGTGCCTCAATATCCATTTCCGTAGTCTCCGGGCAGATGCCAAATCAAGTTTTGAGGACAATATCAAAAATTAAGTAACTTATCAAAAATCTTTAGTAAAGTTAATTATATGTGCTTCATAAGCTACTCGGAAGAAGGTCGTCAATTCTGGACTGATATCTGTACGCAATGGGGCTGGCGAACATGAGGCACTCGACGGTCGGCCAGGCGCCCAAGAGACGTCCCCGGCCAGCCCAGTGCCGGCTGACCCACTTTGCCCTGCCCACGCGCGCAC
Organism: Cupriavidus sp. NPDC089707; assembly: GCF_044748965.1. Lineage (NCBI taxonomy): Bacteria > Pseudomonadati > Pseudomonadota > Betaproteobacteria > Burkholderiales > Burkholderiaceae > Cupriavidus > Cupriavidus sp. NPDC089707. The sequence continues at coordinate 166,565 of NZ_JBIVHB010000002.1, forward strand.
GGCGGCGCCGCCGAATCGCGTATGATGCGGCCTTTCGCGATCCGCGCCGCCGCGCCGGACGCAGCTGCACACCTCACTTCATGGCGCTCAAGTCCACCATCTTCAAAGCCGAGCTGGCCGTCTCCGACATGGACCGGCCCTATTACGGCAGCCACAGCCTCACCATCGCCCAGCATCCGTCCGAGAATGACGCTCGCATGATGGTGCGCGTGCTCGCCTTCGCCTGCGAAGCCACCGAGACGCTGGCCTTTACCCGCGGCCTGGACGACCCGGATGAGCCAGACCTGTGGGACAAGCGCCTGACCGGCGACATCGCCCACTGGGTCGAACTGGGCCAGCCCGACGAAGCGCGCCTGAAGCGCGCGGCTGCCCGCGCCGAGCGCGTGACCGTCTACACCTACAACGGCGCCAGCGCGCGCGAGTGGTGGAAAGGCATGGCGGGCAAGGCCGGCAAGCTGCGCAACGTCACCGTCTACAATGTCCCGACGGAAGCGGTCGACGCGCTCGCGGCGCTGGCTCAGCGCGCGATGCGTCTGTCGGTGACGATCCAGGATGGCGATATCTGGGTCGCCGATGACGACCGCAACGTGCAACTGCAACTGGACGTGCTGCAGCGCGCCCAGGATTGAACGAGGCGGCCACCGCCGCGCTCCCGATTCACCTCGACTGGTCCCTGCCAGTTTTCATCGGAAGGAAATCACCATGCAAACCACGCCCTCTGGCCTGCAATACGAAGACACCACCGTCGGCTCCGGCGCCGAAGCCACCGCCGGCAAGCACGTCACCGTGCACTACACCGGCTGGCTGTACGAGAACGGCCAGGCCGGCCGCAAGTTCGATTCGAGCAAGGACCGCAACGACCCGTTCGTGTTCCCGCTGGGCGCCGGCCACGTGATCCGCGGCTGGGACGAAGGCGTGCAGGGCATGAAGGTGGGCGGCGTGCGCCGCCTGGTGATCCCGGCCGACCTCGGCTATGGTGCGCGCGGTGCCGGCGGCGTGATCCCGCCGAACGCGACGCTGCTGTTTGAAGTGGAACTGCTGGCGGTCTGATCGCCGCCGCGTCGCTCCCGCGTGGGCGGGAGCGACAATATGAGGCGCGCGCCGCGCGCCTCAGTACCAGACTCAGAAACCGATGGCGGCATTGCCGACATCGACGCGGACCTTGTCGCGGTCCAGCAGCCGCGCCGCATGGCGCGCATAGTCCTGCGCCCAGGCAGGATCACTGGAAAAGCGCGATTCTCCGGAAAACTTGGCGACATTCAGGATCTTGTCGATCACCAGCACCTTGCCGACCGGGCTCGACGCCTGGCAATCCAGCTCGGTGTACTCCCGGTCGAACCAGCGCCACGCCGCATCCTCGCCGACCGCGGCCAGCTCGTCCGTGCCGATCGTGAAGTCATACTCCTTGCCGCTGCCGAACACCACCGTAAGCGTACGCGCCATCGCAGGTTCCTCCTGGTCGGATTGAAGCTCCCATTGTAAAGACTGCCTGCCACCGCGGGCCAGCAAAACGCCCCGGGCTGACCGCGGACAAGCGTGCGTGGGCACGCAACCATCCCGGCATCACGCCGGGTGGCAAGACCGCCACGCGCCGGCGACCGTTGCCTAACGCCCACACCGATGCCGCCGGCTCAGACATTTCCGGGGAAAACTGGCACTTGTGTCATTTCCCCCACCTGCCCGGGACGCTGCTTTGATTTATGCTTGCAGCATGGCCATTACGCGACAGGACCTCGAATCCGACCGGCTGCGCACCTCGCTGTGCAGTACCCCGGTCGCGTCCTCGCTGTTGCCCGAGCACGTGCTGGAGCAGTCCCTCTGCGACGCCCTGGCCTGCAAGCCCGACGATCCCACGCTTGGCGGCGATGTCTGGGTATTCGGCTATGGCTCCCTGATCTGGAACCCGATGGTGGTGCACACCGAGCGCCGGCGCGCGACCGTGCATGGCTACCACCGCGGCTTCTACCTCTACTCCCGCATCAACCGCGGCACCTGGGACAACCCGGGGCTGGTGCTGGGCCTGGATCGCGGCGGTTGCTGCCACGGCATGGTGTTCCGGATCCCAAGCCACGTGGTCGAGCAGGAATTCCGCGTGCTGTGGCGCCGCGAGATGCTGACGGGCGCGTACCACCCGCGCTGGCTGCGTATCCGCACCGGCGCCGATGGCCATGGCGATGGCGACGCGGGGCCGGAGCAACGCGCCCTGGCCTTCGTCATGAACCGCGCGCACGAGTCCTATGCCGGCCGGCTGCCGGACACCAGCGTGGTCGAGCGGCTGCGCCACGCCGCCGGACTGTACGGCCCGGCGCGCGAATACCTGCAGCAAACCCTGCTGGGGCTGGCCACCAACGGCGTCGATGACCCCTACCTGGGCCGGCTGTGGCGTCAGCTCCAGGCGGACGATGCCGCCGATGCCGAAAGTGCCGCCATCAAGGCTGGCACCGCCGGCATCCGCACGGACAACACCCCGCCCTTGCCGGCCCTGCCTCGCGAAACCGTCTGAGCCCAGGAGCTCCCGCCATGACGCGCCCCGCCGCCCGCAGCCGCAGACAAGCTCTCAATGAGATGCTGGGCCTGATGGGCTTGCTGGTCGGGGGCAGCTTGCTGGCGGCGCAGGGCGGCCAGACTTTGGCCGCACGGCCCGCGGCCGGCGCGGCCAGCAAGCCCGGCGCCGCGCGGCCGCGCAGCACGGCGCGTGCACCGCTGCGCAGTGAAGGCCTGAGCGCACTCGACCGCAATCTGATCACCGCCGCCAGCATCGGCGACCAGGACTTGGTGGCACGCCTGCTGGCCGCAGGCGCCACCGCGCGCGCAGCCGACGAACGCGGGCGCAGCGCGCTGCTGGCCGCCGTGCAGAGCCGCCACGTCGATGTTGCGCGGATGCTGATGATGGCCGGCGCGGACGTGAACCACAAGGACGCCGACGCCAACAGTCCCTTCCTGCTGGCCGCTGCCAGTGGCCAGGCCGAGATCGTCCGTCTGGCGCTGGCCCATGGCGCGGACCTGGCCAGCACCGACCGCTACGACGGCACCGCGCTGATCGGCGCGAGCCAGCAGGGCCATGTGGAAGTGGTGAAGCTGCTGCTGAAAGCGGGCATTGCCGTCGACCACGTCAACAACCTCGGCTGGACGGCACTGCTGGAGGCGGTGGTGCTCGGCGATGGCAGCACGCGCTACGAGGAAACGGTGCAGCTGCTGCTGGATGCCGGCGCCGACGCCAACCTGGCCGACCGCGAAGGCGTGACGCCGACCCGCCACGCCCGCGAGCGGGGGTACAAGACCATGGTGAAGATGCTGATGCGGGTGCGGGGGCATTAAGCCCTTGCCCCGGGGCGGTTCGCATGCCAATTGGGTGCTCCCTCTCCCGCGCGCGGGAGAGGGTTGGGGTGAGGGCCGGGGGCCGGCCGGAGCCACCATGCTGGAGAAAACCGTTGGCCTTGCTTTTTGTGGTTCCTCGCTAATCCACCCCTCACCCCGGCCCTCTCCCCGTGAGGGGAGAGGGAGAACACCTTGCTGAGGCTAGTTCGAGCGGCTTTGGTGCACCCGAAACCGTTGGCTTCGTTTTTCGTCCTAGACGCCCGCCCGCGCGTTCTCGCTCTCCTGCAGCTGCCGCCACATCACCTTGCCAGTCCCCGACTTGGGCAGCGCGTCCACGAACTCCACCACCCGCGGGTACTTGTACGCGGCCATGTTTTCCTTGGCCCAATCGATGATCTCGTCCGGCGTGGTCTTCCCCTTCGCATGGGCGCGCAGCACCACCACCGCCTTGACGGTCTCGCCCCGGTACGGGTCGCGCGTGCCGATGATGCAGGCCTCCTGCACGTCCGGATGCTTGTACAGCAGGTTCTCCACTTCGGCCGGCCACACCTTGAACCCCGACGCGTTGATCATGCGCTTGAGGCGGTCGGTGATGAAGTAGTAGCCCTCCTCGTCCATGCGCCCCAGGTCGCCGGTGCGGAAAAAGGTCTTGCCCTCGAACTCGATGAATGACTCGCGCGTGGCGTCTTCCTTGCCCCAGTAGCCCTTGAAGACCTGCGGGCCGCTGACGATGATCTCGCCGATCTCGTTGGGCGGCAGCTCCTTGAGCGTGACCGGGTCGATCACGCGCGCGTCGGTGTTGAAGGTCGGCACGCCCAGGCACTGCAGCTTGGGCCGGTCCGACGGGTTGCTGTGCGTCGGCGCCATGGTCTCGGACAGGCCGTAGCCCTCAAGGTAATGCAGCCCGAACTGCTCGCGCAGGCGCTCGGCCACGGCCTGCGGCATGGCCGCGCCGCCACCGCCGATGTAGCGCAGGCTCGACAGGTCGAACTGCGCCAGGTTGGGGCTGGCCAGGAAGTCGATCACCATGGTCGGGATATTGGTCCAGTGCGTGACCTGGTAGCGCGAGATCAGGCGGCCGGCCACTTCGCGGTCCCAGCGCGGCAGCATCACCACGGTGGCGCCGCTGTAGATCGGGCCGTTCATGCCGTACTGCATGCCGGTGACGTGGAAGAGGGGCAGCACCGACAGGATCACCGACTCGGCGCCCGAGCCCGACCAGGTAGCACCGCCAACGATGTTGTGCATGACCGAGCGGTGCGTATGGATGCAGCCCTTGGGAAAGCCGGTGGTGCCTGAGGTGTATGGCATCACGGCCATGTCGTCAGGTCCGGCGGTATGCGGCCCCGGCTGCAGGCCGGCGCCCAGCGCCTCGGCCCATGGGGTCGCGCCGGCGGGCAGCGCGTGCGGGGTGGTCAGCCAAGCGGGCGGCGCGTCTTCAGGGTGCTCGTGCGCGGGCGGCAGCGCGTCGGCGTACTGCGTCACCAGCAGGTGCTGCAGGCGCTCGGCCGGCGCCAGTTCCGCCACGGCCTGATCCACGCCGGCGGCCAGGTCGGCCGTGCAGATCGCCACGCGCGCCTGCGCATCGGTGACGTAGTGCTTGAATTCCTCGGCGCGGTTCATCGGGTTGACCGGCACCACCACCGCGTCGGCGCGCAGGATCGCGTAGTAGCTGACGATGAACTGCGGGCAATTCTGCATGTACAGCAGCACCCGGTCGCCCTTCTTCACTCCCGCCTTCTGCTGCAGCCAGCCGGCCAGCGCGGTGGCCTGCGCTTCCAGCTCGCGGAAGATGATGGCGTTGCCGAAATAGCGGATCGCCGCCTTGTCCGCATAGCGGAGCGCCGACACTTCCAGGTTGTACCAGAGCGACGTCTCGGGCAGCACGATGGCGGTCGGCAAGCGCTTTGGCCAGAACTGGAAATGCGGGCGAGCTGGATTCTGCATGAAACGTCTCCTGTGCGTCGGTCTTGGACCGGGTCTGTCGGTATGGTCAAAGACTATAACTGAACGATCGTTCTATTTTCAACCAATGACTTTCCCGAACGCCGGTTTGCGGCGGCTGCGCGCAGCGGTTGTATTTGGCGCCTTCGCCCTCACAATAGAGCGACCTACGCCTCTTTCCTGGATTGTTCATGAGCGACGTCAACCTGCAGAATTTCGAGACCGAAGTGATCGACGCCTCGCACCAGGCGCCAGTCCTGGTCGATTTCTGGGCACCCTGGTGCGGCCCCTGCCGCACGCTGGGCCCGATGCTGGAACGGCTGGAGGCGGAAGCGGAAGGCCGCTGGAAACTGGTCAAGGTCAATGTCGACGAGAACCAGGAGCTGGCCGCGCATTTCGGCGTGCGCAGCATCCCCCATGTGGTGGCGATCGCTGACGGTCAGGCCGTGGACCAGTTCATCGGCGTGCTGCCGGAGTCGGGGCTGCGCGAGTTCCTGGGCCGGCTGGCACCGGGCCAGGCCAAGTCACCGCTGGCCGAGGCGCAGGAACTTGCCGCCGCCGGCAACCGCGACGGCGCCGAGACCCTGTTCGCCGACGCGATTGCCGCGGATCCGGAATCCGACACTGCGCGGCTGGCCTATATCGGCTTCCTGCTGGACGGCAATGCCATCGACCGGGCCCGGGCTGAATTCGCCGCGCTGTCGCCGCGCGCCGAGCAGGAAGATGGCTACGGCGCACTGCGCACGCGCATCGAAGCCATGGAAAACGCCGCCGGACTGCCCGACGAGGCCACCCTTGCCGGCCGCATCGACGCCGATCCGCGCGACCTCGCGGCACGACGGGACCTGGCGCGGCTGATGATCGCACGCCAGCAATACGAGCCGGCGCTGGAACAACTGCTGGCGATCGTGCGCACCGACCGCGGCTTCGAGGACGATATCGGCCGCAAGACCATGCTGTCGGTATTCGAGATGCTGGCCGACCGGCCCGATGTGGTGTCGCGCTGGCGCCGCCAGCTGAGCACGTCGTTGAACTGAGCGGAGAGACAATCGCCATGTCCGCGCCCCGCCTGATCGATTTCAAGTCCGAACCCGTCCCGACCCACGACCGCCCACGGCCCGACCGGCTGGTGTCGGGCAACCCCGACCGCACCACCTGGACTCACTACAGCGCCGAACACGGCGATTTCGATTGCGGCATCTGGGCCTGTGAGCCTGGCGCGTGGCGCATCGCCTTTCCGGCAGGCAAGGAAGAGTTCTTCCATGTGATCAGCGGCCGCCTCCGCATCAGCGACGACGCGGGCGAGGCCCGCGAATTCGGCCCGGGCGATGCCTGCGTGATCCCGGCGGGCTTCACCGGCCTGTTCCAGGTGCTGGAGCCGGTGCGCAAGGTTTTCGTAGTGATCGACCGCGACGCGGCGCGGCCTGTCTGAGCCCGGCGGGCTTCGACGGGCTCGGGCGAGCTTCAGGCCGCCGCGGCCGGCCCTTCCACCAGCGTGAAGCCGTTCTCGCGCATATGCTCGACCATCATCGCGTCCATCGACTTGACGTGATGGTCGAACCAGCCTGACAGCTCGGAAACCAGCCGGCGGCCCAGCCCGAATTCGCCGTCGGCATGGACCTTGTCGCGCACGGCTACGGCCACGGCCAGCACCTGCTTGTGCTCGCCCGCGTGGCAATGGCGCGGGCCAAAGCCCATCGCCTCCATCCACTGTTCTTCCTGCGCGAAATGGTGGCGCGTATGGTCGATCCACTCGTCCATGGCGGCCAGGAAGCCGGCATCCTCGGCACTGGCCACGGCGGCCAGCAGTTGCACGAACTCGGCATGGGTGGCATCGGTGACCGGTTCGCCGAGATGGAGGTCTTCGGGCAGGCCGGCGGAGGAGAGCTGGTCTTTGGCGTCCATGGGGAGCGGCGGCAATCGTGGGAAACAGCAAGGATACCGAATCGCCGCGGCCCGGACCTGATCTCGCGCAAGCCGGGCGGGTATGCTGTGGGGTATGCGCTCCGCGCGCCACGTCTATCGCTCATGCCACGCCTGATCTTCTTCTGCGGCCACGCCGGCACCGGCAAGACCAGCCTCGCCCACCGCCTGATCGGTCCGCTGATGCAGGCCACCGGCGAGCCCTTCTGCCTGCTCGACAAGGACACGCTGTACGGCCGCTACAGTGCCGCGGCCATGGCCGCCATCACCGGCGACCCCAACGACCGCGACAGCCTGGCCTACCTTGACCACCTGCGCGATCCCGAATACCAGGGCCTGCTCGATACCGCGCGGGAAAACCTGGCACTGGGCATCAGCGTGCTGGTGATCGGCCCGCTGTCGCGCGAGATTCGCGCCCACCTGCTGAACGATCCGGAATGGCTGCAGGTGCCGCAAGGCACCACTGTCCGCATCGTCTGGGTACACCTCCCGGAAGACGAGGCGCACGCGCGCATCATCCGGCGCGGCAACCCTAACGACGCCTACAAGCTGAAGCACTGGGACGCGTACCGCACGCGGCGCTTCATGCCGACCGCGGACGAATATCCCGAGCTGATCTTCTTCGACAACCTGGCGCCGGGCGAGGCCGAGGTCGACGGCCTGCTGCGCGCGTTGAGCGCCTGAACGTTGCGCGCCTGATCGTTCTGCAACCTTAGCCGCGCGCGATCGCGCCGATCGCCGCCGACGCCGCCACGAAGCCGAACACGGCGGTCACCGCCACCGACGAGCCGAAGCCCGCACAAGCCAGCCCCTGCGGCCCGTTCGCAGGCGGATGGCCGGCATGCCCATCGTGCGGCGGCGCCTCGTCGATCTCGCAGGCCTGCTGCTCGGGCTCCGGATACTGCAGCGGTTCGTCGGAATACACCGCGGCAATGCCGAACTTTTTCCTGGGGTCGCGGGTGAAACCCCACTGTTTGCGCAGCCCGGCGCGCACCTTGGCCAGCAGCGGGTCCTGGATCGTCCGCGCGAGGTCGTCGATGCGCACGCGCGTGGGATCGAGCTGGCCGCCGGCGCCGCCGCAGGTAATCACCGGCACGCCCTGGCGCCGCGCCCAGCCCAGCATTTCGGTCTTGACCCGCACCGCGTCGATGGCGTCGATCACATAGTCATAGCCAGCGCCGAGCATCGCGGGCACGTTGTCGACGGTGACGAAGTCGTCGAGCTGCGTCACCCGGCAGCGCGGATTGATGGCGACGATGCGCTCGGCCATGGCCTCGACCTTGGCGCGCCCGTAGGCTTCGCCCAGGGCATGGATCTGCCGGTTGGTGTTGGACAGTGCGATATGGTCGAGGTCGATCAGCGTGATGCTGCCGACCGCGTTGCGCGCCAGCGCCTCGGCGGCCCAGCTGCCCACGCCGCCGATGCCGACCACGCACACATGGGCCGCCTCCAGCCGCGCCAGCCCGGCGGCGCCATATAGCCGCGCGACGCCGCCGAAGCGGCGGTGGTAGTCGTCGTCGGCCGGGCTTTCGTGGGTCAGCGGCTCGGGCAGGCCAGGCAGATGACCGGGGAGGTCGCCAGGCAAGGGGTGTGCGGCATCGTTCATGCTGAGGGTTCGGAGCGTGGGGACGAGGCGGCCGCGGCCGGGGCTGCGCCGGGAGAAAAATCCGGCATTATCCGGCGGCGATGTCAGCCAATCCCCGACAAAGACGGGAAGCGCGCAACTATACAATAGACCTGCAGTGGTCCGTTCGCCGCCTCACGCAAGCCCATGCAAGCCCAGGCAAGCCTTTGGGGCCGGCCGGTACCAGCGGACCTGTCCCGCCATAGAGGAGCCCGCGTCATGCCCGTGCGCCGCAAGGTCGTCCTGTGGAGTGTGCTGACGCCGATCGCGCTGATCGCGCTGCTGGTGGTCCTGTTCCTGACCTTCGACTGGAACCGCGTCAAGCCCTGGCTCAACGACAAGGTTTCCGAGGCCATCGGGCGTCCCTTTGCCATCAACGGCGACCTTGTCGTGACCTGGCGTCGCGGCGAGGGCGAGACCGGCTGGCATACGCTGGTGCCGTGGCCGCGCTTGTCGGCACGCGACATCACCATCGCCAATACCGACTGGGCCAGCCAACCCCACCTCGCCACCGTACGCGAACTGATCTTCGTACTGCGCCCGATCCCGCTACTGGCGCACCAGATCGCCGTGCCCACTATCGTCGTCGACAGCCCGGCGGTATGGCTGGAGCGGCTGGCCGATTCGCGCAACAACTGGACGCTCGAGTTCGGCCCCAAGAAAGGCCCGTCGAAATGGGAGCTGGATATTGGCGAGGTAGTACTGGCGCGCGGCAACCTGGCGCTGTCCGACCAGTTGAAGAAGATCGAGTTGCAGGCCCAGCTCGACACGATCGGCGACAACCCGCTCTATGACAAGGCGCGCGACGGCGCGCTGGTCGGGCCGCAGGCGTCTGCCGTGCCGCCCGGGCCGCCCGCCAGCGCGGCGGCGGCATCCGCGCCGTCTGCCCCATCCGCCTCAGCCCCCTCTGCATCGGGGCCGCCCGCCTCGGCCTCCGCCGGCAACGACCGCTATGGCTTGCGCTGGAAAGCCACCGGCCGCTACAACGATGCCACCATCAATGCCAGCGGCAAGGCTGGCACCGTGCTGAGCTTGCGCAATACCAATGTGCCCTTCCCGTTCCTGGCCGATGTGCGCGTGGGCACCACCCGCGCGGTCATCGAAGGCACCGTGACCAACCCCGCCCACCTGGCCGCGGTCGACGTCCACCTGACGCTGGCCGGCGACAGCATGGCCAAGCTGTATGCGCTCACAGGCGTGGTGCTGCCGTCTACCCCGCCTTATGAAACCCGCGGCCGGCTGATGGCCACGCTGCGCAAGGAAGGCTCGATCTACGAGTACCAGAAATTCACTGGCCGTGTCGGTGGCAGCGACCTGTCCGGCACGCTGACCTTCACCAAGCGCGAGCCGCGCCCGCTGCTGGCCGGCACCCTGCTGTCGAACCAGCTGCGCTTCGTCGACCTGGCGCCGCTGATCGGCGCCGACGCCAAGCCCGGGCGCCCGGCCAAGGACAGCGCGGTGCGGCAACCACCCGACAAGGCACTGCCGGTGGCGCCGTTCCGTACCGAACGCTGGGACGAGATCGATGCCGACGTCCACTTTACCGGCAAGCGCATCATCCGCGACGCGGAGCTGCCCATCACCAACCTGGTCACGCACCTGAAGATGCAGGACGGCGTGCTGCTGCTCGATCCGCTCAACTTCGGCGTAGCCGGCGGCAACCTGGTGTCGACCGTGCGCCTGGACGGCAAGCGCGAGCCGATGGGCGCGGTGGTCGACATGACCGCGCGCCATATGAAACTCAAGCAGCTGTTTCCCACGGTCGACCTGATGCGCGCCAGCATCGGTGAGCTGAACGGCAGCGCCAGGCTGTCGGCCACCGGCAATTCGGTCGGGGCGCTGCTGGGATCGTCCAACGGCGAGGCCAAGCTGCTGGTGGAGAACGGCACGGTCAGCAAGTTCATCCTGGAAGCGATCGGCCTGAACGTTGGCAGCCTCGTCATCAACAAGCTGTTCGGCGACAAGCCGGTGCAGATCAACTGCGGCGTCAGCGACTTTGCCTTTACCGACGGCATCGCCCGCGCTCGCACCTTCGTGCTGGATACCGACGATGCAGTCATCGAGACCACCGGCGGCATCGACCTGCGCAACGAGCGGCTGGCACTGACCATCCACCCGGACTCCAAGGGCCTGCGCATCTTTTCCCTGCGCTCGCCGCTGTACGTGGGCGGAACCATGAAGAAGCCGACCGTCAGCCCTGACATCGGTGTGCTGGCGCTACGCGCCGGCGGCGCGCTGTCGCTGGCGTTGCTCGCGCCGGTCGCCACCGCGGTGCTGCCGCTGGTGGACCTGTCGCCCGGCGGCGACAGCAACAAATGCGCCGCACTGCTGGCTGACCTGCGCAAGCGCCCGGTCGCGCCGCCTCCCGGCAAGACCTATAGGGATCCCAAGGCAGGCGGCACTGCGGGCATGACCGCCGGCAAGCCGATCCCGAAGGAAACCCCCGGCACCGCCGCACAGGCCGAGGCGCAGGCCGGCCGCCCCGCACGTCCGGCCGAGCGCGAAGTGCGCAAGCCAGTGGGCCCGGACAACGACGCGACGCTGTACAAGGGCGGTTGAGCCGACGGGCACTCCCGGCGCCTCGCCGGGAGTGTCGCCACGTGGCGACATGTCTTCCATTGTCTGAAGCGTAACCGCAACACTTCCGCCAGCTGCGACATCCCATCTCAGATTGCCGTTGTAACTCGCCCACATGCGGCGCATAATTAAACGGCCATTTACAAGAAACTTAAGCATGGCAAGCATCGGATGCGATGCGGGCTCGCCCGTTCGCATCTTTCGGAAGGCGCGGCTGCGGCCGCCCTTTGTTTCCGTTTTGCTGCCCGCCTCGGCATGGCCGCCGGCCACCCGCGAGCGCGGTCCCACGACACCACTCGTCCGCCCCCATGTCGCTGCCGCACGCCGCCGTCCCGCCGATCACCTGGCTGATCGCGCTGACGGTGTGCAACCACGTGGCATTCAACGCCAGCCGCGTGGTGGTGTCGCTGTTCGCGATTTCCCTCAAGGCTTCCACCGTCACGCTCGGCGTGCTGATGTCGCTGTATGCGCTGCTGCCGATGTTGCTGGCCATCCGCGCCGGCAAGCGCATCGATGAGATTGGCCCGCGCAAGCCGATGACTGCCGGCTCGCTGATGGTAGTGGCCGGCACGCTGCTGCCCGCGGTGTGGCATGCACTGGATGCGCTGTACCTGTCGTGCGCGCTGATCGGCGTGGGCTTCATGCTGGTCCAGGTGGCAATGCAGCTGCTGATCGGCCAGATCTCGACCAACGACACACGGCTGCGCAACTACACCTGGCACGCGCTCGGGCTGTCGGTGTCGGGCACCCTGGGACCGGTGGCGATGGGCTATGTCATCGAGCATGCCGGCTTCCGGCCCGCCTTTGCTGTGCTGGTCGCGGTGGCGCTGGTCGGCCAGGCCGGCCTGCAGTGGGTGCGCCCGCGGCTGCCGGCGCAGGGGGGCAATGCCGGCCGCATCGCTATCGAGGACGGCAGCCGCCGTTCCACGCTGGACCTGCTGCAGCATCCCGAGTTGCGCGCCGTCTTTATCGCCAGCGCGGTGTTGTCGGCGGCCTGGGACCTGCATGCCTTCCTGATCCCGATCCAGGGCTCGCGCGTCGGGCTGTCGCCCTCGTCGATCGGCTGGGTGCTGGGCGCCTTTGCCATGGCGACCCTGCTCATCCGCGTGGCGATGCCGGTGGTGTCGCGCCGCCTGTCGGAGTGGAAGATCATCCGCACCGCACTGCTGGTGGGCGCGCTGGCCTACCTGGTCTACCCGTTCGTCACGCACTTCTGGCTGATGTGCGGGCTGGCCTTCGTCCTCGGGCTGGCGCTGGGCAGTGCGCAGCCCAATGTCATGAACATCCTGCACACCGTGTCACCGCATGGACGCGCCGGCGAGGCGCTGGGCCTGCGGTCGGCGGTGCTCAATACCAGCCAGGTGGTGTGGCCGCTGACCTTCGGCGTGGTCGGCACGGCGCTCGGCATGCTGCCGATCTTCCTGTCGATGGCCGGGGCAATGGGCGTGGCCGGCTACTACTCGCGGCGCCAGGGACGCAGGGCGCTGCCACCGGCGTAGACCACCGGCGCGCGCCCCTGCCCGTTGTGGCGCGGCCGGCACGCCTTGGCGGCGCGCAAATGCGCCCCCCGAAGCATTCGCTATACTCGAATCAGCCGGACCTGCGCCCTCGCCCCCGGGCTCGCCGCGCATCCCGACCGATTCTCTGATGATTGCGACATGACTCAACTCGCCGACCTCCGCCGTACCTATGTCCTGGGCTCGCTGTCCGAAACAGACGTGGCCCCCGACCCGATGAGCCAGTTCAAGCGCTGGTTCGACGAGGCGGTCACGGCCAAGCTGCCCGAACCCAATGCCATGACGCTGGCCACCGTCGGCGCCGATGGCCAGCCCTCCGCGCGCATCGTACTGCTCAAGGGCATCGACGACCGCGGCTTCACCTTCTTCACCAACTACGAGAGCCGCAAGGGGTTGGACCTGGCGGCAAACCCGCGCGCCGCGCTGCTGTTCCACTGGGTGCAGCTGGAGCGCCAGGTGCGCGTGGAAGGCATTGTCGAAAAAGTTGCCGACGACGAGAGCGATGCCTATTTCGCCTCGCGCCCCCTCGGCTCGCGCGTGGGCGCGTGGGCTTCCGAACAAAGCCGCGAAGTGCCCGGGCGCAACGTGCTGGAGCAGCGCGAGCTGGAATACCGCAGCAAGTTCGGCGACAACCCGCCGCGCCCGCCGCACTGGGGCGGCTACCGGTTGGTGCCGACCGCACTGGAGTTCTGGCAGGGGCGTCCGTCGCGCCTGCATGACCGTATTGTGTATCGCGTTCACCCGGGCGGCGCCTGGCAGATCGTGCGCCTGTCGCCCTGACGCGCTGGACGCGGGGGTCCGAAAGGGTCTGTCCCGGGGCCTTCACGAGGGTGCGCTGCACTGCCCGCAGAATTCGACTAAAGTGTGACTGGCGTCGCTTGGTGATTATATGCAAGCGCTCGCGACGGACTCGGGTCAAGGCTCGGGGCAGTACCTGCCGTGCCCAGAGAATCTGGTCGAGCGTGTGCCGCAACCATCGGGAGGTAAAGCGCATGTTTTTCAAGCAAGCCCTGGAAAAGCAACTCGACAACTGGATCGCCGACCTGCGTGACAATGCCAATCTGCCGGTCTGCTTGCGCCTGTGGAATGGCACCGAATATGCCCTTGGCCATTTCGACAAGCCGCAGGTCACGCTGACCGTGCGCGAGGCCGCGGCACTGCCGCTGCTGCTGACGCCAAGCCTGGACAACCTGGGCGAGGCCTACGTGCAGGGCAAGATCGACTTTGACGGCAGGCTGGCCGACATCATCAAGGTCGGCTACGGCCTGTCGGCGGCCGCCAAGCGGCGGGCCGGCGGCGCGCTGGCCAAGGTGGCGCACCACTTCTCGCACACCAAGCAGGAAGACAAGAAGTCGATCCAGTATCACTACGACGTCTCCAACGACTTCTACAAGCTCTGGCTCGATCCCAACATGGTGTATTCGTGCGCCTATTTCGAGAACGGCGACGAGGACCTGGCCACCGCGCAGTTGAAGAAGATCGACCATATCCTGACCAAGATCCGGCTGCAGCCCGGGCAGACGCTGCTGGATATCGGCTGCGGCTGGGGCGCGCTGGTGCTGCGCGCCGCGCAGAAATACGGGGCGCGCTGCGTGGGCATCACGCTGTCGCAGAACCAGTTCGACCTGGCCAGCGAGCGCGTCAAGGCGGCAGGGCTGTCCGACCGCATCGAGATCCGGCTGCAGGATTACCGCGACACCACCGGCACCTTCGACCGCATCACCAGCGTCGGCATGTTCGAGCACGTGGGCAAGGACAACCTGATCGGGTATTTCCGCCGCATGCACGATCTGCTGGCCGATGACGGCTACGCGATGAACCACGGCATCACCTCGCCCGATCCCGACAACGGCCAGACGCCGATGGACGGCGCCGAGTTCATGGACCGCTACGTGTTCCCGCAAGGAGAACTGCCGCACATCGGGCTGGTGCTGAAGACATTGGAGCAAGGCGGCCTGGAAGCGTTCGACGTGGAACTGCTGCGCCGCCACTACGCGCAGACGCTGCGCCATTGGGCCGATAATTTCGAGGCGAAGGGCGATACCATCCGCGATATGGTTGGCGAGAAGAAGTACCGCATCTGGCGCGTGTACCTGGCCGGCTGCTCTCATGCCTTCGAGACCGACAAGATGTCGATCTACCAGGTGGTCTGCCACAAGGCCGGGATGTCGTCGGGCACGGTGCCGTGGTCGCGCCGCTATATCTATGAGCAGCCCATCGGGCGCAACGACTGAACGATACCGAACCGATTGACCGAAGACCTCTTTGGCGGGCTGCCCCTGCCCGTCCCGCAACAAGGCCCCGCCCCGTCCGGGGGCGCGGGCGGCATCCCTTCCGCCCCTCCCGCAAAGTCCGTCCGTGCCCAGGGCGTGCGACCCGCGACGGTGGACGAGGCATTGCGCGCGCTGTCGGCGCGCCTGCCCGCCAACCTTTACTTCGGCACCTCGTCGTGGGCGTACCCCGGCTGGAACAAGCTGGTCTACGACGGCGAGTACGGTGACAGCGTGCTGTCGCGCAAGGGACTGGCCGCGTACTCGCGCCATCCGCTGTTGCGCGCGGCGGGGATCGATCGCGGCTTCTACGGGCCGATCCCGCTGGCGGACTACCTTTCGTACGCGGCGCAAGTGCCGGACGGCTTCCGCTTCGTGGTCAAGGCGCCAGCCAGCGTCTGCGACGCCTGGCTGCGCGGCTCGGATGGCGCCGGCCGGCTCGCCAATGCGGCGTTCCTGGACGCGGAGATCGCGGTGCGCGACTTCATCGCCCCGGCCACCGCCGGCCTCGGCAGCAAATGCGGGCCGCTGCTGTTCCAGCTGTCGCCGATGGGCAGCCTGGCGGACAGCGGCACGTTCCTGGAGCGGTTCGACGCGTTCCTGGGCGCGCTGCCGCCGCTGGATCCGTCCATCACGCCGCATGCCTGCTATGCCGTCGAGCTGCGCGACCCGGCGCTGCTGACGCCGCGCTATATCAGGCTGCTGCGCCGCCACGGCGCGCGCTTCTGCCTGTCGGCGCGCGACCGCCTGCCGGCGGTGCCGCGCCAGGCCGCGGCGCAAGCCTTGATGGATGAAACCGGCCCAGGGCCGCTGCTGCTGCGCTGGATGCTGCATGCGGGCCGGCCATACGCGTATGCCGAGAAGCTGTACACGCCGTTCGACCGCATCGTCGATGACGATCCCGGCACGCGCGACGCCATCGCCGGCGTTGTGGCGCGCACCCTGCGCGCCGGCCAGCCCGCCATCGTCATCGTCAGCAACAATGCCGAAGGCTGCGCGCCGCTAAGCATCGTGCGGCTCGCCGAGGCTATCGCCGCACGGCTGTAGGCGTCGGCTACAGCCGCAGCTTGGCGGCGAACTGCTTGCGGAACTTGGCCAGCTTGGGCGAGATCACGAAGGCGCAGTAGCCCTGGCTCGGGTGGTCCTGGAAGTAGTTCTGGTGGCCCTCCTCCGCGCGCCAGTACGGCTGCTCGGGCTCGACCTGGGTGACGATCGGGGCATCGTAGACCTTGGCCGCGGCCAGCTCGCGCATCACGTACTCGGCGACGGCGCGCTGCGCTTCCGAATGCGTGAAGATCACCGAGCGGTACTGCGGCCCGACGTCGTTGCCCTGCCGGTCTGGCGTGGTCGGGTCGTGGATGGCAAAGAAGATCTCGACGATCTCGCGGAACGTGATTACCGACGGGTCGAAGGTGACGCGCACCACTTCGGCATGGCCGGTATCGCCTTCGCACACCTGCTGGTAGGTCGGGTGATCCACATGGCCGCCGGTATAGCCCGACTCCACCGCGACCACCCCCTTGACCTGCTGGTAGACCGCCTCCAGGCACCAGAAGCACCCCCCGCCCAGCGTGGCCGTTTCGAATCGATGTTCCATGTGCGCCGCTCCCTTGCCTGGCATATGTCTATGTCTTGATTGTGTCCGGTGTCACGGACCTCAAGCATAAGCGCAGACGGGCGCGCGTGCATCGGCCATGCGGCCGGACTGCCGTGTCAGCCGGGTTGGCGTTGCGATTCCAGCAGCGCCCGCAACTGGGGCTTCATCACCTTGCCCAGTGCGCTGCGCGGCAGGTCATCGAGCAGCACCACCTCCCGCGGCAGCTTGAAGCGGGCGATGCGGGCGGCCAGCGCCTCGCGCACCAGTGCTGGGGCCAGCGGCGCGCGGTCGGCGCCCGGCGCCGGCACGATCACCGCCACCGGCACCTCGCCCCAGCGCGCGTCGGCCACCCCCACCACCGCGCACTCCTGCACGCCGGGCAGGCCGAGCAGCACGTTCTCGATCTCGGCCGGATAGATGTTCTCGCCGCCGGAAATGATCATGTCCTTGCTGCGCCCGACCACCTCGATGCAGCCGTCGGCATCGCGGTGGGCCAGGTCGCCGGAGTGGAACCAGCCGCCGGGCAGGCCATCGTCGGGCCCGTTCCAGTATCCGGCCATGACGTTGGCGCCCCGCACCCACAATTCGCCGACTTCGCCCTGCGCCACCTCGGCGCCATCGGGGCCAGCCAGCCGCACTGTCACCTCCGGCACCGGCCAGCCGGCATAGCCCGACCTCGCCATGGCGTCTTCCAGCTTCAGCACCACCGACACCGGTCCGGTCTCGGTCGCGCCATAGACCTGGCCGAGCGGCACGCCACGCGCGTGGAACGCGTCGATATACGACCCGGGGATCGTCGAGGAACCGGCCATCACGCCGCGCAGCGGCGACAGGTCGGCGCCGTCCCAGCCGGGATGCTCCAGCACCGCGCGCAGCGTGGCCGGCACCATCAGCGACAGGCTCGGGCGCGCTTGCGCCACCGACGCCAGCCACGCGCCGGGCGCGAAGCGGTCATGCAGCGTCACCTGCGCCCCGGTCAACAGCGCCGGCAGCGTCTGGATGCACAGGCCTCCGACATGGAAGGCCGGCAGCACGGAGAGCACATGATCGTCCTGCGTCATGCCGTGCGCCCACCAGCTGGCGCGCGCATTGGCCAGCACCCCTGCCTGCGTATGCACCGCGCCCTTGGGCTTGCCGGTCGTGCCCGACGTATAAACGAGCAGCAGCGGCGCGCCGTCGGCAACGTGCGGGAAGCTGGCAACGAGCGGCGCCGGGTGAGCGACGATGCGTTCCAGATGCGCCAGCCGGCACTGGCCATCGCTGGTCTCCAGCGCCAGTGCGGCATGCGCGTCGTCGTGGAACAGCAGCGCCAGCTGCGCATGGCCGGCGATGGCGTGAAGCTCGGCTGCGGCGAGCCGGTAGTTCAACGGCACGAATATCGCACCGACCCGCGCGCAGGCGAACAGCAGCACCAGCTGCAATTCATGGTTCAGGCAAAGCGTGCCGACGCGGTCGCCGGGGCGGATGCCCCATGTCGCCGCCAGGTGGGCGCTGGCGCGCTCCACGCGGCGCCACAGCTTGCCGTAGCTGAAGGTGCGGCCGAGGTAATGCAGCGCGGGCTGCCGTGGCGCCGCGTCGGCGTGCGCCCACAGCATGGCCGGCAGCGCGCCGAGTCCGGCGGTGCCGGGACGGGACGGACCAAGGCGGGCGCCGCTCATTCGTCGCGCTCGCCGGATTCGTACAGCGTTTCGCGGCCCATGCGGTCCAGGATCAGCTCGGCGGTCCAGGGCAGCATCAGCGCACCGCAGCGCGAATCGCGGTACAGGCGCTCCAGCGGCAGATCCTTGAGCATCGACTGCCCGCCGCAGGTACGGATCGCCAGCCGCGCGATATCGTTGGCGCCCTCCATCACGGTGTAGTGCGCGGCGTACAGGCGCAGGCGCTCGTCCTTGGATGGGTTGGGCCTGGCTTCATGGATCACGCGCCAGAAGATCGAGCGCATGGTCTCGAGCTGGATACGCATCTGCGCCACCGCGATCTGCTTGGTCGGATACATGCGGCGCTTGACCGGCGGCTGGCCCGGCACCTCGCCGCGCAAGTACTGCACGGTGAAATCGTAGGCGGCCTGCGCCACGCCGAGGTAGGTCGGCGACAGCGTGAAGAACATGGCCGGCCAGGTCTGCGCGGCACGGTAGTAGACGCCGCGCGGCATCAGCTGCTCCTGGTCGGGCACGAACACGTCCTTGAGCAGCAGCGTGCGCGAGACCGTGCCGCGCATGCCCATCGGGTCCCATTCGCCGGTCACGGTGAGGCCGTCGGCCTTGCCGGGCACGGCGATATAGAGGGTATCGCGCATGTCGGGATGCTGGTCGCCGTGGTCCTCGGTGCAGAGGATGCCGTAGTAGTCGGCGGCGCCCGACAGCGAGGCGAAGATCTTGCGGCCGTTCAGCACCCAGCCGCCTTCGACCTTGCGCGCGGTGGTGCCGAACGGCGCCTTGCCGGCGGCCGCGGCCGAGCCTTCGGAGAACGGCTGCGCGTAGACCGCGCCGTCGCGCACCACGCGCGCGAAATGCAGGGCGCGGCGGGCCTCGTGCTCGGCGCGCTGTGCGGGCGTCATCTCGATGCCATCGGACAGCGTGCCGGTCCACATGGTCGAGCAGATATGCATGTTGTACGTCAGCGCCGTCGCGCCGCAGAAGCGGCCAATCTCGGCGCCCACCATGCAATAGGTGGCGAAGTCCGCGCCCTCGCCGCCGAAGGCTTCCGGCACGCACAGCGCCAGCAGGCCGGCTTCGCGCAGATCGTCGTAGTTGGCGAAGGGAAAACTGGCCTCGCGGTCCCAGGTGGCGGCGCGCGCGGCGAAGCGTTCGCGCCCCAGGCGGTTGGCCAGCGCCAGCAGGCGCGCCTGGCGCGGGGTGAAATCCGCCGTACCGACGGCAGGAATGAAGTCGAGCTGGCCGGAAGGCATGTCGCGGTCTCCTTGGCGCTGGTCGATACGAACCTGCGCCGTTGATCTGGTTTTCTGGGACTTCGGGATCGGCGCACGCGTCAGCGCACCGGGAAATGCCGCTGGAGAAAAGCGAGTACGGGAGCGTTGAAGGCCGCCGGCCGCTCCATGCAGGCCAGGTGGCCGACATCGGGCAGGCAGTGGTATTCGGCGCCTGGGATGCGCTGCGCCATGCGCTGCATGACTTCGGGCGAGGCGTTGGTGTCGTGCTGGCCGGCCAGCGCCAGCACCGGCACGGCAATGTGCGGCAACGCGTCGCGCTGGTTGAAGCGCACCAGCGCGCCCAGCGCGGCGCGGTAGGTGGGCGCGGGCACGGCGGCCATCACTGCGGTGGCGAAGGCCACGGCAGGCCCTTCGGCATCCGGCGCCACCATCGTGCGCACCAGCCCCGCCGCCATCTCGGCCATGCTCTTGCCGGCATCCAGCGGCGCGGTGCGGGCGGCGATGAACTCGCGCTGCCACGGCCCGTCGCCCTTGCCAAACGCGGGCGAGGTGCCCGACAGCACCATGCCTTCGACCAGCGCCGGCGTGGCGGCGTACGCCTGTTGCGCCACCATGCCGCCCATGCTGTGGCCCAGCAGCACCACGCGCCGGCCGGCATCGCGCTCGGCCTGCAGCAGCGGCGCCAGCGCGCGGGCCAGGCCGTCGAAGTCATAGGGATCGATCATGTCGCTGTCGCCATAGCCGGGCATGTCCCACGCCAGCGCGCGGTAGCCCGCCTGCACCAGCGCTTCGCCCTGCGCCGGCCACGCGGCCTTGCCGCCGCCGATGCCATGCAGCATCACCACCGCGACCGGGCCGGCGCCCCACTCCAGCATGGCGATGCCATTGGGGCGCTTGTGGGAAGCGGGGGCGCTCATGCCGACACCTCCACCAGCTGGCCGGCCTCGACTTCATTGCGGCCGTCGAGCGAGACCGTGCAGTTGCGCAGCGGCAGGTCGAAATGGCCCAGCGTATGGCGGCCCGCCACCTCGTTGGCACCCGTGGAGAACAGGAAGTTGCCGCCGAACGCGCGCAACTCCGTGCCGTTGCAGTCGCGCTTGTCATAGAAGGCCAGCGCATCCCAGCGCGCCATCCGGTTCAGGCCCCAGCCGACGTGCGACACCGCGTAGGCGTCGCGCGTGCCCTCGCGGTCGGCCCAGGCCTGGTAGTAGCCGCGCATCATGTCGGCGTCGACGCCCTGCCCTTCGACGCCGACGATGTAGTCGTCCTCGATATGGCAGACCACGGTGTCGCGCAGGTAAGTCTTGAAGGTCAGGTTGACGTCGCCCGGCGCCAGCACCAGCGTGCCGTTGACCTGGCGGCTGGCCGGGAACGCCAGGCACAGCCCACCCGGCCAGTGCGAGACCTGCCCCGGCTTGTTGCAGAAACCCCAGACGCCGCCCACGCGAGCGTCGGCCAGGCCGATGCGCAACTCGGTGCCGGCGGCGGAATGCACGCGCATTTCCTTCGCGCCGCGCAGGCGCTTCATTGCGGCGCGTACGGTGCCTTCCAGCGCCGGATCGGGCTGGCAGCGTTCCAGGATCTCGGGGTGTTCGTTGCTGATCATCAGCATGCGCGGCACCACGCCGTCGGCGCCGCGCAGGATCAGCGGCAGCTCGGGCGCATGCAGCAGGCCTTCGACGGTGCAGTCCAGCACCAGATGGCAGCGGGACAGGGCCGCTACGACCGGCGCGAGGTTTTGCAAGGCATCGCTGGCGCCGGTCGAGCGCACTGGCGCCGGCGCACTGAGTGCCGGAGTCGGCACCTGGATACGGATGGGCGTGGCGCCCAGCGACTGCACCGCCAACTCGGCCAAGGCCACGTTGACAAGGCGGGATTGCGACTCCGTTACAATTCCAACGACTTCCGCGCCCTGCAGGGCACAGAGTTCCAGGGTGCGCCGGAACGCCGCCAGCCAGCGGTGTTCGATCTGCTCGATGAGCATGTCTTGTCTCCTGCTTGTTATCGTGCGGGCATGTGCCGCACTGTTTTTTGCGCCTCGGCCGACAGCCGCTGCAGGGCGACGTGTCAGCGGACTTGGTTGAAAGTCCCTGGCGCGAATAATATATATGAAATTTCATGAACTCCAGTGGAGCCCCCATGGGCATGCCTGAGGCCCAGCCACGGATCACCAACGTCGCCGCCGCACCGGACTTCGACGCGCAGCACTTCCGTCGCACGCTGTCGCAGTTCGCGACCGGCGTGACCGTGATCACCACGCGCGCCAGCGCCGAATCGGTCGAAGCCGGCGCGCCGCCGTTCATCGGCATCACCGCCAGTTCGTTCAACTCGGTGTCACTGGATCCGCCGCTGGTGCTGTGGAGCATGGCCACGCGGGCCAACAGCCTGCCGATGTTCCGCGACGGCACCCACTACATCATCAATGTGCTGTCCGCGTCGCAACTGGATCTGTGCCAGCGCTTCGCCACGTTGAAGGGCGACCGTTTCGCGGGCGTCGACTACCGACTGTCAGCCACCGGCCTGCCGATCCTGGCCAACGCGCTGGCGTGGTTCGAATGCCATAACCGCAGCCGCTACGACGAGGGCGACCACGTGATCTTCGTCGGCGAGGTGGAGCGCTGCGGCGTGCTCGAAGGTCCGGATGGCCCGCTGGTGTTCCAGGGCGGCCAGTTCTCCACCACCAGCCCGCTCGAACCCTGACTACCCGCGGCTCCATCATGGCGGACCAGCCTTTCGTCGACGGCTACCTGGCCTACCTGCTGGCCCGCGCCAGCCATCTGATTTCCGGCGAATTCCACCGCGAGGTCGAAGCCCGCGGCCTGTCCGTGCCGGAATGGCGCGTGCTGGCGACGCTGGCCGACCGCGCCGACTGCACCATCGGCGCGCTGGCCGAAATCACGCTGACCAAGCAGCCCACGCTGACCAAGCTGGTCGACCGCATGGCCGCCGAGGGGCTGGTCAGGCGCACCGCCGGCACCACCGACCGCCGCCATGCGCTGATCTCGATCACGCCGCACGGGCTGGCGCTGGCCAACCCGCTGCTGGAGCGCGCCGCGCAGCACGAGCGCACGGTGCTGAACGATTTCGGCCCCGACCAAGGGGCGCAGCTCAAGGAAACGCTGCGGCAGCTGATCGCGCTGCACACGCGTCGCTAGGCGTCTTCCCCGCCCGCCTTCAGGATCGCCAGCGGCGAGCTGTCGGTCTTGATCCGCTGCAGCACGATGTTCGAGCGGATATCCATCACGCCCTTGGTGCGGTACAGCCGGTTCACGATGAAGTCCGAGTAGTGCTTCAGGTTGCGCGCTTGCACACGCAGGATGTAATTGCTGTCGCCGGTGATGATGTAGGCCGACAGCACTTCGGGCCAGGACTGAACCGCGGCGATAAAGGTGTCGTGCCAGCCCTCCACGTCATGGCGCATCGACACCTGCACGATGGCCTCCAGTTCAAGCCCCAGTTGCTCGGCATCGAACCAGGCGCGGTAGCCGCCGATCACCCCTGACTCTTCCAGCAGCCGCACGCGGCGCAGGCATGCCGAAGGCGACAACGCCACCCGGTCGGCCAGGTCCTGGTTGCTGATGCGGCCGTTCTCTTGCAGGCACGCGAGGATGCGTAGATCGATGGGGTCGAGTGTCATTCGAATTTCCTGCGAAGAATATTTGGATACTCGAATTTTATGCGAAAGATGGCGTGTCTGACGGCTCATTTCGCAAGCCTCTTCCCGGGGAATTTGTCTAATATGCCGACATCGAGGCAGACAAAAGACGGCACCGCCGCCCCATTCCATGACCGCCCCCAGACAAGACCCGCGCCGGCTGTGGGACATCAGCCCGCCGCTGTCCCCGGCCATCCCGGTGTGGCCCGGCGACACCCCCTTCCAGCAAGCGCCCGCGTGGCAAATGGACGAACACTGCCCGGTGAATGTCGGCCGCATCACGCTGTCGCCGCACACCGGAGCCCACGCCGACGCGCCGCTGCACTATGCCGCCGATGGCGCGCCGATCGGCGACGTGCCGCTGGCGCCCTACCTCGGCACCTGCCGGGTGATCCACTGCATCGGCGCGTCGCCGCTGGTGGAGCCGTGCCATGTGGAGCACGCCCTGCAAGACCTGCCGCCGCGCGTGCTGCTGCGCACGTACGAGCAGGCGCCGCTGGCGCAATGGGACCCTGCTTTCTGTGCCGTCGCAGCCGACACCATCGCGCTGCTCGCAGCGCACGGCGTGCAGTTGGTCGGCATCGACACGCCTTCGCTCGATCCGCAGGAATCCAAGACCATGGACGCGCACAAGGCCGTGCGCCGGCATGGGCTGGCGATCCTGGAAGGCATCGTGCTGGATGACGTCGCCGAAGGCGACTATGAGCTGATCGCGCTGCCGCTGCGCTTTGCCGGGCTCGATGCCAGCCCGGTGCGCGCCGTGCTGCGCAGCCTGGACTGATCGCTTTAAAGATTCACGCATACCCACCACAAGACATGACGACTATTGACCGCGAGCACTGTCTACAGCTCGACCAGCAAGACCCGCTGCGCCCCCTGCGCGAGCAGTTCGCCCTGCCCGAGGGCGTGATCTATCTCGACGGCAACTCGCTCGGCGCCCGCCCGCGCGCCGCCGCCGCGCGTGCCGCCCAGGTGGTGGCCGAGGAATGGGGCGATGGCCTGATCCGCAGCTGGAACACCGCCGGCTGGTTCGAACTGCCGCAGCGGCTGGGCAACAAACTCGCGCCGCTGGTCGGCGCCGGCGAGAATGAAGTGGTGGTGACCGACACCACCTCGATCAACCTGTTCAAGGTGCTCGCCGCCGCGCTGCGCGTGCAGCAGACGCGCGATCCGGCACGCAAGGTGATCGTGTCCGAAGCCAGCAACTTCCCGACCGACCTCTATATCGCACAGGGCCTGGCCGACCTGCTGCAGCAGGGCTACTCTCTGCGCCTGGTCAACTCGCCGGCCGAGATCGACGCCGCCGTCGGCGCCGATACCGCGGTACTGATGCTGACGCACGTCAACTACAAGAGCGGCGAGATGCTCGACATGGCCGCGCTGACCGAACTGGCCCATGCCCGCGGCGCGCTGACCGTCTGGGACCTGTGCCACTCCGCCGGCGCCGTGCCGGTCAACCTGAAGGCGTCCGGCGCCGACTACGCCATCGGCTGCACCTACAAGTACCTGAACGGCGGCCCGGGCTCGCCCGCGTTCGTATGGGTCGCGCCGGCGCTGCGCGATGCGTTCTGGCAGCCGCTGTCGGGCTGGTGGGGCCATGCCGCACCGTTCGCGATGGAACCGCAGTACCGGCCGGTGGAAGGCGTGCGCCGCTTCCTGTGCGGCACGCAGCCGGTCACGTCGCTGGCGATGGTCGAGTGCGGGCTGGACGTGTTCGCGCAGACCAGCATGGCGGCGCTGCGCGCCAAGTCGCTGCAGCTGACCGACCTCTTCATCCAATTGGTAGAAGCGCGCTGTGGCCACCATCCGCTTACGCTGGTCACGCCGCGCGAGCACGCGCGCCGCGGCAGCCAGGTGAGCTGGGAGCATCCGGAAGGCTATGCCCTGGTGCAGGCCCTGATCGAGCGCGGCGTCATTGGCGACTACCGCGAGCCGCGCATTGCGCGCTTCGGCTTCACGCCGCTGTACACCAGCTTCACCGAAGTCTGGGATGCGGTGGAAATCCTGCGCGATGTGCTGGACAGCGGCGCATATCGCGATGCGCGCTTCCAGGTGCGCGGCCAGGTGACCTGATCGGGAGCGCATCATGAGTGATTTCAAGGGATGCCCTTTCTCGGGCGCGGCGGCTCAACCGGCGGCGCAAGGCGATGGCTGGCATGGCGCGCAGATGGATTTCGCCAAGGACATGAGCTATGGCGATTATCTGGGCCTGGACCAGATCCTGAGCGCGCAGCACCCGCTGTCGCCGGACCACAACGAGATGCTCTTTATCGTGCAGCACCAGACCACCGAGTTGTGGATGAAGCTGATGCTGCATGAACTGCGCGCGGCGCGGGAATCGGTCAAGGCCGATAGCTTGCCGCCAGCATTCAAGATGCTGACACGCGTGTCGCGGATCATGGACCAGCTGGTGCAGGCGTGGAACGTGCTGGCGACGATGACGCCGCCCGAGTATTCGGCGATGCGGCCTTATCTGGGGATGTCGTCTGGTTTCCAGTCCTACCAGTATCGGGAAATCGAATTCATCCTCGGCAACAAGAATGCGGCCATGCTGAAGCCGCATGCGCATCGGGCTGAGCATTTGTCGCTGGTGGAAACTGCTTTGAAGACGCCGTCGCTGTATGACGAAGCGATCCGGCTGATGGCGCGGCGTGGATTTGCCATCGATGCACAATGCGTCGAGCGCGACTGGACTCAGCCTACTGCCTACAACGCTTCGGTTGAGGCGGCTTGGCTTGAGGTCTATCGCAATCCTTCTGCGCATTGGGAACTGTATGAACTTGGCGAGAAGTTCGTCGACCTGGAGGATGCGTTCCGGCAATGGCGGTTCCGGCATGTGACGACGGTTGAACGCGTGATCGGGTTCAAGCGTGGCACTGGCGGCACCGAGGGTGTCAGCTATTTGCGGAAGATGCTGGATGTGGTGTTGTTTCCGGAGCTTTGGAGGTTGAGGACGGATCTTTGATTTGTTGTGTCGGCGTGCGGGGGATGCGGCTGCGGCTTGGCATTTGGTGGCTATTTGATGCGCCCGGTTCCGCCCTAAAGGGCGGGTAACTCTTTGTCCGAGCGACAAAGAGTCACCAGAAAGCGCGTTGACTGCCCTGGGCGGGCGGCCACTCTTATCGTAGTGTTCTAAGGCTTTCGTACGGGGCTTCACTTCCTCACAAAGCAGGGCTGCCTGCCGCGGTGGTGCGCCATGGTGGCTCGGGATTGACGCAATTATTGAACGAGCCCAGAGCTGTGAGTGGCCCCTGCTGCTGGCGGCAACGTAGGAACGCCTTCGGCTGCGCTGCGCGCCGGCAGCATTCTCAGGTCACTGGCCCCGGCACGGAACGCGTCGCTGCGCTCGCTTGGCCATATCGCCGGGTGAACCCAACAGCTTGTGCAGGCCTACCTTGTTTCTCTCCCCTCTCCCGCCTGCGGGAGAGGGGCCGGGGGAGAGGGCCGGAGCCTCCACGAAGCGAAGCCGGCCAATTCGCGCAGCGGGTCGCGGACCTCGTCAACGATAGCTATATCACTAAACCCGGCAGACCAACCAGGACCCGCGCGCAGCGCAGCCGCAGGCGTTCCTACCATGCCCTCAGCAGCAGGGGCCACCCACAGCTCTGGGCTCGTTCAATCACCGCGTTAATCCCAGCCAACGTGGCGTACCCCTGCGGCAGGCAGCCCTGCTTTGTGAGGAAGCGAAGCCCCGTACGAAAGCCGCCGCCCACTACGATAAAAGTGGCCGTCCGCCCAGGACAGTAAACGCGCTTTTGGTTACTTTTGCCGCTCGGGCAAAAGTGACTCGCCCTTTAGGGGCGAAACCGGGGCATTTCAAATATCCACCAGATACCAAGCCGCAAAGCAAAAGACCCCCCACCAGAAGCCATCCACCTCACCCCCCATCCGACAACCTCCCCGCCAACGCCACCAACGCCGGCGCCAGCGTCCGATGAAAAACCTCCTCCTCCACCGCCCCATAAGAAGCACTGCAACTCAACATATGCAGATCCTTCTCCCCAACAGGCCGAAACGCCACCGCGCAAGCATGAATCGCCGGATGCCAATCCCGGAATGACGACGCATACCCCCGCTGCTGCGCATCGGCCAACGCCACCCGCGTCGCGCCTTCCTGCTGTTTCCACTGTTCCGGAAACGCCTGGCTGAATTCAGCCAGCACCCGATCCCGCCGCGCTGCCGGCAGCGCAGCCAGATACGCCCGCCCCATCGAACTGGACACCAGCGACAGCCGCGACCCCACCCCCAACCCCAGCATCACGCCCGCGTCATTACGGATCGACTCGAGGTAAATCACCTCCATCCGCTCACGCTTGCCAAGCGATACCGATACCCCATACGACTGCGCGAACGCCAGCATATGCGGCCGCGCCAGTGTCACCACGTCGGACGCCGACAGGTACGCATACCCCAGCGCCAGCACGCCGGCATCGAGCGCGTACTTGCCCAGGCTGTCGTCATACCGCAGGTAACCCAACTGCACCAGCGTGCCGGCCAGTCGGCTGACGGTGGCTTTGGGAAACCCGGTGCGGCGCACGAAATCCTGGTTGCCAAGCATCGCTTCGCCGGTGCGAAAGCAGCGCAGCAACTCCAGCCCGCGCGCCAGCGCGGTGACGAAATTGGGATCGCTCTCCCGCACCGGCGTTGGTGCGTCGTTCGAAAGTGACGGACTGTTCAAGATGTGCTCCTCTCAGTTCGGCGGTTGTCCGCTCATCGCACAAGGGATCGGTGGCTTGGGGTTTTGCCTGTTGCACGGCAAATCCATTGCGATATACTAATTCAACGGAACACAGTTCCGCAATGCGGAACCATAAAATCCTCCGCAAACGATCACCGAACCCGATACTCCGGAAGCACCAGCGCAAATCGCCCGCTTCCGCCGCGCCACCGAAGGAGACCTGCATGGCTGCCAACGCCGAATTCCACTGGGCCGATCCCCTGCTGCTCGACCAGCAACTGACCGCCGACGAACGCGCCGTGCGTGACGCCTCCGCGGCGTACTGCCAGGACAAGCTGATGCCGCGCGTGCTGCAGTCGTTCCGCAACGAGAAGACAGACGTCGAGATCTTCCGCGAGATGGGCGAACTCGGCCTGCTCGGCCCGACCATCCCCGAGCAATACGGCGGCCCCGGCCTGAACTACGTCAGCTATGGCCTGATCGCCCGTGAAGTCGAGCGCGTAGATTCGGGCTACCGCTCGATGATGAGCGTGCAGTCGTCGCTGGTGATGGTGCCGATCTATGAATTCGGCACCGAAGCGCAGAAGCAGAAATACCTGCCCAAGCTGGCCACCGGCGAGTGGATCGGCTGCTTCGGCCTGACCGAGCCGAACCACGGCTCCGACCCGGGCTCGATGGTGACCCGCGCCAGGAAGGTCGACGGCGGCTATGAGCTGACCGGCGCCAAGATGTGGATCACCAACTCGCCGATCGCCGACGTGTTCGTGGTCTGGGCCAAGCTGCAGGGCGACGACGGCAAGGAAGCCATCCGCGGCTTTATCCTGGAAAAGGGCTGGAAGGGCCTGTCGGCACCGGCCATCCACGGCAAGGTCGGCCTGCGCACCTCGATCACCGGCGAGATCGTGCTCGACCAGGTGTTCGTGCCGGAAGAGAACATCATGCCGGGCGTGAGCGGCCTGAAGGGCCCGTTCACCTGCCTGAACTCGGCACGCTATGGCATCGCCTGGGGCGCGCTGGGCGCCGCCGAGTTCTGCTGGCACACCGCGCGCCAGTACACGCT
This sequence comes from Cupriavidus sp. NPDC089707, assembly GCF_044748965.1. Taxonomy (NCBI): domain Bacteria; kingdom Pseudomonadati; phylum Pseudomonadota; class Betaproteobacteria; order Burkholderiales; family Burkholderiaceae; genus Cupriavidus; species Cupriavidus sp. NPDC089707. The sequence goes on from NZ_JBIVHB010000002.1 coordinate 195,618, forward strand.
GGACCGCAAGCAATTCGGCCGCCCGCTGGCCCAGACGCAGCTGGTGCAGAAAAAGCTGGCCGACATGCAGACCGAGATCACGCTGGGCCTGCAAGGCTGCCTGCGCCTGGGCCGCATGAAGGACGAAGGCACCGCCGCGGTGGAAATCACCTCGATCATGAAGCGCAACTCGTGCGGCAAGTCGCTGGACATCGCCCGCGTGGCCCGCGACATGCTCGGCGGCAACGGCATCTCGGATGAATTCGGCGTGATCCGCCACGTGGTGAACCTGGAAGTGGTCAACACCTACGAAGGCACGCACGACATCCACGCGCTGATCCTCGGCCGCGCCCAGACCGGTCTCCAGGCGTTCTTCTGAAGCATCCGGAAACTCTCCTTACGGACAGGGACAGGACTCCGCAATGAAAAAAGCCCGGCTGCAAAGCCGGGCCAAGCACACTACCAAGGAGACGACGAGGCTGCCCCCGTCGATAAAACACCTGTTCCGGACGCCGGCCCCGCAATTTGCGGGGCCGCGTTCATTTGGTCGTCATGCCTTGTCGGGTTGCGGCGTCAGCCGCAGGTACGGCCGCACGGCCGAGTAGCCCTTCGGGAATTTCTCGCGGATCACGGCCTCGTCCTTCAGCGAGGGCACGATCACCACGTCGTCGCCGTCCTGCCAGTTGCCGGGCGTTGCCACGCTATGGCTGTCGGTCAGCTGCAGCGAGTCGATGACGCGCAGGATCTCGTTGAAGTTGCGCCCCGTACTGGCCGGATAGGTGATGATCAGGCGCACCTTCTTCTTCGCATCGATGATGAACAGCGAGCGCACCGTCAGGGTCTCGTTGGCGTTCGGATGGATCATGTCGTACAGCTGCGAAACCTTGCGGTCGCCGTCGGCCAGAATCGGGAAATTGACCGTGGTCGACTGGGTCTCGTTGATGTCGCGGATCCACCCGTGGTGCGATTCCACGCCGTCGACCGACAGCGCGATCGCCTTGACGCCGCGGCGCGCGAACTCGTCCTTCAGCTTTGCCGTGAGACCAAGCTCGGTGGTGCACACCGGCGTGTAGTCGGCCGGGTGCGAGAACAGCACGCCCCAGCCGTCGCCGAGCCACTCATGGAAGCGGATGCGGCCTTCGCTCGAATCCTGCTCGAAGTCCGGGGCGATATCGCCGAGACGCAATGCCATGTTCAGAACTCCTATTTTGAAGTGGAACCAGAGTATCCCGATTGATATCCAACCCAAACGAATATAAAGTCACTACAAAATCACTCGTAGTCATATAGACATTTTCTGACAGTCTTTTCACGCGCTTTCGGGCATGCTGGCAATGGCCCCACCGATACCGGCGTTGAGGCGCGTGGCCTTGAAACCACCGTCGCACGCCACATATGCTAAGTATCAGACAGACAATGCCGTTAGCCTCGGAGCGTAGAAAATGTCAGAATCCGCACAAACCGAACCAACCGCCCGCAAACAGGAGAAACTGATGAGCGATGTCAAGACCGTACTGTCCGACGCCGAGGAGCTGCTGAAGCAAGCCGCTTCGACCACCGGCGAAAAAGCCGCCGAACTGCGCGAGCGCGGCATGGGTCTGCTCAAGCAAGCCAAAGAAAAGGCCCAGGACCTGCAGGATGCCGTCGTGACCAAGAGCAAGGCAGCCGCTCGCGCCACCGACGACTACGTGCACGACCACCCGTGGCGCGCCGTGGGCGTGGCGGCCGGCGTGGGCCTGCTGGTCGGTCTGCTGCTGAACCGCAAGTAAGCGGCTGTAGTCCCGGTGCGGCGCCAGGTGCCGCACCAGAGCGGCAACCCGCACGAGGCATGGGTTGCCAGAGGCCCGGGGGCCCGCACAGCGGCGCCCGGCCCCGTCCGCAGAAAGGCACGCACGGCCAGGCCGGCGTGCCGCTTTTACGCCGGAGCCGCCGAGCGAACCCATGAGCGAATCCACCCCCTCCCCCAAATTTCTGGAATCCGTGCGCAACCTCCTCAACTCGGTGGTTGCCATGGTCCAGACCCGTCTGGAGCTTGCCAGCGTCGAATTCGCCGAGGAGCGCACGCGCCTGATGAAGGTCGCACTGCTGGCCTGCTTCGGGCTGGTGTTCTTCGGCATCGCGCTGGTCACCTTTACCGCGCTCGTCGCCATCCTGTTCTGGAACAGCTATGGATGGCAGGCGCTGGGCGTGCTGGTGGTCATCTACCTGCTGCTGTGCGCCGGCTGCCTGGCGTACGCCCGCAACCTGGTGCGCAACGCCCCGCCGATGTTCGAGGCCACGCTCGCCGAAATCGACAAAGACCGGGAGATCCTGCGCCGATGACCACCCTGGGACCCGACGAAGGCGCGACCGAGCGCAACCGCCGCGAGCATGCGCGGCCCGTCCGCTTCACGCAGGAAGTCCGCTTGCCGCTCGAGGTGCGCAAGGAACTGCTGCTCACGCGCGCGGCGCTGGAGCGTCATGACTGCCTGCAGGCACTGCACCAGGTACGCGGCGGCGCACGACGGCTGGGCAATGTCGCCAGCTGGCTGCCGCGCTTCGCGCGGCCGGGCTCGTTAATGAAGGTGGCGGGCCTCACCAAGGACTACCCGCTGCTGAGCACCGCCGTCACGCTGGCACTGCCATTGCTCCGGCGCACGCCGGTACTGCGCTGGACCTGGAAGTTGTCCAAGGTAGGCCTGGCGGCCGGCGCGGCGTACTGGATTTACAACACCTGGCGTGACGCCAAGCGGCAGGCGATCCCTCCTGCCACCGTGCCGGACACCACCGCGACCACCACGCCAGGCGCGCCTCCCACCGACACCGGCTTCCGCGACCCGCTCGTGCCCTGAGCCTCGCGCTTGCGCTCAGGCCGTCCGCGCCGCCGTGGACGGCACCATCGCGGCGAGGCCGGAGGGGGCGAACGGCTGCGGCAGGCCGATATGGAAACCCTGCACCAGGTCGACGCCAAGCTCCCGCAGCCGCTCCAGCATGGCCTCGCTCTCGACGAATTCGGCGATGGTCTTCTTGCCCATGGCATGGCCGATGCGCTGGATCACTTCCACCATCACCAGGTTGACCGGGTCGGCCAGCATGTCGCGCACGAAGCTGCCGTCGATCTTCAGATACGCGGCCGGCAAGTGCTTCAGGTATGTGAACGAGGACATGCCCGCGCCGAAGTCGTCCAACGCGAAACTGCAACCGAGCTGCTGCAGCTGCTGGATAAATGCTCCCGCCTGAGCGAGGTTAGCGATCGCCGCGGTTTCCGTGATCTCGAAGCAGATGCCGTCCAGCGCGATGCCGGCGCGCTGCGCCTGCTCGCGCACGAACTCGGGGAAGTGGATATCCGCCAGCGACGAGCCAGACAGGTTGACGGCGCAGGTGGCGAACTCCCCCTGGCGACCCGCCAGCGCGCGGAAGGCAGTCTCGACCACCCAGCGGTCGATCATCGGCATCAGGTTGTAGCGCTCGCACGCCGGCACGAAAGCCATCGGCGGCACCAGCCGGCCGCGCTCGTCAAGCATGCGCAGCAGCAGTTCGATATGCCGGCCCCTTGGCCGCGCCGCGGTGTCCGGCTGCGCTGGCACGATCTCCTGTGCGTACAGGCAGAAGCGCCCAGCCGCCAGCGCGGCGTGCACGCGGCTGACCCACTCCATCTCGCCGTGCCGCGCCTGCACCACGCTGTCCTTCGGGTGATAGACCTGCACGCGGTTGCGTCCGCCCTCTTTGGCCACATAGCAAGCCGCGTCGGCTGCGCTGAGCGCTTCGGCGACGCTGCCGGTCTGGGCGTCTAGCGAGATCAGGCCGATGCTCACGCCCAGCGCGAAGGTGCGCTCCCGGTGCGCGAATCGGAAGCACGCAATGGCGTGGCGCAGCGCCTCGGCCACGCGCTCCCCGTCGCTGGTGGCGCAATGCTCGAGCAGCACGCCAAATTCGTCGCCGCCAAGGCGTGCCAGCGTATCGCTGCGGCGCAACTGGCTGCGCATGACCTCGGCCATCTGACGGATCAGCTCGTCGCCGGCGGCATGGCCGCAGGTATCGTTGACCACCTTGAACTGGTCGAGGTCCAGGTACATCAGCGTGTGGCTGACACCTTGCGCACGCGCCCGCGTGATCGCCGCACCGACGCGGCGTTCGAACTCTGCGCGGTTGACCAGGCCGGTGAGGCCGTCGTGGCTGGCCTCGTACGCCAGCCGCGCGGCGTGCGCGCGCTCCTGGCTGATATCGTGCAGCACCACCACCACGCCGATCGCGTGCGTGGCACGGTCGCGGATCAGAGCCACCGAGGGCTTGACCGCCAGCGACTGGCCGGGATGTCCCGATGCGGCGCGCTGCACCAGTTGTGCCGACTGGCTACGCCAACGCTGCCTGAGCGCAAGCGTGACGATATCGGGCAGCGGCGCCAGGCTGTCCTCGTCGCGCAGCATGCACACCTTGCCCAGCGGCAGCCCGAGGGCATCGGCCTCGCGCCAGCCGGTCAGCGCCTCGGCAGCGGGATTGAGCGACTGCACGCGGCCCCATACGTCGGTGGTCACCACCGCGTCGCCGATCGCCTGCAGCGTGACCTGGGCACGCTCCTTCTCGGCGAATAGCTGCGACTCATAGCGCTTGTTATCCGAGATATCCGTCAGCGAGCCCGCCATGCGCGATCGCCGCTGCGCGGCGGCGCGCACCAGCCTGCCGCGTGCGCGCACCCACAGGTAGTTGCCGTCGCACTTGCGCAGCCGGAACTCGGTGTCATACGGCTCGCCGCTGCGCAGGTGCCGAGCGAGCTTGGCCTCGAAGGCTTTGAGGTCCGACGGATGCAGCAGGGCGAGCACGGTCTCGCGCGCATGCGGCAGCTCACTTGCGCCATAGCCCAGCATCTGCGCGCATCGCGGGGAAAAGTAAAGTTCGCCGCTGCCGAGGTGCCAGTCCCACAGACCATCATTGCTGCCCTCCACCGCCAGCTGCAGTTGCTCCTCCCTCTGGGCCAGCGCCTCGCGCAACCGGCGTTCGCGCCGCAGCGGGCCGTACGACAGCAGGATCGCCGACATCAGCATCAGGGTCGCCACCACCGCGCTGCCGGTGGTCAGCAGCCGCGTTACCCGGCGCGAGGCCTGTCCTAAGTGTTCCGAGAAGGCGCGCTCCAGCGGGTTCAGCCGCGCATCGATCTGCGCGATCCGACGCAGCACCGGCGCCACGCAATCGTCGTCGCAGCCGGGGCGGTCGACCAAACGTCGCAGCGCCAGCGCCTGTTCGTGCAGCGCGGCGATCTCTTCGTCGCCGGCGGCCCATACGCGAATCGCGGCATCGACCTCGTGGATATGGCGGAAATTGCGGTAAAGCCGCACCATCCGTGGGATGTCCTCCGGGTGGTTGCCGCCGGCGAGCAGCCCTTCGCGCACGCGCTCCAGGTCCGGCTCGTCGCGGTCGAGTTCCAGGCGGGCGCGATGATCGCCCAGCGGAATCGCAATGGCAGCCAGATAGGAGGTGAAATCCGCGGGGTTGCGGTCCTCGCCATAGCGCAACAGATGTAGCACCGCATTTTTCTGGCCCTTGGACCACTGGCTCTCGCCCGCGCCGAATGCACGCGCGGCCGACAATAGGTCAAGGCTGGCGATGCTGAACAACGCCAGCGCGACCACCACCGGAATGAACGGCCAGATGATGCGCAGCACGTGGCCGCTGGCCGGTAACGATTCACCCGCTTGCCGCATATGGAATCCTGCCGGCTGCTTGCCCGGCTCAGTTCATTCTGTGTCCCCCCGTCGCGCCAGGCTGCGCGACGTTTTATTGTCCTGTGGGTAAGACAATAAGTCTCTAACTCGATCTGGTTAAACCAGTGGATGGCGAGACGTTTTGTGATGCAATCTGCATCACTATGGGATAGATGGGCCGTATGGTGCGTGACGCCATGACGTCGCTGCGCGCGGGATCGAGCGGCCTCACAAGCGAGAGGTAAACGACAAAGGGCCTGCGCAATGCGCAGGCCCTTTGTGTACTTCGAATGCTGGTGGGTCGTGCGTGACTCGAACACGCGACCAACGGATTAAAAGTCCGCTGCTCTACCGACTGAGCTAACGACCCGAAAAAACAGAACCGCGATTATAGTGACACCCTTCTCGATGTGTCAAGGGCTCACCGAATACGGCGTTCAGATCATGCGTTCCAGCCGCCACATCTGGTAGCGGAACGCCAGCACCGCACCCAACAGGATGCCGGCCAGTGCGATAAACGACCCGATCGCCAGCGTCGATACACCTGACAACCCCTGCCCCACCGTACAGCCCAGCGCGGTCACGCCGCCCGCACCCATCAGGATACCGCCGACCATATGGTTGGCCACGTCCTCGGCGTTGCCGAAACCTTCCCAGCGGAACGTGCGCGTGGCCAGCGCATAGACCGCGGCGCCGGCGATCACGCCGAACACGCTGACGATGCCAATGGTCAGCACCTTGCTCTTGTCGCTGAACATCATCAGCCAGTCGAGCGTATAGGCGAACGGCGCGACAAAGCTCAGGCTTTCCATGCGGCCGGAGTTGGTCGATACGAACAGTTCTTCAAGGGTGTTCGGATCCTCGGCGACGTAGCCCAGGTGGCCCGACACGTACCACATCGCCACGATGATCAGCCCGACGCCGATGCCGCCGAGCAGGTTGTCGAACGAGCGGAAGCCGCGCCCCGCCAGCGCCCACACCACCAGCACGCCGCCCAGCAGCAGCCCGAGCCCAAGCTGCAACGCGCCGCGCGCCACGCCGGTGCCCTGCGCCAGCACCGACGGCAGGTCCTGCGTAGTCGGCAGCGTGACCGCCACCGCGTCGACGGTATTGACGCGCACCACGCCGAACAGGCCTCGCAGCGTCATGTACGCCGACAGCCCCAGGAACACGAACACCACCAGCGACTTCAGGTTGCCCGCGCCGATGCGCACCAGCGTCTTGCTGCCGCAGCCCGATGCCAGCACCATGCCGAAGCCGAACATCAGCCCGCCAGCCAGCGCCGACAGCCAGCCCAGCTTGCTGGCGGTATAGATGGTCTTGGTCGGATCGACCGCGCCGGCCCAGGCCAGCACGCCGGTGCCGATCATGGCCACCCCGATCGCCAGGCCCCACATGCGCGCGCGGGTCCAGTCGCCCATGTTGACCACGTCGGAGACGGCGCCCATGGTGCAGAAGTGCGTGCGCTGCAGGACGGCGCCGAACAGGAAGGTCAGGACGAACGTGCTCAGCAGCACGGTGCGCGAGAGCGCGCCAAGGTCGATATCAGGCATGTCGTTGAGAGGGAGGACGGCTTCTGGCGGCGTTCGGTTCGATATGTTCAGGCGGCGCCCTGGTAGCGGGTCGGGTCGGGCACGCCGGCGGCCTCGAAGCCGGCGCGGCGGATGCGGCACGAGTCGCACACGCCGCAGGCGCGGCCGTCGTCGTCGGCCTGGTAGCACGACACCGTCAGGCTGTAGTCGACGCCCAGGCCGATGCCGGCGCGGATGATCTCGGCCTTGGTCATGTCGATGATAGGCGCATGCACGCGGAAGCGGTCGCCCTCGACGCCCGCCTTGGTGGCGAGGTTGGCCAGGGTTTCGTAGGCGGCGACGTACTCGGGCCGGCAATCGGGGTAGCCGGAGTAGTCCACCGCATTGGCGCCGAAGAACAGGTCGCGCCCGCCCACGGCCTCGGCCCAGCCGAGTGCCAGCGACAGCATGATGGTGTTGCGCGCCGGCACGTAAGTGACGGGGATGCCGCCGGTGGCGCCGTCGGTGGGCACTTCCAGCGCGTCGTCGGTCAGCGCCGAACCGCCGAAGCGGCGCAGGTCCAGGTCGACGATCTCGTGGCAGGTGGCGCCCAGCGCCGCGGCCACGCGCTTGGCGGCCTCCAGTTCAGAAGAATGGCGCTGGCCATAGCGCATCGACAGCGCATAGGTCTCGAAACCCTGGGCGCGGGCCATGGCAAGTACGGTGGCGGAGTCGAGTCCGCCGGAAAGCAGGACGATGGCGCGTTTGGTCATGATGCGGAGGGCGCACCGGGGGCGGCGCGCAAGAACATTCAGGCGAATCACATATTCTAGCGCGACAAACGAAAAAGGCCCGCCGAAGCGAGCCTTGCAGCAGAGGACGGCGCGCCGCCGCCGCTTACTTCAGCGTCTTGAGACGGTTGCTGGCCGCCTGCGCGCCCTCAGTGCCCGGATACTTTGCCACCACCTGCTCCAGCGTCTTGCGCGCGGCCGCCTTCTGGCCGGACTCGAGCTGGTTGTTGGCAATGGCGATCATCGCGTCCGGCACCTTGGGGTGCGTCGGGTTGGCGTTGACCATGTTCTGCAGCACGAAGGTGGACCCCTTGTAGTCGCGCTGCGCATACAGCGAGTTGCCGAGCCAGTACTGCGCCAGCGGCAGGTACGGGCTCTGCGGGTACTTCTTGACGAACGACGAGAACGAATTCCCGGCGCTCTTGAAGTCGCCCGCCTGGAACTGCTTGAGCGCGGCATCGTATTCGGGCTTTTCGCCCGGCTGCGACACGCCTTCGCGGCCCTCGACCGTGACCTGCTGCGGCTCGAATTTCTTCAGGCGCGAATCGAGGTCGGCGTAGTAGTCCTTCTGCTGCTTCTGCAGCGTGTCCACCGTGTTCTGCAGCACTTCGTTCTGGCCGCGCAGCCGCGCCACTTCCTGGCGCATGCCCTCGAGCTGGTTCTGCATGTCGAGCGTAGTGCGGCTGTTCTGCTCGATGCGCTGCGTGGCAGTCGCCTGGAAACCGTTGAACTGGTCGCGCAGGCTGATGACCGCCTTGCGGGCCTCGTCATCGTCGAACACACCGGCCTGCGCCTGCGCGAGCGGGAGCATGCCGCCGCCGGCGACGGCGGCAAGCCATAACAGGGTGGAAACGCGTGCTTTCATGGAGGGTCAGTCCGCAGATCAGTAGTTGATGTCCGCGCGGCGGTTTTCCGCCCACGAGGCTTCATCGTGGCCGGTGGCCTTGGGCTTTTCCTTGCCCAGGCTCACGGCTTCCATCTGGCCGTCGGGCACGCCCATCGAGGCCAGCGAACGGCGCACGGCTTCGGCGCGCTTCTGGCCCAGCGCCAGGTTGTACTCGCTGGTGCCACGCTCGTCGGTGTTGCCCTGGATCAGGATCTTGCGGCCCTTGTTGCTGCCCAGGTACTTGGCGTGCTCGGTCAGCATGCCCTGGTAGTCGGACTTGACGGTGTAGCTGTCGAAATCGAAGTACACGCTGCGCTTGGCCAGCGGGCTGTTCGGGTCGTTCAGCGGATCGGCGGCGGTCACAGGCGTGACGGCGCGCGGGTCCGCACCCGTGCCGGCCTTGCCGGCGCCGGCGTTGGCGGTGTCGTCCAGCTTGACGCCGGAGCTGCAGGCACCCAGGGCCAGCAGTGCGGCGACGGCAAGGGTTTTGCTCATCAGTTGGGGCATGGTGAATGACTCCTGTTATTGCATGAAAGGACCCCAGGACGGCTCGCGAACATCGCCGGACTGGAGGGACAGAACCTGCCGGGTACGCCCGTCAGTGGACACCGCCGCCAGCACCGCGCGACCGCCCACGCGGGTGGCATAGAGAACGTACTTGCCGTTGGCGGCGAAGCTCGGCGCCTCGTCGTTGGCCGTATCCGTCAGCGACGTCACGTCGCCGTTGCTCAGGTCCTGCAGTTGCAGCTTGAAGCCGCCCGCGCGCGAGATGTACGCCAGGTACTTGCCGTCCGGCGAGATGCGCGGGCTCACGTTGTAGCTGCCCTTGAAGGTGACACGCTGCGCCGCGCCGGACTCTTCGCCGCCGGCGGGCATGCGATAGACCTGCGGCGCACCGCCGCGGTCGCTGGTGAAGTAGATGCTGCGGCCATCGGGCGAGTACTGCGGCTCGGTATCGATGGCGCTGCTGCGCGACAGGCGGCGGATGCCCGAACCGTCGGCGTTCACCTGGTAGATCTGGGTATTTCCATCGCGCGACAGCGCCAGTGCCAGGCGCTGGCCGTCAGGCGACCACGACGGCGCACTGTTGTTGCCCTTCTGGTTCGACACCAGCGTGCGCTTGCCGCTGGCGAGGTCGTGCACGTACACCACCGGCTTCTTGGCTTCGAACGAGACATAGGCCACGCGGCGGCCGTCCGGCGACCACGACGGCGAGATGATCGGCTCGTTGCTGGTCAGCGCGACCTGCGAGTTCTGGCCGTCCGAGTCCGAGATCAGCAGCTGGTAGCGGCCGCCCACCTTCGACACGTACGACAGGCGCGTGGCAAACACGCCGCGCTCGCCCAGCAGCTTTTCATAGATGTAGTCGGCGATCTTGTGCGCGGTCACGCGCAGCTGGCCCTGGTTGACGGTGAAGGCCAGCCCGCCCAGGCTCTGGCCCTTGACCGTGTCGTACAGGCGGAAACGCACCTCGTACTGGCCACCTCCGGCCGGGGTCACGCTGCCGGCGACGAAGGCGTCGGCGCCGCGCGACTTCCAGCTGCCCAGGTCGACATTGGCGGATTCCGCCACCGTGGCGCCGCCCGGGTCGACATTGCGCAGGCGGCCGCTGCGCGCCAGGTCGGCGCGGATGATCGCGGTCAGGTTCTGCGGGGCCTGGGCCTCGCCCTGGAAATTGGCGGTAGCGACCGGGATCTGGCTGGAGCCAACCCCGGAGATCTCAACGTTGAGCTGCGCGTGCGCGGCACCGGCGGCCACGGTCAGTGCCGCGGCCAGCCACGCCATCAGCGCGCGGCGTCCCGCCCGGCGGGCGGCTCGTTGGTTTGCATGGTGCCGCCTCTCGGACAGCCAGTTGGGGGCCCAAAGCTTTCGCATGCTGCTCCTCAGTCGATTTCAAGATTCGTCGGGCACGGCAGGAATCAGGCAGACGGCGACACGGGCAGGACCGCGCATGGCGCATCCCCGTTGTGCGTGCGGTCTGCACACTGCCGGCTGCGTCAGGCAACCTGCCATCGTAGCGATGGGACTGAAAGCCGGCGATGAAGGTTGCATTATGTTGCAAATCATGGCCTGCCGGTCACTCAGTCCTTCGGCCGGAAGGTGATGGTAAAGCTGGCCGGCGCCTTGCCGTCCTCGTCGCGCGGCAGCGGGTCGGAACGTTCGACCGCGCGCAGCACGGCGTTGTCCCACGACGAATTGCCGCTGGACTTGGACAGCCGCGCCGACATCAGCGAGCCGTCCGGCGCCAGTCGCACCGATACCACCGCGCTCGGATTTCCCGGCACGTCTTCCGTGAACACGATGTTCGGCTTCACCCGGCGGCGCACGCGGTCGGCATAGCCCGGCGACGCCTTGCCGCCACCGCCGGCGCCCGCGCCGGTCGTGCTGCCCACGCCGCCACCGCCGGCACCGCCGCCGGCCAACGCCTGCAGGCGCGCCAGCTCGCTCTTGCGCTGTGCATTGGCAGCCGCCTCCGCTTGCGCCTTACCCTTGGCATCGGCCTGTGCCTTGGCCTTCGCCTCAGCCTGGGCCTTCGCCTTGGCGTCGGCCTGCGCCTTGGCCTTGGCGTCCGCGGCTTCCTTGCGCTCGCGCTCAGCCTGCTCCTTGCGATCCTGCTCCTGCTGCGCGGCCTTCTTCTTCGCGTCTTCCTTGCGCTGCGCTTCCTTGCGTTCGGTTTCCTTGCGCTCAGCCTCTTTGCGCTCGGCTTCCTTGCGCGCCGCGTCCTTGCGGGCTTCTTCCTTCCGTGCCTCTTCCTTGCGCTCGGCCTCCTTGCGGACCGCTTCCTTGCGCTCGGCTTCCTCGCGCGCGGCGGCCTCGGCCTGGCGCTTCTTTTTCTCGAGCGCGATGTCGGCGTCTTCCTCGACCTTGCTCTTCACCTGCGGCGCCGGCGGCGCGGGCACCGGGCGCGGCAGCACCACCGGCTCGGGCTCAGGCTCGCGCGGCGGCGGAGGCGGCGCGGTGGCGGCGGGGATCTCTTCCCACAGTTCGGCCTCGGCGCCTACCGGCGTGCTGCTCTGCCAGTGCACGCCGTAATACAGCACGATGCCCAGCAGCAGGTGCATGACGAGCGCGAGCACGAAGGAACGCATGGTTCCCCGCTCTCTCACCGGCTGGTAGGGATAGGCGGCGACGGTATTCATCGGGCGCAGCGGCAATCGCAATGGCTGTCAGTCGGGCGCATCAATGCGGCTTCGATACGGGTTCAATACGGGCTCAATACGGGCTCAACGCGTCAGGAAGTCTTGGACTTGACCATCAGGCCCACGCGCTTGATGCCGTCGGCCTTCAGGACCGACATGACATCGAGCACGGCTTCATACTTCACCGAACGGTCGGCTGCGATCACCACCGGCTGGTCGGGGTTCTCGTTCTGGCGCTGGTGCACGAAATCGAGCAGGCCCTGCTTGTCGAGCTTGCGCTCGAAGGCATTGCCCGCGTTGTCCTTGCCGCGCGCGGTCAAGTCGCCGTTCTCGTGCACGGTGACGACGATCGGCGGCGCCTTCTGCTGCGGCGTGGCGTTGGCCACGGTGGGCAAGTCCACGGTGGCGGGACTCACGATCGGCGCTGCCACCATGAAGATGACCAGCAGCACGAGCATGACGTCGATATAAGGCACGACGTTGATGTCGGCGCTTGCCCGGCGGCGCGAACCGCCGCGGCGCTGAATGGCTGCCATTGCAGGACTCCTGGAAACGACGGCAGCCCGGGCCGGTCACCCGGACTGCCTGTCTTGAATTCGGTTAGCGGGTCTGCCGTTGCAGGATGTTCAGGAACTCTTCCATGAAGCTTTCGAAACGGATCGCGAGGCGGTCGATTTCGGTGGCATAGCGGTTATAGGCGATCACCGCCGGGATCGCCGCGAACAAGCCGATCGCGGTGGCCACCAGCGCTTCGGCAATGCCGGGGGCCACCGATGCCAGCGTGGCCTGCTGCACATTCGACAGGCCGCGGAACGCGTTCATGATCCCCCACACCGTGCCGAACAGGCCGATATACGGGCTGACCGAGCCCACCGAGGCCAGGAACGGCAGGTGCGACTCGAGCACGTCCATCTCGCGCTGGTAGGCGGCGCGCATGGCGCGTCGGGCGGCGTCGAGCAGCGCGCCGGGTTCGTTGCCGCGCTCTCGCGCCTTCAGGAACTCGCCCATGCCGGATTCGAAGATCCGCTCGAGCGCGCCGGTGTTGTGGCGATTGTTGACGGCGCTGTTATATAGCGCCTGCAGATCGCCGCCGGCCCAGAAGTCGCGCTCGAACCCCTCGGTCTGGGTGCGCGCAGAGCGCAGCGCCAGGTGCTTGCGGAAGATATAGGTCCACGAAAACAGCGACATGACGAGCAACAGCACCATGACGGCCTGTGCCAGCAGGCTGGCGTGGAGCACCAGCGTTACGATCGACATGTCTTGCGTGACGGTCACGGGATTCATCGGGCGGACTTGATGGTAGCTAGGACGGGGGCGGGAATCGGGGCGGGACGAAAAGTGCTTCGATCGACACACCCGACGCGAATGGCGCCGGATGCAAGCATCAGCTCGTCACGCCAGGCCTCCTGCGTGAACTGGACCGAAGCCGGGCCGACCCGGTCGATGCGCGTGCGGATCTCGAGCTGGTCGTCGAGGCGGGCGGGCGCATTGTAGTCCACCGCCGTACTACGGACGATAAAGACCACGCCGGCCTCGTCGGCCAGCGCCTGCTGCTCGATACCGAGCGAACGCAGCCACTCGGTGCGGGCCCGTTCGAAGAACTTGAGGTAGTTGGCGTAGAACACTACGCCGCCCGCGTCGGTGTCTTCCCAGTACACCCGCAGGGTCCAGACAAAGTTTGTCATGGCCGCGATTGTAACGGAGAGAGTTAGCGGTTTCGTGTAAACCCGCAGTACGAGTTTGCAACAGCAAGTTGCTGGCCAGCCCTTGACCAGCCTTGGCTGGCGGGTTGACGGCTTGCGGCGGGCGCACTCTACGCGCTACACTGCGCGCAACCATTCCATCTTGCGCGACTGGCGAAGTCAGTGGGCACTACCACGAGGAAGCGCAAGTTCTCTGGCGTGTTGTTTCACACGCCTGCCGCTCGCCTGGGCAGCGAATGGGAAGCAGGGTGCGCCCTGCGCCGACGGCTGCAATGTGCCGCCAGCGCCGGTCGCCGCTAGCCTTCCCCGCGCGCCCTAACCGATGCTCCCGATGCTTGAATCGGATTCCCTTTTTTCAGACGAGTCTCGCCATGTTCGAACGCAGCCGTTTCACGATCGACCAGATCGACCCTGAGGTCTTTGCCGCCATCCAGAAGGAAAACCAGCGCCAGGAAGACCACATCGAGCTGATCGCCTCCGAAAACTACACCTCGCCGGCCGTGATGGCCGCGCAGGGTTCGCAACTGACCAACAAGTACGCCGAGGGCTATCCCGGCAAGCGCTACTACGGTGGCTGTGAGTTTGTCGACATGGTCGAGCAGCTGGCCATCGACCGCGTCAAGCAGCTGTTCGGCGCCGAGGCTGCCAACGTGCAGCCCAACTCGGGCTCGCAGGCCAACCAGGGCGTGTACTTCGCCGTGCTCAAGCCGGGCGACACCATCATGGGCATGAGCCTGGCCGAAGGCGGCCACCTGACCCACGGCATGGCGCTGAACATGAGCGGCAAGTGGTTCAACGTGGTCAGCTACGGCCTGAACGCGCAGGAAGACATCGACTACGACGCGCTGGAAAAGCTCGCGCAAGAGAAGAAGCCCAAGCTGATCATCGCCGGCGCTTCGGCCTTCGCGCTGCGCATCGACTTCGAGCGCATCGGCCGCGTCGCCAAGTCGATCGGTGCCTACTTCATGGTTGACATGGCCCACTACGCCGGCCTGATCGCCGCGGGCGTCTACCCGAACCCGGTGCCGCACGCCGACTTCGTCACCACCACCACGCACAAGAGCCTGCGCGGCCCGCGCGGCGGCGTGATCCTGATGAAGGCCGAGCATGAGAAGGCCATCAACTCGGCGATCTTCCCCGGCATCCAGGGCGGCCCGCTGATGCACGTGATCGCCGGCAAGGCCGTCGCGTTCAAGGAAGCGCTGACGCCCGAGTTCAAGGAATACCAGCAGCAAGTGGTGAAGAACGCCGCCATGCTGGCTGAGACCCTGATCGCGCGCGGCCTGCGCATCGTCTCGGGCCGCACCGAAAGCCACCTGATGCTGGTCGACCTGCGCCCCAAGAACATCACCGGCAAGGACGCCGAGCGCATCCTGGGCGAGGCGCACATCACCGTCAACAAGAACGCCATCCCGAACGATCCGGAAAAGCCGTTCGTGACCTCGGGCGTGCGCCTGGGCTCGCCGGCCATGACCACGCGCGGCTTCAAGGAAGAAGAAGCCCGCATCGTCGGCAACCTGATCGCCGACGTGCTGGAGAACCCGCACGACGCCGCCAACATCGCCAGCGTGCGCGAGCAGGTGGCTGCGCTGACCAAGCGTTTCCCGGTCTACGGCTGATGCTTCCAGGCCGCCCGTGAGGGTGGCCGGCAGCCCCGCAAGCCGCGCCCTGTCACATGACGCAGGCGTTCCGGCTTGCGGGCCTCGCCAACCCGCCGCCTGGCGCAGAACACCCACGCGGAACAGGCGACGGAATTCAACTGAAGGTGGTCCGGCATGAAATGCCCCTTTTGCGGTCATTCCAATACCCAGGTGCTCGACACGCGCATGTCGGAAGACGGCGATGCCGTGCGCCGGCGCCGCCGCTGCGAGTCCTGCGACCGCCGCTTCACCACCTATGAGCGGATCGAGCTGTTCTTTCCCGCCATCGTCAAGAAAAACGGTTCGCGCGTCGACTACGCGCGCGCCAAGCTGAAGGATTCGATGCGCCTGGCGCTGCGCAAGCGCCCGGTCTCGGCCGAGGCCATCGATGAAGCCATTACCCGCATCGAGGAACGACTGCTGTCACTGGGCGAGAAGGAAATCCCCAGCAGCCAGGTCGGCGAGCTGGTGATGCGCGAGCTGCGCAAGCTCGACAAGATCGCGTACATCCGCTTTGCGTCGGTGTATCGGAGTTTCGAGGATGTTTCCGAATTCTCCGATGTGCTCGCCGAAGTGACCGCGGGCAACAGCAAGCGCTGAGCGCCCTTCCCTTCCACGTCATTCAACTCGCCGTTCAACGCTCCCAGCAGTCCTGCCGGTACGCGGCGGGAGTCGCCCCGACCGCGTTCAGCCGCGTGCCAGCCTGGTCCAGCAGGTAGGTACCACAAGCGTCCGTCGCATCCACCGGCACAGCCTGCAGCACATAGCCGTTCGCCGTCAGCGAATTGGCCACGAGCGAGATGTTGTAGCGAACCCGGTTGCTGTCGCGCGGCGAGGTGCGGAACGCCGCCGGCAAGGCAAACGCCGCACCTGCGGTGTCCTGGTCGTAGCGCCCATTGACCGAGCGGAAGCGCTCAAGCTGCTGCGCCGCCTCTGTCATCATGCCGCGCGCATCGGTGCGGTAGCCGCGCCGCACGTGCTCGGTGTAGTTGGGGATGGCGATGGCGGCGATGATGCCGAGGATCGATACCGCGACCATCAGCTCGATCAGCGTCATGCCACCCATGCTCGGCATGACACGGCGGCTACGGAACCCGTTCATTGTGAAATCTGCCTCCACGACAGCCGGTTGCGGGCGATATTGCCCTTTTCGACCACGCTGATGACATCGCCCGTGGTGGCGCTGGCGACCTTGAGGTGGTCGCTGCTGCCGCCTCCCCCGGTAAAGATGGTCGAGCCGAAGTTGCCCTGCTGCGCGATGCCCGATACCACCAGCACCTTGTCGTTAACCTTCATGTTGTCGCCGCCGTCGACCTTGCCGTCACCATTGACGTCGAGCACCGGATACGGCAGCGCGGCGCCGGTCAGCGCGGCAAAATCGAGCAGGTTGGAGCTGATGCCACCGACGCACTCGTCGGTCGATGGCGTCAGCGTGGTGACGACCAGCCGTTCCGCGTCTGTCTTCGGCTTGACCACCACGCGTTCGCCCTGCGTCAGCAGGTCGATGTACCAGCCGCGCCGGGTGGTGTAGTCGACCGTATTGCTACTGAGCGTCAGGACGGGACGTGACACCCCGTCCACGATCGTCGAACCAGGCGTCAGCGTCTGCGCGCGCAGGTCGCTGCGCGTTGCCGCTGCGGCATTGTTGTCCCACACGCCGTAGACCGAGTTGTAGCCGGTGGCCGCGGTATCGGCGGCATCATAGAAGCGGCCGGTGCCAAAAGTCAGCAGGAACCCCTTCTTAGGATCCTTGGGATTGACTAGCGCGGTCGGCGCGGCGGTGATCGGCTGGGCCACGCCCGCGGCGCTTTGCGCGGTGAACAGCGGCGCGCCCTGCGTGGTGCCCATGCGGGCGCTCCACGCCGCCGGGTTGTCGCCGGCAAGGTCGAATTTCCACATCCTGCCTTTCAGGTCGCCGGCATAGACTGCCTGTATGGTCAGGTTGTCGTCATAGACCACTTCCGGGCTGCCCAGTCCGTTGTTGTTGCCGCTGGCGGCAGTCTCCTTCGAATCGGCATAGATCTTCTGGATGCCGTTGCTGGCAAACGGGTTGGCCAGGTCGACGATATATAGCACCGCCTTGCCGGTGTTGCTCTCGTAGCCGTTGCCGAAGATCGCCACCCATTTGCCGTTGTTGACGCGGCCGATCACCGGCGTGCCGAAGGTATAGCCCAGGTCATTGTCGCTATCGGCGGCGATCTCCCACATGACCTTCTTCTCGTCGAAGGCCGACGGGTCGGTCACGTCGAGCGCGAACATGCCCTTGCCGCCGGCGCCCATGCCGCCCACCAGCACCGTGCGCCAGCTGGCCGTGCTTTCCGTGCCGCGCCGGATGAAAACATCGCCGGCGCTTGGCGTGGCATCGACAAGGAAGCGATGGACGTAGTCGGGCGAAGCCAGCGCCTTGACCGAGTTGGTGCCGACGATCGCCTGGTTGGGCAGGTAGGCGAACTTCTCCACGCCGGTCAGCGCGTCGAAGCCGTGCAGCATGCCGTCGTTGGCGCCCACATAGATCATCGCGCGGCGATTGGTGCGGTTGTTGGCGAGGAAGCTGAAGTAACTGCCGCCGCCGTCTCCGTTCAGGTAGTCATAGCCGGCATCCGCGGCCTTCACGTAGATCGGCGAGGAATTGACGATGTCGCCCAGCACGTTGGACACCGAACCGCCGGCGCCGTTGTCGGTGACGCGGTCGCGATATTTGCCGCCGTTGCGCTTCTCCAGTGCGGTGTCGCCGCGCAGGTAGGCGACGATGGCCTTGTCGCCGCCCAGCGCAGTCTTCTGCGCGGTGGTCAGCGAGGCGTCGCTGTCGCTGGTCCACTGGAACGGCTTGCCGGCCGGTGCGGTACCGGGCGACCACGTATAGATCTTGCGCGACGTCGCGGCCGGCATCTGCTGGTAGGCATTCCAGTTGAGTGTCGTGAAGGCGCGGTCCGTGGCGTTATAGCTTTGCGACAGCAGTTCGCCCGTCCATGCCCCCGAGCGGAAGCGCGTCAGGAACAGCGCGGTGTCGGTATTCAGCGTGGTCGAGTTGGTCGCCGCCGACGAGGACGAGCCACTGCGCGAGGCGATCTGCGTCAGCGCGTTGTTCAGCGCCGCGGCAAGCCCGGTGGCGTCCCCCGCGCTGTAGTTGTCGGCACGCGTGTTCACCGCGGCATGCCAGAGATCGTCGATCTTGTTCTGGTCGCTGCTGGACGGCTTGGGCCAGCTGATCGTGCCCGCCTTCAGCCTGGCCAGGATGGCGTCGAGCACATCGCTGCGCGTGGCATTGGCGTTGGCCGGCTTGTTGGCCGGGTCAGACTCCAGCGAGCCCTTCACGCCCAGCCCCAGCGTGAAGGTGACCAGGTGCTGCCAGAAGGCTTCGTCGCGCGCATTGGTGGGCACGCGGTTCTCGGCGGTGCGCAGGTCGTTGACCCAGTACTTCATTGCCACGTCAGCGAGGGTATTCGAATAGCCGTCCTTGTACGGCGCCACCGGCTGGTACTGGTAAGCCGTGCCTGACACTGGCGTGACCTTTGAACCCTTGCTGCTGTCGACATCGCCAACCGAGGTGCTGTCGCTGTAATAGCCGTCGGTGGACAGGATGTGGTAGCTGGCGCGGCAGGCGCTCTCCCTGGTGCCGCCCGGCTCGACCCATGGCTGGGCGTTGTTCTGGAAATACTTGCCCACGGTGTCCATGCCGCCCAGCAGCGGCGTGCCATTGGCGCCGAGGTCCAGACTGTAGAAATCCTGGTAGAACTGCGTCTTGTTGGCGGTATTGAACGGCGCAACGGCGCGGCGGATGCCGGCGAAGCTGGACGAGCCCGCGCGCGTCCCGTCGTTGATGCTGGTGAAGCCTACGCGGATGGCTTCGTTCTGCCCGGCGAAGGCCTGTCCGACCGCCGCGCGCATGGCCAGGATGCGCGAGCGGTAATACTGGAACCAGTTGGCGAAGTTCTGGATTTCTTCGTCATAGGTGCAGATGGCCGATGATGCACAGTCCGTGCGCTTGCCGTTATGCGGAAACGTCGAGCCGGACCGGATTTCATAGCGCTTGAAGCATTTCAGGCTCGACGTGCTGGCGTTGCAGCCGCTGAGCGTGCTGTCGTACCGATAGTAGAGGGCCGGATAGAACGTTACCCTTTTTTCGCTGAAGCCCTTGCCATCGTCGTCCAGCCAGTACGCCTTGACGGTGTTGTCGGCGGTCAGATCGATCGAGCCGTTGTTTGGCAGCATCGGGTTGTACCAGGCCTGCTTTGGAGACGCCTTGGCCAGCTTGCCGGACGGATCGAACCATACGCCGTAGGTAACGTCCGGGTTGTAGTACGACACATTCAGCGCCGCCGTCCGGTAGCGTGCCGCCGCCAGCGAGGTGCTGCTGAAATTGACGACCGACGCCCTGGTGTCCTTGTAGTAGGTGCCGTCGGTCGAATAGACCTGGCCGCCGGAGGGCAACGGGAAGGTATAGATCAGCCAGTTGCCACGGTCGGGCGTCAGGTCCCAGCTGGATTCGGTGCCATTCGGCGACAGGCTCTCCGGCGTGATCTCGAACATCATCGAGCCGGAATCGTCCAGCGTGAACATCACGTTGGGCGCCACCGAGGTGCTGAAGATCAGCGGCTGCTGCGAAACCGCCGCGCCGCCGGCGGTGGGCAACAGCGCGATCGCGACAGCCATCGTCGCTGCGACGCCCTGGCGGAACCTCCTGGTGAAGCCTGTCATTGCCGTACCTCCGACTGGAGCGTGACCTGCGTGCCGGGATTGATGCCGGTGCCCAGCGCCGTCACCCGGTAATGGATATTGATCGGCATGCCGGTCTGCGGATTCCTGACCTTGGACGGCTTGCGGATCTCTTCGATAAAGCAGCGCGGCGGCGCCGCGGCTTCCTGCAGCGTGACACCGTCGCTGGCAGGAATGACGATGACGCTGGTGTTGGGCTCGGCGTTCACGCTGGTATCCCAGTTAGCCGGCACCTCCCAGAACTGGCGGCCGTTGGCATCGAGGTAGCCCAGCTTGAGCTGGCCGCTGCTGTCCATCGGCGGCCTGGCTGCGCTGACGATGGCACTCATGTCCTTGCGGTACATGCGGTTGAACAGCGCGGCCGGCTGCCCGGTGACCACCACCCCCTCGCAGAAGCGCAGCCCCAGCTCCGCCGCCTGGAACGCGACCTGGTGATCGCGGTTGTTGCCCGCAAGGCGTTCGTCGAACAGGCTGCCACGCATGCTCCATACGGTCAGCAACGACACCACCGCGATGATCACCAGCGCCACCACCAGCACCACGCCGCGCGCGCGGCGCCTGCGGAGCAGCAGGCCGTGCCCTTTTCTGTCCATGCGCTGGCTCATCTATCCCACCCGGTTGCGCAGCGCGAAGCTGCTGGTAAAGCGCCGGCGCAGGCGGCCGTCGGCGATGTTCTGCACGTTGTCGGCGCAGTCGCGGTAAGTCGTGGCGACATCCGCGTTGACCGGGCTGGGATCCGCCACCAGCAGGCATACACGCACGCTGACCACGCGGCTCCAGTCGGCTGCTGCCAGCGCGCTGGCCGGCTGGTACTGCGTGACGTTGGCGGAGTCGGCGTCCTGCGCCAGGCCGTAGGTCAGCTGCAGGTCCTGGACGTTCTCCAGGATCGGTTCGGTGCGCGACGCGGCCATGGTCGCGCCATCCGAGCCTCGGCACATCAGCGTGCTGCCGGTCACGTAGAAGGCGTTTTCGGCGACACCTCGAGCGACCGGGACGGCGCGCCCATTGCAATCGGTGACACTGGCCAGCGAACCGTCGATGCGCTGATAGCGCACCGTGATCGCATCTGCGTTGGCGGTCGCGGGTGCCACGCAGGCGCCCGTGCCGACATCGGCGAGCCCGCCCTCGCAACCAAGCACGGGCGCGCCATCGAACGTGACCGGGCGCGCGCTCAGCAGCGACAGATCGACGCGGCCCAGACCGGCCAGGCGCAACTGGTCGCCGATGACCGACAGGGCCCAGCGCGCGCCGTCATCGGCGCTGCGCAGGCCTTCCTGCGTGCGCGTGCTGCGCTGCGTGGTCAGGTAGAACGCGGTGATCGCTGCCAGCAGCAACAGGCTGAGCACCAGCGCGATCATGATTTCCACCAGCGAGCGGCCGCGGCTTGCGGTGCGACGCCGGATCAGGGCCGGAGCGTGACGGTCGCGCATGTGACTCCCCTGGTGTCAAACCCGGCCAGCGTGGCGAAGTAAGCGTTGGCCGCCGCGGAGCAAGCCGTGGCAGCAGCATTCGATGCGGGATCCTTCCAGTACAACTCCAGCCGGTAGCTGACAAAACCCGCCGGTACGGTGCCGGCCGGTGCCGCAACCGCGGGGGAAGTCCATACCGCCACGCCGGCGCCGGGCAGTTGCGCCGACAGCGCGCGCCACCATTGCGAGACGTCCCAGGCGGCATACTCCGCACCGTCGCAGGGAACCCGGCTGCAGTCCTTGGCCGGCGCGGCGGGAGGCTGCACGGCCAGCGCATCCAGGTAAGCGTTGGCGCTCTCGGGCACGCCTTCGGCCAGCCCCGACGTATTGGCGCGGATACGCTCGGACAAGTCGGTGGCCGCGTCGACGATGCTGTAGCGCACGCTGGCCCCTGAGCGGTAGCGCAGCGACGCCGCCTGCAGTGACATCATGCCGATCAGCACAATCGCGACCAGCACCATGGTGATCAGCACCTCGATCAGGCTTGCGCCGCGCTGGCGCTCCGCGGATGGGCTCAGCTGCATGCCGCAGTCCGCTGGTCGACGCGCCCGGCATGCGACACGCAGATATTCAGCGCACGGTCATCCGACCCGGATGCCGCCACGCGCAAGGCGAGCGCGCCATCGGCAGACAAGAAGCCGCGTGCACTGACCTGAATCGCCTGCAACGGCGCCGACAGCAACAGCGACAAGCCACCATTGCCGGCATCGCGCATACGGATGATTTCTTCGCCGGCGGCACGGAGCTGGTCGTTGTCGGTGTCCTGGAACACGATCCAGCGGCCGCCCCAGTCGGCCTGCGCATCCTGTGCGCAGACGGTGCTGGTCGCCGTTGTCGCCCGACAGATCGTCACGGGCGCGTTGCGGCGAATCGCTTCGCTGCGCGCCAGCGAGAACAGCCCCGCCACCTCGGCCGCCGCCGCATCGGCGCGGGCGCGTTCCAGGAAGCGCTGGAAGGAAGGAATGGCCATCGAAGTCGTGATCGCGATCAGCGCGATCACGACCATCAGTTCGATCAGCGTAAAGCCGGCCGAAGGCCGGGGGCGAGCCAGCGGTGAAGCGCGCACGCCATCGATGCCCGCGCGCTGCGCGCGAGCAGACGGCGAACGCCCTCCACACCCGGCCGCGCGGGTGCGAATTGGGCTGCCCATGTCAACGCAACCGGCTGACTGGCAAGCCTTGCTGCCAAGCTCGTGGAACGACCCTGCTCATGATGACCCCCGGAAAATTCCGTTCTGGCGACGGGTGCCTCTCTGCGGAGGCACGCCATGGCCACACCCGACTGCGTTCTTTTGATTTTGTCAGCCTGCCGTGGCGGCAGGCATTAGCCGGAAGACTGTGGATCAAGTTCCGGCCAAAGCGATACCCCGCCATAGTGGGGAATTCAATATGCGGTGTCAATACCACTTGGCAAGGAGATGATTCTCATTTGTCGTTGGCGGACAACGCTGTCAACGCTGCAATTCGTAGCTGGCGGCAGGTTAACCGCGGCCTAACCAAATTTTGCGCATCCATATCAGGCGTCTACAAACCGCATCGCGGCGGCCGGTTACGGTGGAGGTCCTGAAACGTCCTGGCGCCGCGCGACATGCACCACCCCTTCTCCCTGCCCTGCCGTCTGCCCAGACGTCTGCCTCGCCGTCCTGGCGCCTTCCGCGGCTACATCCTGTTCGAATCGCTCTGCGGGTTGGCCATTTTTACCGCCGGCCTGGCATCGCTCTCGATCCTTGGGCCGACTGGCCTTGGCTGGCAGCGAGCGCTGGATCAGGCCACTCATGACACGCGCAGGACAGCAGAGTCAGCCGAGCTGGCGCCATGGCCGGCCGGATTGCCGCTGAACAGCGTCGGTGCGGGGTTGCCATGAGAACGCTTCCGATGCGCCGCAATGCCTCTGGCTTTTCGCTGACCGAAGCCATGGTCGGCCTGGCGCTCGGGCTGATCGTAGCCGCCGTCGCCGCGGCGGCGTGGCAGGTGGCACTGTCCGCCTACCGCAGCGCAGCGGAGCGCGTGCTGCTGGAAGAGCGCGGCCAACGCGCGCTCGCCATCCTGGCCGCAGTGCTGCGCCAGGCCGGCTGGCATCCAGGCCCACTGGATGCGGCAGTGCCGCCCGCAGTCAGCGGCGCCGACGACTGCGGGCAGCCGGGCATCGCCGAGATGCCGACATGCGCTCGCCGCGGCGTCGCGCAAAGCGACGCCCTGCTAGTGCGGTTCAGTGGCCAGGGGCAGCCCGGCGATCCGAGCCAGCCCGACGAGACGATGCTCGATTGCAGCGGCTATCCGCTGGCAGCACGCGTAGCCGGGGCCGAAAGCGCCACGGATTTTGTCGCGGCAAACCTGCTCTACATCGCCGCCGCGGTGGACGGCGAGCCGCAACTGCTGTGCCGGTACCCGTCTCGTCACAACGGCCAGGTCGACGGGCACGGCTGGACTTCCGGCGCACTGGTCCGTGGCGTGGCATCGCTGCAGCTGCGCTACGGGGTAGACATCGATGGCGACGGGCAGCCCGACGCGTTCCTGCCCGCCGCACGGATCCAGGCAATGGGAGCGCAGGCATGGCATCGCGTGCTGGCAGTGCAGATCGCGCTCGCCCTGCAGGGCGAGCAACGCGGTGCTGCCGGCGGCGCTGCCGGCGTGGCACGCGCTGACGACGCACTGGCCGACCTGCAGGCTGCGCCGGTCGACACGAAGCGCGCCAACCGCCGCGTGTTCGCCACGACGGTCCGCTTGCGCAATGCCCCGCGCTGCGAGGAGACACTATGTTGAGGCACCACACCATGACGCAGGCTGGCGGCATCACGCTGCTGTTCGCGGCGACGATGCTGCTGCTGGTCTCCGCCACCGCGGCGGCGATACTGCAGATGCTGCTGGCAGGCCGACAGCTGGCGGTCGCCGGCCGCGACCGCGAGATCGCGTTCCGGGCAGCCGAAGCGGCGCTGCTCGAGGCGGAAGCCGAAGTGCTCGCCGCTACCGGCAGCCAGGGCGACCGCCTGGACCAGTGGCCCGCCGCAGGTCAATGCAGCGGCGGCGCGCAGGCATGGCTGTGCAACACCGCGAACGCACGGACGCCGGTATGGCAGCCGTGGCTGGATGGCTCGGCAACAGGCCTGGCGATTGGCGTGCCGGTGAGCACCTCTGCCGGCGTGCCGGAAGCTTTCGTGCCCGAAGCCGTTGCGGGGTCGCACACCGCGGCGCGTTACGTTGCCGAACTGCTTGACGACGGCCCCTTGATCGACGAAGGCAGGCCTGCCCTGCCGCGGCTGCGCATCACCGCAGTCGGCTTCGGCCGTACGCCCGCGGTACGGGCCGTCGTGCAGAGCGTGATACAGCCATGAACGCACGCGCCGCTCTCCTGCTTGCATGCGTGCTCGCACTGATCCCCGCGCTCGCGATTCCGGCCGGCAATGACCGCACCGCAGGCCGCCTCCCGGTCGCCTACCTGATCGAACCCGGCGCCAGGCCCTGGACCGGGCGGTTGCGCGCGGTCGGCTGGCAGGCGTCGCTGCTAGCAACTGACGATGATCGTCAGCCATTGTCGGGTCTGTGGGAAGCGGGAGCCTTGCTGGATGCCAGGCAACCCGCATCGCGCAGGATCTACACCTCGCTGCAGGCCGCCATACCCCAGCCGGAGCGGCTGGCGGCGCTTCAGTGGCCCGAACTGGACGAGGCCATGCGCGAGCGCCTGGACACCCAGCAACTGGCGTGGCTGCGCGGCGACAACGCCAATCCCGCACTGCGCCCGCGCGACACGCGGCTGGCCAGCGCGCGCGGCGCTCACGTGCTGGTGGTCGCACCGCCGGCCTGGCAGCCGGGGCAGCCTGGCCATGCATCCTTCCGCGTGCGGTACGCACAGCGGCCACACCTGGCATGGATCGGCACCGTTGACGGCCAGCTGCACGGCTTCGATGCGATCACCGGCGAGGAGCGTGCCGCCTACCTGCCGCGCACGCTGCTGCCGCTTGCCGCCGCCATGGCCGACCCCAAGGCGCCGGTCGCGCCCAATCCGTGCCCACGGCCGGAAAGCACCGACGCCGTCGTCGGCGGTGTCTGGCGCACGCTGCTGCTGTGCGCGTTCCGCGGCGGACCGGAGGACATCGCCGGGGTGTTTGCGCTCGACATCACCGAACCAGACGCCGCGCCACCATTGCGGTTGTTGTGGGAGCACGCAGCCACGGCGGAATCGCCGCTTGCCGGCACTGGCCCGGTTCGCGCAGCCGCACTGGGCGACGGCCACGCACAACGCTGGCATGCCGTCGCACTGCTGGCACCGCCTGCCGAGCCCGGCCTCGCCCTGCTGCCGCTCGACACGCCAGCGGCGCCATGGCGAATGCTGCGCGTGGCCGCACAAGGGTGCGACGGCAAGTTGGCCACGGCCGCGCTGCGCACCGTGACGGTGGCGACGGCGTTCGACGGCACGGCGCTGGCCGCCTACGCCACCGATGACGCGGGCCAGCTATGGCGCTTTGCGCTGGGCGATGTCTTGCGGCAGACCGCACCGCCAGCCACCTGCCTGCACCGCTTGCGCAGCGGGCCCGGCGTCGTAGAGCCGGCGTCGCCGGTGGTGCTCGGCACGCCAGCACAACCGCTCGTGGTCTATGGGGCCGGCAACGAATTGGCAGCCGTGGCAGATGGCAGCCATGCCGCCGGCCAGCCCGCCAGTATCGAAGCGCGGGCGCAGGGCGACGGCTTTGTGCTCCAGGCCATGCCGGGCACGAACCCGTCGGGGCAAACGGTGGGTTGGCACCTTGTCCTGCCCGATGCGGGCGAACTGGTCGAGCACGTCAGCCTGGCCTCGCCAGGCTATCTTGTCTTCGTGACCCGGCTGCCGGATGGCCGGCAACGGACCTACCTGGTGCTGGCAGCCAGTGGCGAGTCGGTCGGCCGCAATGCGGACGGTGCCCCACTGCTTCCCTTTGTCACGGGACAAGTCAGCGGCACCGCCGACGCAAGCGCGCCGATCCTCACTCGCGAACCCTTGCCGGGGACGGCACCCCAGGCCGGCAGCGCCGGCCGCGAGGTCCAGGCGGTGGCGTCATGGGCATTGAAGGACGGCGTAGCCACGCGCCTGGCACACGTGGTGGCAAGCCGCCGCACCGGGCGCCTGGCATGGCGCGAACTGACCGGTCCGGCAAAGGAGACCGCGCCATGAGGTCAGGCGGCTTTTCCCTGGTCGAGCTGATGGTCGTGGTAGTGATCTCAGCCCTGCTGGCCTCTCTTGCCGTGCCCACCTGGCACGAGCATCTTCGGCGCGGCTGGCGCGCCCAGGCACGCGCGGAGCTGGCCGCCGCATTGCTGGAGCTGGAACGGCACGCCGCACAAGCCATGAGTTTTGCCGTTCAGCCCGGCGACGATACCGTTGCCGGCGACTGGCCGCGCCCGGTACCCGCTGCCGGCCTGGCACGCCATGTCATTTCGCCGACGCCCTGTCCTGCGGCAAGCCTGGATACCTGCGTGGAACTGCGCGCCACGCCGAGCCAGCCGGATCGGCAGTGCGGCGTGCTGATCCTGCGCAGCACCGGCCAGTGGCTGTCGTGGCCTGACAACGTGGAACGGCCGGGTCCGCTGCCGGCCGATTGCTGAGATGCCCCCCGTTTCTCGCTGCGCCGGCCTGAGCCTGGCCGAGCTGCTGGCCTGCCTGTCCATCTTGTCGGTGCTGGCCGCCACGGCCTGGCCATCCTTCAGCGAACTGCTGGCGCGCCAGGCGGTGGATCAGGCCGCCGACCGGCTTGCCACGTCGTTGGCGCTGGCACGCTCCATCGCCATGGCGCGCCGCGTCGAAGTGACGTTGCAGCCACTGGCCGGGCAGCCCGAACTGGACCGCGGCTGGCAACTGGTGGCCGGGTCCGGCCAGGACACGACGCCGCTGGCGGTGGTCGAGCCCGCCACGCCCTGCCTGCGCGTGACGCTGCGGCAGACCGGCCGCGACAGCCATACGGTGCGATTCACAGCTGTGGGATACTCTCGGTCTGAACAAGGCGGCTTCCAGGCCGTCACCTTCGCGCTCAGCTGCCGCGGCGCGCAGCGCCAGGTGCGCCTTGGCGCCCAAGGCCGCATCCGGCTCTGCACGCCGGGCCGCGACAGCGATTGCGACGCGGCGGACGG
This sequence comes from Cupriavidus sp. NPDC089707, assembly GCF_044748965.1. Lineage (NCBI taxonomy): Bacteria > Pseudomonadati > Pseudomonadota > Betaproteobacteria > Burkholderiales > Burkholderiaceae > Cupriavidus > Cupriavidus sp. NPDC089707. The sequence continues at coordinate 223,229 of NZ_JBIVHB010000002.1, forward strand.
CCCCGAGCCGCCGTAACCCTGGAACCCGGACAGACTCTTCTCCCATCCACAGCAAACCGGCCACGAGCTACAGGCGCCATGTTTTCCGATACCGACCACGCCGCCATGCAACAGGCTCTCGCGCTCGCCGCGCGGGGCATGTTCAACACCACGCCCAATCCGCGCGTCGGCTGCGTGCTGGTCAAGGACGGCCAGGTCATCGGCCAGGGTTATACCCAGCCGGCCGGACAGGACCATGCCGAAATCCAGGCGATGAAAGACGCGCTGTCGCGCGGACTGGATCCGGACGGTGCCACCGCCTACGTCACGCTCGAGCCGTGCAGCCACTTCGGCCGCACGCCCCCATGCGCCGATGCGCTGGTGCGCGCCGGCGTGGCGCGGGTGGTGGCGGCAATGGAAGACCCCAACCCCTCGGTCTCCGGACGTGGCCTGCAGCGGCTGCGCGATGCCGGCATCGACGTGCGCTGCGGCCTGCTGGAAAAGGAAGCGCGCGATCTCAACATCGGCTTCGTGTCGCGCATGACGCGCGGGCTGCCGTGGGTGCGGGTCAAGGTGGCGGCGTCGATGGACGGCGGCACCGCGCTGCATGACGGCACCAGCCAGTGGATCACCAGCCAGGCGGCGCGCGACGACGGCCATGCCTGGCGCGCACGCGCCTGCGCGATCCTGACCGGCATCGGCACGGTCCGCGACGACGACCCGGCGCTGACTGTACGCGCGCTTGCCACCCCACGCCAGCCGCAGCGGGTCCTGGTCGATTCGCGGCTGGAAGTGCCGCTCGACGCTAAGATCCTGACCCCGGACGCCGGCGAGTTCGCCAAGCCGGTGCTGGTGTTCTGCGCCGTGGACGACCGCGAACGCCAGCGGGCGCTGGAAGCGCGCGGCGCCGAAGTGGTGGTCCTGCCCAACCCGCACGGCAAGGTCGAGCTGCCCCGGATGCTGCAGGAACTTGGCCGGCGCGGCATCAACGAATTGCACGTCGAAGCGGGCTTCAAGCTCAATGGCTCGCTGGTGCGCGAACACTGCGCCGACGAGCTGCTGATCTACCTGGCGCCCAAGCTGCTCGGCGACGCGCAGGGCATGTTCAACCTGCCGCCGCTGGCGCGGCTGCAGGATGCCGCGCAGTTCCGCTGGCATGAAGTCCGGCAGATCGGCGACGATCTGCGGCTGATCGCGCGCCGCAACGACGCCTGACCGGCAAACCCAGATTGACGAAGACAGAAGACACCACCATGTTCACAGGCATTGTCGCGGCCGTCGGCCGCATTGAAACCGTAACCCCGCTGGGTGCCGCCGATGCCGGCGTGCGCCTGCATATCGCCGCTGGCGGCCTGGACCTGTCCGATGTGATCATCGGCGACAGCATCGCGATCCAGGGCGCGTGCATGACGGTGATCGCCATGGATGCGGACAGCTTCGACGTCGAGGTCTCGCGCGAATCGCTCGACAAGACCGTCGGCCTGGAGCGCGCCGGCCGCGTCAACCTGGAGAAGGCGCTGCGGCTGGCCGATCGCCTCGGCGGCCATCTGGTCTCCGGGCATGTCGACGGGCTGGGCGACGTGGTGCATTTCGCGCCCGTCGGCGAATCGCATGAACTGCGCATCCGCGCGCCGCGCGAGCTGGCCCGGTACCTGGCCTACAAGGGCTCGGTGGTGGTCAACGGCGTCTCGCTGACGGTCAACCGCGTCAGCGACGAAGCCGACGGCTGCGTGTTCTCGATCAACCTGATCCCGCACACGGTCGAGGTCACCACGCTGCAGGAGCTTAAGCCCGGCGCCCGCGTGAACCTGGAAATCGACCTGATCGCGCGCTACGTGGAGCGGATGCTGTCGACCGCTGACACCGGCAAGTAGGCCCCGGCAAGTAGGCCCGCGCCGCCGCACTTTCCCGCGGCGCGGCCGCCCGCACCGCCTGCCTTGGCGTACAATACCGGGCTTGACTGGGCATCCTGCCGGGCGTATATGCCCTGCGGGCCCGGCCCGACGCCCCGCCTCAGTCCGGCCGCCTTCCGACGCGGCCACCGTTCCCGTCCGCCTTATTCGCGGCATTTCGCTCGTTTCGCCTCAATTTGCCGTCCTGCACGCCATGACAATCGCCCGTACCGAAGACATCATTGCCGACATCCGTGCCGGCCGCATGGTCATCCTTGTTGACGAGGAAGACCGCGAGAATGAAGGCGACCTGGTGCTGGCCGCCGACTTCGTCACTCCGGAAGCGATCAACTTCATGGCCAAGCACGGCCGCGGCCTGATCTGCCTGACGCTGACCGCCGAGCGCTGCCGCCAGCTGGACCTGCATCCCATGGTCACCCGCAACGGCACCCAGCACGGCACCAACTTCACGGTGTCGATCGAGGCCGCCGAAGGCGTGACCACCGGCATCTCGGCCGCCGACCGCGCCCGCACCGTGCAGGCCGCGGTGGCCCGCGACGCCAGGCCCGCCGACCTGGTCCAGCCCGGCCACATCTTCCCGCTGACGGCCCAGCCCGGCGGCGTGCTGATCCGCGCCGGCCATACCGAGGCCGGTTGCGACCTGGGCGCCCTGGCCGGCCTGACGCCGGCCGCCGTGATCTGCGAGATCATGAAGGACGACGGCACCATGGCGCGCCTGCCCGACCTGATCGAATTCGCCCAGGAACACGACCTGAAGATCGGCACCATTGCCGACCTGATCCACTACCGCAGCCGCACCGAGAGCATTATCGAGCGCGTGGGTGAACGCGCCATGCAGACGCCGTACGGCACCTTCCACAGCATCGCCTACCGCGACAAGCCGACTGGCCAGGCCCACCTGGCACTGGTGCGCGGCACGCCGACACCGGACAAGGAAACGCTGGTGCGCGTGCACGAGCCTTTCTCGGTACTGGACCTTCTGGAAGTGAAGTCGACGACGCACTCGTGGAGCATCCCGGCAGCGATGCAGGCCATCGACCAGGCCGACAGCGGCGTGATCGTGCTGTTGAACTGCGGCGACACCGTCGAGCAGCTGTTCACGCAGTTCACCGCGCTGGACGCCCCGCAAACCCGCCCCCGCCGCAAGCCGGACCTGCGCACCTACGGCATGGGCGCGCAGATCCTGAAGGATGTCGGCGTCGGCAAGATGCGCGTGCTGGCCACCAGGCAGCGCATGCCCAGCATGACCGGCTTCGACCTGGAAGTGACCGGCTACCAGCCCATGAGTGGCCAGGCCGACTAAGCTTCCCCCAAATACCCCGGCCGCGGCGCCATGCCGCCACGGCCGCCCCGAAAACTGGAGAACTGAACAATGGATCACGGCTTCTACCCCAGCAACCTCGACGGTGAAGGCCTGCGTATCGGCATCGTGCAGGCCCGCTTCAACGAGCCGGTCTGCGCCGAACTGCTCGAAGCCTGCGTGGCCGAGCTGGAAAAGCTCGGCGTCGAAGGCGAGGACACCCTGGTGGTGACCGTCCCCGGCGCGCTGGAAGTGCCGCTGGCACTGCAGAAGATGGCCGAGAGCGGCCAGTTCGACGCGCTGGTCGCGCTCGGCGCCGTGGTGCGCGGCGAGACCTACCACTTCGAGCTGGTCTCGAACGAATCCGGCGCTGGCATCACCCGCGTCGGCCTGGATTTCAACGTGCCGGTCGCCAACGGCATCCTGACCGTCGATACTGACGAGCAGGCCCATTCCCGCACCCGCGAAAAGGGCCGCGACTGCGCCCGCGCCGCGGTGGAGATGGCCAACCTGGTCGACGCGCTGGACTCGCTGCGCGGCCAGGAAGACGATGAGGACGATGATGAGTGATACGTCCAACGCCCCCGACAATGCGGGCGGCAATTACGGCGGCAAGTCCGCCAGCAACAACGCCGGCAACAAGCCCGCGGCCCGCACCGAAGCCAAGGCACCGCCCAAGAGCGCACGCCGCCGCTCGCGCGAGCTGGCGCTGCAGGGCCTGTACCAGTGGCTGCTGAACCGCAACGACATCGGCGCGATCCAGGCTCACCTGCATGACGCGCAAGGCTTCAACAAGGCCGACCGCGAGCACTTCGACGCGCTGCTCAATGGCGCCGTGCGTGAAGAGGCCCGCCTGACCGCCGCGTTCGAGCCGTTCCTGGACCGCACCGTGGACGAGCTGTCGCCGGTGGAGCGCGCCGCGCTGCTGGTCGGCAGCTACGAGCTGGTGCACTGCATCGACATCCCGTACAAGGTCGTGATCAACGAAGCAGTCGAACTGACCAAGACCTTTGGCGGCGTCGAAGGCTACAAGTACGTCAACGGCGTGCTGGACAAGCTCGCCGCGCAGGTGCGCGCGACCGAGGTCGCGGCGCGCCGCTGAGCCAGGCACGCGCCGGAGCCGGTGCAAGTGCCGGCGCCCGGACCTGACGAAACACCCGCCGCGGCGGGTGTTTTCGTTCTTACCTATCCTTTTTTCTGAACGGGCCCCGCCCGCCACTCCCCATCGCCATGGACATGCAACGTCTTGCCACCGCCGCCCGCGTCGCCAACATCAATGCCTTCCATGTCATGGAACTGGCCAAGCAGGCCGCCGAACTCGAGCGCGCCGGCCGCCATATCGTCCACATGGGCATCGGCGAGCCGGACTTCACCGCCGCCGAGCCGGTGGTGCGCGCGGCCGAGGCGGCGATGCGCCGCGGCGTCACGCAATACACTGGCGCGCTGGGCATCCATCCGCTGCGCGAGGCCATCGCGGGCTATTACAAGACGGCCTACGGCCTGGACATCCCGGCGCGGCGCGTGATCGTCACGGCGGGCGCTTCCGGCGCGCTGCTACTGGCGTGTGCGGTGCTGGTCGAGATCGGCGCCGAGGTGCTGATGCCCGATCCCAGCTACCCTTGCAACCGCCACTTCGTCGCCGCTTTCGACGGCGCAGCGCGCATGATCCCGAGCGGCCCGGCCGAGCGCTTCCAGCTCACCGCCGCACAGGTCGAGGCCAACTGGAACGCGCAGACCCGCGGCGTGCTGCTGGCCACGCCGTCCAACCCGACCGGCACCTCGATCCTGCCCGACGAACTCGGCCGCATCCTGCAGGCAGTGCGCGCACGCAACGGCTTCGCCATCGTCGACGAGATCTACCAGGGCCTGTCTTACGATGCGGCGCCGGTCTCGGCGCTGAGCCTGGACGACAACGTGGTCACGGTGAACAGCTTCTCCAAGTACTTCAATATGACCGGCTGGCGGCTGGGCTGGCTGGTGGTGCCGGATGCGCTGGTCGAGGCATTCGAAAAGGTCGCCCAGAACCTCTTTATCTGCGCCTCCGCCGTGGCACAGTACGCGGCGCTCGCCTGCTTCACCCCCGAGGCACTGGCGATCTACGACGAGCGCAAGGCCGAATTCCGCCGCCGCCGCGACCTGATCGTGCCGGCGCTGGAGGCGCTGGGCCTGCGCGTGCCGGTGCGCCCGGACGGCGCCTTCTACGTCTATGCCGACTGCCGCGGCGTCAACCACCCGGCCGCCGGCGACGCCGACCGGCTGACGCAGGCAATGCTGCACGACGCGGGCGTGGTAATGGTGCCGGGACAGGACTTCGGACCGCATACCGCCAGCGACTACATCCGCATCTCCTATGCGACCTCGCGCGAGAACATCGAGGAAGCAATGACCCGGCTGGCCAAGCTGTTCCGCTGAGGCACCCAGAGGCGCCAGGCAAAGAAAAAGCACCCCGCGGGGTGCTTTTTCTATAATGCCCAGTCGCAAGCCTCAGGCGTTGTTCGAGCCGTTGCTGGCTTCCAGCTTCTCGGTCGGTGCGACATGCTCCGCCGGTGCCTTACTGTTGCCACCGGCCTTGCCGCTATCGGCCGGCGCCGCGCGCACCCCGATCAGCTGGCGCAGGCGGGCACGCTCGGCCAGCACCTTGGCGCCGTAGCCGCCGTCGGTCGCCGTGGTGGCGCCGACGTAGTACTTCAGGCCGCCCTCGAGCGAGCCGGCACGGGCGATGCAGTCCTTCAGCACCAGCGCGCCGATCTTGATATTGGCGTACGGGTTCAGCGCCGCGGCGACGCCGCCAACGGCCTCGTACTTGTCCTGGTGGACCTTGGTCATGACCTGCATCAGGCCCTGCGCGCCCATGCCACTCTCGGCGTATGGGTTGAAGCTCGACTCGATCGCGATCACGCCCAGGATCAGCAGCGGGTCGATGCCGACCTCGCGGCCGGTCAGATAGGCTGCCTTGACCAATTGCGCGGTGGCCTGCGCCGCCACGCGGTACTTGCGGGCGATGTAGTCGGCCACGGCCGCCTGCTCGCGCGCGGTGCCGAGCGTGGCGCTGTTGCGGGCGTCCGCCGCCACGCGCGTGACCGGGATCCGCTCGGCCAGGTGTGCGACCGACGGCACCTTGGCGTTCGCCGCCAGGCCCCATTCGTCCACGCCGGAAACCGTCGGCAGGCCGCCCTTGCCGCGTGCCAGCCGAGCGGCAGCGGCGTCGGCCGACAGGGCCGGCACGGCTGCACTGGCCACGGCTGGCGTGGCTTCCGCCGTCGGCATGGCGGCGGCGACCAGCACCGCCGGTGCCTGGTCGCCCGCCAGCAGTGCCGCCAGCGTGGTGCGCCATTCCTGGCTCAGCCACAGCGACACGGCCGAAACGACCGCCACCACGCCAAGGCTGTTCAGCGCGTACTTCAGCGTTGTGCGGCCACCACGCAAGGCGCGGCCCGCGACCGGATGCGCGAGACGGACCTGCAACGCCCGACTCACTCCGGGTACCGGCTGTCGGAAGCGAACCTGCAAGGCGCGTCCGATACCGGGAAGATGAAGGGTTTTCCAACCGCTCATGCTTACCTCCATCCGTTGCCCGCTTCGCATGCCAGACTGCGGCATACGCCCGATCTCAACGTACTCAAGTAAGGATGCCGCGCCGTCTAGCAGTGACAGCCAAGCATCTGTTGGCAGGCGCTCCCCATGCGCCCAACTGGAAACAGGGTCGACCCTGGGGGAGCCCACCCTGCCACGACTAATCTCGACAACCGCAAAACGCTCCGGCTCCCTGCCGGAGGCAACCGCCTCGGCCCGCTATTGCATCGGGCCGGTAACCTCGGTTCGATCTGAATGGAGCGAATCGTGCGATCCCCCGCACTTTTTTCTATGTGCACCCCTTGACACAAGGGTGAAATCTATGTTGCGACGCAACACTCCATCAGCAAGACCGGATTGTAGGAACGGTGTTATACCTCGTCAAGAATAAGAATAACGATTCACACTACTTTTAGTTATTTGTAACAAGTCTTATCTTGTCGTGTCCACATCACTCGTGGACCTGCAAACGTAGTCCTGGCCTAGCCTCGTCGGCCTTGACGCCACGCCTGCGGCGACAAAAAACTTACAATTTCCCCCACCCCGGTTTGCTTATTTTTTTGCCGGGGCGCCGGTGTATGTGTATCGTCACCGACTTGGATGCCGCCTTGAGCCGGCCGCACACGGCCCGCACAACAATCGAATTCACTATGCAATACAAAGACTTGCGCGACTTTATCGGCCAGCTTGTGCAGATGGGCGAACTTCGCCGCGTTTCCCGCCCGGTCTCGCCCAACCTGGAAATGACCGAGGTCTGCGACCGGCTGCTGCGTGCCGGCGGACCCGCCGTGCTGTTCGAGCGGCCCGCCGGCGCGGGGGCCGGTGACGGTATCTATAGCGTCCCGGTACTGGCCAATCTGTTCGGTACGACACACAGGGTCGCACTTGGCATGGGCGCCGAATCGATGGAAGACCTGCGCGACATCGGCCGCGTGCTGTCAGCCCTGAAGGAACCTGAGCCGCCGCGCGGACTGCGCGAAGCGGGCAAGCTGTTTACGCTCGCCAAATCTGTGTGGGATATGGCACCAAAGCGCGTCAGCAGTCCGGCCTGCCAGGAGGTGGTTTGGGAAGGCAACGACGTCGACCTGGCGCGCCTGCCGATCCAGACCTGCTGGCCCGGCGACGCCGCGCCGCTGATCACCTGGGGCCTGGTCGTCACCAAGGGCCCGCACAAGAAGCGTCAGAACCTGGGCATCTACCGCCAGCAGGTGATCGGCCGCAACCAGGTCATCATGCGCTGGCTGGCGCACCGCGGCGGCGCCCTCGACTTCCGCGAGCATGCGCTGGCCAACCCCGGCAAGCCGTTCCCGATCGCAGTGGCGCTGGGCGCCGACCCCGCCACCATCCTGGGCGCGGTGACGCCGGTGCCCGATACGCTGTCCGAGTACCAGTTCGCCGGCCTGCTGCGCGGCAGCCGCACCGCGCTGGCCGGCTGCGTGACACCGAGCCTGTCCGAGCTGAGCGTGCCGGCGTCGGCCGAGATCGTGCTGGAAGGCCATATCCAGCCAGACCCGAACCACCCGTCCGGCTACCAGCATGCGCTGGAAGGCCCGTTCGGCGACCACACCGGCTACTACAACGAGCAGGACTGGTTCCCGGTGTTCACCATCGACCGCATCACCATGCGGCGCGACCCGATCTACCACTCCACCTACACCGGCAAGCCGCCCGACGAGCCCGCCGTGCTGGGCGTGGCACTGAACGAGGTGTTCGTGCCGCTGCTGCAGAAGCAGTTCCCGGAAATCACCGACTTCTACCTGCCGCCGGAAGGTTGCAGCTACCGCATGGCGCTGGTGCGGATGAAGAAGCAGTACGCTGGCCATGCCAAGCGCGTGATGTTCGGGGTATGGAGTTTCCTGCGCCAGTTCATGTATACGAAGTTCATTGTCGTGGTGGACGACGATGTCGACGTGCGCGACTGGAAGGAAGTGATCTGGGCCATCACCACGCGCGTCGATCCCAGCCGCGACACGGTGCTGGTCGACAACACGCCGATCGACTACCTGGACTTCGCCTCGCCGGTGTCGGGCCTGGGTTCCAAGATGGGTATCGACGCCACCGACAAGTGGCCCGGCGAGACCACGCGCGAATGGGGTACGCCGATCTCCATGGACGCGGCGATCAAGGCCAGGGTCGACGCCATGTGGGAAAGCCTGTTCGATCGCCCCGCAAAGGCCTGACCGGCACCCGCCCCCATCCCCGGCTATCATGTCAGCCTGATGCCCGGGTGCCGCCACAGGCGCCCGGGATCCCATCGCCCACCATCCGATGCCCGCGACAGACGGGTCCAAGGAGGAGACATGAGCAGCACTGCCCCTCTCGCCGAAGGGAACCTGATGTGGACGCCGTCCGAGGCGTTCCGCGACAGCAGCCAGATTGCCGCCTTCATGCGCTGGCTGCGCGCCGAGCGCGGCCTCGCCTTTGATGACTACGACAGCCTTTGGCAGTGGTCTGTCACCGAGCTGGAAGCCTTCTGGGACGCGGTGCGCGCCTATTTCGATGTCCGCTTCGACACGCCCGCGGCGCGGGTGCTGGACCGGCGCGCCATGCCGGGCGCGCGCTGGTTCGAGGGCGCCACGCTGAACTATGTGCAGCAGGTGTTCCGTCACGCCGGCACGGGCGCGGCCCGCGAGCGCACCGCCATCCGTTACGCGGGCGAGGCGCAACCCCTGGCGGAAATGAGCTGGGCGGGGCTCGAAGCGCAGGTCGCCTCGCTGGCGTATGCGCTGCGCCAGATGGGCGTGCAGCGTGGCGACCGCGTCGCCGGCTACCTGCCCAATATCCCCGCCACCATCGTCGCCTTCCTGGCCACCGCCAGCCTGGGCGCGGTCTGGTCCGGCTGTGCGCCCGACATGGGCCAGGTGGCGGTGATCGACCGCTTCCGCCAGATCGCGCCGAAGGTGCTGATCGCCGTCGACGGCTACCGCTACGGCGGCAAGGTCTACGACCGCGGGCCGGTGCTGGCGGACCTGGTATCCGCCCTGCCCTCGCTGACCGACCTCGTGCTGGTGCCGCAAGCCGGCGCCAACGTACCGGCGCTTTCCGGCGTACGCATCCACGCATGGCCTGACGTGCTCGCGCACGACGTGCCGCTGGCAATCGAGCCGGTGCCATTCGACCATCCGCTGTGGATCGTCTATTCCTCCGGCACCACCGGCATGCCCAAGCCGATCGTGCATGGCCACGGCGGCATCGTCATCGAGCAGCTCAAGCTGATGGCGTTCCACAACAACCTCGGCCCGGACGACGTCTTCCACTGGTACAGCAGCAGCGGCTGGATCATGTGGAACGCGCAGGTCGCCGGGCTGCTGCTCGGCACGACCATCGCGCTCTATGACGGAAACCCGGCCTGGCCCGATGCCGGCGTGCTGTGGCGCTTTGTCGACGATGCCGGCGTGACGATGTTCGGGGCCGGCGCGGCATTCTTCACCAACTGCATGAAGGCGGGCATCGAGCCGGCGCGCATCGCCGACCTGTCGCGGCTGCGCGGCCTGGGCTCGACCGGCTCGCCGCTGCCGGTGGAGGCCTACGACTGGATCTACCGCCATGTGCGCGAAGACATCTGGCTGGTGCCGATGTCTGGCGGCACCGACTTCGCCGGCTCGTTCGTGGCGGGCTGCCCGCTGCTGCCGGTCTATTCGGGCGAGATGCAGTGTCGCTGCCTGGGCGCCAAGGTGCAGGCATTCGACGACAACGGGCAGGCGCTGGTTGACCAGGTCGGCGAGCTGGTCTGCACCGAGCCAATGCCGTCGATGCCGCTCTTCCTGTGGGGCGATGCCGACGGCAAGCGCTACCGCGACAGCTATTTCGACACCTATCCCGGCGCCTGGCGGCACGGCGACTGGATCAGGATCACACCGCGCGGCGGCGCGGTGATCTACGGGCGTTCGGACGCCACCATCAACCGCCACGGCATCCGCATGGGCACCAGCGAGCTGTACCGCGTGGTGGAAGACCTGCCGGAAGTGCTCGACAGCATGGTGGTCGACCTGGAATACCTGGGCCGCGAATCCTACATGCCGCTGTTCGTGGTGCTGCGCGAAGGGCTGGTGCTGGACGACGCCTTGCGCGACACCCTGCGCGCGCGCATCCGCGAAGCACTCTCGTCGCGCCACGTGCCCAACGAAATCGTGCAGGTGCCGGGCGTGCCGCGCACGCTGTCGGGCAAGAAGATGGAAGTGCCGATCAAGAAGTTGCTGCTCGGCCATGCGCCGGCCAGCATCGCCAACCGCGATGCCATGGCCAACCCGGACACGCTGGACTGGTACTTCGACTACGCCGCGCGTTTCCTGCAGGCGCGGCAAGCCGAGTCCGCCTCGGCATAGGCGCGGCGGCGGCCGCTAGAACTCGACGTCCAGTTCACTGATCTCGTCGGGTTCCGCGCGCGCCGCCGCGATCCACTCCTGCAGTTCCGGCATCGCCAGGATCTGCTTGCAGTAGGCCACCGGCTCGGGATCGAGCATCACGCCGTAGGTGACAAAACGGGTCACCACCGGCGCGTACATGGCATCGGCCATGGTGCGCGTGCCGAACAGGTAGGGCCCGCCGTAGCGCGTCAGGCACTCGGTCCAGATCGCCGTGATGCGGTCGATGTCCGCCTGGGCGCGCGACCACACCTTCATCCCCGGGAAATTGCCCTTCAGGTTCATCGGCAGCGCCGAGCGCATCGCCGCAAACCCGGAGTGCATCTCGCCGCAGATGGCGCGGCAATGCGCGCGCGCGGCGCGGTCCTCGGGCAGCAGGCCGGCCTTGGGACGGATCTCGTTCAGGTATTCGGCGATGGCAAGCGTGTCCCATACCGTCACGCCCTGGTGGCGCAGGCACGGCACCAGGATCGACGGCGACAGCAGCAGGATTTCGGCCCGGGCGGCAGCGTCGTCCGGCGGGACCAGGACTTCCTCGAACTCCAGGCCGGCAAAACGCGCCAGCAGCCAGCCGCGCAGCGACCAGGACGAATAGGTCTTGCTGCTGATGGTGAGTGTGGTCTTGCTCATCACGCCTCCTTAGCGGCGCACTTGGACGGTGCACTCGCGCGGCACCAGTCTGATGCCTGCGCCCCGGCCCCCATCATGAGACGATGCCCCGCCGGTACGGCGGGCGCAGCTTGCACAACTTTACGCATGCAGCGCTGTCATGCGCGTGGCATCGCGCAAAGCGCATGCCAGGCGCGCGCCAATGGCATGTATATTGCGGCATGGGGACACCAGAACCACGGGGGCCCAGCCATGCTGTACCACGCGTACCAGACCTACGCGGACATCATACTGCCGGCATGCACGCTGGCGGAACTGGCCGCGGCAACGCTGGCCGCCCATCCCAGGGCGAGCGGCTTCGATACCGTACGCACGCTGCGCGCCGCGTGCGAGATCGTCGCGCTCGGGCGCCTGACGCACCATCGTCCGGCCTTCGGCATCGACAGCGCGATGGTCGCCGGCCAGCCGGTGCCGGTCACCGAGGAAGTGGTGCTGCGCACGCCGTTCTGCTCGCTGCTGCACTTCCGCCGCCACGGCATCGGCGGCCAGCCGCGCGTGCTGCTGGTGGCGCCGATGTCCGGCCACTTTGCCACGCTGTTGCGCGGCACCGCGCAGACCATGCTGGCCGACCACGACGTCTATATCACCGACTGGCACAATCCGCGCGATATCCCGCTGGTGGCCGGGCGCTTCGGCTTTGATGAATTCGTGCAGCACCTGATTCACTTCCTGCAGGCGCTCGGCGGCGGCACGCACGTGGTGGCGGTGTGCCAGCCTACCGTTGCCGCACTGGCGGCGGCGGCCATCATGGCCGAGGACGGCGATCCCGCCCAGCCGCCCAGCCTGACGTTGATGGCTGGCCCGATCGACGCGCGCGTCAACCCGACCAGGGTCAACGAACTGGCCACCAGCCAGCCGATCGACTGGTTCGAGCGTACGCTGATCGGCATGGTGCCGCTGCGCTTTGCCGGCGGCATGCGGCGCGTCTACCCTGGCCATGTGCAGTTGCTGGCGTTCATGATCATGAACCTGGAGCGCCATGAGCAGGCGTGGCGCGAACTCTATGCGTATCGCGAGCGCGGTGAGCACGACAAGGCCGACGCCATCCGCGATTTCTATATCGAATACTTCGCCACCATGGACCTGACGGCGGAGTTCTACCTGGAAACCGTCAGCCTGGTATTCCAGCGCTTCCTGCTGGCGCAGGGGCTGCTCGACGTCGCCGGACGCCGCGTGTGCACGCGCGCCATCCGCCGCACCGCGCTGCTCACGGTCGAGGGCGAGCGCGACGACATCTGCGCCATCGGCCAGACCATGGCCGCGCAGGACCTCTGCCCGAACCTGCGGCCTTACATGCGCATGCATCACGTGCAGACCGGGGTCGGGCACTACGGGGTGTTCAACGGCAAGCGGTGGGAGACGCAGGTGTACCCGCTGGTGCGCAATACCATCTACACGAGTAGCTAAGTCCACTGCCGGCAGTGCGCTGGCTTATCATCGGGGGCCACACGCACCGGCGCGCCGCCATGACCTCCATGCCAATGCCTCCGACCCAAGACTTCCAGGGCCAGCCGCTGGTCCGCGTCGGCTCTGCCGACACCTACCTGCTGCTCGCCCCGCGACACGGCGGGCGCCTCGTGCGCTGGGTGCACCGCGGCCAGGACATCCTCTACTGGCCCGACCACGCCGACTGGAGCCGGCCGGCCAGGGTGCGCGGCGGCAACCCGCTGCTGTTCCCGTTTATCGGCAGGCATTTCGTCGATGGCACGCCCGGGCAATGGCGCGATCCGCAAGGGGCCGTGCATGCACTGGCGCAGCATGGCTTCGTGCGCGACCTGCCGTTCGACGTCACCGCGAACGACGCCGCGAACGCCATCACGATGACGCTGCGCGACAGCGAGGCGACCCGGCCCGGCTACCCGTATGCCTTCGTCTTCGATGCCAGGTATGCGCTGCTGCCCGACGGGCTGGAAGTCACGCTGCGCACCACCAATACCGGCGACCGGCGCCTGCCGTGCTATCCCGGCCACCATTTCTATTTCGCGCTGCCGCACACGCAACGCGCGGCCACCACGCTGACGCTGGCGCACGCCGACCGCGTGCGCCAGCTGCCCGACGGCAGGCCGGGGCCCGCCGAAGCGGGCGAATCGGCTTACCGGCTCGACGATCCGCGCCTGCAGGACACCTTCCACGTCTTCCGCAGCGGCGCCGCCGCCACGCTGGCGATGCCGGCGCGCACCGTCGTGTTCGAGCTCGGCCTGCCCGGCAGCGCGCCATGGCATGCCGTGACGACTTGGTCCGAAAGCGAGACCTCGGACTTCTACTGCGTGGAGCCATGGGTGGGACTGCCGGATGCCATCCACCACGGCCACGGCTTGCGCTGGCTCGAGCCGGGCCAGGCGGAAAGCGCGGTGTGCCGGCTACGGCTGACGGCCTGACAGCCTGACCGGCGCCGGCCCCGCCGCCGCTGCATCAGGCTGGCTGGTACACCCGGAAGCCCAGGCCCGGTGACAGCACCGCGGTCTCGCCCTCCTCCAGTTTTACCGGCGCCAGGCTGCCGTTGGCCATCGACTCCGCCGCGAACTCGGCAATATTGCGCAGCCTGGCCGCCGGGATGCCCTGCGCGCTCAGGCGGGCTTCCAGCGCCTCGGCACTACCGGCATCGACCGCCGCGGCAATGGCGCGCTTGAGCGCGGCCGGGTCCAGCGAGCGCACGAAGGCCGGCAACGCGCCGGCATCGAGCGGCGCCTCGAACAAGGCAGGATCGTGGGCCAGGGCGCCAAGGCCGAGCACCTCCAGCAGCGCCAGCAACTGCCGGGGCGTATTCGCGCCGATCGCGAGCCAGCCGTCCCGCGTGCGGAAGAAGTCCGCCGACGGGCTCCCCGAGTAGCCCTGGTTGCCCTGCCGCACCGGCACCGTGCCGGTGGTCATGGCATCGCACGTCATGGGGTACATCAGCTGCATGCCGGCCGTGGCCATCGACACATCGAGCAGCATGCCGCGCCCGCTGCGCTCGCTCTCGCGCACGCCGGCCAGGATGGCGAAGGCCGCCAGCATGCCGGTCGCGGCATCGATCACCGGGAAGCCGGTCTTCATCGGCGGATCGCCTTCGCTGCCGCCCATCCAGGCCATGCCGGTGGCGGCCTGCACCACATGATCGTACGCCGGCCGGCCATGCCATGCCGCCGCGCCACGGCCAAACCCCGAGATGCTGCAGTAGACCACGCGCGGATTGCGCGCGCGCACTGCCTCGTAGCCCAGCCCGAAACGCTCCAGCACGCCCGGCCGCAGGTTGTCGACAAAGACGTCGCAGCGGCTGGCCAGATCGAGCGCATGCTCGCGCCCCGCCGCATCGGACAAGTCCAGCGCCAGCGACGACTTGCCCGCGTTGAGCGCGACAAAGGCGGCATGGCCACGGCCAGCGCGGCGCATCACGTCGCCGCCGCCGGCGTTCTCGACCTTGGTGACGTGCGCGCCCAGCTGCGACAGCAGGAAGGTGGCGAACGGCCCGGCGATCACGTGCGAGAAGTCCAGCACGCTGACGCCGGCCAGCGGCGCAAAGCCCGATTGCGAGGTAAGGGTCATGTGTTGGCTCATTCGATGGTGATGCGGTTCCTGGCGATGACCTGGCGGATGCGCGCGGTCTCGTCGGCCACCAGCCGCGAGAACGCTTCCGGCGTCGGCGTGGGCGCGATCACCGCGCCCATCTCGGTGTAGAGGCGACGCAGGCCGGGGTCCGCCAGCGCCTTCAGGATGGCGGCGTGCAGTTGCGCGACGATCGGCCGGGGCAGGTTGGGCGGCGCCCACACCCCGCTCCAGGAATCCAGGTCGAGGTCCTTGCGGCCCAGCGTTTCATTCAGCGTGGGCACGTCGGGCAGCGCTGCGGACCGGCTGGCCGAGGCCACTGCCAGCGCGCGCACCTTGCCGCTGGCGATCTGCGGGATGGCGGTGGTCGCCACCGGGAAGCCGAATTGCGTGTCGCCCTTGATCAGCGACGGCACGATCTCGACCGAGCCCTTGTACGGCACGTGCACCGCGTCAATGCCCGCGGCCGCCGCGAACGCCGCCCCCGACACGTGCGCCGCCGAGCCGATTCCGCCCGAGGCGTAGTTCAGCGCCCCCGGCGCGCGCCGCGCCGCGGCCACCAGGTCCGCCACGGTGCGATATGGCGAACTGGCGCTGACCAGCAGCACCGCCGGGCTGACGCCGATGCGGATGACGTGCGTGAACTTCACCGGATCGAACTTCGCACTCGACTGCAGCAACTTCTGCGTGACATGGGTGGACGCCCCCAGCATCAGCGTGTAGCCGTCGGCCGGCTGCTGCGCCAGGAACTCGGCCGCCAGGATGCCGCCGGCGCCGACGCGGTTCTCCACCACGATGGGCTGGCCCAGCTCGCGTGCCAGCACCTCGGCCAGCTTGCGGGTCTGGATGTCCGGGCCGCCGCCCGCGGCGTACGGCACGACCAGGCGGATCGGCCGGTTCGGGTAGGCATCCGCCGCCAGGGCGGCAGGCGGACTCCCCAGCACGGCGGCAGCCGGCAGCGCCAGCAAGGACTTCAGCAACAGGCGGCGCGCATGGGCGCGCTTGCCGGTGGTGGCTTGCATCGCAGGTCTCCTCCATGGTTTGACCGGATTGTCCCGCCGCGCCTCATTCGAAACAATTATCCAGTCTTGATGAAGCCATCACGATTTGTTATGACGGACACGCCCTCCTCCAATCGCATCGACCGCCTGCGCATCCGCCACCTGCGCCTGCTCGACCTGGTCGCGCGCAGCGGCTCGCTGACCGCTGCCGGCGAAGCACTGCACATCAGCCAGCCCGCCGTCACCAAGATGCTGCAGGAGCTGGAGCACGCCTTCGGCTGCAAGCTGGTCGAGCGCACCACGCGCGGCGGCCGGCTGACCGCGGCGGGCGAGCGCGCGCTCGAACGGCTGCGCGTGGTGCTGGGGGCGATCGATGCCGCCGGCGAGGCGCTGCAGGCACGCCCTGAAGTGCCGCTGGTACGGCTCGGCATGCTGCCGCTGGTCGGCGTCGACGTGCTGCCCCGCGTGGTGGCCCTGCTGCGCGGCCAGGGCACGCTGCCGCGGCTGGCGGTACGCGAACACACCGTCGGCGGCCTGACCGCGCTGCTGTGCAATGGCGAACTCGACTGCATCGTGGGCCGGCTGCAGAAGGAAGAGGCCGACACGCTCAAGGCGCAGGTGCGCATCACCGCGCTGCGCGATGAATATCTGGCGGTCGTGTGTGCGGCCGGGCACCCGCTGGCGCGGCGCCGCCAGGTGGCCCTGGCAGACCTGCTGGACCAGCCATGGATCCTGCCGCCGCGTGGCACCCATACGCGCGATGTGTTCGAGCAGCCCTTCCTCGATAGCGGCCAGTTGCCGCCGGTACCGCACATCGAATCGTCCTCGTTCCACAGCAACCTGGCCATGGCCGCCGCCAGCGGCTTCCTGACCGTCGCGCCGTCCAGCGCACTGGCCGCCTACAAGGCGATGTCGAACGTGCAGGAAGTACGGCTGCGCACGCCGTTCGCGTCGGGGCGGCTGGTGTTTATCACGCCGGCGGAGGTGGCGATGCCGCCGGCGGTGGCGGTGTTGAAGAAGGCGTTGGAGGCGGTGGTGGGGGAGGATGGGCGGGTGGGGGCACGCACGCGGCACCGCTGAACGGCTCACGGTAGTTGCATCGCCATCGCCAGCCATGCCGCCCCGGGGATGACGCGGCGTGTCGCAACCTCAGGGCACAGGCACGCTGCGCATCAGCGCAGCGATCCGCTCTGGCACGATGCCCGCCTCGCGCAGCACCTCCTCGGTGTTTTCGCCAAGCGACGGCGCGTGGCGGCGGATCGAGGTCGGCGTGCGCGCGAAGCGCGTGGTGGGCCGCACCTGGCGGACGCGCCCGACCACCGGGTGCTCGGACTCATCGAACAGGCCCACCGCGTCGAGATGCGGATGGCGCGGGAGGTCCTCGAGCCGGTAGATCGGCGTGGCCGGAATATCGAGGCGCGCGCACAGCGCCATCCATTCGGCAGTCGTCCGCCCGGGCACGATTTCGGTCATATGGGCGTACAGCTCGCGGATATGCCGGTTGCGCTCGCGGCGGTCGGCGATGTCGTACCTGTCGGCAAGATCCTCGCGGCCCACCTCGCGGAAGAACGCCTTCCAGTGCCGCTCCGTGTAAGGCAGGATGCTCGCCCAGCCGTCCCGGGTACGCAGCGGCTTGCGGCCGCCCTCGAGCAGCCGCGCATAGCCAGCCTTCGCCTGCGACGACGCGAACATCATGCCGCCCATGTGTTCGGTCAGCACGAATGCGGCCATCGTCTCGAGCATCGGCACCTCGACATACTGGCCGACGCCGCACTGCCCGCGATAGACCAGCGCCCCCAGCACCGCGTTTGCCACCACGAGGCCCGTGGTCTTGTCGGCGATCAGGCTTGGCAGGTAGTCCGGCTCGTGGCCGGCCGCGAGGCCCGCGCCGACCAGGCCCGACGCGGCCTGGATGATGTCGTCGAAGGCGGGCTTGTCGCGGTCCGGGCCTTCCTGTCCGAAGCCGGTCGCCGCGCAATAGACGATCGATGGATTCACGCGCGCCACAGCCTCGTAGCCGAGCCCGAGCCGCTCGATCGCGCCGATGCGCATGTTGTGGACAAACACGTCAACCTGGGACGCCAGCTGCATCAGCGCCTCGACACCCTCGGCAGTCTTCAGGTCGAGCACGACCGAGCGCTTGTTGCGGTTCAGCGCCAGGTAGATCGAACTCATGCCGGCGTGCTCGACCACGCCGTTGCTGCGCATCAGGTCTCCCTCGGGCGATTCGATCTTGATCACATCGGCGCCCATGTCAGCCAGCACCTGCGTGCCCATCGGGCCCAGCACGACCGATGACAGGTCGAGCACCCTGATGCCGTGCAACGGACCATGCACCGTACCTTGCGTCATGCCGGCCTTGGCGTCCGGCTGCTTATCGACTGTCTTCACATCTGCCACTGACTTCACATCTGCTCCTGCGGATTCGACCTGGCAGCACCGCTCAACGGCGCTGGAAATTTGGCAAGCGGCGTTCCGCCATGGCCTTGACGCCCTCGCGGAAATCCTCGGTGGGAAACTGCTGCAACTGCACCGCAAGCTCGTGCCGGTTGGCAGCCTCGATGCGATCGGCCAGCCCTGCGCGCAATGTGGCACGCGTGCTTTCCACGGCGAGCGGCGCGGAGGCGGCGATCTCCTCGGCCAGCGCCCAGGCACGCGCGACCACCTGCCCGGCATCGGCCAGCTCGTCGGCCAGGCCCACGTGGACCGCGGTCTCGCCGTCGATGCGCCGTCCCGTGTAGAACAGCTGCGCGGCGCGCTGCTCTCCGATCAGCCGCGGCAGCGTCAGGCTCAGGCCGAACCCGGGATGGAAGCCCAGCCGGTTGAAGTTGACCGAGAAGCGCGCCTCCGGGCAAGTGACGCGGAAATCGGCCACCAGTGCAAGGCCGACGCCCGCCCCGATCGCCGCGCCGTGCACGGCTGCCACGATCGGCTTGGCGGTACGGAACAGCCGCATCGCCTGGCGATAGAACGGCGACGGGTCGCGCTTGACGCCGGGCTCGCGCGCAGCCAGGTCAGCGCCCGCGCAGAATGACTTGCCCTCCGCCGCGAGCACGACGGCACGGCACTGGTCGTCGCGGTCGAGGGCTTCGAGCGCCTCGGCCAGCGCCGTCACGGCATCGATATCGATATGGTTGTGCGGTGGCCTGCAGAGCGTGACCTGGGCCACGTCGCCACGTCTTGAAACGCGCACGGCGTCAGCAGGAATTGAAACGGTGTTCATCGCTGGCCTCCTGAGTCCTGGCATCGCCGGGCGAAAGCCGGCGCGCCTGCCAATGAATAATGCGTTATGCTTGATTTGATATACATACAGCAAAGCAACGATGCAGCGAGGAGACACCCCCGACACCAGCGCGGCAGCCGCCGGCGACGCGCGCAAACTGCCGCTGGCCGAGCTGCGGCACAAAGACCTGAACCTGCTGGTCGTGCTGGCCGCACTGCTCGAATCCAACAGCGTCAGCGCCGCGGCGCGCCGGCTGGATAGCAGCCAGCCGGCCACCAGCCGCGTGCTCGAGCGGCTGCGCGACCAGTTCGGCGATCCGCTGCTGATCAAGAGCGCGCTCAAGATGGTTCCCACGCGGCGCGCGCAGGAACTGCGGCCCTTGCTCGAACAAGCACTGCGGCTGATCGACAGCGTCTATTCGCGCACCGCGGCTTACGATCCCGCGCAGGAAACCGGCGCCTACGCGATCGGCATGAATGACTCGCTGCAGGCATTGCTGGTGCCGTCGCTGCTGGCCGAGCTGCGCCGTGTCGCGCCGCGCGCCCGGGTGCGCCTGCACCCGGTACCGATGCCAAGCGGTGTCAGCGCGCTGGCCAGCGGCCAGATCGACGTGATGGTTGCCTTCTACCCGGTGCAGTTCGAGCAACTGCGTTCCGAACTGCTGTTCGACGCGCCGTTCGGCTGCCTGTGCGACGCCGGCAATGCCGCCATCCTCGACCGTCCGGACGCAGTCACGCTGGCCGCACTGCCCAGCCTCGACCTGTCGCAGTTCGGCGTGGTGTCGCGCATGATGGACCGGTTCTTTGCCGCGCATGGCCTGCAGCGCCAGGTCGCCACCACGCTGACCAGCTACCTGTCCGTGCCGGACACCATCGCGGGCACAGACCTTTACGCAATGGTGCCGCGCTTCCTGACGCCGGTGCTGTGCCGGCACCCGGGCGTGCGCTTCGTGCCGATCGACGATGCTGCGCTTACCCTGCCCGTGCACCTGTGCTGGCACAACAATGTCCATGCCCATCCCTTCGTGTCGCTGCTGCGCTCCATGCTGGTGTCGGCCGCGCGGCAGGTAGCGCCGTAGCGCACCCTGACGCCGCCCTTTCCCTTACTCGGGCTTGATGCCGGCCCCCTTGGCCACCTTACGGAAGCGCTCGATCTCGGCCAGGTGGAAGGCGTGCATCTGCTGCGGCGGGTAGGCCATCACATCGCTGCCCTTGGTATCGAGGAAGGCCGTCGACTCGGGCGTCTTCAGGATCTGCTGCATCGCCCTGGCGAGCTTGTCGGTGATCGCGTCCGGCGTTCCGGCGCGCACGTAGAACGACACCCAGCTGTACTGCCTGTACTCGGGATAGCCAAGCTCGCGCACGGTCGGCACGTCGGGCAGCTCGCGGTGGCGCGCTTCGCCCGACACGGCCAGCGCGCGCAGCTTGCCCTCGCGGATCAGCGTCAGCGCGCCGCTGGTATCCACCAGCGCAAGGTCGAGCTGGCGCCCCATGACATCCGTCATGATCTGCGCCTGGCCCTTGTACGGGATGTTGACGAAATTCAGCCCCGCCAGGTTGGCGAACCACGCGGCGGCAAGCTGATAGCCGGCCGAGTAGGTGCCGACGCTCAGCGACTTGTCCTTGCCCCTGGCGTTACTGACCACGTCCGACAGCGACTTGATCGGCGAATCGACCGCGACAATGAATACGTTCATGTTGCGGCTGATGCCGGACACCGGGCGCAGGTCCTTCACGGGGTCGTACGGCAGGTTCTTCAGCACCAGCGGATTGACCGACATCGGCGAGTTGCTCGCCAGCAGCATCGTGTAGCCGTCGGCCGGCGCGCTCTTGAGCGCCTGGATGGCGATGACGCCGTTGGCGCCCGGGCGGTTCTCCACGACGACGGGCTGGCGCAGCAGGCGGCCAAGCGCTTCGCCGTAATAGCGCGCCGATGAATCGGAACCGCTGCCAGCAGTAAACGGCACCAGAATCCTGATCGGGCGCGATGGGAACTCGCCGGCCGACTCGGCCAGGGCAGCCGTGGCGCCGACGCACAGCGAAACGCTGGTCAGCAAGGCAATCAATCGTCGCATGCTCATACTGTCTCCTCTCTCTGTCTTGTCTGTTGGCATGGGGCGGCGGCCGCCCCATGCGCCATGCTTCGAAGCCGGCCTGGTCAGGCCGGCAGCGTGCCGGTCACGTCGGCCCACAGCGCGGTGCCGCCCAGGCGGATCGCGCGCTCGCCGATCTCGCGCGCCCAGCAGGTTTCGCTGCCGTACTCGGCGCGCCAGGCCCACAACCGGCGCGTGGAAAAGTGCAGGTCATGCTCGTAGGTGAAGCCGATCGCGCCATGCACCTGGTGGGCAATCGCCGCGACGCGGCCCGCGGCCTGGCCGCAGATCACCTTGCTGACCATGGCCTGCTGCTCCCACTGCGACGTCGCCATCGCCGCGCACGCGCTGGACACCGCCATGCGTGCCGCCACGACCTCGTTGGCGAGCACCGCGAGCTGCTGCTGGATCGCCTGGAACTTGCCGATGGGGCGGCCGAACTGAATCCGCTCGTTGGCGTACCGGACAGTCTGGTCGAGCACGCGCTCCAGCACACCGGCCATCTGGATCGCGCGCATCACCGCGCCGAGTGCCTTCGCCGCCGACGCGCTGCCGAGCGGGCAGTCCTGCACCGCCGCCACCGCGGCAGTGTCCGCGAAGGTCAGCCGGTCACGCGGCTCGCGGGCGAGATTGACGTCTTGCTCGACCATGCAGCCTGCCGTAGGCAACAGCAGCCACACCGACTCCGATCCGCTGCGGGCACGTATCAGCACGTGGCTGACCTGGCGGCCCCAGGGCACGCCCACGGTGCCGTCAAGGCGCCAGCCGTCGCCGGCACGGCGCGCCGTGACTTCGGCGTCCAGATCGGCCAGCCCCAGCGGCCCTTCCGGCATGCGGAGACCAAGCCGCTGCAGCAGCCAGCCGCACACCGCCGTCTCGATGAACGGAATCGGCGCCAGCGAACGGCTGGCCTGCAGCAGTGCGGGCAGCGCGTCCTGCCAGCTTGCATCGGCGCCGCCCTGTTCCTCGTCGGCGAACAGCCGCGGCAGCCCGCTTTCTTCCACCGTATTCCACAGTGCCCGCGGCCATTCGCCCTGCTCGGCGGCCTCGATCAGCGCCGTGGTGACTTCCCGGCCGAACAGCTTTTCGGCACTGTCGGCCAGCATTTGTTCGAGTTCGTTCATCGGACCCCCAATCCCCTGGCAATGATGCCGCGCAGAATTTCGCGTGTGCCGCCGCGCAGCGAGAACGACGGCACGGCTTGCGTCAGATAGCAGTGCGTCGCGACGAAGGGCGACCCGCCCGCGCGCAGTTCGTGGTCGAACAGCTGGTGCGCGACCTCCGGAATGCGCTGCTCGAAGAGCGCGCCGAGATCCTTGACGTTGGCCGCGGCAAGCTGCGGGTTCTCGCCGCGGTTGAGCATGGCGGCGATGCCCCGCGACATCTGGCGCAGCGTCGACAGCTCCGCAACCAGACGGCCGATCTCGACGGCGTGGCGCGGATCGTCCGCATCGGCGTGATCGACCATCTCGGTCAGCAGCGCATAGCTGCTCAGGTAGCGCTCGGGACCGCTGCGCTCGAAGGTCAGCTCGGCCGTGACCTGCGCCCAGCCTTCCCCCTCTGTCCCGATCAGCATGTTCTCCGGCACGAAGACGTCTTCGAAGACAACCTCGTTGAAGCTCTCCTCGCCGCCCAGATTGCGGATCGGCCGGACCTGCAGGCCCTGCGATGTCTTCATGTCGATCAGGAACTGCGACAGGCCCTTGTGCTTGTCATCGGCGTTCCGGTCGGTGCGCACCAGCGCGATCATGTACTCGGCGCGATGCGCGCTCGACGTCCACAGCTTGGTGCCGTTCACGACCCAGCCGCCGTCGACGCGGTCGGCCCGCGTACGGATCGACGCCAGGTCCGAACCCGAGTCGGGCTCGCTCATGCCGATACAGAAGGTAAGCTCGCCGCGCACGATGCGCGGCACGATATCCCTGGCCACGGCCTTGTCGGCGTAGCGCATCAGCAGCGGGCCGCTCTGGCGCTCCGCCACCCAGTGCGCGCCCACGGGCGCCCCCGCGGCAAGCAGTTCCTCCAGGACAACATAGCGCTCGAGCATCGAACGCTCCTGGCCGCCGTACGCCTTCGGCCAGGTCATGCCGATCCAGCCCTGCGCGCCGAGCGCGCAGCTGAATTCCCGGTCGGCACCGGACCAGCTTTTGGCCCGCAGCTGCGGCGGCCGGTCCGCCATGGTGCGGGCCAGGAAGGCACGCACCGCCTCGCGCAGCGGCGCAAGGTCACCGTCCGGCTCGGCAGGTCGAATCACGAGTTTGCTGGCGGTCTCCACGCCCCCTCCTCTTCTGTCTTGTCTGGCACCGTTGCCAAAGTGAGTGCAGATTAGCGAGGGGATCTGGTGGAAGCCATTGCGCCGCGGGCATAACTGAAATCCGCCAGGACTGCGGCGAGATGGGGGCTGCATGGGGGTACGGCGCGCGCGCCGGCACTTCCGACGAAGCGCGGCAAGCAACAGCGCCTTTGGGACGGCCCGGCAAGACGGAGAAAGGCCAGTGGATCAAGTGGCAATAGATGCACTTACGCAGGCAACCCACGCATCCCGCGCTTGCCTTCTTCTCGGCATCCCGCATACAATGCACGGTTCGCGGGCGTCGTATAATGGCCATTACCTTAGCTTCCCAAGCTAAAGACGTGGGTTCGATTCCCATCGCCCGCTCCACCTCAAGTCGAGACAAGCCGCCTTTGCCACCGTTAACACTGTTACGGTGATCTGCCCGGCGGCTTTTTTGTTGCCATGCTTCCCCAAGACCCCAGCACCGGACCGAAGCCGTCCGATGACGCCACGCTGGTCGATAACGCCCAGCAGCCGTCCGCCCCCTCTCCTGCCGATCCCGAAGGCGTCGCGCATCCGCGCCGCATCCGCTCGTTCGTGCGCCGTGCCGGGCGGACGTCGACCGGGCAGCAGCGCGCCATCGACGAAGTCGGTCCGCGCATGCTGGTGCCGTACGCCCCGCAGCCGCTGGACTGGGAAGCCACGTTCGGCCGCCAGGCGCCATCGATCCTGGAAATCGGCTTCGGCATGGGCGAGACCACCGCGCATATCGCGGGGCTGCGGCCGCAGGACAATTTCCTGGGCTGCGAAGTGCATGAGCCCGGCGTTGGCGCCCTGCTCAAGCTGATCGACGAGCGCGGGCTGGAGAATATCCGCATCCTGCAGCACGATGCGGTCGAGGTCATCGCCCATATGCTGACCGACGACAGCCTGGACGGCGTGCACATCTATTTTCCGGATCCGTGGCACAAGAAGCGCCATAACAAGCGCCGGCTGGTGCAGCCGCCGCTGGTGAAGCTGCTGGCAGCGCGGCTGAAGCCGGGTGGCTATATCCATTGCGCGACTGACTGGGAAGAGTACGCACACCAGATGGTCGAGGTGCTGGCGGGTGAACCGCTGCTGGAGAACACCTCCAGCGCGGCGGGTGGCTTTTCCGAGCGGCCGGACTACCGGCCGGTGACCAAGTTCGAGCGCCGCGGCGTGCGGCTCGGGCATGGGGTATGGGACGTGGTGTTCCGCAAGCGCGCCTGAGCGCAGGCATCCGGCGCAAACGAAAAAGCGTGGCAAATGCCACGCTTTGGCTGCTGACAAAGTCAAAGGCTGCGAATGTTGTCTCCCCTCTTCCATTTGTGGGAGAGGGGCGGGGGAGAGGGCAGGAGTTGCCACGAAGTGAGGCGCCACGGTGCTTGCCACGCGCCCGCCCTCTCCCCCAGCCCCTCTCCCGCAAGCGGGAGAGGGGACATTTTCCCTTTGTCAGCAATCTGAGCGTGGCAAGTGCCACGCTTTTTTGTTGCCTGGATGTTAGCCGCTTACTCTGCGCCGCTTATGCGTGCCAGGACACCAGGCCCGAGTAAGCGGTGAACAGCACCACGATGCCGAACGCAATGCGATACCACGCAAACGGCTTGAAATCGTGCGTGGCGACAAAACGCAGCAGCCAGCGCACGCACATGAACGCGGACAGGAAGGCAAAGACAAAGCCCACGGCGAAGATGCCGAGGTCGTCGCCGTTCAGCAGCGCACGCGCCTTGTACAGTTCATAGACCGTCGCGCCGAAAATCACCGGGATCGCCAGGAAGAACGAAAACTCGGTGGCCACCTGCCGCGACAGACCGAAAAGCATGCCCCCGATAATGGTGGCGCCCGAGCGCGAGGTGCCCGGCACCAGCGCGAAGCACTGCGCCAGGCCCACCTTGAGGGCATCGCGCCAGTTCAGGTCATCAACCGATTCGACCCGCGGCGCGCCCGCCTTGGCGACTTCCAGCAGCGCATTGCCCTGCGGATGCGAGACCGTGCCGCGGCGCGCGTCGCGCCATTCGGCCAGCAGAATCACCACACCGCCGACGATAAAGGCCAGCGCCACCGAGATCGGGTTGAACAGGTGGGCCTTGATCCATTTACCGAAGATAAAGGCCAGGATGATCGCCGGCGCGGAGGCGATCACGACATTGATGGCGAAGCGCTGCGCCTTCGGCTCCGAACCCAGGCCGCGCACCACGCTGCCAATGCGGGCACGGAATTCCCAGCAGACCGCCAGGATGGCACCGAACTGGATCACGATCTCGAAGATCTTGCCCTTTTCGTCGTTGAAGTCGAGCAGTTGGCCCGCCAGGATCAGATGGCCGGTGCTCGAGATGGGAAGGAACTCGGTCAGTCCTTCAACAATGCCGAGGATCACGGCTTTCAGGGCAAGTGCGATTTCCATGCGGAACGGAGAAACGTTGTCATCGGCGTTGCCCGGCATGCGCCGGACCGCCTGGCTTGTTGTTCGAGCGCCCCGATACCCAATAGGGCGATCAGGGGCGGTTGACCTTGACGTTGATGCCGTCAGGCAAAACGGTGATTGTACCGGGCTCGACTTGCGTGCCGGCAACCCGCAGCTGGTCTTCCCGGAACGTATAGAGGGGATAGTCCTGCAGCAGCTGCTCGGCCAGGATGCCGCCCAGCGCATTGAGCTGGCGCGTGAACTGCGCCGGCATGCCCTGCACGTCGAATCGCTGCACTTCAGGATCCTGCAGCACCACCGAGCGCGTCGGCGCGTCATAGCGCAGCCCGCTGTCCAGCGCGAAGCGCCCCGCCAGCGCCTGGCGGAAAAACAGCTTGTTGTCGATGACGGCGTCGAATTGCACGTTGACGCGGTTGCGCACCGAGTCCAGCGTCAACTGCGGATTGGTGAGCTGGATGTCAAACAGCTCCATATAACGCTTGTTGAACGGGAACTTGCGCTCCAGCGCGGCCTGCAGCTGGCTTTGCGAGAACGTGTACTCGTTGCGGAACGCGCCGCAGGCGGCGAGGCCGGCGGCCAGCGCGGCCGCGCTGGCGACGGCCAGCCAGCGCCGTCGGGAAGTCCGGATCATGTTGCCTCCGAGTTCAGGAGTTGATGGCGAGCGCGTCGGCACGGTGGCCAGCGTCACCCGCGCGAGCCGGGCCGTGCAAGCGTGGCCTGCGGCGCGGTCAGGATTTCGAGTCGGGTCAGCCAGTGCAGCGCGGCTTCGCGCGAGTCGCCGCACATTTCCGCCGACGGCTTCAGGCCGGCGCAGAACGCCGGCCGGTCAGGGCGGCCGAACACCGCGCAGCGCATGTCGGGCAGCAGTTGCGCGCACGGCACGCCCGCGGGCTTGCCCTCGGGCATGCCCGGCAGGGCCGAGGCAATCGACGGGGCAATGCAACAGGCGCCGCAGCCATCGCGGCAGGAAAGGTGTGACCGGCAACTCATCGCGTGGTTCAGGGAGGCCGCGGCATGCCAGGTCAGGCAAGGCGGCTGACAACAAGGCGCCATTGTGCCCGAAGGGCCGCCATCCTCCTGTAAGAAAAGGAAAGCGCCGCGTGCGCGATCGCACCTGTCATACATAGAAAAAGGCACGGCACGCGACCCCGGCATCACATGTCTCGGATTGGCCTCGGTGTGTACCCTAGCCTGACCCGGCCGCGCTTGACCCTCACATGGCGCTACTCTACATTACTGACCCACAAGTTATTAACATCCAGCCCCCATCCCACCGTGCCCCGCAGTCCTCGCAAGACAACCGTGAAGTCACCCGCCGAACCGCACAAAGAGTCCGATGCGCCACGCTGGAGCCGGCGCAAGGCCGCGCGCCCGCAGGAACTGGTTGCGGCGGCGCTCGACCTCTTCGTCGAGCGGGGCTACGCGGCCACGCGCCTGGAAGACGTGGCGGCGGCCGCGGGTGTATCCAAGGGCACGGTCTACCTGTACTTCGCCAACAAGGAAGAGCTGTTCAAGTCCGTGGTGCGCACCAACCTGGTCCCGGCCTTGTCGCGCGGCACCGAGCTGGTCGACCGCTACGAGGGCAGCACCCCGGAACTGCTGCGCGAGCTGCTGCGCGGCTGGTGGGGCCTGATCGGCGCCACGCCGGTGGCGGGGCTGACCAAGCTGATCATGGCCGAGTCGGCCAACTTCCCCGACATCGCCCGCTTCTATAACGAAGAGGTGATGGTGCCGGGCGACGAGCTGTTCGCCAGGGTGCTGGCGCGCGGCGTGGCGCGCGGCGAGTTCCGCCCGGTGCCCGCCAACCCCACCACCACGCTGATCTGTGCCCCGCTGGTGTTCCTGATGCTGTGGCAGCGCGCGCTGCGCGCCACCTCTGAAAAAGACATCGATCCCGAGGTCTTCCTTGACCAACTGCTCGACACGCTGCTGTTCGGCCTGACCACCGGCGAGGCGCGCGAGCGCCCGCTGCCGCCGCAGCAAGGCCCCTACGTGTGGGAGCGCATCCGCGACGAGATGCTGGCGCAAGGCGCCGCGGATGCGGATGGCGGTGCGGACAGCGATGCCGCCAACGACCCGGGCACGCGCCCGGGTAAGCCAACATGAAACGAAAGACCCTGCTGATCGGCGTGGCCTGCGCCATCGTGGTGCTGAGCGCCGTGGCCGCTGTGCGCAAGGCCGGCAGCGCACGCCAGCCGCAACCGTCAGTCCAGGCCGCCGCGAACGTGGTGGAATTTTTGCAGACCGATCTCGTCAACGTGGGCCGCCAGGACCTGCAGGTGTCGCTGCCGCTGTCGGGCAGCCTGCGCGCACTCAACCAGGCGTCGGTCAAGGCCAAGGTCTCGGGCGAAGTGCAGCAGGTGCTGGTACGCGAAGGCGAGCCGGTGCGCACCGGCCAGGTCATCGCGCGCATTGACCCGACCGAATACGAGGCCAGGGTGGCACAAGCCCGCGGGCAGATGCTGGCCATGCAGGGTCAGTTCCAGAACTCGCGCCAGACCTGGGAGCGCAACCGCGAGCTGGTCGGCAAAGGCTTTATCTCGAAGACCGCATTCGACAAATTCCAGTCCGACCTCGATGTGGCCCGCGCCAATCTGGATGCCGCCCAGGGCGGCCTGGCGGTGGCGCAGAAGGCGCTGGCCGACACCGTGGTCAAGGCCCCGCTCGACGGCATGGTTGCCGCGCGCGCGGTGCAGCCGGGCGAGAAGGTATCGCCGGATACGCGCCTGGTCGACGTGGTCGACCTGCGCGTGCTGGAACTGGAGGCGCCGGTGCCGATGGCCGACGTGGCGCGCGCCAGCGTCGGCCAGGCGGTCGAACTCGACGTGGAAGGTGCCGGGCGCTTTACCGGCAAGCTGGTGCGGATCAACCCGGCCGTCATGCAGGGCACGCGCAGCATCATGGTCTACGTCCGCGTGGAGAACAGCGACACGAAGCTGCGCGCCGGCATGTTCGCGCGCGGCGCGCTGGTGCTGGGCCAGCGGTCCGGCGTGGTGGCGGTGCCGGCCTCGGCGGTGCGCATGGAAGGCGAGCGTGCCTTCGTCTACGCCATCGACAAGGACGTGCTGGCCGAGCGCCCGGTGCAACTGGGCGTGCGCGACGAAGGCAGCGGGCTGGTGGAGATCGTCTCCGGCCTCGACGCCGGCACCGAGATCGTGCGCACCAACCTCGGCACGCTGCGCAGCGGCAGCCAGGTGCGGCGCGTGAAGCCTGCATAACCTGCATAAGGCCTGCATAAGGCCTGACGCTTAGCCCCGGAACGGAACGCGCCCCATGTGGTTCACTCGCCTGTCCATCCGCAACCCCGTGCTGGCCACCATGATGATGATGGCCTTCATCGTGGTCGGGCTGTTCTCTTACCAGCGCCTGCCGGTCGACCAGTTTCCCGACATCACCTTCCCGGTGGTGGTGGTGCAGACCGAATACCCGGGCGCCGCGCCGGAATCGGTTGAATCCGACGTCACGCGCAAGGTCGAGGAGATTGTCAACACCATCTCCGGCATCGACGAGATCTTTTCGCACTCCTACCAGGGCACCTCGGTCGTCGTCATCAAGTTCGACCTCAGCGTCGATGTCGGCCAGGCCGCGCAGGACGTGCGCGACAAGATCGCGCTGATCCGGCCCCAGTTCCGCGACGAGGTCAAGGACCCGCGCGTGCTGCGCTACGACCCGTCCGACGCGCCGATCTTCTACCTGTCGGTGTCCAACGCGCCCGGCGCCAACCGCAGCCAGCGCGAGCTGACCACCATCGCCGACCAGATCGTGCGCAAGCGGCTGGAGACGGTGCGCGGCGTGGGCGCGATCAATATCGTCGGCGGCACCAAGCGCGAGGTCGAGATCCGCATCCGCCCCGCGCAGCTGGAGGCGCTGGGCATCGGCGTCGACCAGGTGATGAACGCGATCCGCAACGAGAACCAGGAGTTGCCCGCGGGCGAGCTGCGGTCCTCGTCCACTGAGACCGTGGTGCAGATCAAGGGCCGCGTGCCTACGCCCGATGCCTTCCGCAAGATCATCGTGGCGCGCCGCGCCGGCCAGCCGGTCACGCTGGGCGAGATCGCCGACGTGCGCGACGGCCAGGAAGAACAGGAAAGCCTGGCGTTGCTCGACGGCAAGCGGGCCCTCTTCCTGTCGGTGGTGAAGGCACAGGGCCAGAACACCGTCGATACCGTCGACGGCCTGGTGCGCATGACCGACGAGATCCGCAAGCTCGTGCCCGCCGGCGTGCAGCTCAACGTGGTCAACGACACCGCGCGCGGCATCCGCAGCAGCGTGAAGGAGGTGCGGTCCACGCTGCTGGAAGGCGCGTTCCTGACCGTGGCGATCGTGTTCCTGTTCCTCGGCTCGTGGCGCAGCACCGTCATCACCGGCCTGACGCTGCCGATCGCGCTGATCGGCACCTTCGGCGTGATGTACATGTGCGGCTTTACGCTCAACGTGATCACGCTGATGGCGCTGTCGCTGTGCGTGGGCCTGCTGATCGACGATGCCATCGTGGTGCGCGAGAACATCGTGCGGCACAACCTGATGGGCAAGGACCACCGCAGCGCGGCACTGGACGGCACCAACGAGATCGGGCTGGCGGTGCTGGCCACCACCTTCTCGATCGTGGCGGTGTTCCTGCCGGTGGGCTTCATGGGCGGGATCATCGGGCGCTTCTTCCACCAGTTCGGCATTACGGTGGTGGCGGCGGTGCTGATCTCGATGTTTGTCTCGTTCACGCTGGATCCGATGCTGTCGTCGGTCTGGCACGATCCCGACCTTCACGGGACTGGCAACAAGAAGAGTTGGTATGGCCGCACCATCGGCCGGATGCTGGACTGGTTCTCGGCCCGCATGGACCGCCTCGGCAACGGCTATGCCGCGATGCTGGGCTGGGCGCTGAAGCACCGGCTGGCGACTGCGATCATCGCGGCGGTGACCTTTTTCGGCAGCTTTGCGCTGGTGCCGCTGATCGGCACGGAGTTCGTGCCCAATGCCGACCTGGGTGAAACGCAGGTCGGATTCACCACGCCGGTAGGCACGTCGATCGAAGTCACCGAGGCCAAGGTGCGGCAGGTGGAAGCCGCGCTGAAGTCCTTCCCGGAAGTCGCCTACACCTACGCCACCATCAACTCGGGCAACGCCTCGGGCCGCAACAACGCGCTGGTCTCGGTGCGGCTGACCGAGCGGCGCGCGCGCAAGCTCTCGACCGCGCAGCTCAACCCGCTGATCCGCGAGCGGCTGGCCGGCATCGCCGGCATCACGTTGAACATGGTCGGCATGCCAGACGGCGCCGGCGGCCAGAAGGCGATCCAGGTTTCGATCCAGGGCGACGACCTCAACGAACTGCGCCGGCTGTCGCAGGAAGCCAGCAAGCGCATGCGGGCGATCCCCGGCCTGGCCGACCTGGATTCGAGCATGAAGGACGACCGTCCCACCATCGAGATCCGCATCCGCCGCGAGCTGGCCTCGGACCTGGGCGTGGGCGTGGCGCAGATCGGCAACGCGCTGCGCCCGCTGCTGGCGGGCGACGCCATCAGCTCCTGGCGCGCGCCCGATGACGAGAACTACGACGTGCGCGTGCGCCTGCCCAGGGATGCGCGCACCGGCATGGCCGACCTGAGCGCGCTGATGATCGCCAGCAGCCAGACCAACGCCGACGGCTCGCCGAAAATGGTGCCGCTGCGCCAGATCGCCGAGCTGGTGCCGACCACCGGCGCCAACCAGATCAGCCGGCGCGACCTGAACCGCGAGGTCGAGCTGACCGCCAACGTCGCCGGGCGCTCCGCCGGCGAAGTGGCGCGCGACGTCAAGGCCACGCTGGACGGCATGAACTGGCCGGCGGGGTACAAGTACCGATTCGGGGGCTCGACCAAGTCGATGAACGAATCCTTCGGCTATGCGGTGTCGGCGCTGGCCCTGGCCGTAATCTTCATCTACATGATCCTGGCCTCGCAGTTCGCCAGCTTCTTCCAGCCGATCGCCATCATGACCTCGCTGCCGCTGACGCTGGTCGGCGTGTTCGCGGCGCTGTTGCTGTTCCGCTCGACGCTGAACATGTTCTCGATCATCGGTTTCATTATGCTGATGGGGCTGGTGACCAAGAATGCGATCCTGCTGGTCGACTTCGCCAACCAGGCCCGGCAGGGCCATGTCGATGGAACGGACGGCGGCGACGGCCGCCAGCCGCTGTCGCGCGAGGCCGCATTGGTCGAAGCCGCCCGAGTGCGCCTGCGCCCGATCCTGATGACCACGCTGGCGATGATCTTCGGCATGGTGCCGCTGGCCTTCAGCCTCGGCGAAGGCGCCGAGCAGCGCGCGCCGATGGGCCAGACGGTGATCGGCGGGATCATTACCTCGTCGATCCTGACGCTGGTGGTGGTGCCTGTGACCTATACGTATCTTGATGATTTCGGCGCGTGGTTGCGCCGGCTGTGGCAAGGCAAGGCGGCCGCGCCCTCCCCGGCCGCCGCGACCCACGTCGCGGCCGCCGCCCCCCGCCCGGCCGCACCGGAATTGCCGCGGCCCACGGAGGCCAGCGCGGAATGAACCCGACGGCGCCCGCAAGGTTAAAATAAGAGGTTAGACAAGACTGTCCGGCCGTGGGCACCGCGCGGCCGGCGCACAGAACGACAGCGGTTGGCCTTGGTACTTGGTAAGGAATGGCAAGATGGATCTCGAAAAAGCCCGATTCAACATGATCGAACAGCAAATCCGCCCGTGGGACGTGCTGGACCAGGAAATCCTGGACCTGCTGGCGGTGGTCAAGCGGGAGCAGTTCGTCCCGGCCGCGTACGCCTCGCTGGCGTTCGTCGACATGGAGATTCCGCTGCCCGCCGGGCAGAACATGCTGCCGCCGCGGGTCGAAGCCCGCATCCTGCAGGACCTGGCCGTGCGCAAGCATGAGAACGTGCTGGAAATCGGCGCCGGCTCCGGCTACATGGCCGCCCTGCTGGCCAACCGCGCGCGCCACGTGCTGACCGTGGACATCGTTCCCGAGCTGGTCGAACTGGCCCGCACCAACCTGGCTAACGCTGGCGTCACCAACGTCGACGTCGCCGAAGGCAATGCCGCCGACGGCTGGGCCGCCGCGGCGCCGTACGACGTGATCTGCATTTCGGGCTCGCTGCCGGCGCTGCCGCAGTCGATCCTGTCGCAGGTCAAGGTGGGCGGCCGCATCGCCGCCATCGTGGGCGAACTGCCGGTGATGGAAGCGCGCCTGATCACGCGCGTGTCCGAGACCGAATACCAGGTCGTCAACCTGTTCGAGACCGCGGTCAAGCCCCTGCAGGGCGCGGCCCGTCCGTCGCAGTTCCAGTTCTGAGGACCGTTCCATCATGCAGGTGATCAAGCCGACCGAACTGGCCCAGTGGCTGGCCGATGCCAGCCGCGCCAAGCCGGTCCTGCTGGATGTGCGCGAAGGCTGGGAGGTGCAGACCTGCGCCATGCCCGGCATCACCCATATCCCGATGCGCGACATCCCGGCGCGCGCCGCCGAACTGGACGAAGACGCAGACATCGTCTGCATCTGCCACCACGGCATGCGCAGCATGCAGGTGGCCGCGTTCCTCGAGCGCCAGGGCTACGCCAAGGTCTACAACCTGACCGGCGGCGTCGACGCCTGGGCCAGCGAGGTGGACCCGGCAATGCCGAAGTACTGAAGCGAACCACGGCCGGCCCGCGCGGGCCGGCCGCTTTCGCTCGCACCGCAAGCAGCATTCCGAAGAAGAAACGACCGTAGGCCGTGGCCCCGCGCCCGCCAACCTGGAGGTGTCATGAAGTTTGCGCCCAACGCCCTGCCCGGAGCGATCCGGACACGCCTGGCGATCGCGGCTACCCTGCTCGCCCCACTGCTTGCCATGCTGCCCGCGGCACCGGCAGGCGCGGCCGACCTGCTGCAGGTCTATCGCGATGCGCAATCCAATGACGCGCAGTTCGCCAGCGCCCGCTCGCAGTTGCTCGCCACGCGCGAGAAGCTGCCGCAGGGCCGCGCCGGGCTGCTGCCGCAGATCGTGGGCACCGCCGGCGCCAACCGCACCAAGCTCGACCAGACCGCCTCGCTGCCGATCGGCGGCTCGCCCAGCGCATCGGGCACGCGTTTCTTCAACAACAACAACTGGCAGTTGCAGCTGAGCCAGCCGCTGTTCCGCTGGGACCGCTGGGAAACCTACAAGCAGGGCGAGCTGGCCGCGATGGCCGGCGAAGTCACCTTCCAGCAGGCCGAGCTGGACCTGATCACGCGCAGCGCGCAGGCTTACTTTGACGTGCTCGCCGCGCAGGACAACCTGTACCTGGCGCGCGCGCAGAAAAAGGCGATCGGCGAGCAGCTGGAACAGGCCAAGCGCAACTTCGAGGTCGGCACCGCCACCATCGTCGATGCCAACGACGCCCAGGCGCGCTACGACCTGGCCACCTCGACCGAGATCGCCGCGCAGAGCGACCTGGAGATCAAGCGCGCCACGCTGCAGCAGATCACCGGCAAGCCGGTCGACGAACTGATGGGCCTGCGCTCCGAGGCACCCATCCCCGGACCGCAGCCGCCCGACGTCAACGCCTGGGCCGCGCAGGCCGAGACCAGCAACCTCCAGGTCAACCTGGCCGGCTACAACCTGGAAACCGCGCAGCGCGAGACCAACAAGGCCAAGGCCGGGCACTTGCCGTCGGTAGACCTGGTGGCGTCGTATGGCTTCAACAACCAGACTGGCAGCGCCACGCAGGCGATCTCGACGCACTACAACGCGTCGCAGATCGGCGTGCAGCTGACCATGCCGATTTTCTCCGGGGGCCAGATCCAGTCGCGCGTGCGCGAGACCATTGCGCTGGCCGACAAGGCCGCCAGCGACCTGGAATTCGCGCGCCGCACGGCCGCGCAGACCGCGCGGCAGACCTACTCCGGCGTATCCAACGGGCTGGCGCAGGTCAAGGCGCTGGAAGCCGCAGAGCGTTCGGCGCAGAGCGCGGTGGAATCGAACCAGCTGGGTTATGAGGTCGGTGTGCGCATCAATATCGATGTACTGAATGCCGAGGCGCAGCTGTTCTCCACCCGGCGCGACCTGGCCAAGGCGCGCTATGACACGATCATGAACGGCTTGCGGCTGAAGGCTTCCACCGGCGTGCTGCAGGAAGCGGATGTGGTGCAGATCAATACGCTGCTGACTTCGGTGCCGGGGTCGATGTACAAGCTGCCGGTGCCGGGGCAGGCGGGCGGCAAGCTGTCAGCCAATCCGCAGGCCGAGCGGCGCGCGCCGCGGCGCGAGGCAAACCCGGGTGGTACGCCGCGTTCGTGAGCGGGCTGGTTAATACATAAGGGCCGCAATACGCGGCCCTTGTTGCATGACGATGGCGCAATGCGATGGTTTTCTCCCCTCTCCCATTTATGGGAGAGGGGCGGGGGAGAGGGCCGGAGTCTCCACGAAGTGATACGTCGCCATGCTTGACACACGCCGGCCCTCTCCCCCGGCCCCTCTCCCGCAAGCGGGAGAGAAAACCGGCAGACTTCGCTGACGACGGGTGCAAATGCGCTGGTTCTCTCCCCTCTCCCATTTATGGGAGAGGGGCGGGGGAGAGGGCCGGAGTTCCCACGAAGTGATACGTCACCATGCCTGGCATATGCCGGCCCTCTCCCCCCTGCCCCTCTCCCGCAAGCGGGAGAGGGGAGCAAACCTGCCGCACCGCAAAGCGCATTGCTATTGCTATTGCTATTGCTATTGCGATTGCGATTGCGATTGCGATTGCGATTGCGATTGCGATTGCGATTGCGATTGCGATTGCGATTGCGATTGCGATTGCGATTGCTATTGCTATTGCTATTGCGCCCTCGTCCGCGACTCCACCTTCAACAACTGCCATCGGATCGACGATGCATCCGCCGGCGGGTTCGGCACCTGGTATTCGCGCACGCGCAGCTTGTACGAAATCCCCTGCTCGAAGTCCAGCCCTTCGATCGGCCCATACCAGAGCTGCCACGGCGCATCCGGCGACTCGCGCCAGCGGTAGCACATCATCTTGCCGACGCCCGAACACTCCACGCGCTGCGAATCGATATAGACGATCTTCTCCACGCCGCCCGCCTCAGCACTCGCGCCACGCTTGCCCACGCCTTCGCGCTCGGCAAACTGCAGCAGGTCGCCGCTGGCGGTCTTCCAGATAACCTGCCGTCCGGTGCTGCCCGCCGACGGCTGCGTGCCGACGGTGGTAAACGATGCCTGCATCGCCTTGAGCAGCGCCGACTCCAGTTCCATGCGCGGCGGCGGACAGGCCATGCGCGTGCCGGCGACGCGGTCGAAGCGCACGCCGGTGTCAGTCTTGCCGTAGCTGCCGGTAAAGCGGTTGCAGCCGCTGGTGCCGCTGACCGTGCCCTGCGCGGCATCGATGCCATCGCTGAACTCGAAGATGATGGGCTGGCCGCTATCTCCATGCGCGCCATGCGGGATGTCGCGCAGCGTGCCATCGGCCTGCTGCCAGCGCACCAGTTCCCAGCGGCTGGGACCGGACGGCTGCGTCTGGTTGAGGTTGGCGCCGGCGCTGGGCAGGCCGGGGGCTGGTGCAGTGGCGCAGGCGGCAAGTGTGGCGGCGGCGGTGGCCAGCGCAATGGCCGCGCTGCGCAGGCCGATGTTCCGGCCCATGTTCCGGCATACGCCGCGAAGGGATGTCTGCATTTCGGTAAGCTCCTGTGACTTGGGCGGGAACGCCGCTGGCAAACGATTGACGATCGCACGGCAGCGTCCGCGCTTCATGCTGGCTTAGAGCCTGGCGGATCCATGCAAGTTTCAGCATTGCCGGCTGCACAATGCTGCCGTCTAGTGTAACGTGCGCCCCATGTCTCGCCGCGGCCGGATGCCGGCTGGCCTTTCGTGTCCCCGAGTGCCTCAGAACACTTGGATCGCTCAGATCGCCTTGCCCACCACCACGCACCCCTCGCCTCCCGGCCGCAACATCTGCTTCCTGACGGGCACGCTGAACGCCATGGCCGGCGCCGAACGCATGACGGCGACGGTCGCCAATGCGCTAGCCGCGCTCGGCCACAACGTGACCATTCTGAGCCTGTGGGACAAGGCCAGCCAGTTCGCGCTCGATCCGCGCATCCGGCATGAAGCGCTGTTTGCGCAGCGGCCTTCGTTCAAGCGGGCTTACCTGGCCACCGTGGCCGGCATCCGCCGCCATTGCCGCGCGCACAGGACCGAAGTGCTGGTGCAGGTCGACACCATGCTCGCCCTGTTCGTGCTGCCCGCCACCGCTGGCCTGGGCCTGCACCATATCGCCTGGGAGCATTGCCACTTCGACGAGGACCTCGGCAGGCCGGCGCGCAAACTGGCGCGGCGGCTTGCGGCACGCTTCTGCCGCCAGGTCGTGGTGTTGACGGAACGGGACCGCCAGCGCTGGCGCGAAGCGCTGCAGCCGCGCAGCGATATCGTCTGCCTGCCAAACCCCCTGCCATTCCCGATGCCGTCCGAACCTGCGCCGCGCACGCAGAACACGGTGCTCGCCATGGGCCGGCTGGTTGCGGCCAAGGGGTTCGATGTGCTGCTGCATGCCTGGCAGCAGGTCGCCGCGCAGGCGCCGGAATGGCAATTGCTGATTCACGGCGAGGGCGAGGAGCGCCCGGCCCTGTCCGCGCTGATCGTTGAATTAGGCTTGCAGGACCGCGTCAGCATGCCGGGCATCTGCCACGATCCGGAGCAAGCGTACGGGCGCGCGTCGGTGTTCTGCCTGAGCTCGCGATACGAAGGCTTCGGGTTGGTGTTGATCGAAGCCATGGCGTTTGGCCTGCCCATTGTCTCAACGGATTGCGAGACCGGCCCGCGCGAACTGCTGACGCCCGGGCAAGATGCGCTGGTGGTCGCGACAGGCAGTGCGGATGCACTGGCGCACGCGCTGCTGACCGTGATCCGCGAGCCGGCAACCGCCACCCGGCTTGCCGACGCCGGACGCCGCAAGGCAGCCGGCTTTGCGCTAGAGCGGATCGCGCTGCAGTGGGATGCGCTGGTCAGGACGCCGCCGGCTCCGGCGGCACGCTGACCTGGCCGCTTAGTGTTCCAGTGCTGGCGCCAGCGCCGCCAGCGTGCGCACGGTCGCACCGCGATGCAGCCCGGCAAAGGTCTGCGCATGCGCACGCATATCCGCCAGCCGCGCCCGGTCCGCCAGCACGCTGCCGGCGGTGCGCACCAGTTCATCCGCATTGTCCACGCGCACGCACGCGCCCGCGGCGATAGCGTCTTCAGTCGCCTGCGCAAAGTTGAAGGTATGCGGGCCGATCAGCACCGGCGTGCCGACGGCGCACGCCTCGATCAGGTTCTGGCCGCCCAGCGGCAACAGACTGCCGCCGATAAAGGCGAGGTCCGATGCGGCGAAGTACATCGCCATCTCGCCCATCGAATCACCCAGCAGGATGTCCGCGTCCACCGGCGCCGTCTCGGCATCAAGATCCAGCGCACTGCGGCGAGCCACCGAGAACCCTGCGCGCGCCGCCATCGCCGCCACTTCATCGAAGCGCTGCGGATGGCGCGGAATCAGCAGCAACGCCGGGCGCGGCACGTCGCCGGCCAGCGCCTGCCAGCGCGAGAAGGCATCGAGCAGCAGCGGCTCCTCGCCTTCGCGGGTACTGGCGGCGGCCAGCACCCGGCGGCCATTGAAGGCCTTGCGCAGCCGCTCGCCCAGCGCCACGCCCGCGGGCGCCGGCTGCATGTCGAACTTGAGGTTGCCCGTGATCTGCACCCCCGACACGCCCAGCGCGCGGAAGCGCTCTGCATCGCCAGCCGTCTGTGCCAGCACACCGGCAAAGTCCCGATACATCGACGCCGCTGCACGACCGAAGCGCGCCGTGCGCCGGAAGCTGCGGGGCGACAAGCGCGCATTGACCAGGTACAACGGCACGCCCGCCTTGCGCGCGCCGTGCACCACATTGGGCCACACCTCGGTCTCCATCAGAATCCCCGCCTCGGGCCGGAAATACCGCAAGAACCGCCGCACCAGCCATGGCAGGTCGTACGGCAGGTAGCACTGCACGATACGCGGCTCGTTGCCGAACAGCTGCGCCCCGGTCTGGCGCCCGGTCGGCGTCATGTGCGTCAGCAGCAGGCGGTGGCGCGGATAGGCGCGGAGCAAAGACTCGATCAGCGGCTGCGCGGCACGGGTCTCGCCCACGGACACGGCGTGGACCCACAGCCATGGCCCCTGGTTAGGCAAGCTGCCATACACGCCCAGCCGCTCGCCGACATGGTGCAGGTAGCCGGGCTCCTTGCGCGCGCGCCATGCCAGCCGCAACAGCGCCAGCGGCAGCACCGCCACCCACAGCAGGCTATAGATCAGGCGCAGCATCAGGCAGCCACCCCGCGCACGCGGCGGGCGGCCTCATAAACTTCATCGACCGATGGCACCACGCCGTCGTCGCCCACGTTGGCGATGCGGTCGGACCAATACCCTTCCGTCTTCCAGCGCCACGTGGCGGTATAGATTTCCACCGTCGGCCGGCACAGCGCCGCGGCGATATGGACCAGACCCGTATCGACCCCGATCACCACTTCGGCACGGTTGATCAGGCCAAAGCCCTGCATCACCGAGAACTTCGGCAGCACGCGGGCCTGCGGCACGCCCGCGGCGATCTCCTCGGCGGCCTGGCGCTCCTTGTCGTTGC
The DNA here is from genome assembly GCF_044748965.1 of Cupriavidus sp. NPDC089707. Lineage (NCBI taxonomy): Bacteria > Pseudomonadati > Pseudomonadota > Betaproteobacteria > Burkholderiales > Burkholderiaceae > Cupriavidus > Cupriavidus sp. NPDC089707. Next base: position 263,201 of record NZ_JBIVHB010000002.1, read on the forward strand.
CCCACGGCAGCAGCATCGCCAACCCTTCAGCGGCCAGTCGGTTGCCCAGCGCGTGCCAGTTCTGCACCGCCCACTTCTTGCGCGCCCCAGCAGTCGCGTGGAAGCAGACGGCATAGCGCGCGGGGAGGTCGGCCCACAACGGATCTTCGACATGCAGCGACTGCGCCGCCGGACCGAAGAACTGCGGCGGCTCCGCCGGCGCGACCCCGGTCAGCGCCGCACCCAGCAAGCGCGAGCGCTGCACCGAATGGGTCTGCCGCGGCACCTGCACCGCATCGGTGTACAGCAGGCGCGCCGCCGGCTCATAGCCCGAGCCCTGCGTCGCATTGCCCAGCCCGATGATCGGCGCACCCGGCGCGCGTGTCGCCACGCGCGCCACTACCGCGGTCTTGAGCAGGCCCTGGCTTTCGATCACGGCGTCGTAGCGCTCCTGGCGCAAGGCGTCGCGCACCGCGCCGATCTCCTGCCAGGTCGCGCCCTGCAGGATGCGCTTGCGCCAGCGCCGCAGCGCGAACGGGATCACCTGCCGCACCTCCGGCAGCAGGCGCACCAGCTCCACATAGCCCTCTTCCACTACCCAGTCGATCTCGGCACCGGGCCAGCGCGCGCGCAGGTCGTGCACCAGCGGCATGTTGTGCACCACATCACCGAGCGACGACACCTTGACCAGCAGGATGCGAGGCCGATCCGGCAGCGTGAACGGCACGGCGGCCGGCATGGGCTGCGCCATGCCGGCCGCGCCGACGGCATCGGGCGAAGGTGGCGGTGCCGGCGGCACCGCCGTGCGCTCAGAACGGGAGTTGAGCATCCGGTTTCTCGGCCAGGATCACACGCTTGAACTCGGCCTGGATGCGCGCCAGCGCGGCGTCGTTGTCCGCCTCGAAGCGCATCACCACCACCGGCGTGGTGTTCGACGGACGCGCCAGGCCAAAGCCATCGGCGTATTCCACGCGCACGCCATCGATCTTGTTGACCTCGCGCGCGCCCTCGAACTTCGCGTTCGCCTTGATCTTGTCCAGCAGCGCAAAAGGCTCGCCTTCCGCGCACTTGAGCTGCAGCTCCGGCGTGTTGTTGGCGTTCGGCAGCGCGTTCAGCACCGCGCTGGGGTCGGCGTGGCGCGACAGGATCTCCAGCAGGCGGGCGCCGGTGTACAGGCCGTCGTCAAAGCCATACCAACGGTCCTTGAAGAACACGTGGCCGCTCATCTCGCCGGCAATCGGCGCGCCCGTTTCCTTCAGCTTGGCCTTCACCAGCGAATGGCCGGTCTTCCACATCAGCGGCTCGCCACCATGCTCGCGGATCCACGGGGCCAGCTTGCCGGTGCACTTCACGTCGTAGATCACCTGCGCGCCCGGATTGCGCGACAGGATCTCCTCGGCGAACAGCATCAGCTGGCGGTCCGGGAAGATCACCTGCCCGTCCTTGGTCACCACGCCCAGCCGGTCGCCGTCGCCGTCGAAAGCCAGGCCCAGTTCGCAATCGGTCTCGCGCAGGGTCTTCATCAGGTCCTGCAGGTTCTCGATATGCGCCGGATCGGGGTGGTGGTTGGGGAAATTGCCGTCGACATCGCAGAACAGCTCGGTCACCTCGCAGCCCAGGCCACGGAACAGGTCGCCGACGAAGGCGCCGGCCACGCCATTACCGGCGTCGAGCGCGATCTTCATGGGGCGGGCGAGCTTGACGTCGCTGGTGATGCGGTCGAGGTACTTCTGGCGCACATCGACTTTCTGGTAGGTGCCTGCACCGCTGGTGAAGTCACCCGCCTCAATGCGCTGGCGCAGGCCCTGGATCTGCTCGCCATAGATGGCCTGGCCGGCGAGGACCATCTTGAAGCCGTTGTAGTCGGGTGGGTTGTGGCTGCCGGTGACCATGATGCCGGAGGTGGCACGGACGCCATTGAGCTCGATGTTGGTACCGAAGTAGACCATGGGGGTGGCGACCATGCCGAGGTCGATCACGTCGAGGCCGGCGGAGCGCAGCCCCTCAACCAGGCCGTCGATCAGGTCAGGCCCCGAAAGCCGCCCGTCGCGGCCGACCACAATGGAGTTCTCACCCAGCTCCACAGCCGCTGAGCCGAACGACAGACCAATCTGGCGTGCGACCTCGCGCGTGAGCGTTTTGCCCACGATGCCGCGGATGTCATAGGCTTTGAAGATGGACGGATCAATTTGCATGTGGCTTCCTGTCAGTCTTGTCGGGCACGCCGCACACCGCAAGGGTACGCCGGCGATACCGGATAGGGCTCTTGGAAAGAACCAAAGGGGGGTATTTTGCCGGATTGCGCGGCTGGCGGGCGGTATAATCGCGGCAATATACCGGACAGGCGCAATTTTCAGCGTCTGTCCTACACCTGAGGCTACACATTGCCGTCCACCCGGCCGCGTCTTGCGCCGTCCGGACATATCGGCCACGGAAGCGATCGCCCGACCATCCTGAACTTGCCATAAGTCACCGGCATATTCAGGTCCTGTGGCGGTTGCAGCCTGGCAAATTTCGTAAGCAAACTTGACCACCGCCGCACAGCCCTCGCCGCGCCTGCGCATCGCCTATCTGATCACCAATTCGGAGATCGGCGGGGCGCAGTCGCATGTTGCCGACCTGGTGCAGGCGGCACCGGCCGATGCCGACATCTTGCTGCTGGCTGGCGGCGATGGACCGCTGCTGGACATCGCCAGGCGCGCCGGCGCGCAAGTCATCCGGCTGGCGCGGCTGGACAACGCTCTGTCACCCTTGCGCGCGGTGGGGGCATTGCGGGAACTGCTGCAAGCCCTGAAGCAGGCGCGGCCGGACCTGATCCATGCGCACAGCGCCAAGGCCGGCGCGCTGGGGCGAATCGCGGGGGCGCTCCTTGGCCTTCCGGTGGTCTACACCGTGCACGGTTTTGCCTTCAAGCCACAGGCTCCCACGCGCCAGCGACTGGCAGCACGCGTTGCGGAATGGCTGCTCGCGCCACTGACCAGCCGGCTGATCTGCGTGGCCGAAGCCGAACAGCGGCTGGCGCAGGCTCTTCCGATCCCTGCCCGCCGTATCGCCGTCATTCCCAACGGGATCGCCGACACCGCAGTTCGCGCCTCGCCTGCCGACCCGATGCGCCGCATCGTCATGGTCGCCCGCTTCGCGGCGCCCAAACGGCCCGACACCCTGATCCGCGCCTTCGCACACGCGAATCTCCCCGACTGCGAGCTGGTGCTGGCCGGGGACGGACCACAACGGGCTGCGATGGAGGCACTCGCCGCACAACTCGCGCCGGGACGCGTGACCTTTCCGGGCAATGTCGCCGACATCGCGGGCTTGCTGGCCTCGGCACAGGTGTTCGTGCTGGCTTCGGACCACGAAGGCTTTCCGTTGTCGGTGCTCGAAGCGATGCGGGCCGGGCTGCCGGTGATCGCGTCGGACCTGCCCGGCATCCGGGAGCAGATCCAGGATCCACGGCATGGCCTGCTGGTCGCCGGCAACGACGCCAGTTTATTTTCCGCTGCGCTGGTGCGCATTGCGGGCGACGGCGCATTGCGGGCCGAACTCGGCATCGCCGCGCGCCGCAGGTGGGAACAGTGCTATGGCTTGGACCGCATGACCGAGGCAACGTGGCAAGTCTATCGCGATGCCTTGCCCAGACTCCCCGCCACCGCGCGGGTGCCGACATGATGAACGCCAAGACCGACAACCTGCGCCGCCACGCCTTGCGTGGCCGCATCGGCGGTTCCGAAACCATGCGCCGGGTCAGCCGGATGCTCGCCTGGGCAGTGCTCGGGCTATCGCTGTTCGCGCTCAGCGCGGTCTTTGCCGAAGCCGCGCACCGCGCCGGCCTGGTCACCTACGTTTTCACGCGCACGCTGCTGTGGTCGATAGCGCCGTACCTGGCGGCGTTCATGCTGCTCCACCGCTCGCTGCACCTGCCGGCGATGGAGGGCAACAGCCTGGTCGGGCTGGCCGTGACACTGCCCTTTGCCGGCTTGCTGTTCGGCTTCGCGGCCTTCCATATCGAATATTCGCGTGGGGCCCTGCTGCTCTCGTATCTCATTACGCTTGGCTGGATCTGGGCGGGTTATCGCCGCTACGTGCATAACTATGTGCCGTTGTTCGGATACACCGATCCACATACCCTGGCCCAGCTCGAAGGCATCCTCGCCATGCCTGGCGCCGCGCCGGCGGCGCGCATGCGGTTTGAACCGGTCGGGTCGCTGGAGGATGCCAGGCATTTTGATGGGCTGATGGTGGATCGGAGTGCGACTGGGGATCCTGAACGTACCCGGCTGCTCGCGCATTACAAGATGAGCCATGTGCGGATGTATTCGGTCGAGCGGGTTGGGGAAATGCTGACTGGGCGGGTGGGGTTGGCGCATATCGATGAGAACTTCCTCGATGACTACGCCGCCCATTACCTCTATGGTTATCTCAAGCGAGCAGTCGACATCCTTGCCGTGCTTTGCCTGGCACCAATTGTCCTACCCCTCGGCCTGGCCGTGGCATTGGCGATCCGGATGGAAACGCCAGGCGGCGCCATCTTCCGCCAGTCACGCGTGGGCCTGTTCGGCAAGCCGTTTGTCATGCTTAAGTTCCGCAGCATGGGCGTCGACAAAAACGCCCCGGCGCAGTTCGCCGCGCGGCGCGATCCGCGTGTCACCCGCGTGGGCCGATTCATCCGCAAATACCGGCTCGACGAAATTCCACAACTGTGGAACGTCCTGGCCGGCCAAATGAGTTTCATTGGGCCCCGGCCGGAGCAAGTGCCGATGGTCGAGCAGTTCTCGGAAACGATTGCTTACTATCCCTACCGTCACCTGGTTCGTCCTGGGCTATCCGGCTGGGCGCAGGTACAACAGGGATACGCCGGTAGTCATGAAGAAACGGTAACCAAGCTGAGCTACGACCTGTACTACGTCAAGCACTGCTCGCTGGCACTGGATATGCTGATTGCGGTGAAGACGATGCGCACGCTGTTGACCGGGTACGGGGCCCGCTGATGGCAAAGGCAGGCAGTCCTGATGCGCAACGGCCATTGCGCATCATGCTGATCACCACTGGGCTCAAGCTAGGTGGGGCCGAGCAGCAAATCGCCGCGCTTGCCGGAAGCTTCGTAGCCCTTGGCAACGACGTTGCCATCCTGAATTTAACGACAGGCACGGAAGTCGACCTGCCACCAGGCGTTCCCGTGACAGAGCTCGGCATGCGCAAAACGCCGGCAGCGGTGCTCGCTGCGCTGCGCAAGGCGCGACACATTATTCACCAGTGGCAACCGGACGTGATCCACGCCCACATGATCCACGGCAACCTATTCGCACGGACGCTGGCACGGACCGGCCCAATGCCACCAGTTATCTGTTCCGCACATAGCGCGCGCGAAGGGGGCAGGCTGCGCGCGCTCGCCTATCGCGCGACTGACCGTTGGTGCGACCTTACCACCCATGTCAGCGAAGCAGGCAGGCTGGCCATGATTGCGAGCGGAGCCGTGCCAAGCGGCCGCGTGATCGTGATGCCGAACGGCATCGATACCAATCGCTTCCGGCAGGACGATGCCTCTCGTGAGCGCATGCGCCGGGATCTAGGCCTCAATGCCGGGGAAGTGCTGGTGCTGAATGTCGGCCGGCTTGTGCCGGAGAAGGATCAGGCTATGCTGATCGAGGCTTTCCACGAGGTGTATCGCAGGATTCCGGGGGCCAGGCTAGTGATCGCCGGCGACGGACCGCTGCGCGCCAAACTCGCAATCCAGATCGCGGAGTATGGGTTGAATCAAGCAGTGCTGCTGGCCGGTGCAAGGAAAGACATCCCTGAGCTATTGCGCGCAGCTGATGTATTTGTCTTGTCATCGCGCATCGAGGGCATGCCGCTGGCCGTCGGCGAAGCCCTGGCCAGCGGCTTGCCGGTAGTTTCGACCGCAGCGGCCGGCGTGGCCGAACTTGCGGGCGATGTCGCTACGATCACGCCCGTCGGCAACGCCCCTGCGCTGGCCAGTGCTCTTGCGACCGCTATCGAGCAGTTGCCCTGCACCCAAGCTGAACAGTGGCGGCGCCGACAGCAAGTGATCAGCCGCTTCGACATATCCGCCGTCGCAGGCCAATGGCTGGCGCAATACCAACAGCTGATGGAAGCCCACTGATGCGCAGCAGAGTTGCCGGCAACGTGCTTTGGATGCTCACGGACCGCGGGCTTCAAGTCGCGGTCGGGATCGCCGTGGTCGGCATGCTGGCGCGCGCGCTTGGTACCGAGGGCTTCGCGCATTTCCAGTATGCGCAGTCGCTGGTGTTTATCGCGGCGTCCATTCCATTGATCTGCTCGGCCGAAGTCGTCGTGCCGCGGCTCGTCGCCCGGCCGGCCCCAGAAGCCACGCACGCGCTGCTCGCCCATGCCTTTGCGATCCGCCTGACCGCAGGCATTGCCGGCTATGCACTGATGTGCGCCTACCTGGCATTCACACAACAGTCGGCAGACACGTGGATTCCCGCAGCCATCCTCGGCACAGCCATCATGCTGCGCGAACCGTTCGGCGTGGTCATCGCGTGGATGCAGGCGCGTACGCATAACCGGCCGAACGTAGTCTTCAACCTCATTGCACTGGCTGCGAAGGCCGGGCTGATCGGCGCACTGTTCTTTACCGGCGTCAACCTAGTGCCTGCGTATGCGACAGCATTTGCCATCGAACCGCTGATTGCCGCTGCGCTGCTAGCCTGGTACTACCTGTCACGCGCGCCGGGTACCGTACCAACCCGCGACGCGTCGCTGACCCGAGACCTGGTACGCGATGGGACGCTGTTCTGGGTGAGCTTCATGCTGATGGTGTGCGCTCGCCGCGCCGACCAGTTAATTCTCAAGCCGCTTGTGCCGCTAGCCGAGTTGGGGGCATATGCAGCGACGATGCAAGTGCTGGACAATTTTACGACTGTCGCTACGATCTTGGCGGCCGGGGTTGCGCCGATGTATGTGTTCGGTCAGCAATCGGTGGGGGCGGCACGACGGAATGTGCTGCGCGTAACCGGCGGCATGATCGCAATCGGGCTTGGCGGGGCAATTATCCTGGTACTTTGTGCTGAATGGGTGGTTCAGTTGCTGTACGGGCAGGAGTTCAGCGAGACGGTCGTGCTGTTGCGGCTGGCAGCGCTGGCGTCGACGCTGATCTTTGCGGATGTTGGATTGAGTTTATTGCCGGTGTATCTGCGCAAGCCGCGGTGGGTAGCAGTAAAGTGGGCGCTGGTCCTCGCAACAACGGTAGTTGTCGACTTGGTTGCTGTACCGCGCCTGGGCACACGCGGGGCCGTGCTGGGTTATGCCATGGCTAATGCCGTCGCATTGATCTTTGGGTTAGCTTTGGTGCTTCGCACGCGCCCTGCCACTGCTATCGCGTCGGCATAAGCCAATCCGGAACCGCTTCTTGCCTGGCGAGGCGCGCACCACATTGTCGTCGCCTCTGGGGATTCTTAGAGTTATCTCATTCTCCCGGCTCGTCTTGCCGCGTAGTGTTGCCGCTGGTGCTGAACACACCTCTCACAGCGACTCAACCACACTCGACAGTCGTGGTTACGTTGCGTCCATAGCTTTCACTTGGGCCGGGTAGCGCGCATTGATACAAGACCCGGAAGGGGAAGAATGCGGGCCGTCTGTGAGCGGTGTTCAAGTACCCGGCCGCCCTCTGAACAGGGGCGAATTGACATCTCACAGGAGTTGGCTATGACGAACGGATCTGATCGCACGCACGTGCGTACTCTCACCACTGGGCGTACCTATTTTCCAGTATTACCTGCCCGTAGTAATGGCTTTAGCGGGCTGCGGGCTGTACCTTGGATTCGTTTGAAGGGGGTTTGGTTGGAAGAGGCTGGCTTTGCAGTTGGGCAATCGGTAAAGGTTGAGGTTCGGCGGGGGCAAGTTGTTATTTGGCTGGGATAGCGTGAAGAGTATAGACGAGCGGATGGCCTCGCTTGGGCACTTGCACTGTGCCAAATTCCGAACGCGGTAGACCGCCTTGGGCTCGCTTTGCTGTCGTCTTTCCCTGCATCGTCTTGGCAAAAGACCAAGACTCTACGCAAGGTAACAGAGCTGCTGCCCAAATCGTTGCGCGTAAACGTGAGGCGCAGCCCTGGATTTGTACACCAACGCCGATCCAAAGACCCAATTTGGCAGCGCAATCTAGTCAGCAATCAGTAGGCAGGTGGAGGATCTGCGCTAGGCTGATTTGGCTACCGCAATCGGATCCTTAGATGCAACCGATCCGAAAGTTTCATCCGAAAGGAAAACTCCTTCCGAGTGGAGAGTTGCACCGGAGCGAATCGTCGATACGTCTGGTGGGGAGAAAGGGACAAACTCGCCATACTTTCGTAGCACGAAATCGAACGACAGTTTCATATCATAGGAGCAAAGCTGCTCCAATTCGGCGAATGGCTTCCAATGCGTCTCGTAAATAGCCTTGATCAGGCTTGGCGTCGGATTCCATTTGTGGCTGAGCGGTGCATGATCGTTCCGCGAATCCCATGTGTAGCGCCAGTCTGGTACGACAATACCGATACCACCTCCTGGCTTGAGCAGATACAGCCAATGGATAATGGTGTCGATAGGATCTTCTAAGTGTTCCAGCATGTGCAGGGAAACAATCAGATCAAGTGAACCTGCCCTGAATGGTAAATCCGTGGGATTGGCGAGGAAGGCGGTTTTGTTGAGCGCCTGGTGTTCGCCGCAGCGCGCACCAAAGGTTGCCTCTCGCATGATGTCGACTGGCATCAGATATGGCGAAACGGTCCTGGCTCCGCAACCGACATTCAGGCCATTCAGTTTCCTGAGCGGATAGCCAGGCGGCGCTGCGCGCATCACGGCCTCCTCTTCACTCCGAGTGAGGCGGCCAACCTCATCACCAAGATAGAGCACCACCGTCTTCGATTTGAGCGAGAAATACTCGCGCTCAGCGATGGAGAGTCGAGAAAGCAACTTAACGTTGTGGGGAGATGCAATGTCACCTTGCATCTGCAAACGGATCCGCTCAATCTCCGCGTCAGAAAGCAAAGACTCAGACTTCCGGCTCTCAGTTTTCATCTTCCTCCGCGTCCTAGTTATATGTCGCGAAATGGGAAAACTTCCCTTCAACCTCCGTTCAACTTCCGTTCAACTTCCGTTCAACTTCCGTTCAACTCCGTTCAACTTCCGTTTAGACTTGCGGCAGGGTAGCCCGCGATCTCCTCGTCTGCACTCGCCTCCTGCGTGAATCCAGCCGCTGATCGGAAGACATGCTCCAGACATCACCTCCATTGTCCGGCAACTCGGAGCTAGAATGCCCAAAAAATCTAACGCTGACTGGGGCAAGCAAGGTATAGCAGCATCCAAACACTAGTGAATGCAGAGTCAGGATGGTATCAAGCATGTCGCAGGTCGCGTCGGATGACTTTAAGTCATCTCAAGCACGATGACATCCCCCGAATGCAGTAGATTCTGCATTGATGACGAAGCATGGACGTCCCGCATAGAAGCATACCCCTCGGAAAAAGGGATACCTAATCACGCCAGAAGCAAGCTATCCTAATTCACTCAGCAATAGCACTCCTTGTCCCCAAGACCATAACCCCAACTGACCCAACTCATTGGTTCAGTAATCGAGTCATAGTACACAACCAAGTCTTACAGTTGACAGGCCGGCCCGAACGACAGGCGCAAATTTATTCTTTGCTTTGGGTCGCATTGAAACCCCGCTTTCCACGGACTATGATGCGTCGTCCTACGCGAAGGCAGCGCCAAGCATTGCGCATTAGCAACAAGTGAACCGCAGTAACTCCCAGGAACGCAAGAAACAATACCTGCTCCGAGACACCTTGCTTCCAGCCGTAGACTCCGACAAACCCTAGCAGCGCGTTGCTTACGAGAATCGTCCAGACAATTGCATCCGGACTTAGCCCCAGGCGCAATAGCACATGATGCAAGTGAGTCCGGTCGGCCGCCAAGGGATTGCGGCGCTTCATTGCACGTCGAATCACAACAACCAGCAGGTCAATCAACACGAAGCCGAGTACCCAGAGCATCACAACCGGCGGCACATGTCGACCATTGTTGAATGGCTCCTGCGATAATTCCACCGCGAACCATACGATGCCGTATCCGAGCATCAGACTGCCGGCGTCACCGAGAAAGACCCGCATGCGTCCTCGGAAAGGATTACGCATGTTGAAGAGCAGAAAGCCCAGAATTGCGCCGCAGAAAATTACACATACGCGCTGAGCCGCCATGTTTCCTAGCTCTCCGGCAAGATAGCTGTACCAGCCGAATACGATGAACGACAGGCCACCCGCCAAACCGTCCAGACCATCACTCATATTCATCGCATTGATAACTGAAACTACGGCAAATAGTGTGAGTGGGATGGCCCAGTTCGCTAGCTCAATTTCACGCCTGCCAAAAATATCGCCTAACGAAGTTAAATAAACCCCGCCCCATGATGTCATCAGTATGGCAGCAAACAGTTGTGCCGCGAGCTTAGCCACTGGCGACATGCCTTGCAGGTCATCAATCAGCCCGACGAAGGCAAGCAAGGTTAACCCGCCAAGCAAGGCAACGTAGTATCCTTGGTTACGCATGAAAAGCAGGCAACCGGCCCACACTGCAAGCGTGACTGCTATTCCCCCAACAAGCGGTACGACGCCGTGGTGACGCTTTCGGTTGTCCGGGCGGTCCAGCAAGCCACCAACCATTGCCACTGGGCGCAAGAGCAGAATGCCCAGTGCCGACACGAGAAAGGCAAAGGCTGGAACCCAGAAAAAATTAAACATGGATGCTCGCGTTCAGTAATACATTGCCGACTGCATCTATCAAGTCTTCGTATCAATAAACTGCCAATAAGCTCGCGACGTAAGAAGCCGCGATAGACTTGCCAAGTGCCACTTCAGGTAGCGCAGTTTGCGATGACTATCACGTCTCGCCTCATGCCGCGCGCTTACCTCATTTACCCAGGAAACCGTTCTACCACCGAGCCACGTTCTCAGGCATATATCAACATCTTCACAGTACATATAATAATGACTGTCAAATCCACCTAGCTGGCGAAATACATCGCTGTCAAAAACAAGGAACATACCAGCCAGCCAATCAACGAGGACCGTGTCATCACCATAATAATCTGAGCGATTAGGATGGCCTATCATCCGCCTGCCTAATCGCTTGAACAAGCGACTCACACTCGGTACCCTGCGTGCGCTGTCCTCAATCAATCCAGATTCACCAACTACGCGGGGTGCAGCGATCCCCGGCATCATCTTCAAGCAGTCCAATAACACATGAAATGGATTGCCAATCAATCTTATATCGGGATTTAAAATACAATAAAAAGGTGTATCACAGTAAGCGAATGCAGCATTGTGATTCTCACCGAATCCCTTTGGAGTCCGATTCAGAATATAAGTCATATCCAAACCTGGCACTACCAATTTCTCACTTCTCCGAGTAAGCAGATTTTCCGTCACAACAACACGCAAAGGTATGCTCTGTGCCGCCACGGCCAACTGTTCTAGCAACGGCTTCATAAGCTCGGTTTGGTCGTGACTTACTATGGATACCGTAAGCACGAATGCCTTCCTATCTGCGTCCATTCCATCTTAATGACGATCCAACTCATTCTCGCAACGAGGATCCACGATCCAGCGTAAAGCGATAACGATTTTGGCTCTCTATAGAATCCAATACGTGAACGATGAACTGTATACCTTCGAAGCCTTGTTGGGAGTTCGTGGTCTCAAGAGATGCCTAACATCGCGCACACTCTGAAAGATACAGAATCGGCGCCGAGCTTTAGATCGCCAGGCTACCGATTCGTAGAGACCCCATTCCTATGCAGCCAGGCTCTCGATTTCCGATTCGCTGATCGCCGTCTCGTTTACTACCGAGAGCATCGCATGCCCCGATCGTTCCCAAGTCCATTCCTTTGCAGTAGCTGTACCGGCTGAGATAAGTCGGCCTCGCAGCGCTGGATCTTCAATAAGGCGCTGAATCGCTGCCCGGGCACCCGCCACATCGCCTTGCGGGACAACTAGTGCATTCTCTTCGCTGACTATGTACTCATCCCAACCAGTGACCTCGCCCACGACAACTGCGCATCCACAGGCCATCGCTTCCATTGGTGGGCCAAAAAACCCCTCAACCCTACTCATCTTGAGAAAAATGTCACAAGATGAATAGATTTTGCGCATATCACTCATTTGTACGGCCTCGAAAAAGCGATCATACCGCCAATGAGGCTCTGGCTTACCTGCGCTACTTACAATCCACAATTCACAATCAAGTGGCGCAACGGCAGCGTATGCATCCGCCATCCCCTTAAATGGGATTGCGATTGGCCCCTCAATCAAAACCCTAGGTCGCCGAGAACTTTTAGGTTCAAGAGGGGCATCCGGATAAAATGATAATGAATCCAAGCCATTGGGAACATATGCTGATTCATTCCCAAATTCGTCGCGAAGCATTCGCTGTATCCAGCGAGCCTCGGTGAAATACTCGCACTTCAACCCATAAGTATTCCCAATTTTCATTTTGAGAGATGGATCGTCATGGAAACGACGCTCATCCGATTGAACAAAATAGAGCTTACGTATCGCCTCAAAATGATCGAGCCACTCTACAGTCTGCCAACCCGTCGCAATCAGAATATCGATCGATCGGAAGATATAATCCCTCGGATCATTTACATTAACAATGGGCGCAATGTTTCCGGGATACCAGGTTGCATCTCCGGCCAATCCGACATTAATAATCGTAACGTCATGACCAGCCTTCATTAGCATCGATGCGTGCTTTAATACAACCGCAACCCCTCCTGAGATTCCCACGCCCGGCAAAATAAACATGATTTTCTTGGGTAGAGGTCCCTGCCGCTCATACTCACCTTCGAGCATAGCCAACCAACGCTCATCATTACCCTTAAAATTCAACTCATTATTCCCCGAGTGCAAACGCAAGTCCACCAGAACCTGAGTGATCGATCTAAAAACTCCGCCAAAATAGGCAATCCGCGCCCATAGTTCGTGATCTTCACGATACTCCATTTGCGGCTTCAAAAAACCAGCTTTAATAAGCAGTTCACGCCGAACCAATACCGTGCTTTGACAAGGAACACAATGCTTCTTGAGAAGAGCTAAATCGGCATCCGGGCTGAACACTATCTGGCGGTCTTTGATGCCATCGATCAGACGGCTACCGTCAAGCTTAGCTTGCCATCCGCCGTAGACAACGTCCGCCGCACCCGACTCCAAAAGGGGGAGGGATTTCTCCAGTCGATCTGGCTTCGCAACATCATCACTATCCAAGAAAGCGATGTACTTTCCGCGTGCCTCTAAAATTCCCTTGTTACGGCCTCGTACGGCATTACCTGAGCTCACCGGAAAATGAAAAATTCTCACTCGACGATCTGCAGAAAATTCGCTCACTACATTTAGTGTTGCCTGCGGCGATCCGTCGGTTATCAAAATAACCTCGACATTAGGCATAGTTTGTCCAAGCGCGGACTGAATCGCTTCCCGCAGTACATCTGTGCGGTCATAGATCGGAATTACAAAGGAAACCAGTGGTGCACGTGCATCTCGTTCAAAATCGAAAGAGCCACCCCGCCGCTTAACTCTTGCCGCTCTATTTCTGATCACACTAGACAGATAACCAGTGCTCTTGCGAAAGAATGGGCGTATTCCCTCGTGTCTCGCCACGCTTATTCCTTTCGAGAATAGAAACATCACCCAAGCAGCCTTGATTCGAACTGCTTCAATGCTAGAGGTGATTCCTGTCTTTGCCATACGAATTGGATATGTTAGCTGCCACGATGTAGAGCGATATATTGCCTCAATTCTTTGATGCTCGCCCTTCAATCGATCTTGACTCTGCTGTAATTGATCCTGAACCTGGATCAGCCTATCTTGGAGCGTCTTCTTTTCAGCAAAGAGTGATTCATTTTCGGCGACAAGCTGGTCACTCCTACTTCTCAGCTGCGCAACCTTCTGATCAGCAATATTGGCCCTAAATTCCGCATTCGCAGAAATGGAACGATTGCGAAGGATAATATCGTTATGCCTGCGAATCAAATTTAAAGTAGTAGCGCTCAAGGTTGGCCACGGGCGCTGATTTCGATCTGTTCGTTCCAACTCAGTAAGAAGAGTGATTAGATTCTCACGAAGGACGAAATATTGCTTTCCAATATCACGCAATTGACACCTCTGCGCGATAGCATTATCGAAGCCCTTCAGAAACTCCGTATAGAGGAGACCAGCAGGTCGCTTACTAGGGTGCGAACGTCCAGAAAAATTTGCTTTGCGTGCCGCCTCGAAATTTTCTAATGTAATCCAACCTGGTCCCGCGAATCGGTCGTAACAGAACACTGGTATTCCTGCAGCAAGACAATACTGCACGGTCTTTCCAATTGTAATAACGGCGTCGTACTCTTTAAGCACATCCGCAGTAATTTTACGAGGGCGGCTTTCGATTCCGTAAAAAGACACAGCCACCCCTTCAGCCGCGAGAATTTCGCCGAGATGGCTTACCTCCGGAGCAACGTGATTCGATATTACGGCAACGCTACGTAGCGTCTTATCATTATTTTCAACAAATGCATCCCAATATTCTGCGGGAGCGGCATTTGAGAAGACCCGGCACCGTCGAGCATATTCCTCGTAGAGTTGCTCAAATTTTTCGAGCCCTTCTTCGGAGTTCACTAAAAAAGCATCAACCGGAAAGACTTCGAGCGGTGGTGACTCGATAGGCTCGAAATACGATAGCGATGAAAATATTACTCGCCCCGCCTGAATGGAGAGAGAGAATAAAGAATAGTAAGTTGTTGTGTGATGAAGCCAGGCTAAATCGAAGTACGTTGGTTTGAGCTCTGTTGGCTCTGAAAGATCTATATAATAGTAACCACGGCGCGCAAGCTCCAGGCGGTATGACTCGGATATCTCAAAAGCAGCAATCGTAACGGACACACCGAGTTCTGTAAGAACTTCGGCAATCTCCATTGTAGAGATTTCAGAACCGGCAAGCTCAACTAGCCTAGAGTTTGAAATAACAGCCGTCTTAATATTCATAAAATCCATCGACCCGCTTCAAGTGACTGGTATGGCACGTCCAAAGAGCTCCCCACCCCATGGGTACAGCGAGGCGCCGAAGTCCGATCGTATGTGAACAGCCTTTCCTTTCCTTGCTGCCCATTTTTTTCCATATGGCTCATATGGAAAGTACTTCACATAATATTCACAAGTTGCATCCCACTGCTCGATGGAGAGACTTTTTCCATAGTGCTGGCAATAGAACAGCACCTCCTCATCTCCATCCACAATCGGCTCACGTGCATCCAGACCGGAATAGCGATCAGTCCCATTATCTTTCCATAACATCCGAATATCTCGGTACTCAGGACCAAAATACTTCCGAAAATTCAGTAGCGAATGTCCTTCCACATACGGCGCCGAATCGGTTTCAGTGATGTAGGCATCAAATAGCCGAACTCGAACAGCTGCCAATCGATCCGCCCATGACGATCGCACAAAATTCCTAATATCCCCTATGTAACGCTCGTCAGCGTCAAAACAAAAAAACCAGCGCGCTGCGAAATGCTGCTTCGCGATATTTAGAAGAAGTCCGCGATGGCGGGTCTCAGACAGAAGCCGCTCCTCCATACTGTCTCGCCATCTACGGTTTCTTACTACACCGGCAACGCTAGGATGCGCCCAGGCAATATCGAATGTTCCATCATGGCTCGCATCATCATAGACAATAATTTCGTCCGCAAACTCTGCAACATGATCAAGGGTATCAAGAAGTATCGCAGCTTCATTACGAACCCGCGTCAAGGCGACCAGAGGGGATCTTACTGCCCGATTCGCGAAAGATCGCTTTATCAGCAGTTCCTCGTCGTCATCCAGCGCCCAATCAGTAGGACCACTCATGCACACACCTTACATAACCCTCTACTGTTGGCAACCCTCGTTGTGAGTATTCACCAGCAACAAAAAATTGACAGACATGATCCACCCGATCATAGGGGAACATAGCATCAGCGTCGGAGATAGCGACCGTAATGGCGTATTCCCCTGGACTGAAATGATTGTTCCTGATTTCGAGACTAACCATATCATGACGCTCTGTCAGCACAAGATCATCTCGCAAGGTATTCAGGACTGCCACCAAATTTCCCCGAACGTCATGAATAAGAACACCGACGCCGTAGGGCGGAGGCTCAGTCATGAATTGAAGGGAAATTTCTATACCGATATCACCCCCCATGGGATAGCGCACCTGATCCGTAGCGACTTTTACAACTTGTATTTTCTTATCTAGAACGCAATCTGGTTTTTTTTCAGATCGTGTTGAAGGGTTGCTAGAGACTTTATCTCGCCTTACTTCCTCATCAACGGTAATCTGATATTGTTCACATATTGAGAGTCGCTCGCCAACTGCCTTTACCGATCCCTTTTCCAACCACACAGCTCTGTCACAGAAATTTCGTACAATCGGAAGCGAATGTGTAACAAAAAGAATCGATGTGCCTGAGTCTCTGATTTCCTTCATCCGCGTCACGGATTTCTCTTGAAACGCAGAATCACCAACGCTTAAGGCCTCATCAACAATGAGAACACTTGGCTCGGAATATACCGCAACAGAAAATGCGAGGCGCGCAAACATCCCGCTAGAATAGGTTTTTACCGGCTGATCAACAAAATGCCCAATCCCCGAGAATGCGACAATTTCATCATATTTATCCGCCAGCTCCTCCTTACTCATACCGAGAAGCATGCCATTCATAAACACATTCTCGCGCCCAGTGAACTCCATATTAAATCCAGCGCCAAGCTCCAATAACGCCGCGACACGGCCATTCACCGCAATCTCACCACTGGTTGGAGAAAGTGTCCTCGTTATAATCTGCAACAACGTGGACTTTCCTGCCCCGTTGCGTCCAATAATTCCAACGGTCTCGCCTTTCTTGACCTCAAAAGAAACATCATGAAGTGCCCAAAACTGCCTCGACCAAGTTTGCGGACGAGGCGAAAAGAATTGCATTAATCTGTGATAAGGTTTTTCATAAACATCGAAGGCCTTACTTATATTTTTTACCGAAATGGCAATTGCGGATTCCGCTTTATCTTTATAGGACATCTGAAAATCCAGACCGGGTCTTTTGGAACCAAACGTAGCCGATGTATGCAACTCCGAAGCTCAGCATTAACGCCAATACAAATGCTGACCAATGCGGCTGCAGCCCGAACACTAGGACCCGCCGCGCTTCTTCTACAAAGTAGGCCATTGGGTTGTATTCCAAATAGTGACGGAATCGCACAGGCAACGCCTCTAACGGATAAAATATCGGCGTCATGAACATTGTGACGGTCACCAACAGGGTCATCGTTTGCTGAACATCGCGAAGATAGACCCCAATTGATGCCAATACCCATGACACGCCGAGCACAAAAAAAATAAGCGGCACCAGAATTACTGGGAACAGTATAACTGTTGGAGGCGGCACCCCCTCAATTACAAGAAAGGCGAATAATAATATTGCAAAGCTAATCGCCACGTGAAAAATAACCGACGCGAGCGACACTATCGGCAGAATTTCCAAAGGAAAAACAACCTTTTTCACATAATTCACATTTGACGTCACTAGACCTGGCGCTCGACTTATCGCTTCTGAAAAAACAGAAAATGTAATCAATCCCGAAAACAATATCAGGGCAAAGGAACCCTTGTTGCCAGCCGATTCCTTCCCCCAATGCGACTGAAAAACAATGCTAAAAACAAACGTGTATACGAGCAACATACACAATGGGTTCAGGAATGACCACAACACTCCCATTACCGACCCCTGATACCGCCCAATGACTTCACGCTTTGTCATCTGCCAAATTAGATTTCGCTGTCGCCATACTACAGACAGCATGGAATAAGGCGAAAGTGAAAATTGGCTGGAATGAGACATAATATTTAAACTATAAGGTAGCGCGACTCATTTCTTGCGAGCCACTTCTTAACCATCCACGCGACGTCACCGGTACAAAACGATGGACTCCGAAGGTGACCGGATTACGGAAAAATCTCAGCATCCGCTAATGCAGGAGCATTTCGATCTTTTTCAGACAGCAGCAACTCTGGCAAATTCGGCCACTTAATATTTAGCACGGGATCCTGCCAAGACAGTGACCTCTCATGCTCCTTATACCAATAGTCGGTGGTTTTATACAGAAACTCCGCATGGTCCGACACAACAACGAAACCATGCGCAAAACCCTCGGGAATCCATAACTGTCTCTTGTTTTCCGCAGACAAATGAACACCCACCCATTTCCCAAAATTTGGAGAGCTACGACGCAGATCCACCGCGACATCAAATACCTCGCCAGTCACGACCCTGACAAGCTTCCCCTGCGGATGCTGAATCTGGAAGTGAAGTCCTCGCAGAACTCCACGCACTGAACGTGAGTGGTTGTCCTGAACAAATATCCGCTTTACCCCCGTCGCTTCCTCGAATGCGCTGGCATTAAAACTCTCCATGAAGAAACCTCGCTCGTCCCCGAACACTTTGGGCTCAAGGATCAATACGTCGGGAAGCGTTGTTGCTGTAACGGTGAGATTCATTTAACGTGATCCGCTATAATTTGCTGCAGATATTTTCCGTATCCGCTCTTGCAGAGAGGTGCCGCCAACTTAGCTACCTGCTCAGCACTGATCCACCTACTTCGATAGGCTATCTCTTCAGGACAAGCCACCATAAGACCTTGGCGATTTTGCAGTGTAGCGATAAAACTCGCAGCCTCCAGCAAGGAGTCATGAGTTCCCGTATCTAGCCATGCATACCCGCGCCCCATGATTTCCACATCAAGTTGTGCAGCCTCCAGGTAACGCTTATTGACATCGGTAATTTCGAGCTCACCACGCGCCGATGGCTCGATATTGGCTGCAATATCGCAAACCTGATTATCGTAAAAATAGAGGCCGGTCACCGCATAATGGGATCGCGGCTTTAGCGGCTTTTCTTCAAGCGACAGCGCCCGAAAATTCTCGTCGAACTCAACCACACCATAGCGCTCAGGATCATGCACATGATATGCGAACACGGTCGCACCGTCCGGCTGCTGTGCCGAGCGAGTCAATTGATTCACCAAATCGTGGCCATGAAAGATGTTATCTCCGAGAATCAGCGTGGATGGATCTCGACCGATAAAATCCCGTCCGATGATAAAGGCCTGCGCCAGTCCATCCGGTGATGGCTGCACCGCATACTGCAAGTTGATACCCCACTTGCTGCCATCGCCGAGCATATCAACAAAGCGCGGCGTATCTTCCGGAGTCGAGATGATCAGAATGTCCCGAATCCCCGCCAGCATCAGCGTCGACAGCGGATAGTAGATCATCGGCTTGTCATACACCGGCAGCAATTGCTTGGAGACCGATCGCGTGATCGGATAGAGCCGGGTGCCGGAGCCTCCGGCCAGGATGATGCCCTTGCGCATAGCGACTCACTCAGGAAAAGATCTGGTCCAGCAGGTGGTGCACACCTTGCTGCCAATCTGGAAGATGGATGCCGAAGGTCTGGCGCAGCTTGCCAGTGTCCAGGCGCGAATTGGCCGGGCGCGGGGCAGGCAGTGGATACGCCGTGGCAGGAATGGCTTCGATGCGGGACGGGTCTACCTTCAGCTCGATGCCTTGGGCCGTGGCGTAGTGCAGAACTTCGGTAGCGTAGGCGTGCCAGGTTGTCTCGCCGGCGGCAGCCAAGTGGTAGACGCCTGAGGCGAAGGTGCGGCGGTCACCGTGGAGCCAGTGCCGCGCCACGATCTGCGCGGACACGTCAGCGATCAGCGAGGCCGTGGTAGGGGCACCAAACTGGTCGGCGATCACGCGCAGGCTATCGCGCTCACGGCCGAGCCTGAGCATTGTCTTGGCAAAGTTGCCGCCATGGGCCCCAGCCACCCAGCACGTCCGCAGAACCAATGCCGAACCGCCGGCCGCGGCAATAGCCTGCTCGCCGGCAAGCTTGCTCTTGCCGTACACCGATTGCGGATTGACAGGGTCGGTTTCGACGTAGGCGCCGTCCTTGCTGCCGTCGAAGACATAGTCGGTGGAGTAATGGACTAACAGACTGCCGAGCACCTTCGCTTCTTCGGCCAGGACGCCGGCGGCGGTGCCATTGATCGCGAATGCCAGTTCAGTTTCGGTCTCGGCCTTGTCCACAGCGGTGTAGGCAGCCGGGTTGACGATCACATCGGGGCGGTGTTCGCGCACCACCCGGCGGATCTCGTCCGGGCGCGACAGGTCGCAGCCGGCGCGATCCAGCGCGACCACCCGCCCAAGCGGTGCCAGGCTGCGGCGCAACTCGAAGCCGACCTGGCCGTTGCTACCGGTTACGAGGAGAGTGGGAACGCCTGCACTACGCGGCATATTGCTTTTCCACCCAGTTCCGATACTCCCCGGACATCACGTCCTGCACCCATGCCTGGTTGTCCAGGTACCATTGAACCGTCTTGCGCAGGCCGGACTCAAACGTCTCCGCCGGTTTCCAGCCCAACTCGCGCTCCAGCTTGCGCGCATCGATGGCGTAGCGGCGGTCGTGGCCAGGACGATCTTTCACGAACGTAATCTGGTCGCGGTAGGAGCCCGCCGCCTTGGGGCGCAATTCGTCAAGCAGGTCGCATAGGGTGTGTACAACGTCGAGGTTGGTCTTCTCGTTCCAGCCACCAACGTTGTAGGTCTCGCCGAGCTGGCCCCGCGCCAGCACTTCCCTGATGGCTGAGCAATGATCGCGCACGTATAGCCAGTCACGCACGTTCTGCCCATCACCATAAATCGGCAGCGGCTTGCCAGCCAGGGCATTGGCAATGACCAGCGGGATCAGCTTCTCAGGGAAATGATACGGGCCGTAGTTGTTTGAGCAGTTCGTCGTCAGTACCGGCAGGCCATAGGTATGGTGATATGCCCGGACCAGATGGTCGGATGCTGCCTTCGACGCCGAATATGGACTGTTTGGCGCATATGGTGTTGTCTCGGAGAACTGCGGATCGGTCTCACTGAGCGAACCGAACACTTCATCCGTGGACACGTGCAGGAAGCGGAAAGCTGATTTGGCAGGTTCTTCGAGCCCGCCCCAATAGGCACGCGCTGCTTCCAGCAGCGTAAAGGTGCCTACGATATTCGTCTGAATGAATTCAGCCGGCCCATGGATGGATCGATCCACGTGGCTTTCGGCGGCGAAATGCACAACTGCACGCGGTTTGTGGGTAGCAAAGAGCTTGTCCAGTGCATCACGGTCACAAATATCCGTCTGCGAGAATACGTGCCTCGGATCATCCTCGACCGACGCCAGCGTCTTCCGATTGCCCGCATAGGTGAGCTTGTCGACGTTGACGACCCCATCCGCCGATTTGTCGCCCAGCCATGCCAGAACGAAATTGGCGCCAATGAACCCGGCGCCCCCAGTGACCAAAATATGGGACAAAACTTGCTCCTTGCGTCGATATGTTTCGATGACCCGACAAAAGCCGAGCGCCCACCTTGTCCTCTTCCTGGACGGCGGGGCGTTAAGTGCCTGCAGAAGTGGCGGTATTCTATCTGACTGAATGCACCAACTTACGTGCTGCCTCCCTCTTTTTGTAGCCTCATGTAACCGAGCCACGGTATATCGGTCACAAAACTACAAATAGAAGCGAAATAATTGCTCAGATCATTCAATGACCAGACTCGATGTATCCTTTACGCCACATTTCGCCATCAGCGATCTCCAGGGCTGCGCACCATCCTTGTCCACCCTACTCCCCAAGCTCGGCGAGCAACCCACGCTTCGCTTTGTCGGCGATCTCGTCAACCGCGGCCCGGCGTCCCTCCAAACTCTACGCACCGTCCATGCCATGGCACCCCGGGCCGAAACCGTCCTCGGCAACCACGACATTCATCTGCTCGCCGTAGCCTCCGGCGTCCGCAAGAAAGGCAAGTCCGACACCCTGGATGATATTCTTGCCGCCCCCGATTGTGAGGACTTGCTCACCTGGCTGCGCCACCGCCCCCTGGCCCTGCTCGAAAACAACTTCCTCCTGGTCCACGCCGGCGTCCTCCCTCAATGGACCGCCACCCAGGTCATCGACCTAGCCCAGGAAGTCGAAGCCCAACTCCAAGGCCCCAAC
Source organism: Cupriavidus sp. NPDC089707 (assembly GCF_044748965.1). Classification (NCBI taxonomy): domain Bacteria; kingdom Pseudomonadati; phylum Pseudomonadota; class Betaproteobacteria; order Burkholderiales; family Burkholderiaceae; genus Cupriavidus; species Cupriavidus sp. NPDC089707. The sequence goes on from NZ_JBIVHB010000002.1 coordinate 285,304, forward strand.
TGGCAAGGCTTCCTCGCCGACATCTTTGGCAATACCCCCGACCGCTGGCACGACGGCCTGCGTGGCATCGAACGGCATCGCGTGGTGGTCAATGCCCTTACCCGACTGCGCTATTGCACCGTCGATGGCGTGATGGACTTCAAGACCAAGGAAGGGCTCGGCAAGGCGCCGGACGGCTTTATGCCGTGGTTCGATGTGCCGGGACGGCGCACCGGGGATGTGACCGTGGTATGCGGGCACTGGTCGACGCTGGGCCTGGTGATGCGGCCGGACCTGATGGCGTTGGACACCGGCTGCGTCTGGGGCGGCAAGTTGACGGCGGCGCGCATGGCGGCGGATCCGGCCGAGCGGACCGTGGTCCAGGTCGATTGCCCGCAATATTGTGATCCGCTGGCCTGAGGCGCAATCCCGCGTTGGCGGGGAGGACAATCGCGTCAGCTGATGGCAGCGGGGGCTACCGCGGGTTCGGCGGCAGGCTTGGCCGGCTGATTCAGCCGCTCGGCCGTTGCCACTGCCTCGTCACCGGCACCCTGCGCGAGATGCTGCACAACCTCGCGGGCGGCGCTTGCCAGCTCGCGGCGGTCGGCGGACACCGAAGCCAGCGGGGCCAGCGGCGGGCCGACGACCACTCGCGCCCTGATGCGCGGGGCGCGCAGGACGGCGTTCAGCGACTGCAGCAGCGTGGTGTCGTCGATATAGGCGGCGGCCAGCGTCGGCTGGCCGGTGGCCGCGTCCAGGTAGTTCAGTCCGACCGGCTGCACCGGCAGGCCGCCGGAGATCGGCGCCTGCATCAGGTTGGCGTGAAACGGCAGTACCCCGGTGCCGTCGGTGGTGGTGCCCTCGGGGAACACGCCGACGAGGTCGCCCTGGAGCATGACGTCTGTGATGTCGTGCAGGACCCGGTGGGCGTCGCGCTTGCGCGCGCGTTCGATGAAGATGGTGCCGGTCTTGTCGCACAGCCAGCCGATCAGCGGCCAGGCGCGGATCTCGGACTTGGCAACGAACCGTACCGGCTGCCAGCTATGGATCACATAGATGTCCAGCCACGAGATATGGTTGGACACAACCAGCGCACCCTGGCGCGCGGCACCGTGCGGGGCCGCGCCGCGGACGTCGACGACTTCGACCTCCACCCCGCAGATGCGCAACAGACGCCGCGACCAGCGCCGGATGTGCCAGGCGCGCGAACGCGCGCCCAGCCACGGGAACAGCACCGCGCAGGTCAGCAGGCCACGCAGCAGGTGCAGTACCAGCGCGGTCTTACGCAGCCAGATCATGCGTTGGCGTGGTTGCCGTTACCGCTGCCGCTGCCGTTGCCATAGACGATCTGGCCGCCGACCAGCGTCATCCGCACCTTGCCTTCCATCTCGTAGCCGAGCCACGGCGTGTTCTTGCCCTGGCTCTTGATCGAGCGGCGATCGACCTTCCACACTTGCTTCGGATCGAACACGCAGACGTCCGCTGCGACGCCGGCGGCCAGCGTGCCGGCCTTCAGGCCGCTCACGCGCGCGGGCTCGGAGGTGATGCGGGCCAGCGCCTGCGCCAGCGGCACCTTGTGCTCGGCGGCCCAGCGCAGGGTCAGTGGCAGCAGCAGTTCCAGGCCGGTGGCGCCGGGAGTGGCTTCGGCGAAGGGCAGCAGCTTCTCGTCGTCGTCCACCGGCGTGTGGTCGGAGCACAGGGCGTCGATGGTGCCGTCGGCCAGCGCGGCGACGATGGCGTCGCGGTCGCGGGTGCTGCGCAGCGGCGGCGAGAAGCGCATCTGCGAGTTGAAGTAGCCGATATCCATGTCGGTCAGCGAGACGTGATGGATATTGACATCGCAGCTGACCGGCAGGCCTTCACGCTTGGCCTGGCGCACCAGTTCCAGCCCGGCAGCGGAGGACAGGCGGCACAGGTGTACGCGGGCGCCGGTGGAGCGCATCAGTTCGAAGATGGTGTGCAGGCGCACGGTCTCGGCGATTACGGATACGCCGGACAGGCCGAGGCGCGATGCGACCGCGCCGCTGGCGGCCACACCTCCGCCCAGGAAGGGATCTTCCGGGCGCAGCCAGACCGTAAAGCCGAAGGTCTGCGCGTACTGCAGCGCGCGCAGCAGCACCTGGGTGTTGCGCACCGGCTCCTCGGCCTGGCTGAAGCCGACGCAGCCAGCCTCGGTCAGCTGGTTCATTTCGGTCAGCACTTCGCCCTTCAGCCCCAGCGTCAGCGCGCCCAGCGGGTAGACGTGGGTCTGGTTCAGCGTACGGGCGCGGAACTTGAGCATCTCGACCAGACCCGGCTCGTCCAGCACGGGGTCGGTGTCGGGTGGACAGATCAGGCTGGTGACGCCGCCGGCCGCGGCCGCGGCGACTTCGGATTCGAGGGTGGCCTTGTATTCGTAGCCGGGCTCGCGCAGGCGCGCGGACAGGTCGACCAGGCCGGGGCACACGATCAGCCCTTTGGCGTCGATCACCTTGTTGGCGGTGAAGTCCGCCGGGGCGCTGCCGACGCCGACGATCTTGCCGGCGGCGAGGTAGAGGTCCTGCACGGCATCGGTGTTGCTGGCCGGGTCGATCAGGCGGCCGCCCTGGATGTGAATCTTCATCAGATTTGCTCCGAGAAACCCCGACCTTCAGGGCGGGGAAGGAAAGGAGCGCTGCCAGCAGCAAGCAATCCCAAATTAGAATGACCGGCATGCTTCTCGTCTATCGCTACCGGGTGAAGTCGCTGAACGGCCTGCTCAATCAGCAGAGCCGCGTAGTGAACTACGTCTGGAACTTCTGCAATGACAAGCAGAAGCACGCGCTCAAATGGGGCAAAAAATGGCCTACGGGCTTCGATCTGAATGTGCTGACGAGCGGCAGCAGCAAGGAACTTGGTATCCATTCGGGTACCGTCAATGCGGTTTGTGAGCAGTACGCCAAGTCGCGTAGCCAGCATCGCCGGCCCTATTTGCGCTATCGCGGCCGTAAGTCCCTCGGGTGGGTGCCACTCAAGGGGCGGGATCTCAAGCGTTCGGGCGATGCCTTCCGCTTTGCTGGCAATACGTTTCGCGTTTTCAACTCCCGCCCTCCTCCCGAAGGCAAGATCAAGGACGGCACGAATTTCTCGCGCGACGCGCGAGGCAACTGGTTCCTGAACATCGTGATTGAAGTTGCCGACACTCAAGCCCGCTGCCCGGACCGCGGCGTCGGCATCGATCTGGGCCTGCAGGACCTTGCAACACTCTCGACCGGCGAGAAGATCGGGAATCCGCGCCACCTTGGCCAACTCGAGCAAGTCCTTGCCAAAGCGCAGCGTGCGCGCAAGAAACGACAGACCACGAACCTCCACGCACGCATTAAGAATGCGCGGCGTGACTTTTTGCACCAACTCTCGCATCGCATCGTGCGGGACTTTGACTACATCGCGGTGGGTAATGTGAATGCCGCCGGACTCGCCAGGACCAGCATGGCAAAGTCCGTCCTCGATGCGGGCTGGTCGTCCTTCCGCACAATGCTCGCGTACAAGGCGATTGCGCATGGCGCGTGGTACGAGGAAGTCGACGAACGTTTCACCACCCAGGTTTGTTCTTCGTGCGACGCGATGCCGCCGGAGAGGCCGAAAGGTATCGCAGACCTTGGAATAAGGCAGTGGGTATGCAGTGAATGCGGTGCTGTACATGATCGCGATGTGAACGCTGCGCTAAATATCCTTGCCCGATCGGGACATCGATCGCCTGCAGAGGGAATCCCCTCCCTTTTTAGTTTTTAGGGAGGAGAGGATGTCAAAGCTTGGCTTGTCGTTCGCTTGGCGTGCTCGGTATGTTCTGGCTCGACGGCATCGTCATCAGTCGTTATTTCCGGCCACGATGCCCATCACGGCCATTCGCACAGCGATGCCGAAGGTCACCTGGTTCAGGATCACGGACTGCGGGCCGTCGGCCACGGCGGAGTCGATCTCCACGCCGCGGTTCATCGGGCCCGGGTGCATCACGATGGCGTCAGGCCTGGCCAGCGCCAGGCGCTCCGGCGTCAGGCCGTACGCCTTGAAGTATTCCTGCGCTGACGGCAGCAACGCGCCGCTCATGCGCTCGTTCTGCAGCCGCAGCATGATGACCACGTCGACACCCTTGAGGCCCTCTTCCATGTTGTGGAAGACCCGCACGCCCATCTGCTCCAGCCCGGACGGCAGCAGCGTACGCGGGCCGATGGCGCGCACTTCGGGCACGCCCAGCGTGGTCAGCGCATGGATATCCGAGCGCGCCACGCGGGAGTGCAGGATGTCGCCGACGATGGCTACCGTCAGGTTGGTGAAGTCCTTCTTGAAGTGCCGGATCGTGTACATATCCAGCAGGCCCTGCGTCGGGTGCGCGTGGCGGCCGTCGCCGGCGTTGATCACATGCACGTGCGGCGCGACGTGCTCTGCGATCAGGTAGGGTGCGCCGGAACTGGCGTGACGCACCACGAACATGTCGGCGGACATGGCCGACAGGTTGTTGATGGTGTCGAGCAGCGACTCGCCCTTGCTGGTCGACGACGCATTGATGTTCAGGTTGAGCACGTCCGCCGACAGCCGCTTGGCCGCGATCTCGAAGGTGGTGCGGGTGCGGGTGGAGTTCTCGAAGAACAGGTTGAACACGCTCTTGCCGCGCAGCAGCGGCACCTTCTTGACGTCGCGGTCTGAGTCGGACAGCGATACGAACTGGCTGGCGGTATCGAGGATGTGCGTGATCATGTCACGCGACAACCCCTCGATCGACAGCAAATGCTTCAGTTCGCCGTTCTTGGTGAGCTGCGGGTTGCGGAACGTCTTGGTCATGGCAGGTCGGGCGCGGGCAAAAAACGGGGTGGTCTGGTCTCGTGGCAGGGGCCAGGCGCGCGCTATAGTGAATTTCGGCGCCTGGCAGCAACGCCGGCTTAGCCGGCGACGGTGTCGGTAGGTTCGGTGGCGAAGGTGAAGCGCGCGTCGGCGCCCTCGCCCTGGCGCGACAGCACCAGCGTCGTGCCGCGCGGCAGTTCGAGTTCGGCGGCCACCAGGTCTGCGGCGATCGGCAGCTGGCGTCCGCCGCGGTCGGCCAGCACGCCCAGCGCCACGCGCGCCGGACGGCCGTAGTCGAACAGTTCGTTGACGGCGGCGCGGATGGTGCGGCCGGTGGCCAGCACGTCGTCGATCAGCAGGATGTTGCGGTCTTCCACGGCGAACGGCAGCGTGGTCGACTGGGCCTGGCTGTGCAGGCCCTTCTTGGCGTAGTCGTCGCGATGGAAGGCGACGTTGATCACGCCATGCTCGGGCAGGTTCAGGTCCTTGGCCAGGCGCGCGGCGATCCACGCGCCGCCGGAATGGATGCCTGCCACCGACCAGCGCTCACGCTCGGCGTCGGGGATCAGGGCGCGGGCCTGGTTGAGCAGCTTGCGGTACAGCGCCTCGGCGTCGGGTGCGGAAATCTGCGTCATAGCGGGAATTGGTCGAAGTACTGTTGCAGGATGATGCGCGCGGCTTCCGCATCGAGTTCGCCGCGGCGAGCGCCGGCCATCGAGGCGGCGCGCGAGGAGTAGCGCTCGTCCACCCATTCCACCGGCAGGTTGAAGCGGCCGTTGAGCTGGTTGCCGAAGCGCCGCGCGAGCCGCATCATCGGCTGCTCGTCGCCATCCGGGTTGACCGGCATGCCAACGATCAGCTGCACCGGATTCCACTCGTGGATCAGTGCTCCAACGGCCTCGAAGCGGCCTTCAACGGTGATATTGGGAAGGATGGTCAGCGCGCGCGCCTCACGCGTAATGAAATTGCCCAGGGCAACGCCGATCTTTTTCTCGCCGTAGTCGAATGCCAGGACCGTGCCGTCGCGGGGCAGTTCGCGCCCCACGGCGTCAGGCATGCCCGGCCTCGCCCGACAGCATGTTGACGTCGACGCCCAGCAGGCCGATGGCCGCGGCAAAGCGCCCTTCGGGCGGCACGCTGAAGATGATCTCGGGATCGGCCTGTACCGTCAGCCAGCCGTTGCGGCTGAGTTCTTCTTCCAGCTGGCCGGCACCCCAGCCGGAATAGCCCAGCGTCAGCAGGAAGCGATGCGGGCCGCTGCCATTGGCCACGGCCTCCAGCACATCCTTGGAGGTGGTCATTTCCAGTCCGCCCGGCACCGCCAGCGACGAGACGTAGACGCCGACCGGGTCGTGCAGTACGAAGCCACGCTCGGTCTGCACCGGGCCGCCGAAGTAGACCGGCTGTTGCGCCACTGGCTGGATTTCAAGCTTGAGGTCGATCTTGTCGAACAGCGTGGCCATATCGATGTCGATAGGCCGGTTGATCACCAGCCCGAGCGCGCCACGCTCATTGTGTTCGCACATATAGACGACGGAACCCGAAAAGGTCGGATCGGCCATGCCAGGCATGGCAATCAGGAACTGATTGGTCAGATTGATGGGTGCTTCGGGCTTCGCCATGCCTTGCATTTTATCAAATCGCCGGGGGTCTTCCGGAAAAGATTGGCGGGCGTTGCAGTGCAGCAATGGGCGCCCGCGCGAGCCGCTTGCCGGGAGTTACCGGCCGATGATACGGCCTTTGTTCATGCCTTGCGGGTCAGCGCCGCGAGCTCGTCCGCCGTCAGCCAGCGCCATTCCCCTTCAGCCAGCTCCGGGTCCAGCTGCAGGCTGCCGAGCGCGCTGCGGTGCAGGGCGCTGACGTGGTTGCCAGCCGCGGCCACCATGCGCTTGACCTGATGGTACTTGCCCTGCAGCAGGGTCAGGCGCAGGCTGTGTTCGCCGGTGATCTCGCAGGCTTCTGCGGCGATCGGCGCCGGTTCGTCCAGCAACTGCACGCCGGTAACCAGTGCCTGCGCCTGTTCCGGCGTGACCGGCTCCGCAGTCGTCACTTCATAGACCTTGGGCACCTTGCGCTTGGGCGAGGTCTGGGCGTGGATGAAATGGCCGTCATCGGTCAGCAACAGCAGGCCGGTGGTGTCGTGGTCGAGCCGGCCCACGGCCTGGACGTCGCGCTGGCGCAGCGGGACTGGCAGCAGGTTGTAGACGCTGGGGTGGTGGCGCGGGCGCTGCGAGCACTCATACCCGGCAGGCTTGTTCAGCATCAGGTAGGCCTTGGTGCAGGCGATCCATGCCTCGCCGTCGACGGTCAGGCGCAGGCCATCCACCTCGAACTGGGCGCGCGGGTCGTCGCAAAGTTCGCCGCTGACTTCGACCAGCCCGGCGGCGACCAGGTCGCCGCAGTAGCGGCGGGTGCCGAAGCCCTGGGATTGGAGAATGCGGTCGAGTGTCATGGGGTTCGGTGGTAGTAATGGATGGTGGTACGCGTGCCGTGAGAGGCCATATCCAATTGCTGCCGGTTTGCTCCCCTCTCCCGCCTGCGGGAGAGGGGCCGGGGGAGAGGGCCGGCGGCGGCAGCACTGAAGCGCCTCACTTCGTGGAGACTCCGGCCCTCTCCCCCACCCCTCTCCCGCGCGCGGGAGAGGGGAGCGTTTGCCAGGGACGACAGCATTCGCGAACGCTATCGGAGGGTCCGCCCGGCTGAAAACAATTGGCAAAACTCGCGCGGGCTGAAGCCCTCACGCCGCCAGCATCGCGCTTTCGCGATAGTGCCGCTGCGCCTCCTCGAAACGCTCGGTTTCCTCGAACAGCCGCGCCAGCGCCAGGTGCGTGCGCACGCGCAGGCGGCGCTGCTGGTCGATATCCGCATACTTCAGCGCGCGCTCGAAACTGGACTGGGCCTTGCCCCACAGCTTCTCGCCCAGGCACAGCACGCCCAGCGTGTAGTAGAGGTCGGCATCGGCCGGATGCTCGGCCAGCCATTTCTCGGCCTGCTGGATCTGCGGCAGCGCGTGGCCGGGCACCGCGCAGTCGGCATAGCGCAGCACCAGGCGGCTGTCCCAGTTGACCTTGAGCGCGTCCTCGACGATGCGGCGGGCTTCGTTCTGACGGCCCAGCGCGGCAAAGTAGCGCGCGGCGGGTTCGGCGATGCGCGTGGCGCGGCGCTCGTCGGCGGACAGCGAGCGCCAGAATTCGCCGAGGGCGTCGGCATCGTGGCGGCGCTCGTCGAGCATGGCCTCGACCGCCATCTGCTTGAGCCGCAGCGCCAGCACCGGATGCAGCGCGTTGCGCTTCTCCAGCGAGCGTGCCAGGCGCAGCACTTCGGACCAGTTTTTCAGGTGCTGGTGCGCGCGCAGCGCAATGCGCTGCACGTGGATCTGGCGCGCGCCCTGCGCCTGCAGCTGGGCGATGGTTTCCAGCGCGCCGTCTGCGTCGCGGGCATCGACCAGCAGCTCGGCCATCGACACCAGCCGGGCCTGCTCGCGCTCGGGATCGGTGACCTGCGACATCCAGGCATCGCGCCGGTCGGTTTCCTGCATGCGGTGCGCGGCGCGCGCCCCGATCAGCGCGGCGGTCTGGGCCTGGTCTCCCCAGGACTGGGCCTCGCGCGCGCAGCGCTCGGCGCGGGCAAAGCGGCCGGCGAACAGGTTTTCGATCGACTCGCGCAGCGCCGCCTGGGCCTTGTTCATGCGGCTGCGCTCGCGGTAGGCGGCAGCGCGGCGCGGCATGTCGGACAGATGGCGGATGGTGGACATCACCGTCCAGACCACGAAGAACAACAGCAGCAGCAAGGCCAGCGCCAGGTTCAGCGACAGCTCGACGCGGTATGGCGGATAGAACAGCACCACATTGCTGTGGTTGAACTGCGTGAACAGCGCCAGCCCGACGGCGCCGCCGAACAGGACTGCAACCCAGAACAGAAGGCGCATGGGCTTACTCCTTCTTCAGGGCGTGCAGCGCGCCCAGGCTCTCGGACATGGTCGGCAACTGCACCGTCACCGCGCCTGCCTGTGCCTGCCTGAGCAGGGTCAGCACGCCCTGCACGCGGCGCGACTTGGTGTCGAAGTAGCGCCCGATCATCGCCTGCGCGGCGGCCAGATCATTGCGGAATACCGGCTCGTTGCGCGACAGCAGCGCCAGCCGCGCATTGAGCAGGCGCAGCTTGACGTTCTCGCGCAGGAACCAGCCCTGGTCGCCGGACAGCAGCAGCGCCTCGGCATCGTCGACCTTGCGGATGCGGACGACCTGGGCCATTTCATCGCGCAGGTAGGTCCACAGGCGGGAGAACCAGCCGTTGGTGGCAGCGGCCGCCGCCGGGGCGCTGGCGCCGCCCTTGCCCGCCGCGACGTCCTTGCGGGCATCGGCCTCGGTGCGTTCGAGCATGCGTTCGCTGGACAGCAGCGGCAGCGCGTCGACCTGGTTGATGGCTTCGTCCAGCTTGATCGCGGCGCCGGTCAGGTCGGTGTCGGGCACGGCCTTCATGCGCGCGATGTCGCGGGCGATGGCACGGCGCAGCAGGTTGTACTGCGGCTTGTCCGCGCGTGCCAGGCGCGCGTCGGCACTCTGCAGCGCGGCCAGCGCGACCTGCACGTTGCCGGTCAGCTGCAACTGCTGGCCGGCGTTGGTCAGCAGTTGCTGGATCTCAGCGATTTCCCAGTCGTCGCGGTTGCGCATCAGGTCCTGGTAGACCTGTTCCAGCGCCACCTGCTTGTCGCGGGTCTCGCCGACCTGGTTCTCGAGCGCGCCGACCTTGGCCTGCAGTTCCTTGACGGTGTCCTGCGCATTGCGCGTCAGCACGCGCGACTCCTGCACCAGCGCATCGTTGCTTTGCTGGCGCCGGGCCAGTTCGCCGGTCAGGTGGTCCACGCGCTGCTGCAGCCACCAGAAGCCGCCGGCGGTGGCGACCACCAGCACGGCCACCAGGGCCCACAGCCCCGCGGGCCTGCGCGCGGCGGCAGGGTGGCCGGCGGACGAAGCGGGCGCGCCGGGGCCCGGAGCGGGCGCGGAGGCCGCCGAGGGCGGCGGCGTAGCGGAGGAGGACGTGGTTTCTTGCGTCACGCGTTCGACCTTCGTTGACGTTGCGGGGACTGCGACAGCCGGCGCGGGCGCCGGTGCCTCGGCGCGCGCCTGGCCGGTGTCTGTTGTCGCACTGGCGCGGCCGGATGCACCGGACGCACCGGGAGCTTCAGGCACAGCGGGCACCGGGGCCGGCACCGGACCGGCGTGGGCATCGGCCCATTGCAGGCACGCCGCGAGCAGGCCGGCATCGCCCGGCGCGGCGCGCAGGATGTGGCTGAAGCCCAGTGCCAGCGCTTGTTCGGCGATTCTCGCATGCGGCGCGATGCACTGCACCTGCCGCAGGCCGGCATTTTCCTGCGGTGAAAGATGTTGACGCGCGAGCGTGTCGAGGTTACGCACGGCCTCGGAGCTGGTCAGCAGCCAGACATGGGGCGGCGCGCCGGCCTGCAGGCTGTCGCGCACGGCCTGCCATTGCATCGCCCCGGGCTCGGGCAGCGTGCGCCGGTAGGCCTCGACGGCCTCGACCCGGGCACCGACTTCGCGCAGGCGGTCGCCGAGCCAGTCGCGGCCGCCGTTGCCGCGGACGATCAGGACTGGTTTGCCGGCGAGCGTGGCGGAATCGAGCTGGGCCCACAATGCCTCGGAATCGAAGCGCGGGCCATCGGCGTCGTGGTTCGAGTCGTGGTTCGAGTGGTGGTTGAGACTGTGATTGCCATTGTCGCCCGCGTCATCGGCACCCTGCCCGTTCGTGGCGGCGCCAGCCGGCGCGATCACCCTGCAGGTGGGCGGCGCGATGCCACGCTCGGCCAGCGCCGCCACGCTGGCCGGACCAACCACGGCGGCTGGCACCTGCGCGGGCCATTGCGCCGTGGCGGCACCCTGCACGCCGGCCAGCGCATCCAGCGCATAAGCAATGGCGTTGGGACTGACAAAGACCACCAGCGCAAATTGATCGAGCCGCGCCAGCGCCGCGCGCAGCGGCGCGTCGTCGGCGGCCGGGCCAATGGCCAGCAGCGGAAAGCTGAGCACGTCGAGACCCGCTGCCTGCAGCGCCTCGGTCAGTTGCCGGGACTGCCCGGCGGGTCGTGTGACAACGACAGTCGGGCGGGGCATCGGGCAGCCTCAGGCGGGTGCTTGCGTGCCGGGCGAGCCGGCTGCCTGATCGTCGAGCGCGGCAAGAATCGCTTCGGCCCCTTGCGCCAGCAGGTCGCGCGCGCAAGCCTGGCCGAGCGCCTCGGCGGCGGCCAGATCGGCGGCCGGGCCCGCGGCTGCGGCGCGCAGGCCGCGCGTGCCGTCGGGCATCCCGACAAAGGCGTCAAGTTTGAGCTGATCGCCCTCCCAGCAGGCGTGGGCGGCCAGCGGCACCTGGCATGAACCGCCCAGCATGCGTGCCACGGCGCGTTCCGCGGTCACAGCCAGCAGCGTCGGCTGGTGATTGAGCGGTGCCAGCCATGCGGCCAGCTCGGGGCGGTTGGCAGGGATCTCGATGCCAAGCGCGCCCTGCCCGGCAGCAGGCAGCGACGATTCAACGGGGATCACCGCGCGGATGCGGTCATGCAAGCCCAGGCGCTTGAGCCCCGCGGCGGCCAGGATGATGGCGCCATATTCGCCACGGTCGAGCTTGCCGAGCCGCGTGTCGAGGTTACCGCGCAGTGGCTTGACCACCAGGTGCGGGTAGCGGGTGCGCAGCAAGGCCTCGCGGCGCAGGCTGGAGGTGCCGACCACGGTGCCGGGCGGCATCTCGTCGAGCGAGGCGAAGCGGTTCGAGACCAGCGCATCGCGCGCATCCTCGCGCTCCATCACCGCAGTCAGCGTGAAGCCGGGGGGCAGCTCCATCGGCACATCCTTGAGCGAATGCACCGCCAGGTCCGCCCGGCCTTCGTCCATCGCGAACTCCAGTTCTTTGACAAACAGACCCTTGCCGCCGACTTTGGACAGCGTACGGTCTAGAATCTGGTCTCCGCGCGTGGTCATGCCCAGAATGGACACGTCGCACGCGGGATAGTATTGTTGCAATGCAGCACGCACATGTTCAGCCTGCCACATGGCCAGACGGCTCTCGCGGGAGGCAATGACGAGCTTTTGCGGAAGGTTGCTAGACACGACAGCGGTAGAGGAAGACGGGGTTGCGGATGCTTGCATCCTAAATGGTAGCACGCGACCCAATAGCCGCTCCGCACCATATCAGATAAGCAGACGAGGAGATTGCATGACGCAGCACGCTGCGCGCCCCACTGGCCGCAAGACCGCCACTTCGGGCGCTTCGGGCACATCCGCCGGCGCTTCGGCCGCGAAGGATCGGGCCGCCGGTTCGGGTGAAGCAAAGGGCGCATCCGCCGCCGAACCTACCCGCGCGACCCGCGCGGCCCGCCGCAGCGGCACCGAAGGTACCAGCGGCGCCACCCCGCGCACCGCCAAGCGCGTCGCCAAACCCCAGCTTTCCATCGTGTCGAGCAACGGAACCACCATCGCGGCCGCCCCCGGCCGCCGCACCCCCGACAAAGACCTGCCGCTGCGCGAGGACATCCGCTTCCTGGGCCGCCTGCTCGGCGATTGCCTGCGCGAGCAGGAAGGCGACGCCGCCTTCGAGGTGGTCGAGACCATCCGCCAGACGGCAGTGCGCTTCCGGCGCGAGAACGACCGTGCCGCCGGCACCGAGCTGGACCGCCTGCTCAAGCGCCTGTCGCGCGACCAGACCAACCAGGTGGTGCGCGCGTTCAGCTATTTCTCCCACCTGGCCAATATCGCCGAGGACCAGCACCACAACCGTCGCCGTCGCGTGCATGCGCTGGCCGGCTCGCCGCCGCAGGCCGGCAGCCTGCAGCATGCGCTGGAAAAGATCGACGCCGCCGGCGTCACCGGCAAGCAGCTGCGCAAGTTCCTGGACGAGGCGCTGATCGTGCCGGTGCTGACCGCGCACCCGACCGAAGTCCAGCGCAAGAGCATCCTGGACGCCGAGCGCGAGATCGCCCGCCTGCTGGCCGAGCGCGACCTGCCGACAACCGCGCGCGAGCGCGAGCACAACACCGCCCAGCTGCGCGCCAAGGTCACCACGCTGTGGCAGACCCGCATGCTGCGCGACGCGCGCCTGACGGTGGGCGACGAGATCGACAACGCGCTGTCTTACTACCGCACCTGCTTCCTGCGCGGCATCCCGCAGCTGATGACGGAGCTGGAAGAAGACATCGCGGCAGTGTTCCCGGCCACGCGCAAGCGCAAGGGCACCCCAGGCACCGCGGGTAACCAGCCGGCACCGCTGGCGCCGTTCCTGCAGATGGGCTCGTGGATCGGTGGGGACCGCGACGGCAATCCCAACGTGACCGCCGAGACCCTGGAGCATGCCTCCAGCCAGCAGGCCCAGATGATCCTGGACTGGTACCTGGATGAAGTCCACGCGCTGGGCGCCGAGTTGTCGATGTCGACGCTGATGGTCGATGCCAGCCCTGAGTTGCTGGCGCTGGCCGAACGCTCGCCCGATATTTCCGAGCACCGCGCCGACGAGCCCTATCGCCGCGCGCTGATCGGCATCTACGCGCGCCTGGCCGCCACCTGCAAGACGCTGACCGGCCACGCCGCGCCGCGCCGTCCGGTGGCGCCGGCCGAGCCGTATGACAGCGCCGAAGCCTTCGCCGCCGACGTGCAGGTGGTGATCGACTCGCTGCGCGAAAACCACGGCCAGGCGCTGGCAGGCGCCCGCATCGACGCGCTGGCGCGTGCCATCGGCGTGTTCGGTTTCCATCTGGCGTCGGTCGACATGCGCCAGGTGTCGGACGTGCACGAAGCCGTCATCGCCGAACTGTTCGCCGCCGCCGGCATCGCCGCCGACTACGCCGCCCTGCCCGAGCAGCGCAAGCTGGAGCTGCTGCTGGCCGAGTTGCGCCAGCCGCGCCTGCTGACGCTGCCGTGGCATGAGTACTCCGAGCAGACCCGCAAGGAGCTGGCGATCTTTGCCGCCGCGCGCGAACTGCGCAAGCGCTACGGCAAGCGCATCGCGCGCAACTACATCATCTCGCACACCGAGACGCTGTCGGACCTGGTCGAGGTCATGCTGCTGCAAAAAGAATCCGGCATGCTGCAGGGCACGCTGGGCAGCAAGACCGACCCGGCGCGCATGGAACTGATGGTGATCCCGCTGTTCGAGACCATCGAGGACTTGCGCAACGCCGCCGGCATCATGCAGTCGCTGCTGGACCTGCCGGGCTTCGATTCGGTGATCGCGCACCATGGCATCGAGCAGGAAGTGATGCTCGGCTATTCGGACTCCAACAAGGACGGCGGCTTCCTGACCTCCACCTGGGAGCTGTACAAGGCCGAGCTGGCGCTGGTTCAGCTCTTTGAAGAGCGCAAGGTCAAGCTGCGCCTGTTCCACGGCCGCGGCGGCACCGTCGGCCGCGGCGGCGGCCCGACCTACGACGCCATCCTGTCGCAGCCGCCGGGCACGGTCAACGGCCAGATCCGCCTGACCGAGCAGGGCGAGATCATCAACAGCAAGTTCGCCAATGCCGAAATCGGCCGGCGCAACCTGGAGACCGTGGTCGCGGCCACGCTGGAAGCGTCGCTGCTGCCGCAGCAGAACGCGCCCAAGGACCTCGACATGTTCGAGGCGGTGATGCAGCAGTTGTCGGACCGCGCCTTCTCGGCCTACCGCGACCTGGTCTACGAGACCCCGGGCTTCAAGGACTACTTCTTCGCCACCACGCCGATCACCGAGATCGCCGACCTGAACCTGGGTTCGCGCCCGGCCTCGCGCAAGCTGATGGACAAGAAGCACCGCCGCATCGAAGACCTGCGGGCGATCCCGTGGGGCTTCTCGTGGGGACAGTGCCGGCTGTTGCTGCCGGGCTGGTACGGCTTTGGCAGCGCGGTAAAGGCGCTGCTGGACCGCGCGCCGGACGACAAGGCCCGCAAGTCCGCCGTCACCGTGCTGCGCCGCATGGTCAAGACCTGGCCGTTCTTCTCCACGCTGCTGTCCAACATGGACATGGTGCTGGCCAAGACCGACCTGGCGGTGGCTTCGCGCTATGCGCAGCTGTGCGATGACGCGGCGCTGCGCCGCAACGTGTTCAACCGCATCAGCAAGGAATGGCACCTGACCAGCGAGATGCTCGCGCTGATCACCGGGCACCAGGACCGGCTGGCGGACAACCCGCTGCTGGCGCGCTCGATCAAGAACCGGTTTGCCTACCTGGATCCGCTGAACCACTTGCAGGTGGAGTTGCTGAAGCGCTACCGGGCCGGCAAGGACGGGGATGATATCCGTGTCCGGCGGGGGATCCACCTGACTATCAATGGGGTGGCGGCGGGGCTGCGCAATACCGGGTGACGGCAATCGCGGGACCGCCGGTTGGCTCCCCTCGCCCATTTATGGGAGGGGGGCCGGGGGAGAGGGCAGGCGCTTGCCAGCATGACACCGCCCGGATCGCCACTGCCGGCTCGCGCGGAGACTTTGAATCCCTGCGGTCCTGCCACCGCCTGCCCTCTCCCCCGCCCCTCTCCCGCAAGCGGGAGAGGGGAGCCAACATTCGGCAAGTTTCAGCCGATTCAGCCGATCCCAACGCCTCAGCCGACAAACGCCCCCGGCACCGGATCCTCACCCAGCGCGTGCAGCAGGACCGCCCAGTGCATTGCCTCGTCCCCGAGGATGCTGCCGGCGGTGCGGGTCAGCTCGCGGTTGTGGAAGTTCGGCAGCACACCCAGGTAGGCGGCGGTCGCGCCCTTCTCCAGCCCCGCGGCAAAGCGCAGCACATCGGCCTGGTTCTTCAGGCTCTCGGTCGGGAACTTGTATTCCGACGCTTTCTTCGCCATCACCGGCATGCCACCCAGCTTCGACACCGTCCCGGCCAGCACCTGCGCATGGGCCTTGTGGTGGTCCTGGAACTTCACCGCGGTGGCCAGCACCGGCTTCTGCAGCAGCCCGCTTTCGGCGCCGACCTGGTAAGCGGCGATCGCCTGGTATTCCAGCCCCAGCGCGGTATTCAGGATATTGATGTCGTCCTTGGTGCTGCCCGACTGCGTCTGCGCCCACGCCGGCATCGACTCGCCGAGCGTGATGACTGCCAGCGAGCCGAGCGCGAACAGGCCCGGCGCCTTGAGCAAGCCCCGCCGGCGGGCATCCGGCAGCGTGACGATGGTTCCGGCCTCGTGCGTGGGTTTCTGTGACATGCGGTCCATGGTGTTCTCCTGTGAGGGATGACAACGTGGCACCCCGTGGCCGGGGTGCCTGGCTTGCGCCTGTCACTTCTACGCACGCGCCGCGCGTTTGGATGCGGCGCTACCTATAATCCGGCAAAGCTCCCTTGCAAGGACCTGTCCCGGTGCCGTCCTCCCCCCAGCCGTCCTATTCCGCGCCTGCCAGTCCCGATCGGCTGGGGGCACTGCTGCAGGCCGTCGCCGTGGGCGACCGCCAGGCGCTGCGCGGCCTCTATGACCTCACGGCGACGAAACTGTTTGGCCTCGCACTGCGTATTACTGGGAGGCGCGATTGGGCGGAGGATGTCGTGCAGGAGAGCTTTGTCAGCATCTGGCACCACGCCGGCGACTACCGGCCGCACCTGGCCGCACCGATGACCTGGATGACCGCGATCGTGCGCAACCGGGCGCTCGACAGCCTGCGCCGTGCCGCCGCCGCGCGCGTTGCGCAAACTGTCGAGCTGGACGAAGACCTGGGCGAGTGGCTTGCCGACGACGCCGCCGGCCCCGCCGAACTGGCCGATGCCAGCCAGCAGGCGCGCGCGCTGAACCGCTGCCTGCAACGGCTGGAGCAGGCGCAGCGACAGGCCATCGTGCTGGCGTACCTGCAGGACCTGAGCCATGCCGAACTGTCGGCGCGGCTGCGCGTGCCGCTGGGCACGGTCAAGTCCTGGGTGCGCCGCGGCCTGGAGCGGCTGCGCCACTGCATGGAGGCGGCGACATGAAGCTGGCCGCCCATCCCGAGCTGCTCGACCGCCTCGCCGCCCAGTACGCGCTGGGCGTGCTGCGCGGCGGTGCCCGCCGGCGCATGGAACACCTCGCGCGCGAAGAGCCGGCGGTGCACGCCGCCATCCTGCGCTGGCAGGACCGGCTGGCCGGCGTGTCCGAGTTGCAGGCGACGGCGGAGCCAGTCGACAAGGTCTGGTGCGGCATCGAAACCCGGCTGGGCTGGAAGCCGCCCGTTGAGGCTGCCCAGCCTGCTCGGCCCGCTATGTCCGCCAAGCCCGCTGAAGAACCGGCGGCCGGCTGGTGGCAGCGCCTGTGGTCGACCCCGGTGTACTGGCGCGGCGCGGCGGCGGCAATGGCCGTGGTGACGGTGCTGTCGATCGGGATCGGCATGCAGGTTGGGCAGCAGCGCGAGGCCGCGCCGGCCGCGGTCATCGCCGTGCTCAACGACGACCACGCCCAGCCCGCCATGCTGGTGTCGTGGGACGCGAGCGCACGCAGCCTGATCGTGCGGCGCCTGGATCACCTGAAACTGAGCGAACGGCAGGTGCTGCAGCTGTGGGCCCTGCCGGCCGACGGCAAGCCGCGCTCGCTCGGCGTGATCGGCCGGGCGCCGCAGGCCCGCCTGGCGATGGCCGAGCCCCCCTCCGCGGTGCCGGCCCTGGCGGTCAGCATCGAGCCGACCGGCGGCTCCCCCAATGCCGACGGGCCGAGCGGCCCGGTAGTGTTCAAGGGGCCTGTACTCCACAACCCGCTGTAACGGGCGCCCGCACGGCGCCGCCATGCCCCCGGCGGACGATATAATCGCCCTTTTCCCAAATTCTCCAATTCGCTTGCGCCCGCCGACGCTCATGCGCCGGCCGCCCGCGGCGAACCACTGCAGCCGACGTCCATGTCCACCTCCCAACTTGCCAAGAAAGGCGAAGCCTGGTCCGCCCGCTTCTCCGAACCGATGTCCGACCTGGTGAAGCGCTACACCGCCTCGGTGTTCTTCGACAAGCGCCTGGCCCTGTTCGACATCCAGGGTTCGCTGGCCCACGCGGCCATGCTGGCGAAGCAGGGCATCATCGCCGAGGCAGACCGCGCCGAGATCGAGCGCGGCATGGCCCAGATCAAGGGCGAGATCGAGGCCGGCAACTTCGAATGGAAGCTGGACCTGGAAGACGTCCACCTGAATATCGAGGCGCGCCTGACCGCGCTGGTCGGCGATGCCGGCAAGCGCCTGCACACCGGCCGCTCGCGCAATGACCAGGTCGCGACCGACATCCGCCTGTGGCTGCGCAGCGAGATCGACAACATCATTGCCCTGCTCGGCGCGCTGCGCACTTCGCTGCTGGACCTGGCCGACCAGAACGCCGACACCATCCTGCCGGGCTTCACCCACCTGCAGGTCGCGCAGCCGGTCACCTTCGGCCACCACCTGCTGGCCTACGTGGAAATGTTCACCCGCGATGCCGAGCGCATGGCCGACTGCCGCAAGCGCGTCAACCGCCTGCCGCTGGGCGCCGCCGCGCTGGCCGGCACCAGCTATCCGATCGACCGCGAGTTCGTGGCGCAGCAGCTGGGCTTTGACGGCGTTTGCCGCAATTCGCTGGATGCCGTGTCGGACCGCGATTTCGCCATCGAATTCTGCGCCGCCGCCGCGCTGGTGATGACGCACGTGTCGCGCTTCTCGGAAGAACTGGTGCTGTGGATGAGCCCGCGCGTGGGCTTTATCGACATCGCCGACCGCTTCTGCACCGGCAGCTCGATCATGCCGCAGAAGAAGAACCCCGACGTGCCCGAGCTGGCGCGCGGCAAGACCGGCCGCGTCAACGGCCACCTCATCGGCCTGCTGACCCTGATGAAGGGCCAGCCGCTGGCGTACAACAAGGACAACCAGGAAGACAAGGAGCCGCTGTTCGACACGGTCGACACCGTCGTGGACACGCTGCGCATCTTCGCCGACATGGTGCCGGGCATCACCGTCAAGCCGGAAGCGATGCGCGCCGCCGCGCTGCAGGGCTACGCCACCGCCACCGACCTGGCCGACTACCTGGTCAAGAAGGGCCTGCCCTTCCGCGATGCCCACGAAGCCGTGGCCCACGCTGTCCGTGCCTGCGACAGCCGCCAGTGCGACCTGGCCGACCTGAGCGTGGCCGAGCTGCGCGAGGTGTCGGGCCTGGGCGACAAGGCCGCGCTGATCGGCGACGATGTGCATGCCGTGCTGACGCTGGAAGGCTCGGTCGCCGCGCGCAGCCATATCGGCGGCACCGCGCCGGACCAGGTGCGCGCTGCCATCGCGGCGGCACGCCAGGCGCTCAACGGCTGATCCGGTCAACCCCTTCGCGGGTTAGCCAGTCCGGAAAGACGGGAGCCACGGGGCTCCCGTTGTTTTATTCGGTGCGCTCAACGTACCGCCATCTGTTGTGAATTACACGAAGGTGCAGCGGCGCCGGGCACGTGGTTGCGCATAAAAATACCGAATCTGACCAAAAATCCACGCCATTACCGCGAATTCAGTGCAGCAACGCCTGCATATGTGACGCACTGGGGATTCACCCTAAAGATGCCACGGGGGCGAGGCCGTAGACTAACGCGCCACCCTGTATCCCCCACATCCTAGGACGATCACATGTCTTTCCTCATGAGAATCTCACGGCTTATCGATGCCGTGAACGATTTCATCGGGCAGTGGGCGAAATGGCTGATCCTGCTGGCCGTGCTGGTCTGCGCGGGCAACGCCATCATTCGCTACACCTTCAGCATCAGCTCCAACGCCTGGCTCGAACTGCAGTGGTATATGTTCGCCGCCGTATTCCTGCTGGGCGCGCCCTTTACCTTGCGGCGCGACGAGCATGTGCGCATCGACGTGATTGCCGGGCGCTTTTCCGAACGCACCCAGGTCTGGATCGATATCTTCGGCATCCTGTTCTTCCTGCTGCCGATCTCCGCGATCATCCTCTGGCTGGCGATCCCCTACTTCTGGTTGTCATATGCCGGTCATGAGATGTCCGGCAATGCCGGCGGGCTGATCCGCTGGCCCGCCAAGTTCCTGATCGTCGCGGGCTTCCTGATGATGATCCTGCAGGGCCTTTCCGAGCTGATCAAGCGCTTTGCCTACCTGAAGGGCGAACTGCCATTCTCGGCATTCCGCAAGCACGCCGTCGACCCCGCGCTGGAGATCGCCGCGATCGCGGAGGCCAACCAGCCCGGCCCGTCCGGAAAACAATAAGGGGCGCGCACGATGACGCAATTCCTGATCGCGAACATGGCCCCGATCATGTTCGCTTCGCTGGTCGTATTTCTGCTGTCGGGCTTCCCGATCGCGTTCGCGCTGGCCGCCAACGGCCTGCTGTTCGCCTTTATCGGCATCGAGCTGGGCATGCTGCCGCCCGAACTGCTGCAGGCCCTGCCCAGCCGGCTGTTCGGCATCATGGAGAACGACACGCTGCTGGCGATCCCGTTCTTCACCTTCATGGGCCTGATACTCGAGCGCTCCGGGATGGCCGAAGACCTGCTCGACACCATCGGCCAGCTGTTCGGCCCGATCCGCGGCGGCCTGGCCTATGCGGTGATCTTCGTCGGCGCGCTGCTGGCGGCGACCACCGGCGTGGTGGCAGCCTCGGTGATTTCGATGGGTTTGATCTCGCTGCCGCTGATGCTCAAGTACAAGTACGACAAGCGGCTGGCATCGGGCGTGATCGCCGCCTCGGGCACGCTGGCGCAGATCATCCCGCCGTCGCTGGTGCTGATCGTGCTCGCCGACCAGCTGGGCCGCTCGGTGGGTGACATGTACAAGGGCGCCTTCGTGCCGGGCCTGGTGCTGACCGGCCTGTACATGGGCTACGTCCTGCTGGTCACGCTGATCAAGCCGGCCGCGGCCCCGGCCCTGCCGCTCGAGGCGCGCACCTTCCGCGAAGCCAGCGGAAAGAGCGGTTCAACCTCGGTGCTGGTGCTGACCGCGCTCGCGATCGCGGTGGGCGTGGCAGTGGACAAGATGTACAAGCCGGAGGCGCCGCTGGACGAGCGCCTGGTGATCTCGGTGGGCGCAGCCATCCTGTTCGCCTTTGTGCTTGCTATGGTCAACCGGCTGCTCAAGCTGAACCTGCTGTCGCAGATGGCGGAGAAGGTCACGTTCGTACTGATCCCGCCGCTGGCGCTGATCTTCCTGGTGCTGGGCACGATCTTTGTCGGCGTGGCCACGCCCACCGAAGGCGGCGGCATGGGGGCACTGGGCGCGCTGGTGCTGGCGCTGATCAAGCGCCGCCTGGACCTGAAGCTGACCAAGCAGGCAATGGAAGCGACGATGAAGCTGTCGGCCTTCGTGATCTTCATCCTGATCGGCGCTCGCGTGTTCTCGCTGACCTTCTACGGCGTGGACGGTCATATCTGGGTGGAGCACCTGCTGACCGCCCTGCCTGGCGGCCAGACCGGCTTCCTGGTCGCAGTGAACGTATTGTTCTTCCTGCTGGCGTTCTTCCTGGACTTCTTCGAGCTGGCCTTCATCCTGGTGCCGCTCGTGGGCCCGGTGGCCGACAAGCTGGGCATCGACCTGATCTGGTTCGGCGTGCTGCTGGCGGTGAACATGCAAACCTCGTTCATGCACCCGCCATTCGGCTTCTCGCTGTTCTACCTTCGCTCGGTGGCGCCGCGTGATGTGAAGACTTCGGACATCTACTGGGGAGCAGTCCCGTTCGTGGTTATCCAGCTGGTGATGGTGGCGCTGATCATCGTCTTCCCAGGCCTGGTCAGCACGGGCGGGCACAAGGCGCAGGACCGCAGCATTACACGCGACCTGTCGATCGACATGGAGGGCAGCAGTGCCAAGCCGCAGACGCCCTCCCTGCAGGCACCGGCATCCGGGCCTGCCGAGAGCGGCACGCTTGAGTTGCCAAGCCAGCCGGCAGCCGAGAGCGAACCGGCCGGACCGCAATTCGAGTTCGAGAAGAAGTGATAAGCAACGGCCGATGAATCGAGCCCCGCAGCGATGCGGGGCTTTTTTTACGTGTTTCATTTCGCTGCCGCTGCCGCTGCTGCTTTGGACTGCAGGCATTGCACCAGGAACTCCACCGTAGCCCTCACGCCAGGCAACTGCCCACGGCGCGCAGGCATCAGCAGCGTCGTCGTCACGCTGCCCGCGCTCCAGCCGGGCAGCACGCGAACCAGCTGGCCGGCCGCCAGCGCCGCGCGGCACGTCTGCTCGGGCAGCGGCACAATCCCGAGCCCGCCCGTGGCAGCGCCCAGCAGCACCATGGATTCGTTCACGGTCATGCGTGCCCGCGGCGTGACCTCCCGGTGCGCACCGTCCGGGCCGTTGAGGCGCCACGTTCCGGCTGCAGCGCCGGTCAGCAGTCCATCGTGCTCTGCCAGTTGCTCAGGCAAGGCCGGCACGCCGCGTGCTGCCAGGTAGTCCGGCGAGGCAACCAGCACGATGGCTTCGACCGCCAGCGCACGCTGTACCAGGCCGGAGTCGGGCAGCGGCGCGAAATGGCTGCGTACGGCGATGTCGAAGCCTTCCTGCACTAGGTCGACCATGCGGTCCGATACCTCCAGCTGCACGTGCAGGCGCGGGTAGGCGCTTGCCAGCGCCGGCAGGTGCGCCGCCAGGTATAGCTGCGCGGTCGGCACCGAAGCCGTGATCCGCACCGTGCCGCTGGGCTCAGCCACGCGTCGCTGCACCGCCTCCTGCGCCGCCTCCGCCTCGATCAGTGCCGCGCGCGCGTGTTCATGAAAATCGCGGCCGGCATCGGTCAGCGTGAAGCTGCGCGAACTGCGGTAGACCAGCCGCGCCTGCAGCGCCTGCTCCAGCTCGGCCACCCGCTTGCTGACGGTGGACTTGGGCACGCCGAGCGCCCGTCCCGCGGCGGCAAAACCGCCGTTGGCCACGGCGGCAACGAAGAAGCGCAGGTCGTTGAGATTCAGCATCGGCGCAAAGTCTACAAGTGTGGACGATATGTCGGATTCTTGCCCACTACTCAGCCAAAGTCCACAGCATTACATTTCTCCTGTGCCCGGCTGGCGGGCCAGAAACCTGATCCTGGAGAACAAGATGCATCCCACCCTCTTCTACGGCGTTCCTTCCGGCTGCTCGTTCGGCTCCATCGTCGCGCTCGAATGGCTGGGCGAACCGTATCGGCTGTGCCGCATCGGCATGCCCGAAGAAGTCACCGGCGACGCCTATCGCCGCATCAACCCGGTCGGCGAGACACCCACGCTGATGGACGCGCAAGGCAACGCCATCAGCGAAAGCCTGGCCATCCTGAACCACATCGGTGCGCGCGGCATCGGGCGTGGCCTCGGCTTTGCCCAGGGTACGCGCGATTTCGACAGGCTCAACCAGATGCTGGCCTACCTCAACACCAGCTTCTTCGGTGCCTTCGCCCCGCTCTGGTATGCGCTGGAGCATGGCGCAGAGGGTGCCGACCTGGAGGCCTTGACCCGCTATGGCGCGGCCGAAGTGCGCAACGTGCATGCCGAACTGGAGGCCATGCTGGGTGACAAGCCCTGGCTGCTGGGCGAGCAACGCACGCTGGCAGATGCGTACTTCATCGGTATCGCTCGCTGGACCCGCTACCACAAGGTGCTTGATCGCAAGGACTATCCCGGCCTGCAGCGTCTGTTCGACAAGCTCGAAGCCGATCCGGCGGTGCGCTTCGCGCACGCGATCGAGCGCCAGGAGGCCGCGCACAGCAATGGCGGCTTCATGGGACACGTGACGCTGGCGGAAGCGATGGGACAGCGCTGACGGGTGCGCTCGGCAGTGGCGTGGCGCGGGCAAATGCGAATCGCCTCATCGACCGGCATCCGGGCGCGGCGCACACTGGGCGCCTCTTATTGCCAACTCACGGAGCCGCGCCATGCATGCCGTCACGCCACTGCCCTTTCCTCCTGCCCCTCCTGCCGCGAGGTCGCGCCACAAATTGCACGTACCAGCGCATATACGTGAGCGGCACGACGCTATCAATGCTAGCATCCGAGCATCCGATTGTGAGGAGCGCAAGATGGCAACCCTGCTCGTTCGTGGCATCGATGAATCCCTGGTCCAGCGCCTGCGCGAGCAGGCCGCCGCCAATGGCCGCAGCGCCGAGGCCGAGCACAGGGCCATCCTGGCGCTGGCACTGGGCGGCACGCGAAGGCGCAGTTTTGCCGAAGTGCTGGCCAGCATGCCGGACGTCGGCGAGGATGCCGATTTCCAACGCGGTCAGGATTCTGGCGAGGCGCCGCGTGTATTTGATTGATACCAATGTCATCAGCGAGGCGCGCAAGCGCGAACGCGCCAATCCCGGCGTGCGCGCGTTCTTCCGGCAGGCGGCGCGCGATGGTTCGGCGCTCTTCCTGTCCGCGCTGACCGTGGGGGAGTTGCGGCGCGGCATTGCGCTGATCCGCCATCGCGGCGACACGGCGCAGGCCGAGGCGCTGGAGCAATGGCTGACGGCCGTGCTGCAGGATTTCGGCCGGCAAGTATTGCCCGTCGATGCCGATGTCGCCCAGATATGGGGGCGGCTACGCGTGCCGCGTCCGGAGCATGCGCTGGACAAGTTTATTGCCGCAACGGCGCTGATCCACGATCTGACGATTGTCACGCGGAATGTGGAGGATTTCAGCGGGACGGGGGTGGAGTTGTTGAATCCGTTCGGCTGACTAGATAGAAAAAGCCCCGCATACGCGGGGCTCCAGATTGCTGACAAAGCTGGCGTGCCAGCTTGTTTGCTCCCCTCTCCCGCTTGCGGGAGAGGGGTTGGGGGAGAGGGCAGGCGCATGGCAAGCACCGTAGCGCCTCACTTCGTGGAGACTCCGGCCCTCTCCCCCTCCTCTCTCCCATAAATGGGAGAGGGGAGACAACACTCGCAGCTTTGACTTTGTCAGCATCCTCAAGCCCCGCATGCGCGGGGCTCCTTCCAGTGCCGGATTCGCTTACAGCTCAGACTACCTGCTTCACGCAGTCCACGAAGTAAGCCTTCTTGCCGTCCACCTCGTCCTCCACCAGCCCGTGGATGTCGGTCTCGAAGCCCGGGAACAGCTTGTT
Organism: Cupriavidus sp. NPDC089707; assembly: GCF_044748965.1. Lineage (NCBI taxonomy): Bacteria > Pseudomonadati > Pseudomonadota > Betaproteobacteria > Burkholderiales > Burkholderiaceae > Cupriavidus > Cupriavidus sp. NPDC089707. The sequence continues at coordinate 310,021 of NZ_JBIVHB010000002.1, forward strand.
GAACTCGCGTGCGAACTTCAGGTACTGCACGATGGTGCGGTTAAAGCGCTCGCCCGGGATCAGCAGCGGGATGCCCGGCGGGTACGGCGTCAGCAGGATCGCGGTGACGCGGCCTTCGAGGTCGTCGACCGGCACGCGCTCGATTTCGCGGTGCGCCATCATTGCCCACGCATCCGACGGCTTCATCGCCGGTTCCATGTCCGACAGGTACATCTCGGTGGTCACGCGCGCCACGTCGTTGGCCTTGTACACGCTGTGGATCGCATCGCACAGGTCACGCAAGCCCATGCGCTCGTACTGCGGATACTTGCCGACAAATTCCGGCAGCACGCGCCACAGCGGCTGGTTCTGGTCGTAGTCGTCCTTGAACTGCTGCAGTTCGGTCACCAGCGAGTTCCAGCGGCCCTTGGTGATGCCGATGGTGAACATGATGAAGAACGAGTACAGGCCCGTCTTCTCGATGATGATGCCGTGCTCGGCCAGGTATTTGGTGACGATCGCCGCCGGGATGCCGCGCTCGCTGAACTCGCCATCCACGTCCAGGCCCGGGGTAATGAGGGTGGCCTTGATCGGGTCGAGCAGGTTGAAGCCATCCGCCAGGTCGCCGAAGCCGTGCCAGCGCTCGTTGGCCTTGAGCATCCACTCTTCACGGTCGCCGATGCCGTCTTCGATCAGTGCTTCCGGGCCCCACACCTTGAACCACCAGTCGCCGTTGTGGCCGGCATCGTAGTCGCCCTCGACCTTGCGCATGGCGCGGCGGAAGTCCATTGCCTCCTGGATGCTCTCTTCCACCAGCGCGGTGCCGCCCGGTGCTTCCATCATCGCCGCGGCCACATCGCACGAGGCGATGATCGAGTACTGCGGGCTGGTCGAGGTGTGCATCAGGTACGCCTCGTTGAAGCGGTAGCGGTCCAGCTTGCGCGTCTCGGAGTCCTGCACAAGGATCTGCGAGGCCTGCGACAGGCCGGCCAGCAGCTTGTGCGTGGACTGCGTGGCAAACACCAGCGCGTCCTTGCTGCGCGGGCGATCGCGACCGATCGCATGCATGTTGCGATAGAAGTCGTGGAACGCCGCGTGCGGCAGCCAGGCTTCGTCGAAATGCAGCGTGTCGATTTCCGCGGCCAGCATTTCCTTGATCTGCTCGGCGTTGTACAGCACGCCGTCGTAGGTGCCCTGCGTGATCGTCAGGATGCGCGGCTTCTGGTTCTTGGCCTTGCTGGCGAACGGGTGCGCAGCAATCTTGCGCTTGATCGTTTCCGGATCGAATTCGCTCTTCGGGATCGGGCCGATGATGCCGTAGTGGTTGCGCGTCGGCATCAGGAACACGGGAATCGCGCCCGTCATCATGATCGCGTGCAGGATCGACTTGTGGCAGTTGCGGTCCACCACCACGATGTCGCCCGGCGCCACGTTGGCGTGCCACACCATCTTGTTCGACGTCGAGGTGCCGTTGGTGACGAAGTACATGTGGTCCGAGTTGAAGATGCGCGCGGCATTGCGCTCGGACGCGGCCACCGGGCCGGTGTGGTCGAGCAGCTGGCCAAGTTCATCCACCGCGTTGCAGACGTCGGCACGCAACATGTTCTCGCCGAAGAACTGGTGGAACACCTGGCCCACCGGGCTCTTCAGGAATGCCACGCCGCCAGAGTGGCCGGGGCAGTGCCACGAATACGAGCTGTCCTGCGCGTAGTCGATCAGCGCCTTGAAGAACGGCGGCGCCAGCGTGTCCAGGTAGACCTTCGCCTCGCGGATGATATGGCGCGCCACGAACTCCGGCGTGTCCTCGAACATATGGATGAAGCCGTGCAGCTCGCGCAGGATATCGTTGGGGATATGGCGCGAGGTGCGGGTTTCGCCGTACAGGAAGATCGGCAGGTCCGAGTTGCGGCGGCGCACTTCGGCAACGAACGCGCGCAGCTTCTCGATCGCGGCGACTTCGGGCTGGTCGTCGTCGCGCACGAACTCATCGTCATCGATCGACACGATAAAGGTCGACGCGCGGCTGGACTGCTGCGCAAACGACGTCAGGTCACCGTAGCTGGTCAGCCCCATGACCTCCATGCCCTCTTTCTCGATCGCCTCGGCCAGCGCGCGGATGCCCGAGCCTGAGATGTTCTCGGAGCGGAAGTCTTCGTCAATGATGATGACGGGGAAGCGGAATTTCATCGGGCATCCTTGATGGAAAGCAGGACATAAAGGACTTGAGCCACATGGCCGGCAGGGGTTCCCCTGCGACGGCGACATGTGGCTCTCACGTCAGGTCTGGGCGCCCCCGCGCGGTCATCGCGGAGCGGCCGTTCCGGCAAACGCCGGCATTGTAATGCGATCAGGTCTTCGGCAGTGTGACACCGTGCTGGCCCTGGTACTTGCCGCCCCGGTCGGCGTACGAGGTCTCGCAGACTTCGTCGCTCTCGAAGAACAGCACCTGGGCACAGCCTTCGCCGGCGTAGATCTTGGCGGGCAGCGGCGTGGTGTTGGAGAACTCCAGCGTCACATAACCTTCCCATTCCGGCTCGAACGGAGTCACGTTGACGATGATGCCGCAGCGCGCATAAGTGCTCTTGCCGAGGCAGATGGTCAGCACGCTGCGCGGGATGCGGAAATACTCCATCGTCCGCGCCAGCGCGAAGGAATTCGGGGGAATGATGCAGACATCACCCTTGAAGTCCACGAAGGACTTCTCGTCGAAGTTCTTCGGGTCGACGATGGTGCTGTTGATATTGGTGAAGATCTTGAATTCGTCGGCGCAACGGATGTCGTAGCCGTAGCTCGAGGTGCCGTACGACACGATCTTGCGCCCGTCGGCCTCCCGGACCTGGCCTGGCTCGAACGGCTCGATCATGCCGTGCTGCTCCGCCATGCGGCGGATCCATTTGTCGGATTTGATGCTCATAGTTGGGAGGTAGACACACTGGCTCGGAGTGCGCCGCATTGTACAACCATTCCGCCCGCGTTCCGTTGAGACAACACCGCATCCGCCGCCCGGCGACAAGTGGCGCTTAATACACAATCAAGCGACTGCGTCTTCGGGAATCCGGTGACGGAATCGTTCGCGCCCCGTGTAGAGCAGGAAATGCTTGCCGGTGCAGCGCGCGAACAACGTCAGGTTGACCCGTTTGGCCATCTGATACCCCATCTGTGTCACGCCCGAGCGCGACAGCAGGAAAGGGATGCCCATCTGCGCGCCCTTGATGACCATTTCCGAGGTCAGGCGGCCAGTGGTGTAGAAGATTTTGTCGGTGCCGGTCATGCCCTCCAGCCACATGCGCCCGGCAATGGCGTCGACCGCGTTGTGGCGGCCGACGTCCTCGACAAACATCAACATTTCGGTCCCCTTGAACAGCGCGCAGCCGTGGACCGAGCCAGCCTGCTTGTAGACCGACTGCTGCAACCGGATGGTGTCGATGATGCCGTACAGGGTGTCCTGGTCGAGCATGGCGTCCACCGGCAGGCGGATATTGTCGACCTCGTCCAGCAGCGAGCCGAACACCGTGCCCTGTCCACAGCCGGTGGTCACCACGCGGCGCGCGGTGCGCTCCTCGATGCGGTCAACGCCGGTGCGGGTGGTGACGGCGGCGGATTCGGTTTCCCAGTCGACCTGCACCGCGGCGATGTCCTCGATCGATTCGATCAGCCGCTGGTTGCGCAGGTAACCCAGCACGAGGTGCTCGGGCGCGCCGCCCAGCGTCATCAGCGTGACCAGCTCGCGCTTGTCCAGGTAGACCGTCAGCGGGCGCTCGCCCGGCAGGTAGGCCGCGCGCACGCGTCCCTGCTCGTCGACGACTTCGACCTCTTCGATCAGCGGAACGGCTGCCTGGGTAAGCTCGGGACGCAGGGTCATGACAGAAAGGCCAAGGGCTGCTGGAAGGTGCCCCGTGCCGTTCAGGCGAGCATCGGGGCTGCGGTTACGGTGCCTTTGCGGGAGATTGTACCGTGCCGGGCGCAACCGGTCTGGCATCGGGACCGGTGCTCGCAACCGCGGGCACCGGCACTGCTGGGGGCGCCGCCGAAACGGGCGCAACGAATGGTCCCGGATCGGCACATGGCGCGGTCTGCGCCGCCGCGCGCGCGTCCTTGCCCTGTGCCTGGCGTTCGGCGTAGTAGCGTGTCGCGATCTTGTCCTGCGCGCGGCACAACTGGAAGGCAGCGACCTTGTCCGACCAGGCGGCGCGGGCCTTGGTCTCGGCGGCCTTGGCTTGCTGGGCTTCGCTGGGCGGCGGCAGCTTGGCCAGCGCGCCGGCGCTCAGGGTGGCGCCGGCGGCCAGGGCGATCAGCGTCAGGGTGCGTGTCATGGTCGATGCTTCCCGAAGTGTTGGGTGTCCTGCCCTATCAAGCTTCGCCCGGGGTATGCCGCCCGGGCCGGCCCGTCGCCGCATCCGGACTGGCCGGGCCGGGCGAACGCTGCGCAGGGATCTTGCCGGACTGGATGTCGTCGTACCAGAGCTCGTGATGTTCCTTCGCCCACGCTTCGTCGACCCATCCGTCGCGCATGGCACGGTAGGCGCCTTCCATGCCGATCGTGCCCATGTAGATATGGCCGCACGCCATCGCGATCATCAGCACGGCGGAAATGCCATGGATCACGTTGGCGATCTGCATGGTCGCGCGATAGTAGTCCATGCCCGGCACGATCATGTCGAGCACCCAGCCCGAGGCCGATAGCACGATGCCGAAGATGAACACGCCCACCCAGAACCACATCTTCTCGCCGGCGTTGAAGCGCCCGCTCGGCACGTGCTTGCCGGACGCCAGTCCACCCAGGCGGGTGACCCAGCGCACGTCCTCGCGGCCGGGCAGGTTATCGCGCACGAACACCACGAAGGCCGCAATGACCGACACCGTGAAGATCGGCCCGACCACGTTGTGCAGGTTCTTCAGGATGTAGCTGAGCCAGCCGAACAGCATGTGCCCCATCAGCGGCAACAGGAAATGCTTGCCGAGCAGCATCACGATGCCCGACACCGCCAGCACCACGAACGAGATCGCCATGGTCCAGTGGACGATGCGCTCCAGCGGCGTAAAGCGTTCGATCATGCGGCCGGTGCGCGGCTCGCGCAGCGGGATGGTGCCGCGCCACAGGTAGAAGCCCAGGATGGCCAGCGGCACCACCAGCATCAGCCAGCCGCCCCAGACAGTGATCACGCCGTTGCGGAACAGGCGCCATTGCTGTCCGGCGCGCTGGATCAGCACGCCGGCTTCCTTGTCGGGCAGGCTGCTGTAGTGGCGCTGGTCGGAATTGACCTCGCGCCATGCCGGCGCGTTGTTGCCGGGCTGCGTGACGGTACGCTCCTGCTGCGAGCGGGCCTCGGCGGCGATGTCACGGGGCGGCACGTCGAAGATGTTTTGCGATGCGATGCCGGCCAGCGGCTGGGCCGGATGCGTGGCCGGGTTGTTGGCATCGGCGCTGCCCGACGCGGTGGCCGGGCCGGTCGACGGCCCCGGTGCGGGAGCCTGGGCGGCGGCGCTGCCGGCCACGGCCATCAGTGCCAGCGCGCCGGCCGCCAGCCAGCGGCGCCATCCGGCGCCCTGCCCGCTGCGGCATGCATTGTGCGACGGCGTCATACGCCCTCCTTCAGGTCATCGGGAGCAGGCGCGCGGATGGCACCGCCTCCCCACTGCGGCGCATTCATTGCACGCGGTTGTACTCGTTCTGGTACTGGTTGCGCTGGCGGATCTGGTTATCCCAGCTGGTCTTGTCGCCCGCGGTCCAGCCCTTGGCGACGAAGGGGTCGTCGGGCGCGCCCTGGTAGGCCTGGGCGTCGGCCTTGCGGTGCGACTGGTTGATGGTCTGCGGCTTTTCGCCGCACGCGGCCAGCAGCGCGCCGCACAGTGTCAACAGGAGGATGGCGCTGGTGCGGCTCATGATGACTGGCCTCCCGGAGCGCCGGTTGCGGCTGGGGTAGTCGGTGCTGCCGGCGCGGCAGCTGGGGTTGGCGCGGCTGGCGTGGAGCGGGCCCCGGGCGCGTCCGGCCCGGCGGGGCCAGCCGGCGCTGCCGGCGCCCCCGGCGCGGCCTTGGGCACGCCATAAGCCGTGCCCCAGCCGAACACATCGCCGCCGGTCCCGCGCTTGATCACGCGGTTGCGCAGGATGTCGGCAATCACGTCGCCGTCGCCGCCCAGCAGCGCCTTGGTCGAGCACATCTCCGCGCACAAGGGCAGCTTGCCTTCGGCCAGCCGGTTGCGCCCGTACTTCTCGAACTCGGCCTCGCTGCCGTTCTTCTCCGGGCCGCCGGCGCAGAACGTGCACTTGTCCATCTTGCCGCGCACGCCGAAGGTGCCGGCCGACGGGAACTGCGGCGCGCCGAATGGGCAGGCATACGAGCAGTAGCCGCAGCCGATGCAGACGTCCTTGTCGTGCAGCACCACGCCGTCGTCGGTGCGGTAGAAGCAGTCGACTGGGCACACCGCCATGCACGGTGCGTCGGAGCAATGCATGCAGGCCACCGAGATCGATTTCTCGGCGCCGACCATGCCATCGTTGACGGTGACCACGCGGCGCCGGTTCACACCCCAGGGCACCTCGTGCTCGTTCTTGCAGGCCGTGACGCAGCTGTTGCACTCGATGCAGCGCTCGGCGTCACAGATGAATTTCATGCGTGCCATGATGTTCCTCTGCTCTGTCCTGTGGCTTATGCAAACCGCTCGATCTGGCAAACGGTGGTCTTGGTCTCCTGCATCATCGTCACCGAGTCATAGCCATACGTGGTGGCGGTGTTGACGGCCTCGCCCCGCACCACCGGCATTGCGCCTTCGGGGTAATAGTCCTTCAGGTCCTTGCCCTGCCACCAGCCCGAGAAGTGGAACGGTATGAAGGCGGTATCCGGCCCGACCCGCTCGGTCACCAGCGCGCGCACTTTCAGCGCGGCGCCGGTCGGCGTTCTGACCCAGCAGAAGTCGCCGTTGCGGATGCCGCGATCGGAGGCTGCGCGCGGGTTGATCTCGACAAAGTTCTCCTGCTGCAGCTCGGCCAGCCACGGGTTGGAGCGGGTTTCCTCGCCGCCGCCCTCGTACTCGACCAGCCGCCCGGAGGTCAGGATGATCGGGAACTTCTCGTAGACCTTGTTCTCGATATTGCGCTGCTGCACCGACTTGTACAGCGTCGGCAGCCGCCAGAACGCCATCTTGTCGTCGTGGGTCGGGTACTTGGCCACCATGTCGGGCCGCGTGGAGTACAGCGGCTCGCGGTGCTGCGGGATCGGATCCGGGAAGTTCCACACCACCGCGCGCGCCTTGGCGTTGCCGAACGGGTGGCAGCCATGGTTCTTCAGCACCACGCGCTGGATGCCGCCGGAGAGGTCGGTCTTCCAGTTCTTGCCTTCGGCCTTGGCCTTCTCGGCCTCGGTCAGGTCGTCCCACCAGCCCAGCTTCTTCAGCAGCACGTGGTCGAACTCCGGATAGCCGGTGGTGATCTCCGCGCCCAGGGAGTACGAACCGTCCTCGGCCAGCAGGTTGACGCCGTCGCGCTCCACGCCGAAGTTGGCGCGGAAGTTGCCGCCGCCGTCCATCACATGCTTGCTGGTGTCGTAGAGGTTGGGCGAACCCGGGTGCTTGAGTTCCGGCGTGCCGTAGCACGGCCACGGCAGGCCGAAGTAATCACCGGTCAGGTCGTAGCCCGTGACCGGGTCCTTGCCTGCCTTGCAGCGCAGCGTCTTGACGTCGAACATCTGCATATTGCGCATATGCGACTTCAGCCGCTCCGGTGACTGGCCGGTGTAACCGATGGTCCAGTTGCTGGCGTTGATCTCGCGCAGGATCGACTCGGGCTCCGGCTCCATCCAGGTGCGGCCGGCGCGCTTGACCTCGATCAGCTTCATGTTCTTCGACAGCTCCTTGCCAAAGCCAAGCTTGTCGGCGAACGCCTGCATGATGGTTTGGTCGGGCATCGACTCGAACAGCGGTTCGATGACCTTCTCGCGCCATTGCAGCGAGCGGTTGGAGGCCGTGCACGAACCAGAGGTCTCGAACTGAGTGGCCGCCGGCAGCAGGTACACGGCACGGTTCGGGTTGACCTTGTCGCCCTCGGCGGGCGGCATGTTGGCCATGGCCGCGGTCGCCGACGGATACGGGTCGACCACCACCAGCAGGTCGAGCTTGTCGAGCGCCTTCTTCATCTCCAGCCCGCGCGTCTGCGAGTTGGGCGCATGGCCCCAGAAGAACACGCCGCGCACGTTGTTGTCCTGGTCGATCAGCTCGTTCTTCTCGGTGACGATATCGATCCAGCGCGACACCGTGGTGCCGGACTTCTCCATCATCGCCTGCGAGGCGAACTGCTTCTTGATCCATTCGTAGTCCACGCCCCACACCGCGGCGTAGTGCTTCCACGCGCCGGTGGCCAGGCCGTAGTAGCCGGGCAGCGAATCGGGGTTGGGGCCGACGTCGGTGGCGCCCTGCACGTTGTCATGGCCGCGGAAGATGTTGGCGCCACCGCCCGCCACGCCGATGTTGCCCAGCGCGAGCTGCACCAGGCACGACGCGCGCACGATCGCGTTGCCGATGGTGTGCTGGGTCTGGCCCATGCACCACACCAGCGTGCTGGGGCGGTTCTTGGCCATGGTTTCGGCAACGAGGTAGACCTCTGCCTCGGGCACGCCGGTCACTTCCTCGACCTTGTCGGGCGTCCACTTGGCCAGCACCTCTTCCTTGACCTTGTCCATGCCGTAGACGCGGTCGTTCAAATACTTCTGGTCTTCCCAGCCGTTCTGGAAGATGTGGTACAGCATGCCGAACAGGAACGCGATGTCGGTGCCCGAGCGGATGCGAACATAGTGATGCGCCTTGGCCGCGGTGCGGGTGTAGCGCGGATCGACCACGATCACCTTGCAGCCGTTTTCCTTGGCGTGCAGCAGGTGCAGCATCGATACCGGGTGCGCTTCGGCCGCGTTCGAACCGATATACAACGCAGCCTTCGAGTTCTGCATGTCGTTGTACGAGTTCGTCATCGCACCGTAGCCCCAGGTGTTGGCCACGCCCGCGACGGTGGTCGAGTGGCAGATGCGCGCCTGGTGGTCGGTGTTGTTGGTGCCGAAGAACGAGACCCATTTGCGCAGCAGGTAGGACTGCTCGTTACTGTGCTTGGACGAGCCGACGAAGAACAGCGAGTCCGGCCCCGTTTGCTGGCGGATCTCCTTCATCTTGGCGGTGATCTCGTCCAGCGCCTGGTCCCAGCCGATGCGCTGGTACTTGCCGTTGACCAGCTTCATCGGGTACTTCAGCCGGTATTCGCCGTGCCCGTGCTCGCGCAGCGCGGCGCCCTTGGCACAGTGCGCGCCCAAGTTGATGGGCGAATCGAACACCGGCTCCTGGCGGATCCATATGCCGTTCTGCACCACCGCATCGACCGCGCAGCCGACCGAGCAGTGGCCGCACACGGTGCGGCGCACGACGATGCCGCTCTTGCCATCGGCGGCGCCCTTCTTGTCGTCGGCGGCATCGGCCTTGCGCAGCAGCGTCAGTTGCGACGCCGCCAGGCCGGCACCGACGCCGATGCCCGAGCGCTTGAGAAAGCTGCGGCGGTCCATGGTCGGCATGGCGCCGGCCAGGCTTGCGGCGAGCCGCTGTGAGAGGCGTCCGGTTCCGGCTTGCGCGCCGGCAGGGTCGTGCCGGTTGGCGAGGCCGTCAGCGAGGCGGGCGGATGCGCCCTGCGCCGCGCGTTTGCGGGTCAAGATCATGTCTCACCTCAGATACGGACGAGAGCCGTCCGGTTGCAGGCGGCGCGGCGAACCACGCCGCCCTGGCATTTACACCAGTGTGGTCCGGTAGTACTTGCGAATGTGTTCTGAGACCCGGTAGCCCTTGTTGTCCGACGGGGTGTCGGCGGGTTCCGGTAGAGCGGCGGCCTGGTCCGGTAGTGCCGGTCCACGCGCTGTCAGCGCTGCCGCACCGGTTGCGGCAGCCACAACTCCAGCGCCCGCGAGAAACGAGCGGCGCGCGACCCGGGTTGGCTTCTCTCTCATGTGGGGGCTCCTCGGCTGTCAAAGCCCGATGGTTTTCGCCGTTATGCGTTGTTATGCATATTCTAGAAGCATCTCAAAGGAAAGACCATGATATGCAAGGGTTTATCCTGACTTCGAGCGCTTCTCAGTTCATCTCCAGCGCCAGCGCCTCGACACTGGCAAACGCGGCCAGCAAGCCGGCAACACTGCGATAGAAGCGCGCCTGCGGGTGCGCAATCACTGCATCGCACAATTTCTCGACCCAGGGCTGCAGGTGCTGCGCGTAGAAGCGCTGCTGCTCGCCGAGGTTGGACACCGACAGGTCATCGCCCGCCACCAGGAAGCGCATCACTTCGCACAACGTGGCGATGTGGTCTTCGGTCTCGCTTACACCGTCGTGGCGCTCCAGGCCATAGCGGGCGAGGTCTTCGCGCAGCGCCACCAGCGGGCGCTCGTTGAGAAAGCCCGTCAGGTAGAACGAGCCATACAGGAACACATCCTGCCGGCCCACGCCGACGAATAGTTGCCGATATTCCTCTTCAGCCTCTGCCGCGGTGGTCTCGGCTGCTGCGTCGCACAACGCATTCCACGCCTTGCCCAGTACCGTATCGGCGTCTTCGCCGACGGCGCGGTTGGCCGCGATGTGGTGCAGCAGCGCGGCATCGGGGGCACGATAGAACAGCGTGGCCAGCAGGCCGTACAGGTCGGCGCGGGCGGTGTCCTCGGCATCGTCGGCGGGCAGTGCGGCGGTGAGCTGGATCGGCTGGGAATCTGTCATGTCGTGATGAATTGTGTCGCTGGCGGCTCAGCGCAGCGTGGCGCCGCTTGCCGTGCCGGTATCGTGCTCCATCATGTCGACCACGCGGCAATCCGGGCACATCTTCAGCCGTTCGGCAGCGGCGCCGGCAAACGCCGGGTGGCCGGCAAGCCGGACCAGCATCGATTCCACCATCTGCGCCGTGCCGAACGGCTTGGCGCAGCGCACGCAGTGGAACGGCTGGGCCTCGTTGAGCGTAACCGGGCGGCGTGCGGCTTCGCCTGCCAGCAGGCGCGGCACCAGCGTAATCGCATCTTCCGGGCAGGTCTTCTCGCACAGGCCGCACTGCACGCAGTTGCGTTCGATCAGGCTGAGCATGGGCCGTTCGGGGTTGTCGCGCAGGGCCTGTGACGGGCAGGCGCCGACGCACGCCATGCACAACGTGCACTTGCCGGTATCGACGGCAATCGCGCCGATCGGCGCGGCGGCCGGCAGCGGCACGATGTCGGCGGGCACCGGCGCGTGGCGCACCAGGTGATCGAGCACGAAGTCCAGCATCTCGCGCTTGGCCGCAACGGCGCCGAACGAGGCCGGCGGCAGCGCGTTGCGGCCCGGGCGCAACGCGGACAGGCCGGCATCCAGTGCCGCCGTATCGATCGCATCGGTCGCATCGACCAGCGACAGCACTTCGGCGTCATAACCCAGCCCCGCCAGCAATGCGCGGCCGACTTCCATCTGTTCGCGCAGCGCGGTGCGGTATTGCGGTGCCTCGTCGCCGGTCAGCAGCACCGCCACGCGGCTGGCGCCCCAGCACAGCGCGGCCAGCCACAGCTCCAGCCCGGCCGCGGCCGGGTGGAACAGCGACAGCGGCATCACATTGGCGGGCACGCCGGCGGCACGGCCCGCCCGCGCGGCGCGGCCCAGCGCCAGCAAGGCGGGCGTGCCATATTCCTCGCCGTGCAGCAGCACGATCGGGTCGCGCGCGCCGGCCTGCCGGTAGGCCGCCAGCAACGTGCGCAGCCGCGCGCCGGTCGTCTCCGGACCGGGATAGCCGTAGCTGATGGCGCCGCTCGGGCACACCGTGGTGCAGGCCCCGCAGCCCATGCACAGGTTGGGCGTGACCTCGATGTGGCCCTTGCCGTCATGCCAGCGCGACTGGATCGCCCGGGTCGAGCAAATGTCGATACAAGCCGTGCAGCCGGTGGTCTGGTTGCGGCCATGCGCGCACAGGCTGTCCTTGTAGCGGAAGAATTTCGGCTTCTCGAACTCGCCGACCAGGCCCGCCAGAGTCAGCGCCAGCGCATGCTGCCGGGCCGGGTCGGCGCCGGCGTGCAGGTAGCCTTGCGGCGGCTGGTGCATGGTGAAGGCGGGCTGGTCGCACAGGTCGAAGACCAGGTCGAAGCGGCCTTGCACGGTGCCCTGCGGCCGGTCGAAGTCGATGGCCGCGGCCGCGCCGCAGGCGCGCACGCAGTCGCGATGCGAGCGGCAACGCGACAGGTCGATTTGATAGCTGAAATCGATCGCATTTTCGGGGCAGGCGTCGATGCAGGCATTGCAGCGGGTGCACAGGTCCAGGTCAATCGGGTTGCTGCGTCCCGCGCCGGTTTCCCAGCTGGCCTCGAAGGCCCCAAGCCAGCCGGCAAGCGCGGCCAGCCGTCCACTATGGACCGGATAGGTACGCCCGAAAGGCTGAGCGGCAGCGCCCTCGCCCGGTGCGCTGCCCGTCAGCAGTACCGTGACCTCGAACTGCATCGCAGCAAGACGCTCGGCCCAGGGCAGCGCGCGCTGCGCGGGGCCCAGCACCAGCACCGTGCCGTCGGAGCGGTAGTCGACCACGGGCACCGGGTCCGGCTCGGGCAACGCGGCCACCGCCAGCAGCGCGGCGATCTTGGCATTGGCGGTCCGCGGATCGCGCCGCGCGCCCTGCGACCAGCCGCCAGTCTCGCGGATATTGACGAAGCGGACCGGCGCGGTCACCACCGGCCGGCCATCCTGGCCTTGCGCGGTCTGCGCGGCGACTTCGGTAAACAGCGCGCGCTCCTGCGTGCAGGCCACGATGACATCGTCGGTGCCGTCCAGCGCAGCGGTGAAGGCGCCAATTTCGCGCCGGCACAGCAGATGGTGGACCTTAAGCGGACCGTGTTGCGGGCCTTGTTGCGAACCTTGTTGCGGGCCCTGGCAGGCTTCCGACAGCGCCGCCCCGTCAAGCGGCATGGTGTCGTTGCAATTGCAGATCAGCGTCGGCATGGCGAATGCGGCTGACCGGTCCGGACGTCCTTCTTGCGAGGATCTGCGGCCCGGCGGATTGTGGGATGCCTATTGTAGGCTGCGCTGCCCGGTCGGGCTATGCGCACTTATCCAGATGTTGCGGGTCTTGCGGGCCCTGTTTTGCGCTTTGACTGGCCACCGGCGGCGGCGTTTCGGAAGATGCGGGTATGTCCGTAGCACCGGCCGGGTCGCTGGCCAAGGCAGGCGCCGCCGGCGGTACATCGTCCGCTGGGTTGTCCAGTTGAGCGTCTGCTATTGCATCCGCTGGTGCGTCCGGCCGTGCGGCGGCTGCCTCGGCTGCCGCGCGCTCCTCGTCGGTCGGCTCGAACAGCCCCAGCGACTCGGCCTGGCGCAGCTGGCGCAGGATCTCGGGCGGGATCGGGTCGGGCTTGCTGTAGTCGTCGATGTAGGTATCGAGGCCGTCCATCACATTGAAGTGCGGATCGGCAAACAGCGTCTTGAGCGCGGCGCGCTTGACCGATTCATCGACGCCGCGCGCCACGAAGCGGGCGATGTTGTCGCCGGGGCGCAGCGCCGCCACGTCCGCCAGGGTCGGCGGCGGGACTTCCGGCTCGGCCTCCGACACCGCGCCCACGGCCTTCGGTGGCACGGGCAACGGTGGCGCCTCGGCAGGCTGCGGCGGCTCCGCCGGCACGGCCACGCCCTCCCGCACCGCGGCCTTGCGGCGCGACCAGCGTGACAGGAAGGACGAATCGCTCATCGGCGTGTTCGAACAGTGGGGTCAGTAGCGCGCGCGGTCCTGCGGCGCCTTGAAGGATTCGGGCCGGCGCCGCTGCTTGGGCTCGGGCCGGTAATGCTCGCTGACGTAGGCCTGCAGCCAGTCGCGCTGCTCCGGCGCCAGCGGCACGTTCTCGACGATCTCGCCGGCGTCGAGCCAGCGGCCGGCTTCGTTGTACGACAGCGTGACCGTCATCGGCACCGGGTGGGCGTCTTCACCGGTGCCGCCGCCGTCCTCGTCCTCGGGCATGCGCCACAGCACGAACCAGCATGGCGTGGTCGAGGTCAGGTTCAGATAGTAGCCCTCGCCCTGGTCGCGGAACAGCTCGACCTCGAAACCCGGATACAGCCAGCGCGCGCCGTGTTCATCGTGTTCCAGGCAGACCGGGTGCGTGCCGAACTCGCCCAGGTCCGGCAGTACCGCGTCGAGTTGCCACTTCCATGGCTGCCAGCGGCTGGTCAGCGCAACCTTGCGCATCACCACCGCCATGGTGACGGCGGGACGGGCGCCGGGTGGCGGCGACTGCGGCACGGGTGCGGTTTCGGCTTCCATGGCTCTCTGGCGCGGCAAGCCGCGCGCTCAGGTGTTCTGCACGACGATGCTCGGGAACTTGCTGGTCATGTCGCGCGCCTTGTCGGCGACCTTGATCGCCACCTTGCGCGCGATGCCGCGGTACAGCTCGGCCACCGGACTGTCAGGCTCGGCCACCACGGTGGGGCGGCCCGAATCGGCCTGCTCGCGGATCTGCAGGTTTAGCGGCAGGCTGCCCAGCAGCTCCACGCCATAGTCGGCGCACATCCTCTCGCCGCCGCCCTGGCCGAAGATATGCTCGACGTGGCCGCAGTTCGGGCAGCAGTACACCGCCATGTTCTCGACGATGCCGAGGATGGGGATGCCCACCTTCTCGAACATCTTCAGGCCCTTCTTGGCATCGAGCAGCGCGATGTCCTGCGGCGTGGTCACGATCACGGCGCCGGTAACCGGCACTTTCTGCGACAGCGTCAGCTGGATATCGCCGGTGCCCGGCGGCATGTCGACAATCAGGTAGTCCAGGTCGTGCCAGTTGGTCTGGCGCAGCAACTGCTCCAGCGCCGAGGTGACCATCGGGCCGCGCCAGACCATCGGGTTGTCCTGCTCGATCAGGAAACCGATCGAGTTGGCCTGCACGCCGTGGCCCTCCAGCGGCTCCATGGTCTGGCCGTCGGCGGATTCGGGGCGGCCGTCGATGCCAAGCATCATCGGCAAGCTGGGGCCGTAGATATCGGCATCGAGCATGCCCACGCGCGCGCCCTCGGCGGCCAGCGCCAGCGCCAGGTTGACGGCGGTGGTGGACTTGCCTACTCCCCCCTTGCCCGAGGCGACGGCAATCACGTTCTTCACGCCCGGCAGCAGCTTGACGCCCCGCTGCACCGCGTGGGCGACGATCTTCATGGTCACGGCCACGCTGACATTGGTCACGCCCGGCACTTGCCGCACCGCAGCAACCACCAGCTTGCGGATCGGGTCCAGCTGGCTCTTGGCGGGATAGCCGAGTTCGACTTCCAGAGAAACCTCGCCGCCGTCGACCCGGATGTTCCGGGCCGAGCGCGTGGACACCAGGTCCTTGCCCGTGTTGGGGTCGATGACGGTGCGCAGGGCTTCGGTGACCTGCTCAGTGCTGACGCTCAAGACAAACTCCGCTTGGTTTTCTCAATGTGGGGATGGCCCGGAGGGCCGGCGCCGGATGAACCGGCACTTAATGTATCAAAGTATGAAGCTCCGGCCATGGGTTGCCGGTAACGCGCAGGGCAAGGCCCTGTCCGAGGTGTGGGATTACACACATTTACAAATCTCACAACCTTGCACTTGTGCGCGCGCCGCCATATCCATATTGTAGTGCGGTTGGGCGGACAGGCACCCGGCATTGGCCACCGCGCCGGCCGCGCCGCCGCCAACGCGTACAAAGGATTATCTGCGGTATCGCCATGGGGTTACCATCTGCATGCGGTACCAGGAACATTTACGGGAACATCAGAAGGAGAAAACATGAAGATCAAGCTCGTCACTGTCTCGCTCGCCGCCGCCACCCTGCTGGCAGCGGGTTGCGCCACTGAACAGCAGACCCATACGGCGGTCGGTACCGGCGTGGGTGCCGCAGTGGGCGCCGGGCTTGGCAACCTGATCGGCGGCAATACCACCGGCACGCTGGTCGGCGCGGCCGTGGGCGGTGCCGTCGGCGGTGCGACCGGCTACAACTGGAATGCCATCCGCGGCAAGCTGAACAAGGACACCGCCGGAACCGGCACGCAGATCAGCGAGCAGCCGGACGGCTCGCTGAAGGTGAATATCCCCAGCCAGGTGACCTTCGATACCGACAGCGCCAGCATCAAGCCGTCGTTCCGCTCCGTGCTCGACCAGGTCGCCCAGACGCTGGGCCAGCACCAGGAAGTCAGTGCCAATGTCGTGGGCCATACCGACAGCACCGGCAATCCCAACTACAACATGCAGCTTTCGCAGCGCCGTGCCCAGAGCGTGGCGAGCTACCTGGGTGACCGCGGCGTCTCCCGGAACCGCCTGACGGCCGAGGGCCGGGGCCAGTCCCAGCCCGTGGCAGACAACGCAACCGATGCTGGCCGACAACAAAATCGCCGCGTCGAAATTTTTTTGAAACCAATTCAAGGGTGACCTAGTCATAGAAACAGGTACCGCTTGCCACCGTTGCTGGCTCGCGATGGGTGGCTGACCTCCCGGGCGGTGCCTGATTTCTCCTCCTTTTCCGTTGTGGAAAGCTGCGCCGGCACTGACCGGCGCTTTTTTTTGGCTGCTTGAAGCGGATCGCCTCGCCCATTTCAGGAAATTCCGCCATGCGGAACCGGCGCATCTGCGGCACTACATTGCTAAAATAGCCCCTCCCCGGCACGCGCCCGCCCCGCGCGCAGCGCCGTCGCCACTGATATTCCCCGCTCCTGACCGGCTCTTTGTCTATGACCGCACGTCGCATCCTCGTCACATCCGCCCTGCCTTATGCCAATGGCCAGATCCATATCGGCCACTTGGTGGAATACATCCAGACCGATATCTGGGTGCGTTTCCAGCGCATGATGGGCAACGAGGTCTACTACGTCGGCGCCGACGACACGCACGGCACCCCGGTGATGCTGCGCGCCGAGAAGGAAGGCATCACCCCGAAACAGCTGATCGACCGCGTCTGGACCGAGCACAAGCGCGATTTCGACAGTTTCCTGGTGTCGTTCGACAACTACCACAGCACCGACGCGGAAGAAAACCGCGAGCTGTGCGAGAAGATCTACCTCGCCCTGAAGGCCGAGGACCTGATCGCCGAGCGCGATGTCGAGCAGTTCTTCGACCCCGTCAAGAACATGTTCCTGCCGGACCGCTTCATCAAGGGAGAATGCCCGAAGTGTGGCGCCAAGGACCAGTACGGCGACTCGTGTGAGGTCTGCGGCACGACTTACGTGCCAACCGACCTGAAAAATCCGTACTCGGTGGTGTCGGGCGCCACGCCGGTGCGCAAGTCGTCGACGCACTTCTTCTTCAAGCTGTCCGATCCGCGCTGCGAGACCTTCCTGCGCGAATGGGTGGCCGACCTGGCGCAGCCCGAGGCTGCCAACAAGATGCAGGAATGGCTGGGCGGCGAGGGCGAGGCCTCGACGCTGTCCGACTGGGACATCTCGCGCGACGCGCCCTACTTCGGCTTCGAGATCCCCGGCGCGCCCGGCAAGTATTTCTATGTGTGGCTGGACGCCCCGATCGGCTACTACGCCAGCTTCAGGAACCTGGCGCAGCAGCGCGGCATCGACTTCGATGCCTGGGTGGGCCCGCACTCGACCGCCGAGCAATACCACTTCATCGGCAAGGACATCCTCTACTTCCACACCCTGTTCTGGCCGGCGATGCTGCGCTTCTCGGGCTACCGTACCCCGACCAACGTCTTCGCGCACGGCTTCCTGACCGTGGACGGCGCCAAGATGAGCAAGTCGCGCGGCACCTTCATCACCGCGCAGAGCTACATCGACACCGGCATGAACCCGGAATGGCTGCGTTACTACTTCGCCGCCAAGCTCAATGCGAGCATGGAAGACCTGGACCTGAACCTGGACGACTTCATCGCCCGGGTCAACAGCGACCTGATCGGCAAGTACGTCAATATCGCCAGCCGCGCGGCGGGCTTCCTGGTCAAGCGCTTCGAAGGCAAGGTCGACGAGGCTGCGCTGGCGCACCCGCTGCTGGAGCAACTGCGCCAGGCCGCGCCGCAGATCGCGCAGCTGTATGAAGCGCGCGAGTACAGCAAGGCGCTGCGTCAGGTGATGGAACTGACTGACGCGGTCAATGCCTTCGTCGACACCGAGAAGCCGTGGGAACTGGCCAAGGACGAGAGCAAGCGCGCCGCGCTGCACGCCGCCTGCTCGGTGTCGCTGGAAGCCTTCCGCCTGCTGACGGTGTACCTGAAGCCGGTGGTGCCGAACGTGGCCGCCGGAGTGGAGCGTTTCCTGAACGTCGAGCCGCTCGACTGGCGCGCGATCGACAAGCAGCTGTCCGCAGCCAACCCGGTACAGGCCTACCAGCACCTGATGACGCGCGTCGATGCCAAGCAGGTCGACGCGCTGCTGGCCGCCAACCGTGAATCGCTGCAGGCCACGGCGGCGCCCGCCGCCGCTGCACCGTCGATCGAGCCGGTGGCCGAGACCATCACCATCGACGATTTCGCCAAGGTGGATCTGCGCGTGGCCAAAATTGTGGAATGCCAGAAGGTCGAAGGCTCGAACAAGCTGCTGCAGCTGACGCTGGACCTGGGCGAAGGCAAGACTCGCAATGTATTCTCGGGCATCCAGTCGGCCTACACGCCGGAGCAACTGGTCGGCAAGCTGACCGTGGTGGTGGCCAACCTGGCGCCGCGCAAGATGAAATTCGGCATGTCCGAGGGCATGGTGCTGGCGGCATCCGCGGCTGACGAGAAGGCCGCGCCGGGCCTGTACATCCTGGAGCCGCACAGCGGCGCCGTGCCGGGCATGCGCATCCGCTAAACGCAGGACCTGCGCGCCGCGCTCCCGCTCACGGGAGCGCGGCATCGTTTCACCCCCTCCAGTCGCCGCCAACCGGCAGCGGCAAAAATCCCCCTCGCAGTCCTCCCTCGCAGCCACCCCCGTCACGCTTCCATGCGCGCGGCCCGGTCATGCACGCGCGGCATGTCATACATGGTTCCGGCGCATCGCGCTTGAAGCACTTGAGCCCGCCGCGTAGATTTTGCTGCGCAGAATCACAAACCAACAGACAGAAGCGCGCCGCGCAAACACTGGCTGCGTGAAGCCGCTTCGCACGGAAGGGGACACCTGTGAAGAAGCTCCTGATCGCCAACCGCGGCGAGATCGCGTTGCGCGTGCAGCGCGCCGCCCGCGACCTTGGCATCGCCACCGTGGCCGTCTATGCAACCGACGACCACGCCAGCCGGCACCGGCTGCTGGCCGACGAAGCCGTCGCGCTGCCAGGCCAGGGCGCCGCATCCTATCTCGACATTCCCGCCATCATCGCCGCCGCGCGCGACACCGGCTGCGACACCATCCACCCCGGCTATGGCTTCCTCAGCGAACGCGCTGACTTCGCCAGCGCGTGCGCCGCGGCCGAGATCGTCTTCGTCGGGCCGCAGCCCGAGCAGCTCGCGCTGTTCGGCGACAAGGGCCGCGCACTGGCGCTGGCCGCGCGCTGCGGCGTGCCGGTGATGCCGGCCACCGCGGGTGGCGCCAGCCTGGAAGCGGTCACCGCCTTCTTCGACGAACAGGACGGCGCGGGGATCGTGCTCAAGGCCGTGGGCGGCGGTGGCGGGCGCGGCATGCGCGTGGTGCGCGAGCGCGAGGCGCTGCCCGAAGCCTATGCGCGCTGCCGCTCCGAGGCGCGCTCGGCGTTCGGCATCGATGCAATCTACGCCGAGCGGCTGGTCGCGCGCGCGCGCCATATCGAAGTGCAGATCGCCGGCGACGGCCACAGCGTGATCGCGCTGGGCGAACGCGACTGCACGCTGCAGCGCCGCTTCCAGAAGGTGGTCGAGATCGCGCCCAGTCCTGCGCTGGACCCTGCGCTGCGCCGGCGCATCGTCGAAGCCGCTTGCACGCTGGCGCGCGAGGCGCGTTACCGCAGCCTGGGCACGTTCGAGTTCCTGGTCGAGGAACCCGAGGATGGCACGCGCCGCGACGGCGCCGCGCTTTCCTTCGTCTTTATCGAAGCCAACCCGCGCCTGCAGGTCGAACACACCGTCACCGAACAGGTGACCGGCGTCGACCTGGTCGCCGTGCAACTGGGGCTGGCACAAGGCCGCAGCCTGGCCGAGGTCGGCCTCGATCCGCAGCAGCCGCCGCGCGTGCGCGGCTATGCCATCCAGGTGCGGGTCAATGCCGAGTCCACCGATGCGCAAGGGCTGGCGCGGCCGGCGCAGGGGCGGCTGGAGCGCTTCGATCCGCCTTGCGGCCCGGACGTGCGCGTCGACACGCACGGCTATACCGGCTACGCGCCCTCGCCGCACTATGACACGCTGCTGGCCAAGCTGATCGTCACCTCGGCCAGCGACCGGTTCGGCGACGCGGTGCGGCGGCTGCAGCGCGCGCTGGCGGAATTCAATATCGGCGGCATCGATACCAACCTGGACCTGCTGCGCGCACTGGCGGAACGCGAAGACTTTGCCAGCCAGCGGCTGCACACCCGCTATATGGAAGCGGCGCTGCCGGCGTTGCTGGAGCGCGCGGCGCAGATTGCGGCACAGGACGCGGCCCGCCAGGCGCTGTCGGTCGGCACCCCCGCCGCCGTGGCAGCCGCGGCCAGCTTCGACGAGCAACTGGGCGAAGGCCTGTGCGCGGTGCGCGCACCGATGACCGGGCGCGTGATCGAGCTGGCGGCCGAGAACGACCTGGTCAAGGCCGGCCAGACCGTCGCCGTGCTCGACGCGATGAAAATGGAGCACGCCATCGTGGCCGAACGCGCCGGCCGCGTGATCGACTTGCGCACCGATGCCGGCGCGCAGGTGGCCGAAGGCCAGGTCATGCTGGTGCTGGAACCTGCCGATGCCGGTGCCCATGCCGAAGGCGAGGCCGAACGCACCGACCCGTCAGCGGTCCGGTCCGATTTGCAGCGCGTGCTCGACCGCCATGCCTTCCTCTACGACGCCGCCCGCCCCGATGCCGTGGCGCGGCGCCGCGCACGCGGGCAGCGCACCGCGCGCGAGAACATCGACGACCTGTGCGATCCCGGCAGCTTCCGCGAATACGGCGGCCTGGCGGTGGCGGCACAGGCCAGCCGCCGCAGCGAAGCCGACCTGATCGCCAACACCCCCGCCGACGGCCTCATCACCGGCACCGGCGCCATCAACGGCAGCCTGTTCGCGCCCGAGCGCGCGCGCTGCGCGGTGCTGGCCTATGACGCCACCGTGCTGGCCGGGACGCAGGGCAAACGCAACCATACGAAGACCGACCGCATCCTGGAGGTCGCACTGCAGAACCGCCTGCCGACTGTGATCTTTGCCGAAGGCGGCGGCGGACGTCCGGGCGATGTCGATTTTCCGACCGTGGCTGGCCTGTACCAGCCCTCGTTCGCCGCGTTCGCGCAGCTGAGCGGCGAGGTGCCGGTGGTCGGCATCGCTTCCGGGCGCTGCTTTGCCGGCAATGCCGCGCTGCTGGGCTGCTGCGATCTGATCATCGCCACGCGCAACGCCAACATCGGCATGGCCGGCCCCGCCATGATCGAAGGCGGCGGCCTGGGCGTGTACCGGCCCGAGGACATCGGCCCGGCCGCGGTGCAGTACCACAACGGCGTGGCCGACCTGCTGGTCGACGACGAGGCCGCCGCGGTGGCGGCCGCCCGGCACTACCTGTCGATGTTCCAGGGCCGCCTTGCCGAATGGAAGGCGCCCGATCCGCTGGCGCTGCGCCATGTGGTGCCGGAGAACCGCCTGCGCGTGTACGACACGCGCGCCGCCATCGCCGGCGTGGCCGATGCCGGCAGTGTGCTGGAACTGCGCGCGGGCTTCGGCACCGGCATCCATACCGCGCTGGCGCGCATCGAAGGCCGGCCGGTCGGCATCCTCGCCAACAACCCGCGCCACCTCGGCGGCGCCATCGATGCCGACGCGGCGGACAAGGCCGCGCGCTTCATGCAGCTGTGCAACGCGCATGGGCTGCCCATCGTCTCGCTGATCGACACGCCGGGCTTCATGGTCGGCCCCGAGGTCGAGGCGCGCGCGCAGGTGCGGCACGTATCGCGCATGTTTGTCGTCGGCGCCAAGCTGCGTGTGCCGTTCCTCGCCGTGGTGCTGCGCAAGGGCTATGGACTGGGCGCAATGGCGATGGCCGCGGGCGGCTTCCGCGCGCCGTCGTTCACGGTGTCGTGGCCGACCGGCGAATTCGGCGGCATGGGGCTGGAAGGCGCGGTGCGGCTGGGCTTCCGCAAGGAGCTCGAAGCGCTGCCGGCGGGCCCGCAGCGCGATGCGCTGTACCAGCAACTGGTGGCGCAGATGTACGAGCGCGGCCACGCCATCAATGCCGCGGCGGCGCTGGAGATCGATGCGGTGATCGATCCCGCCGCCACGCGCCAGTGGCTGGTCAGCGGCCTGGACGCCGGCGCGGCGAATCCGGACCGGCCGGTGCGGAGCTACGTCGACGCCTGGTAGCGGGGCCTGGAAGCGGGACCTAAAAGCGGGGCCCGGTAGCGGGCAGCAGTCCGCGCGGCACGGACAGTCAGAACAAGAGCGAGAGGAGACAGCAGGAATGAACGAGCAAGCGTTCTTCGAAGACCTGGAAGCCCGGCATCGCAAGATCTGGCCCGCCGGCCTGCCCACCGCCCCGGCCTACCCGCACGGCGAAGCGCCGCTGGGCGACTACCTGCGCGCGTGGGCGCGCACGCGGCCCGAGCATGCCGCGCTGGCATGGTACGGCACCACCGTGACTTATGCCGAGCTCGACGACCTGTCCGAGCGCTGCGCCGCGCTGCTCAAGGCCGACGGCATCGGCGCGGGCGACCGGGTCGCGGTGATGATGGGCAACTGCCCGCAGTTCCACGTGGTCTTCTACGGGATCCTGAAGCTGGGCGCGGTCTACGTGCCGGTCAACCCGCTGTTCAAGGAACACGAACTGGTCTACGAGCTGAACGATGCCGGTGCCACCACCATCGTCGTGCAGGACCAGTTGGCGCCGCTGCTGATGTCGGTGCGCGCGCAGACGCGGTTGCGCACCATCTACACCACCAGTGCGGGTGCAATGCTGCCGGACCAGCCCACGCTGCCGCTGCCGGCCGGCCTGGATGCGCCGCCGGTAGTAGTAGAAGGCGCCACCGACCTGCTGCAGGCACTGCGCCAGACCGAGCCAGCCAGCGGCCTGGCGCCGATCGACATGGACGCGCTCGCTGCCCTCAACTACACCGGCGGCACCACCGGCCTGCCCAAGGGCTGCATGCACACGCAGCGCGACATGGTCTACACCGCCGCGGCTTCGTACGCGCTCTCCGGGAGCGCCGACGCCCAGCGCCTCGCCGAAGGCTCGGACGAGATCATGCTGAACTTCCTGCCTATGTTCTGGATCGCCGGCGAGAACCTGGGGCTGATCAGTCCGATCTTCAGCGGCGCCACGCTCGTGCTGCTGGCGCGCTGGGATCCGGTGGCGGTGATGGCCGCCATCGAGCGCTACCGTGTCAACCGCACCTTCCTGGTGGTCGACAACGCTGTCGAGCTAATGAACCACCCGGAGTGCGGACGCTACGACCTGCGTTCGCTCCGGCACGCGCGCGCCGCGTCGTTTATCCGCAAGATCACCCCCGACATCCGCCAGCGGTGGCAGGCGCTGACCGGCAGCATCATCGCCGAAGGCGCGTGGGGCATGACCGAGACCCACACCAGCGACACCTTCACCACCGGCATGCAGGCCGACGACATGGACCTGCGCGGCCGCCCCGTCTTCGTCGGCCTGCCGGTGCCGGGCACGCGCATCAAGATCTGCGACTTCGACACCGGCGCCGTGCTCCCGGTGGGCGCCGAGGGCGAGATCGTGGTGAGCACGCCGTCGCTGTTCAAGGGCTACTGGGGCCGCCCCGACGTCGACGCCGAAGTCTTCCGCGACGGCTGGTTCCGCACCGGCGATATCGGCGCGTATGACGAGGCGGGCTATCTGCACTTCCTCGGGCGCCGCAAGGAAATGCTGAAGGTGCGCGGCATGAGCGTGTTCCCGTCCGAACTGGAAGTGCTGCTGTCGCGGCACCCGGCAGTGCTGGGCTCGGCTGTCGTGGGGCGCGACGATGCCGACAAGGGGCAGATTCCCGTGGCCTTTATCCGCCTGCGTCCCGAGCACGCGGGCGGCACCACCGCCGACGCGCTGCACGCGTGGTGCCGCGAGCAGATGGCGGTCTACAAGGTGCCCGAGATCCGCATCCTGCCCGAGCTGCCGCTGACCGCCACCGGCAAGGTGCGCAAGGTCGAACTGCAGGCATTGCTGGACGCGGAAGCCGGCCGCTGAACGACTTCGTCCGCATACCCAACACGCCGCGACCGACGGCGACCCAGGAGGAGCACACCATGCAACCGAAGTTGACCGGCGCCGCACAGCGACGCCTGCTTGCCGGCATGCTGGCCGCCGCCAGCCTGCCGCTGGCGCATGCAGCCAATGCAGCAAATACCACCCCCGCCACCGGCAATCTCACCGTGGCGTTCGGCGCGGAATCGACCACGCTCGATCCGGTCAAGATTTCCGCCGGTGTCGACCACTATTTTGTCGGGCAGATCTTCGAGATGCTGGTGCGCCGCAATGCCGCGCTGAAGGACGAGAACTGGCTGGCGGAAAGCTGGAAACTGGAGACCGCCAAGGACGGCAAGCCGGTTCTCGAGGTGCGGCTGCGCAAGGGCGTGCGCTTTCACAACGGCGATCCGCTGACCGCCGAGGACTTCGAGTTTTCCTGGCAACGCCAGCGTGATCCCAAGGGCAGCTTTTTCTCGCACTATGTGTCGTCGATCGAACGCTTCGAGATCGTCGACCCGCACCACTTCAAGCTGCATTTCAAGGAACCCGACGCGCAGTTCATCGTCGGCAACATGCAGCTGTGGGCAATGCCCAAGAAGTACATCCAGAAGGTGGGCGAGGAAGAATTCGCGCGCAAGCCCATCGGCACCGGCCCGTGGAAGTTCGTGTCGCGCACGGTCAAGGACGAGCTGAAGCTGGAAGCCTTCGATGGCTACTGGAACAAGGAAAAGCGTCCTGGCATCAAGGACCTGACCATCAAGGTAATCCCGGAAGACCTGACCCGCGTGGCGGCATTCAAGACCGGCAAGGTCGACTTCATCGACAACGTGCCGCCCGCGATGGTCGAGGAGTTCAAGAAGATGCCGGGCGTGAAGACCGTCACGCTGGTGAGCGGCAACAACCTCTTCCTAAATTTCAACACGCAGATGCCGAAGTCGCCGTTCAACGACGTGCGCGTGCGGCAGGCGGCAGCGCATGCGATCGACGTCGATGCCATCATCAAGCGCGTGCTGTTCGGCCAGGGCGAGCGCTATGCGCAGGTGGGCAAGGAGTCTAACGGCTACGATCCCGCGCTCAAGCCCTACCCGTTCGACCAGAAACGCGCGCGCGAACTGCTGAAGCAGGCGGGCTATCCCAACGGCTTCGACACGCCCTGCTACAACCTCACCACGCCGCGCGAGCCGGGCGTGAAGGAAGTCGGCGAAGCCATGTATGCCTACCTGAGCTCGGTCGGCATCCGCTGCCAGGTGCGCAACCTGGAATACGGCGCGTGGATCAGCCTCGGCAAGCGCGGCCGCACTGGCCCGCCGGAGATGGATGGCGTGCTGAGCTGGATGTGGTCGCAGGGCCTGCCCGGCGATCCGGGCCTGGCGTGGTCCGGCCACCTGCACAGCTACCAGGGCGGCGGTGGCTGGGGCACGTACTCCTATACCAACGACCCCGAAGTCGACGCGCTGCTTGAAAAGCAGCGCCAGACCATGGACCCTGCGGCGCGCACCGACCTGCTCAAGCAGATCGCCAGACTGAAACAAGAGCGCGTGCTGGGCGGCCTGCCGACCTACCGCCCGCTGGTCACCTTTGCCTGGCGCGACAACAAGATCGACTATGTCCCGTGGCCGATCCGCGACTACTGGCGCTCGTTCCAGGAAGTGAGCTGGAAACAGCGCTGATCCTTCGGCGCTGATCTTTCGCGCTGATTCTTCGCGCGCACCCGCCACCGCGCCTGCGACGCAGCAGGCGCGGCCCGCTGCTGACGCTGCCCCACGGAGCCTGTCATGCCTATCGCGAAACGCCTGCTGCACGGACTGATCAGCATCCTGGGCGCGAGCGTGATCATCTTCCTGATCTCGCGCCTGTCCGGCGATCCGCTCGCGCTGCTGCTGCCAGCCGATGCCCCGCCCGATGTCATCGCGCAGACGCGCCAGCACCTGGGCCTGGACAAGCCGCTGGTGGCTCAGTACCTGGTATTCCTGAGCCACGCCGTCACCGGCGACTTCGGCAACTCCTACCGCTGGCAGGAGCCGGCACTCGGCCTGATCCTGGAGCGCTTGCCGGCTACGGTGGAACTGGCGCTGGCCGCGCTGGGCTTCTCGATCGCGATGGCGGTGCCGTTCGGCGTGCTGTCCGCGGTGTACCGGGGCTCATGGTTCGACCGCTTCGCCAAGGTCTTCGCCATGCTGGGCCAGGCCATGCCTAACTTCTGGGTCGGGCTGCTGCTGATCCTGTTCTTCGCGGTGCAACTGAACTGGCTGCCGGCGTTCGGGCGCGACTCATGGAACAGCCTGGTGCTGCCAGCGATCGCGCTGGGTTGGTATCCGGTGGCGGCGCAGACGCGCGTGGTGCGCTCGGCCATGCTCGACGTGCTCGACAGCGACTACATCCGCATGGGCCGCGCCATGGGCCTGCCGGAAGGCGTGCTGGTATGGAAGTACGCGCTGCGCAACGCGGCGATTCCGCTGGTGACGATCCTGGGCGTGTATTTCGCGGCAATGCTGGGCGGCGCCTTCGTGGTCGAGGTCATCTTCGCCTGGCCCGGCGTCGGCCGCACCGTGGTCGAAGCGGTATTCGCGCGCGATTTCCCCGTGGTGCAGGCAGGCGTGATGCTCACCTCCGTGCTGTTCGTGCTGTCCAACCTGCTGGTCGACCTGAGCTATGGCCTGATCGACCCGAGGATCCGCCATGCCTGAGATCGCCATCCCTCCCTCGACCGCAGCGGCGTCGCCGGCCCGCAAGCGCCGTCGGCGCGAACTCGGCAACCTGCCGTGGTTCGCGCTCGCCGTATTTCCGCTGCTGCTGGTTTGCGCCATCGGCGGCGACGCGCTGCTGCCGCACGATCCCAACGGCCTCGACCTCGGCCTCGCCTTCCAGCCGCCGGCATGGCTGGAAGGCGGCAGCTGGGCCTATCCGCTCGGCACTGACAACATGGGACGCGACCTGCTCAGCCGCATCATGGCCGGCACCCGCATCTCGCTGGTGGTGGCGCTATACGCCATCCTGATCTCTGGAGGCATCGGCACCGCCGCCGGCATGCTGGCCGGCTACTTCGGCGGACGGCTCGATGCGCTGATCATGCGGCTGGTCGATATCCAGATGTCGATCCCGGCGCTGGCGCTGGCCCTGGTGCTGGCCGCAGTGCTGGGCCCGGGCTTCGAGACCGTGGTGCTGGTCATCGTGATCACCTACTGGACGTGGTACGCGCGCATCGTGCGCGGCGAGGTGATGTCGCTCAAGCAGCGCGACTACGTGGCCTTGGCGCGCGTGGCCGGCTGCGGCACCCTCACCATCTTTCGCCGCCACCTGCTGCCCAACCTGTTCAATACGCTGCTGGTGCTGGCCACGCTGCAGGTCGGCCAGGTGATCATCTTCGAGGCTTCGCTGAGCTTCCTCGGCCTGGGTATCCAGCAACCTGACGTGTCATGGGGCCTGATGCTGGCCGACGCGCGCAACTACATCACCAATGCATGGTGGGCCATCACCATGCCGGGGCTGGCCATCATGGCGACCTGCCTGGCGTCCAACCTGCTGGGCGACTGGCTGCGCGACCACTTCGACCCGAAAAGGAGGCAGCTTTGAACGGCACCAGCCAGGACATGGGGCAGCAAAGCACTGCCACCTCCGCGCCGCGCGTGCGCAGCACCGGTGCGCCGATGCTGTCGGTACAGGGCCTGACCACGCATCTCGACCTGCGCCGCGGCCTGGTGCGCGCGGTGGACGGCGTGGACCTGCACGTGCACGAGGGCGAGACGCTGGGCGTGGTAGGCGAGTCCGGCTCGGGCAAATCGATGACGATTTTGTCGATCCTGCGCCTGCTGCCGCGCGGCGCGCAGCTGGGCGGCAAGGTCTTGCTGGACGGCACCGACCTGCTGCAATTGCCCGAGAAGGCCATGAGCCGCGAGTATCGCGGCCGCAAGATCGCGATGATCTCGCAGGACCCACTGACCTCGCTGAACCCGGTCTTCACCGTGGGTGACCAGGTCGGCGCGCCGCTGCACTACCACGGCCGCGCGGACAGCCGCGAGGCGCGCCGGCGCCAGGTGGTGCAGGTGCTGGAAAGCGTGCGCATCCCCTCGCCGCAGGCGCGCCTCGACGACTACCCGCACCAGTTCAGCGGCGGCATGCGCCAGCGCGTGGTGACCGGCATGGCGATCGCCAGCGCACCGCGGCTGCTGGTGGCCGACGAGCCGACCTCCGCGCTGGACGTGACCATCCAGGTGCAGATCATGGCGCTGTTCCGCAAGATCCAGGCACAGACCGGCGTCGGCATCATCCTGATCACGCATGACCTGGGCGTGGCCGCCAGCATCTGCCATCGCGTGGCGGTGATGTACGCGGGGCGCATCGTCGAGACCGGCGACGTGCGTACGCTGTACAGGCGGCCCGCGCATCCCTATACGCAGGCGCTGCTCAAGTCCATTCCGCATTTCGGCGAAAGGCGCGAGCGGCTATATGCGATCCCCGGCAGCCCGCCCAGCCTGATCGACCCGCCGCATGGCTGCCGCTTTGCGGCGCGCTGCCCGCACCGCAAGCCGCTGTGCGACGACGCCTATCCGCCCGAGATCGAGCTGGAATCCGGCCACCAGGTCAGTTGCTGGCTGGCTTCGGCCGGTTAAGCCATACGCCCTCCAGGAGGCACCATGCTGCTCGAAGTCCACGACCTGAAGAAGCATTTCCCCGTGCGCGGCGGCGGCACGGTGCGCGCCGTCGACGGCGTCAGCTTCGCCGTCGATGCGGGCCAGACCTACGCGCTGGTGGGCGAGTCCGGCTGCGGCAAGACCACCATCGCCAGGCAGTTGCTGCTGCTCGAGCGGCCCAGCGCCGGCACCATCCGTTTCGACGGGCAAGACGTGCTCTCGCTTGGCCGCAAGGGCGTGCTGGCCTACCGGCGCCAGGTGCAGGCGGTGTTCCAGGACCCGTCCTCGTCGCTCAATCCGCGGCTGAAAGTCGGCATGCTGCTGGCAGAACCGCTGCTCGCGCACGGGATGGGTGGCGACCGCGCCGCGTTGCGCCGGCGCCTGCCGGAGTTGCTGGAGATCGTCGGCCTGCCTCCCGGCGCGCTCGACCTGTATCCGCACGAATTCAGCGGCGGGCAGCGCCAGCGCATTGCGGTGGCGCGCGCGCTGGCGCTGCAGCCGCGGCTGATCGTGCTGGACGAGCCGACTTCGGCGCTGGATGTGTCGATCCGCGCGCAGATCGTCAACCTGCTGGCGGACATCCAGCGCAGCTTCGGCATTGCCTATGTGATGATCGCGCACGACCTGGCGCTGGTGGAGCATTTCAGCTCGGCAGTCGGCGTGATGTACCTCGGCAGCATGGCCGAGAGCGGGCCGAGCCCGGCGGTATTTGGCGCGCCGCGCCATCCATACACGCAGGCGCTGCTCGGGTCAGCGCCGCGGCCGGACCCGGACCACCAGCCGGCCGAGGGGCTGATCCTGGGCGAGATCGGTTCGGCACTGAACCCGCCGCCTGGCTGCAAGTTCCATCCGCGCTGCCCGCGCGCGGTCCCGGCATGCGGCAAAGACCTGCCGCGCCTGCGCCAGCTGGCGCCGCATGGCGATGGCAAGCCGGTGCATGTGGCGGCCTGCCACCTGCTGGTGTGATCGCCACGGTTCGGTAGCCGCAACCGTAACGGGCGACGGCTCAGGGCCGCCGCGCCGGCCTCAGCCGCCCTGCATCCTCGACGGATCGTCGCTGCGCGAAGTCGTCGTCACCGTGCCGTCGCTGTTGAAATGCACGTTGAAGAAGGCCTTGTCGGTCGAAGTCTCCATCCAGCGGTAGCCCCACACTTCTTCCTTCTTCAGCGCGAAGGCCTCGACCTTGGTCGGCTTGCCCAGCAGGCGCCGGATATCGTCCTTGCTCATGCCGGCGCGCACGCGCGCGAAGTTCTCCGGGGTCAGCACCTGCTCGATGCGCGCGACCTTGCCGTCGGCGCCGATGGCGACCATCCACGTGGTGGTGCCCTCGGGCCCGCGCGGGTATTCCAGCCGGCGGCCGCCGTCGGCCTCTTCCCAGACGATCTCGGGCTTGCCGGCCTGGCGCCGCAGTTCTTCCTCGGTGGACTGCCCGGGCACGATGCCCTTGAACAGCTCGCTGTCGGGCTTGATCGCGTTCCACGTATTGCGCGCGGTCTCGCCCGCCTTCTTCATCGCTTCATCGACCTTCTGCTGGTCGCAGCCGAACAGCGCAAGCACAGAGGCAATCAGTCCCATGGCGGCAAGGCGTCGCGGCGACGCATAGTTGGCGGGGCATACTTCAGCGGCGCACGGGCTCGGCAATGACTGACGAGGCGGCCTGCGCGGCGCTTTCGGGGTCGAGTGTCTGACCGTCATCCTGGCTCCTTCTGGTGCCGCTGCGGTTCGAGGCGCCCGAGAACAGGATCGCCCAGCTATCGAAGCGGCGGTTGAACAAGACCGACAATCCGTTGATGGAGCCGCCCTTGGCAATCAGCGACCAGCGCCGCGAGAACTGCCACGTCAGTTTCACCACGTTGGAGGCGGAGGTCAAACTCTGTTCGTAGCCCACCGAGATCTGGTCGGTGATGGCCTTGCCCATGCTGACCACCTGCTGGTCGTTCAGGCCCGCGGTGCTGGGCCCGATCGAGAATTCGTCGATGCCGAAATGCGAGACGATGCCCTTGCCCGCCTTGCCGCCGATCAGGCCGAGCGCGGCGCCGCCCAGCGCGGCACCGCCCAGCTGGCGCTGCTGGCCCGCGGCGGCGCTTTCGGCGCCGTAGCCGAACATCAGCCACGACAGCTTGTCTTCGTCGGGAACGTTGGGCTCCGACACCAGCCGCACGCGCGGCAGCCGCACCGTGCCGGTCACCTCGACGCCCGCCTCCACCTCCTGGTTGCGGCGCATGGCGCGAATGTTCATGTTCGGGTTGTCGATCGGCCCGTTGAAATTGATGATGCCGCGCTCGATGTCCAGCTTGCGGCCGAACGCCTCGTAGGTGCCATCCGTCACGCGCACCGTGCCGATTGCCTTCAGCGGCACCAGCGGCTCACTCTTGACGCCCATCTGGCCCGCCAGCATCAGGTCGGCGCCCGCGCCCCGGAAGCGGAAGTTGTTGCCCAGGTCGACGGTCAGGTCAATCACCGGGCTGAACTTGCTCGC
Source organism: Cupriavidus sp. NPDC089707 (assembly GCF_044748965.1). NCBI lineage: Bacteria > Pseudomonadati > Pseudomonadota > Betaproteobacteria > Burkholderiales > Burkholderiaceae > Cupriavidus > Cupriavidus sp. NPDC089707. Next base: position 341,311 of record NZ_JBIVHB010000002.1, read on the forward strand.
CGGCTTGGTCTCGGGCACCACCGGCGTCGCGGCGGTCTTGACCGCGCGCTGGTCCTTGCGGCGGATCACCACCACGTCGTCGCCCAGCACCGGCGCGCCGGCCTTGGGCAGGTCGAACAGGCCGCGGTCAACGCGGAACTTGCCGCGGATCACGATCTGCTTGTTCTCGTTGGCGATGCTGGCGTCGCCCGACACCACCAGCGTGCGTTCCGGGCTGGCGAACAGCTGCAGCTTGTCGGCGACGATCTTGCCGGTCAGGTTGGGATCGGCCTCGCCCAGCTTGACGTTGCCGGTGGCGGTAATCTTGCCGTCGCCGCCGTGGAACTCGACGTGCTTCAGTTCCACCGTGTTCTGGTCCAGCGCCACGCGCACGGTGCCGTCGGTCAGGCGCAGGCCCATGTCGTACAGCGTGACGGCGAGGTTGTCGCCATCGATGGTGCCGGCCAGCAGCGGCGCGCCAACCGTGCCGCCCAGCCGCAGCGCGGCGGCCAGGCGCCCTTCGAAGGCGTATTGCGGCCCGGTCAGCGCCTCCAGCGACTTCAGGCGCGGCACGTCGACCGTGACCGTACCGGCCAGCGTCGACGCCGGCCCCACTGTCTGCAGGCCCTGCTCCTGCACCAGCCCCGCCGAGGCATCCACCGCCACCTTGCCGATGCGCCCCGACACCATGCCGCCGCGCAGCGCGATGCGGTTGCCGCCTGCTTCCGCGCGCAGGCTGGTCTCGCCCAGGCCCATCGTGGTGAAGCCGCGGCCGGCATTGACCGACAGGTCGCCACTGCGCCGGCGCACTTCGGCAAACCCGCTCGCGGTCTCGGCCAGCGCCAGGTTCCAGCGGCCGTCGATGACCAGGTCGGAGCGCACCGGCGGTTTCTCGCCGGTGATGGTTTCCATCAGTTCGAGCACGTGGCCGACTTGCAGGCCATTCAGCGTGCCCTGGCTGCGGATGCGGCCATGGTCCCAGTCGAAGCTGTCGATGGCGAGCGTGGCATTGTCCAGCAGCAGCCGCGTGGCACCCAGGCGCACGCGCTGGTCGGCAACCAGGAGCTGCGCCGGCGCGGCCAGCCGCAGGTTGACGGTGCTGCGTTCTTCCAGTGTGCGGATGGTGCCGTTCCAGCCATCCTTGCCCTTCCATGCGCCCTGCCCCGCCAGCGCCAGCTGCAGCGGCCGGCGGTTCAGAGTGCCGGCCGCCTTGACGTCGAAGACGTGGCTGGCCTGGGTGCCGTTGAGGGTGGCGTCGAGTGTGCTGAGGCTGGCTTGCGGTCCACGGTAGTCGCGCGCGGCCAGTTGCACCGACAGCGGACCGTCCAGCCCGCCACGCACTTCGGCGCGGCCGCTGGCGCTGGCCACCTTGTGCGGCCCGACCTCCAGCGCCTGCGCGTTGTAGTCTGCCACCACCTCGGGCTTCTTCAGCGTGCCGGTAATGGCGGCATCGAGCTTGAGCTTGCCGGCCACGCCGAACTTGAGCCGCTCCAGCTGCGGCGCGTCGACCGCCAGCTTGAGCTGGTCGCCGCGCGCGCCGAAGCTGCCGCGCAGGTTGGCCTGGTTGCCGGCCATGTTGAGCGCGGCTTCGCTCGGCAGCAGCCGCTCGCCGGCCAGCCGCACCTTGCCGCCGCCGGTCATCGGCAGGCCGGCGTATTCGCTCTCGTGCACGGCGAAATCCAGCGCCACGCCAAGCACCGGGGCAATCTCGCCGCTGGCGCTGAAGTCAGCGTTGATGCGACCCGCGGCCACCTTGGCCAGCCGCGACGGGTCGAACGACGCCAGCTTGCCCTTGAAGCTGAAAGGCTGCTTGTCCTTCAGGCCGAGCTTGCCTTCCGCGCTCAGCACGCCGGGGCCGACGGTCGCGCGCAGCGTGCCCAGCGTGACGGTGTCGGCGTCCATGCTGGCATCGGCGAACAGCTTGAGCGCGGCGCCGGACAGGTCCAGCGCCACGCTCTGCCGGCCGGGCTCCATGCGCAGCACCACCGGGCCGGAGAGGCTGGCGGTGGTGAGCGAGCCGTGCAGCGCGGCCGGGTCGAGCCGGTGCACGTCCAGGTCGAAACCGCCGCGGCCATCGCGCAGCGTGCCGCCGCCGGTGATCTCGGCCTTGCCGGTCAGCGCCACGCGCAGGTCGCTGATGGCCTGCGCCATTTCGCTCAGTTCGACGTGGGCGCGCACCGAATGCACCGGCAGGCGCTCCTTGTCGAGCGGGCCGGCTTCGAGGTTGCGGATCTCGATGTCGCCAGCGACGGCAAGCGGCGCAGGCGGCGGCACCGCGGCAGGTGCGGATGCGGGGGGGACAGATGCAGCGGGTGCGGATGCGGGCGCCGCCGGTGTACCCGCCGCGCCATCCACCGGCCGCAGTTCGGCATGCACCGTCAGGTTGGCCTGCGGCGCGGTGGGGCTGAACAGCCGCGGGTTGATGCGCTCGCCATCGACCAGCAGGTGTGTGAACGGCACCTTGCCGAACGGCGTCAGGTCGGCGCCGGCGCGCGCATGAATGCGCTCGCCGCTGGCCTGCAGCTCGGCGCGCAAGGCTTCGAGCGTGCCCCTGGCGGTGGCGTTGACGGCAAAGGACTCCTTCTGCCAGCTCGCCTCCAGCAGCGCCTCGGCGCTGAGCGGGAATGGCGCGCGAGCGCCGATCTGGGCGTTGGCTGCAAGCTTGCCGTATGGCGTCTCCAGCTTGTCGACGCTGACGCGATGGTGCTGGCCGTCGCTGTGCAGCGCGCCGGACAGGTTGGCGAACACCATCGGCTCGGCGGTGGGCGAGGTGCCCTGCAGCAGCGCCAGCCGCTCCAACGCCAGCGCGTCGACGTCGATCGCCAGCGGCAGTTCCAGCGACTTCGGCATCTGCGCCGGCTCGGTGCTCGGCTCCGACGGGCCCAGCCGGACCTCGGCCTTGCCGATGCGCAGGTATTCGAAATGCAGCCGGCGCGGCTGCCAGGTCATGGCCCAGCTGCCATCGACGCGGTCCACGGCGACGCGGGTCTGGCCGCTGGCAAAGACCACGTCGCGCAGCCGCAAGCCATGCGCCACCGTGCCGCCTTCGATCCGACCACTGAGCATGCCCGCCGACAGCCGCGTGGCCAGCGTCCACAGGTGGCGCGTGCCGGCCTCGGTGCTCAGTGCCGCCACGCCCGCGCCGATCAGCGCGATCACCAGCACCAGCAGCACGCCAAGCAGCCAGGCGAGCGCGCGCCATACGCGCCGGCGCTTGCGCAGCGCGGGCGGGTTCGGCTCCGTGGGCGTGCCCTCGCCGGGCACATCTGGCAGGTCGTGGGCGCTCATGCCGGCATCCCATGCGCGAGGGCAGCCATCAGAACGCCACTCCCAGCGAGATATGCGGCCGGAACTGCTGGTCCTGCACACCGTAGCCGACGTCCAGCTGCAGCGGCCCCACCGGCGTGCGCCAGCGCACGCCGACGCCCACGCCGTTGTAGATCGTCACGCCGCGCAGGTTGTCGGCGGCCGTGCCCAGGTCCCAGAACACCGCCACGCCCCAGTCCGGCTTGAACCAGTACTGGTACTCCAGGCTGCCGGTGCCGAGGTACTTGGCCGGCAGGATGCTGGAGCCGCTGGGCGTGCCGATCGACTGGTAGGTGTAGCCGCGGATCGAATCGGTGCCGCCGGCGCGGAAACGCAGCGTTGCCGGGATCTTGCTCGAGCTGTCGCCGGTCAGGTCGGCGCCCAGTTCCAGCCGCGCCACCACCAGGTCGCGCTTGCCAACCGGGATGTACTGGCGGATGCGCCCGTACAGGCGCACGAAGGTGGCATCGCTGAGGAAGCCGCGGGCGGCCACGCCGATCTGGGTATTGATCACGTTGCCGCGGCGCGGAAATACCGGGTTGTCGACATCGCGCCGCGTCCAGGCGAAGGCCGGCACCAGCGCCTTGCTGATCTGGCTGGGCTGGCCCTCAGGCAGCAGCTTGTCATAGTAGAAATCGAGCGACGTGGTGACGTCGTACTTCTCGCGCGAGCGCGAGCGCTTCAGGCCGGCACGCAGGCTGGTGGTATCGGTGTTCTCGAGGTCGATGGTGCGCTCGTAACTACTGTACACGCTGTTGCGGTAGGCGCCGCGGGACGGCGGCATCGCGGCCTCGGCGAACAGGTAGGAACGCTTCTGTTCGATCCGCGCCTGAGAGTCGAAGGTCCAGGCGCGGTTGAACAGGTTGTAGTAGGAATAGCGCCCTTCCACCTGCGCGCCGGTATCGGTGGTAAAGCCGACGCCGCTGTTGAGCCGGTGCACCGGGTATTCGCGCACGCGCACCGACACCGGCGCGGTGACGACGCCATCGGGCGCCTTGTCGGCGTCCGGCGGCGGCTCCAGGTCGACCTGCACGTTGGAGAAATACGGCTGGTTCTGGATCGCGCGCTGCAGCTCGAGCAGCCGCTCCACGCGGTACGGCTCGCCCTCGCTGAGCGGATTGACGTTGTAGATGATCTGTTCCGGGTAGCGGCGCGTGCCCTTCACCGTGAGCGGCCCCAGCAGGTAGGCTGGACCGCTGGCGTAGTGCGCGGACAGGTCGGCGCGCAGGTCGTCGGGCTCAACCCGCGCCTGCGACGCGGCCAGCCGCGCACCATAGTAGTTGTGGCTCTGCAAGGTCACCAGCGCGTCTTCCTTGGCCTTGTCCCAGTCCGCCTGGCGGAACGGGTCGCCCACCGGCAAGCCCCACTTGGCCTGCATCTCGGCCACCTGCTCGGGAGAGCGCGTTGCCGCCGGGCCGGTCACCTGGACATCGACATTGCGGATCAGCGTGCGCGCGCCCGCGTCCACCGTCACGTGGACCACGCGCTTGTCGCCCTCGCCCTCCACGCGGGTGGTGGTGGTCGGGTCGAAATAGCCTTCGGTCGAGGTGAACTGGCGCACCTGCTCGCCCACGGTCTCGACCATGTAGTCGAACTGGTCCTGCGACAGGTCGGTGCGGTCCTTGTAGCGCGACAGGTCCAGGTGCTCTTCGAGCATCTCCTTGATCGGCGTGGGGGCTTCGACCTCGACCTTGTAGGCGCCCTGGGCCGCGGCCGGCAGCAGCAGCATGGCGGCGAGCGCATACGCGGCCGCGCGCGCCCGCGCGGGGAGCGGGGCGATGGGGGCTGGATGCGCCGCATCCGGCATGTCTGGGCGGCCCGGGCGGGCTGTCGTCCTGGCCAGGTCGATCCTCATCCGTTGTTATCGTCGCCGGGCGCCGAGTCAGCATTGATAGCGGTGTCTTTCGGCATCGCCGTTTGTCCACACATTCGAAGTCGGTATTTGACCACACCCAGACCTGCCGCCGGAACCTTCCTGCCCAACGGACGCCGCCGACAGGCCCAAATACGTCCCCGTACCGGGCCGATACTGTAAAATCCAGCCCCACTGCATCCATTACACGCCCCGAGCGGCGCATACGGTTTCACCATGGCCATGTACGAATCCGAGATCACCCAGTTCCTGAAGCAGCTCAAGCAAGAGCGCCCGACGCTCGAAGCCGAGCAGCGCGACGGCCGCGCCCTGCTGTGGGACAAGGCGCCGATCGACCTGGAAGAGCGCGCCCGCGCCCAGGCTTCGCGCGTGGCCCAGAAGCCGTACGTCTACTCGCAGGACAACTGATCCCCGCCAGCACGGCCTGTCACCGGCGATGAGCACAGCCGACCAGGACAAGCTGCCGCTGCCCGTCGCGGTCGCCGGCGCTGCCGACAACCTTGCCGGGGCCGCGGCTCCCGCCGACATGGTCGACGGGATGGCGTTCGCGCGCCTGTACGGCGAGCCGCTGTTCAAGCTGCCGCAGGACCTGTACATCCCGCCCGATGCGCTCGAAATCTTCCTGGAAGCGTTCGAAGGCCCGCTGGACCTGCTGCTGTACCTGATCCGCAAGCAGAACTTCAACGTCCTCGACATCCCGATGTCGCAGGTCACGCGCCAGTACCTGTCGTACATCGAGCAGATCCGCAAGACCAACCTGGAGCTGGCGGCGGAATACCTGCTGATGGCGGCCATGCTGATCGAGATCAAGTCGCGCATGCTGCTGCCGGTCAAGAAGGCCGATAGCGACGAAGACGCCGAAGACCCGCGCGCCGAACTGGTGCGCCGCCTGCTGGAGTACGAGCAGATGAAGCTGGCCGCGCAGCGACTGGACACGGTGCCGCAGCTCGGCCGCGACTTTTTGCGCTCGCAGGTCTATATCGAGCAAAGCCTGGCGCCGCGCTTCCCGGAAGTCGAGACCATCGACCTGCAGGGCGCCTGGGCCGATGTGCTCAAGCGCGCCAAGCTGAACCAGCACCACAAGATCTCGCGCGAGGAGCTGTCGGTGCGCGAGCACATGAGCCAGATCCTGCGCCGGCTGCAGCATGCGCGCTTCATGGAGTTCTCGGAGTTGTTCGAGGACGCGATCCGCTCGGGCAAGGGCGTGCCGGTGGTGGTGGTCAACTTTATCGCCATGCTGGAGCTGTCGCGCGAGTCGCTGGTCGAGATCACCCAGGCCGAGCCGTTCGCGCCAATTTATGTGCGATTGGCGTACAGCCCGTCCTGACCCACCCGAACGGCAGGGTCCGCCCCCGCCCCACTTGATCTACAATCCGCCGACAGCCGGCACGATACGCCCTGAAGGCAAAGCGCCCCGAAGGCCAGCGCCCGACAGAAGGCCCCAGACCGGCATGTCACGGCGCCGCCCCCCCGGAGACCGGCGCCACGGGTCACACCCTCACGACAGCACACCTAGCCAGATGAAAGTCATTTCCTCCATCCAAGAGCTGCGGGACCAGCTGCGCGGCCAGAACCGCGCTGCCTTCGTCCCCACCATGGGCAACCTGCACGAAGGCCACCTGTCGCTGATGCGCCTGGCGCGCCAGCACGGCGACCCGGTCGTGGCGTCGATCTTCGTGAACCGCCTGCAGTTCGGCCCCAACGAGGATTTCGACAAGTACCCGCGCACGCTGCAGGACGATATCGAGAAGCTGCAGAGGGAAGGCGTCTATGTGCTGTTTGCGCCCTCCGAGCGCGATATGTACCCGGTGCCGCAGGAATACCGCGTCGAGCCGCCGCACGACCTGGGCGACATCCTGGAAGGCGAATTCCGCCCCGGCTTCTTCAAGGGCGTGTGTACGGTGGTGATGAAGCTGTTCTCGTGCGCGCAACCGCGCGTGGCAGTGTTCGGCAAGAAGGATTATCAGCAGCTGATGATCGTGCGCCGCATGGTGCAGCAGTTCGCGCTGCCGATCGACATCATCCCGGCCGAGACCATTCGCGACGAAGACGGCCTGGCGCTGTCGTCGCGCAACCGATACCTGAGCCCTGAAGAGCGCGCCGAGGCGCCGGTGCTGTACCGCACGCTGCATGAGGTGCGCGACACCGTGCTGGGGAGCGACCGCGCCGGGGCCGACCTGCTGGCAGTGGAGGCCAACGCCGTGGCAGCGCTGGCCAAGCGCGGCTGGAAGCCGGACTACGTGTCGATCCGCAAGCAAGCTAACCTGCAGGCGCCGACGCACGAGGAGTTCGTCGCCGGCGAGCCGCTGGTGGTGCTGACCGCGGCCAAGCTGGGCGCGACCCGCCTCATCGACAACCTGGAAATCTGAGCCCGGGCACGGGTTCGCGGGTTCGCATGAAAAAAGCAGGCCACCGGCCTGCTGAGGCTGCTGACAAAGTCAAAGGCTGCGAATGTTGTCTCCCCTCTCCCATTTATGGGAGAGGGGCGGGGGAGAGGGCAGGAGTTGCCACGAAGTGAGGCGCCACAGCGCTTGCCATGCGCCTGCCCTCTCCCCCAGCCCCTCTCCCGCAAACGGGAGAGGGGAGCAAACAGCCTGGCATTTTCCCTTTGTCAGCAATCTGAGCAGGCCGCCGGCCTGCTTTTTTCATGCCCGGCGCATGGCCGCGCGCTGCGCCGTCTTCACGACATGGCGGCGATGCCCGCGCCGCCGCTTCCACCAGATCAGCACGCCGGTCAGGGCAAAGGCCAGTGGCGCCAGCCCGAACAGCGTGATGAAGATCCGTCCCGGCAGGCCGAACGCCTCGCCGGTATGCAGCGGGAACAGCCAGTTCAGCAGCGTGTCGCCGGCGGGCGCATCGTGAGGGTCCTTCGCGCCCAGCCGCGTGCCGGTCCAGGCGTCGAGCCAGAGCCGGGTCGCGCCGCTGTCCTTGCGCACCTCGTCCGGCTGGCGCAGCCGCACTTCGAAGGCGTCGCCCGGCTTGCGCGGGAAGCTGATGCGGGTGACGCGCGCGTCGGGATACTGTGACTGCGCCGCCGCCATGATCTGGCCTGCGTCGAGCGGGCGGGCGTCGGGCGCGTGAGGGGCCGAGACATGCTTTGCCGGCGGCGTGACCGTCATCACCCCCGCCACGATCGGCGTCACCCATTTCGGCAGGTTCAGATACCAGCCCGAAAAGGCAAGGATGGCCAGCACCGGCGCCGCCAGGATGCCGCCGGCCCGGTGCAGCGAATAGTTGAAGCGAGACCACGAGCCGCCATGGCTGATCCGGAACGCCTGCCCCCACGCGCGCAGTTTCGTCTTGGGCCACCACACCACCACGCCCACCAGCGTCGTCAGCAACAGCAGCATGCCCGCCACCCCGGTGATGGTCTTGCCGGTCTCGCCGCTGAGCAGGTAGCGGTGCAGGTGGAACAGCGTTGGCAGCAGCAGCCGGCGCGAGACACCGGGCTCGCCCCATACGCGCTCGCCCTTCACTGCCAGCGTCACCGGATCGACCATCACCTGCCGCGAACGACCCTGCACCACGCCCTCCGGCCCCTTGACCGGATACCAGGCGATGATGACGCCGTCGTCGTGGGTCGGCAACATCAGCAGGTTGGGCCTGCCGTACGGCGGCGCGCCCAGGCGCTCTGTCACCGCCTGGACGGTGGCCGGCGTAACGCCGCCGGTAGCGGGCGCCGAGGCGACCAGCAGGTCCGGGTTGAGCCAGGCATCGAGCTCATCGCGCCACGCAATGGCCATGCCGGTCAGGCCCAGCAAGACAAAAAGCAGGCCGAGGGTCAGCCCGATATAGAGATGCAGCTTGACGAGGACAACGCGCAGGCGGCCGGTGACCATGGCTTGTGTTGTGAATGTGGGGCGCTGCAGCGTGCGGCGATATGACCTGGAAGTCATATCGCAACAGAATGCAAATGGGAAAGATTCGCGATTCTAACAGGGAGATGTTGCGTGGAGACGGCACGATCCGCGCAATGGCGGCGCAATAACGGATCGGCAACGTGCGTTCAGCGTTGCAGCGGCGCGAACATTGCCCCAAGGTCGAGGTGCGCCGCCAGGGTGTCGGCAAGCCGCTCGATCGACGCTTCGCGCAGCGCATCGAGGTCCACTGCCTGCGCGCCATCCAGTCCCGCCCAGCGCAGCAGCGCCTGGCAGCCGGCCGGGTCGTCGAACAGGCCATGGACGTAGGTCGCCAGCACCTGGCCATCGGCCGAGCAGGCGCCGTCGGGGTGCATGGTGCCGTCGCCGCGGTCGAGCCACACCGCAGGCCGGTCCAGCCCGGCGCCGGTGGTCACGCCGAGATGGATCTCGTAGCCCCGCACTGGCGCGTCCGCATCCGCCAGCCGCCCGCTGACCTGGCGCAGCTGTTTCTCGGCGGCGAGCGTGGTCTCGTAGTCGAGCCATCCCAGGCCCGCGCTGCTGCCGGCAGTGCCTTCACGGCCGTCGGGGTCATGCACCTGCCGGCCCAGCATCTGCATGCCGCCGCAGATGCCGACCAGCTTGCCGCCGTAGCGCAGGTGCCGCTGCAGCGCCGCCTCCCAGCCGTTGGCGCGCAGGAAGGCCAGGTCGGCGCGCACGCTCTTGCTGCCGGGCAGCACCACCAGGTCGGCGGGCGGGACCGGCATGCCGGTCCCGATGAACTGCAGGTCCACCTGCGGATGGGCGCGCAGCGCGTCGAAGTCGGTATGGTTGGCGATGCGCGGCAGCACCGGCACGATCACGCGCAGCCGCTGCGCGTCAGACTTGGTGCCCTGCGTGCCGATGATGGCATCCTCGGCATCCAGGTGCAGGCCGTGCAGGTACGGCAGCACGCCGAACACCGGCTTGCCGGTGCGCGCGGCGAGCCAGTCCAGGCCCGGCTCGAGCAGGCTGATATCGCCGCGGAAACGGTTGATGATGAAGCCGGTCACGCGTGCGCGTTCGCTGTCCGACAGGCAATCGAGCGTGCCGACCAGGTGCGCGAACACGCCGCCGCGGTCGATATCGGCGACCAGCACCACCGGGCAGTCGACCCGCTCGGCGAAGCCCATGTTGGCGATGTCGCGCGCGCGCAGGTTGATCTCGGCGGGGCTGCCGGCGCCTTCCACCAGCACCACGTCATAGGCCTGTTCCAGCCGCGCATGCGAGGCCAGCACCGCCTTCATCGCCTCAGGCTTGTAGGCATGGTAGGCGCGGGCATCGAGGTCGAGCCGCGCGCGGCCGTGGATGATCACTTGCGCACCGGTGTCGCTGCTGGGCTTGAGCAGCACCGGGTTCATGTCGGTATGCGGCGCCAGCCGCGCGGCCTGCGCCTGCAGCGCTTGCGCGCGCCCGATCTCGCCGCCGTCGGCGGTCACCGCGCTGTTCAGCGCCATGTTCTGCGGCTTGAACGGCGCCACGCGCGTGCCGGCGCGCGCCAGCACGCGGCACAGCCCGGCGACCACGGTGCTCTTGCCGGCATCGGAGGTGGTGCCCTGGACCATCAGCGTGCCGCGCAGGGCACCCGGCGGAAAGGAAAGCGGAGAATCGGTGTGCATCGGTGGATTATCGCATCGGCCCTCCATGCCAGGGCCGGATGCGGCGGCTACAATACGCGGATGGAAACCCCGGCCATCGCTCCTGAACCCGCAACCGCCAGCGCGGCGAAGCCGCTTGCGGCCGGCGCATCCGGCGCGCGGCAGCTGACGCTGGTGCTGGGCGGCGCGCGCTCCGGCAAGAGCCACTATGCCGAACAGCTGGCGAGTGACCACGCCTGCATCACCGGCGGGCCGGTCACGTATATCGCCACCGCGCGCCAGGATCCCGCACTGGCCGACCAGGAACTCGAAGTCCGCATCGCGCTGCACCGCGCCCGCCGCCCCGCCGACTGGCGCCTGGTGGAAGAGCCGGTGCGGCTGGCCGATGCGCTCTACGCCAACGCGCGCCACGACGGCTGCATCCTGGTGGACTGCATGACGCTGTGGATGAACAACCTGCTTTTCCCCGACGGCCGCAGCTATCCCGATCATGGCGTGATCACGCCGCCCGATGCCTTTACCGAAGAGATCGAATCGCTGCTGGCCGCGCTGCCCACGCTGCCCGGCCACGTGATCCTGGTCTCCAACGAGATCGGCTTCGGCGTGGTGCCGATGGGCGCGATCACCCGCTTCTACGTCGATGAACTGGGACGCCTGAACCAGAAGCTGGCCGCCGCCGCGGACCGCGTGCGGCTGCTGGTGGCGGGCATCCCGGTCCCGGTCAAGGGCGCCGATCCCGCATGCTGATGCAGGCCTGGCCGGCTTGCGTGGCCGCGGCGCTGGCCGGCGTGCTGCTCGACCAATGGCTGGGCGAGCCGCGCCGCTTCCACCCGCTGGTGGGCTTTGGCCGCCTCGCTTCGGCCTTCGAACGACACTGCAACGATCCCGAACGCCGCGGCGCGCCGTGGCGGCAGCGCGTGGCGGGCCTGGCCTGCTGGTGCGTACTGGTGCTGGTGCCGGCGGCGCTCGCATGGTGGCTGGTCGATGCGGCGGCAGGCTGGCACCCGCTCGCGGCACTGGTGCTGCATGCCATCGCGCTGTACGCCGCGCTCGGCGCGCGCAGCCTGCAACAGCATATCGCCCCGATTGCCGACGCCCTTGCCGCCGCGGACCTGCCCACCGCGCGCGCGCTGACCGCGCGCATCGTCTCGCGCGATACCGCCGAGGCCGAGGCCGAAGCGCTGGCGCGCGCCGCGTGCGAATCGGCGCTGGAGAATGGCAACGATGCCGTCTTCGGCGCGCTGTTCTGGTTCCTGCTCGGCGGCGCGCCGGCGGTGATCGTGTTCCGGCTGGCCAATACCCTCGATGCGATGTGGGGCTACCGCACGCCGCGGCTGCAATATTTCGGCTGGGCGGCGGCCCGCATCGACGATGCGCTCAACCTGGTTCCCGCACGGCTGACTGCGCTGTCGTACGCGCTGCTGGGCGCCACTACGCAGTCGCTGCGCTGCTGGCGCACGCAGGCACCGGCATGGTCCAGCCCCAATGCGGGCCCGGTGATGGCGGCGGGCGCCGGCGCGGTCGGCGTGCTGCTTGGCGGTCCGGCGCGCTATCACGGCGAGCTGGAACAACGCCCGCCGCTGGGTGCTGGCAGCGCGCCACAGGCTGAGCACGTGATGGCGTGCCTGCGGCTGGTCCATCGCACCTTGTGGCTGTGGCTGGCGCTTGCGGGCGCCAGCGCGCTGGCCATTCTTGCCGTGTCTGCACCCAAGTGAGCCCTGCCCTTCCCCCAATCCGCCATGGTGGCAACCTGCTGGCCGCGGTGCGCCGCTACGGCCGCGCCGAAGCCGACTGGCTCGACTTGTCCACCGGCATCCATCCCGACGGCTATCCCGTGCCGGCGCTTCCCGCTTCCGCATGGCGGCGGCTACCGCAGGACGGCGATGGACTCGCCGAGCTGGCTGCGGAGGCATTCGGCGCGCCGCAGGCCTTGCCGGTGGCCGGCTCGCAGGCGGCGATCCGTACGTTGCCGGGCCTGCTGCGGCCGGGGCGCGTCGGAATTGCCGCGCTCGGCTACAGCGAGTACGCACCGGCGTTCGCCGCGTCCGGGCACACGGTGGTGCTGCTGGACGAAGCGGACTTCGCCCGCGCGGACCTTGCCGATGCGCTCGACCATCTGGTCGTCGTCAACCCCAACAACCCGACCGCCCGGCTGCTGCCGCCGGCAACGCTGCTTCACTGGCATGCCGCGCTGGCTGGACGCGGCGGTACGCTGCTGGTCGATGAAGCATTCATCGATTGCCTGCCCGCGGCATCGGTCGCCGCGCACAGCGGCGCTGAAGGATTGGCGGTGCTGCGCTCGATCGGCAAGTTCTATGGTCTCGCCGGTATCCGCTGCGGCTTCGTGCTGGCGCACCAGCCGTTGCTCGATGCGCTGCATGAGCGGCTGGGCCACTGGACCGTCTCGGGGCCGGCGCGCGCCGCCGCCCGGCATGCGCTGGCGGACCGCCAGTGGCAGGAAGCCAATCGTGCGCAACTGGGCGTGTCCGGCGCGCGGCTCGGCACGCTGCTGGCGCGCCACGGGCTGACCGCCGTCGTGCACCCGTTGTTTTGCTGGGTACCGCATGCCGACGCGCTGACGCTGCACGAAGCGCTGGCGCACCATGGCGTCTGGACCCGATACTTCGAAGCCGCCGGCGGTTGCCTGCCAAGCCTGCGCCTGGGCCTGCCGCCTGACCGGCCGGAATGCTGGCAACGGCTCGATGCCGCGCTGGCCGCGCTGGCCGCCCTGTCTGCCCCGTCCGCCCCGTCCGCCCCGTCCGCCGTTAGCGCCTGACCCTTCATGCACGCTTTGACATTCGCCATTGCCCCAACGCTGGTCGCCACCGCCCTGCTTGCCGCACCCGCGGCGCAAGCCGCCGTATCGGTGGTCGACGATGCCGGCCAGACCATCACGCTGGCACAGCCGGCGCGCCGCGTGGTCTCGCTGGCGCCGCACGTGACCGAGATGATCTTTGCCGCCGGCGGCGGCGACCGCATCGTCGGCACGGTCCACTACAGCGACTATCCGCCGCAGGCGCGCGATATCCCGCGCGTGGGCGACAACAAGGCGCTGGACCTTGAGCGCATCGCCGCGCTCAAGCCGGACCTGATCGTGGTCTGGCGCCATGGCAATGCGCAGAAGCAGACCGACCGCCTGCGCGCGCTCGGCTTGCCGATGTTCTACAGCGAACCGCGCAAGCTGGCGTCGATCCCCGAAAATATGGAAAAGCTGGGCACGCTGCTGGGCACGGACACGACCGCGCGCCGCGCCGCCGATAATTTCCGCCAGCAGGTGGAGACATTGCGCAAGACCTACGCCGCGCGGCCCCCGGTGACTGTGTTCTACCAGGTCTGGCAGCAGCCGCTGATGACGCTCAACGGCCAGCACCTGGTCAGCGACATGCTGGCGCTGTGCGGCGGGCGCAACCTGTTCGGGGCCGAGACGCCGCTGGTGCCGACGGTATCGGTCGAGGCGGTGGTGGCGGGCAATCCGGAAGCGATGCTGACCGCCGGCATGGGGGCCACGCGCTCCGACCAGCCGCTGCCCGACTATGCGATGTGGCAGCGCTGGAAGCAAATCACCGCGGTGGCGCGCAACAACCTGTTCGTGATCGACGGCGACCTGGTCAATCGCGCCGGTCCGCGCGTGGTGCAAGGCATCGAGCAGATCTGCAAGGACCTCGACGTGGCGCGCAGCCGGCGCCCGGCGCGCTGATCGGCCGGCGCAGTTTCACCCGCGGTTCTACTCTCGATTCCACCATTCGAGCCGCGCTCCATCCGGACCCAGCCGGAAGCGGCAGCTCGCGCCGAAGCCCAGCGCCCAGTTGACCGTCACGGCCAGCGGCACGCCGAGCCAGTGCGCGGCCAGCATGCGCATCGGCCCGGCATGGCCGACCACCCACACGCAGCCATCGTCCCGCACATCGAGCGCGTCGGCCCAGCCGACCACGCGCGCCATCGCCTGCGCGGGCGACTCGCCGCCATGCGGGCGCGCATGGAGCAGGTCAGCGGCCCACTGGTCCAGCGCGGCGCGGTCGATCGCGTCCCACGCCACGCCTTCCCAGCAGCCAAAATCCAGCTCGCGCAACAGTGGGTCGGTGGCGATGGCCGGCACCCCGGCCGGCAAGGTTTGCACCAGCGCCTGCGCGGTCCCGAGCGCACGCGCCAGCGGGCTGCTGACGATGCGCGCCGGCGCCGGCAGGCCCGTCGCGATCTGTGCGGCAGCCGGCACCAGTGGCGACACCAGCGGCAGGTCGAGGCAGCCGTAGCAGGTGCCCGCAGCGACCTCAGGCTGCGCATGGCGGATCAGGACCAGGTCCATGCCGATGCCACCAGGTAGATCAGGATCTCCGCGCACTGCTGGGCCATGCCGAGGCAATCGCCGGTATAGCCGCCGATGCGGCGCACGAAGTAGCGGCCGAGCAGCACACGCAACACGAGCAGCGCCACTGCGGCCGCCGCCAAGAACGACGGCGAAACCAGCCACAGCGGCACCACCCCGCACAGCAGCGCGAACCCTAACCCCGCGCCGGCGAGCCGTTGCGCCACCGGCTTTGCCTTGCCTTCCGGACGCACGTACTGCAGCGTGGCGAGGTAGCTGACCGCCATCGCGCGGCTGGCGGCGTGCGCACCCACCAGCACCGCCAGCAAGATCGCCGGCCCGCCCTGCGTGCCGATCGCCACCAGCAATTGCCACTTGAGCAGCAGCGCCACCACCAGCGCGATCGCACCGAACGCGCCGATGCGCGAGTCATGCATGATGCGCAGCACGTCTTCGCGCTGCCATGCGCCGCCGAAGGCATCGACGCAATCGGCCAGGCCGTCCTCATGGAAGGCGCCGGTCAGCAGCAGCGTGGCCGCCATCCCCAACAGCACCGCCACGCCGATCGGCCACCACAGCAGCGCGCCCCACGTGACCAGCGCACCGGCGCCGCCGACCAGAAGACCTACCAGCGGGAAATAACGCGCGGCGGCATGCAGGTAATGCGGCTCGAATCCGACCCATCGCGCCAGCCAGCCAGGCAGCGGCACACGCGTGAAATAGCCCAGCGCGGTGAAGAAGTAGCGCAATTCGCTGCCAGTGCTACCCGTGCCGCCGGGACCGGCGGGCGTGGGCGCGGGGTCGGACGGCACGCTCATGCCGAGGCCGTGCTGACGCCGGCGCCGCTGAAGGTCGCCATCTCATTCAGGAACGCAACCGCGGACGCGAGCAGCGGCCACGCCAGCGCCGCGCCGGTGCCCTCGCCCAGGCGCAGGTCCAGCGCCAGCAGCGGCTCGGCGCCGAAATGATCCAGCAGTGCGCGGTGGCCGCGCTCGTGCGAGCAATGCGTGAACACGCAGTACTGCAGCACGTTGGGGTCGATGCGCTGCGCCACCAGCAGCGCGGCCGAGGCGATAAAGCCATCAACCAGGATCACCATGCGGCTGGCCGCGGCGGCGAGGAAAGCCCCGGCCATCATCGCGATCTCGAAGCCGCCGAACGTCGCCAGCACATCGAGCGGCGTCAGCGCATCGGCGTGCAGCGCGAGCGCGCCTTCCAGCACCTCCCGCTTGCGTGCAAGGCCGGCATCGTCCAGCCCGGTGCCGCGGCCGATGCAGTCCGCCAGCGGCAGCCCGGTCAGCCGCTGCATCAGGCAAGCGGCGGCCGAAGTGTTGGCAATACCCATCTCGCCGAAGCCGATCACATTGCAGCCTTGCCGGGCATGTCGCAGCACGCGCGCCATGCCGGCGGTCATCGCCGCCGCAGCCTGTTCCGGCGTCATCGCCGGCTCCTGCGCGAAGTTGCGGGTGCCGTCGGCAATGCGGCAGTTGACCAGCCCGGGTGCCGCCGGCAGCGGCACGCGCACGCCGGCATCGACGATTTCCAGCGCAATGCCGTGCTGGCGCGAGAACACATTGATCGCCGCGCCACCGGCCAGGAAATTCTTGACCATCTGTGCGGTGACCTCGGCCGGATAGGCGCTGACGCCCGCGTCGGCCACGCCGTGGTCGGCGGCAAAGACGATCACCGTCGGACGCTGCAACACGGGGCGCTGCGTGCCGAGGATCAGCCCCAGCTGCAGCGCCAGCGACTCGAGCCGGCCGAGCGCGCCGAGCGGCTTGGTCTTGTCGTCGATGGCGGCCTGCAGCGTGGGGCGCAGGTTGTTGTCGAGGGGTGTGATTTCGGGAAACTGCATGATGCTGTGGGTCTTGAGGTCTGGTTCCGGGGCTACCGGGGCTACCGGGGCTACCGGGGCTACATTTCCACGCCGCGCTGCGCTTTGATGCCCTGCTGGAAGGCGTGCTTGACCGGCGTCATGTCGGTGACGGTATCGGCCGCCTCCACCAGCGCCGGCGGCGCGCCGCGGCCGGTGATGACCACGTGCTGCATCGGCGGGCGCGCGCGCAGGTCGGCGACAACCTGATCCACATCAAGATAGTGCAGCTTGAGCGCAATGTTGAGTTCGTCGAGCAGCACCAGCCCGATGGCCGGGTCGCGCAGCATGCCGCGGGCCACTTCCCATGCGGCCTCGGCCTTGGCCACGTCGCGCGCGCGGTCCTGGGTGTCCCAGGTGTAGCCCTCGCCCATCACGTGGAAAGCACATTCCCCGGGGAAGCGGCGCAGGAACATTTCTTCGCCGGTCGGCTGCGCCCCCTTGATGAACTGGACCACGCCGGCACGCATGCCGTGGCCGAGCGCGCGCACCACCATGCCGAAGCCGGAACTGGACTTGCCCTTGCCGTTGCCGGTGGTGATGACAATCACGCCGCGCTCGTCCTGCGCCGCGGCAATCTTGGCATCGATCACTTCCTTCTTGCGCACCATGCGCGCCTTGTGGCGCGCGTCGCGCTCGGTGTCATCGGTGGCGGGGTTGTGGGAATCAGTCATGGAGTCGGGCCTTGCGTAAAGAGTCGCGGCGCCGTGGCGCCATCGGGAATCAGTGCGGTATGCACGCCGTCGCTGACGCTGACGATGCGGGTGCCAAGCGCGCGGGAGCAATGTTCGGGAGTCAGTACCTGTGCCGCCTGACCATGCAGCGCGGTGCCGTCTTCGGCCATCAGCAAGGCATGGGTGGCATAGCGCAGCGCCAGCGTCAGGTCGTGCAGGATCACCACGATGGCATGGCGGCCGGCGCGGGCGAGCGCGGCAAGCTGCTCCAGCACCAGGATCTGGTGGCGCAGGTCGAGGTGCGAGACCGGCTCGTCGAGCAGCAGCAGCGGCGCCTGCTGTGCCAGCGCGGCGGCCAGCGAAGCGCGCTGCCGCTCGCCTCCGGACAGCGTCAGCACGTCGCGGGCCGCCAGTGCGTCGATATCCATGGCGCGGATCACGTCGCGCACCATGCGGTCATCCTCGCGCCCGGTCCAGCCCCAGCCAGACAGGTGCGGGTGGCGGCCTATGCGCACCGCATCGAGGACGGACATGGAGAACGTATCGTGCACCGCCTGCGGCAGGTAGGCACGCTGGCGCGCCAGCGCCGCCGGCGCTACCTGCCCCACCGGCTTGCCGTCGATCACGACGCTGCCGCCGTCGACGTGGCGCAGGCCCGCCAGCGCGGTCATCAGCGTGGACTTGCCGGCGCCGTTGGGCCCGGCGATGCACCACAGCTGGCCGGGGCCGATGTCCAGCGTCAGGTCATCGACCAGCACGCGCTGGCCGGTGCGCAGCCGCACATCGCGCAGCGCCAGCACGGGGCAGGCCGCGAGCGGCTGCGACCAGTCCGCGGGCGCGTTCATCGCGGCCTCCGCAGCAGCAGATACAGGAAGGTCGGCACGCCCAGCAGTGCGGTGATCACGCCCACCGGCAGCTGCGCCGGGGCGATCACGGTGCGCGCGATCAGGTCGGCCGCCATCAGCAGCGCACCGCCCAGCAGCACCGCGGCCGGCAGCAGCAGGCGCTGGTCGTTGCCCCACGCCAGCCGCACCAGATGCGGCACGACCAGGCCGACAAAGCCGATCGAACCGGCGGTAGTGATGGCCACGGCGATGCAGGCCGAGGCCAGCAGGAAGGTCAGCAGCCGCACCCGGCCCACGCGCACGCCCAGCGACTGCGCCACGGTCTCGCCCAGCAGCATCACGTTGAGCGCGCGCGCCATCGGCATGGCCAGCAGCAGTGCGACGACCATCGTGGCGAGCGCGCCGCCGTAGGTGGCGGTGCCGCCCAGGTCGCCGGTCAGCCAGAACAGCATGCCGCGCAGCCGCGATTCCGGCGCCACGGCAAGGATCAGCGTGATCACCGCGCCCCAGCCGGCGGCGAGGATCACGCCAGTCAGCAGCAGGCGTGCGCCGGCCTCGCGGTGGCCGCCCTGCACCTGCGGGTGCAGCAGGTCGCGCCGCGCCAGCGTTGCCACCAGCAGCATCGAGCACAGTGCGCCCACGGCGGCGGCCGTCTGCACGCCCCACCACGGCGCGAGCACCAGCATCGCCAGCAAGGCGCCGACCGACGCGCCGCCGGAGACGCCCAGCACGTAAGGCTCGGCCAGCGGGTTGCGCAGCAGCACCTGCATCAGCGCGCCGGACAGCGCCAGCAGCCCGCCGCAGGCAAAGGCCGCGGCCGCACGCGGCAGGCGCAGCTCGCGCACGATGGCGCCGGCGGTGCCCGTGTCGGCTCCGCTGAGCGCCTGCCACAGCTCGCGCGCGTCGAGCGAGACACTGCCCAGCGCGAGCGAGGCCGCGAAGACTACGACCGACGCCAGGGCGAGCGCCAGCCACAACGCCAGGGCGCGCCGGAACTCAGACATGGCGCGCCCGTGCGCTCATCGCTGGCGCCAGCCCAGCGTGATGAAGCCCGCGCGCCCCTGCGTGTTGTAGGGGTAGGCGAGCTGGTAGTCCTTGTCGAACAGGTTTTCGACGCGGGCGGCAACGAACCATTGCTTGTCGATGTTGTAGCGGGCGTTGAGGTTGACGATACCGTATCCGCCCAGGCGGCGCGAGCCGGCATCCATGCGCGACGACGATACCAGCCATTCGCCGCCGAAGCGCCAGTTGCCGAAGTTGCGGCCCACGTCCAGCGCGGCGTGGCGGCGCGCGCGGCGCAGCAGCTGGGTGTTGTTCTGCTCGTTGACCGGATTCTGGAAAGTCACGCTGGCGCCGAGGTCGGTGCCGTACACGGTGGCGCGCCACGACGCCTCGATGCCCTGCACCTTGGCCTTGTTGACGTTCTCGGCCAGGAACATGCCGTTGGGCTGCAGCGCCGACACGATCAGGTCGTCGTAGCGGGTCTCGAACGCGGTCACGCGCAGCAGCCCCGCCGTGGCGGTGGTGTACTGCACGCCCGCCTCGACCGACTTGGCGCGCTCGGGCTGCAGGTTGGGCTGGCCGAAATTGGGGAAGTACAGCTCGTTGAAGGTCGGCGCGCGGAAGGCGTTGCTGACGTTGGCGATCAGCTTGAACGCATCGGTCACGTTATAGCCGTAGCCGGCGAAGAAGCTGCCCTGATTGCCGAAGTCGGAATAGTGGTCGTTGCGCGCGTTGAGCTGCAGCTGGTGCTTGCCGATGCGCCCATCGTAGCCACCGAACACGGAGAACACGTTGCGCGTGGGCGCGCCGTAGGCGCTCGAAACCAGCTCCTGCTGCAGGTAGTCGGTGCCGAACAGCAGCGTGTGGTTGGCGGCGACCGCATACTCGTTCTGCCAGTTGAACTGGCGGTTGCGGGTATTGAAGGTGCCGTTGGGGCGCCCGTTGAGGAAGGTATCGCTGTTGTCCGCGCTCTGCGACAGCTTGAAGTGCGTGGTCCAGTCGGCGCCGACCTTGCCGTTGACGAAGGCCGACAGGGCGTACAACTCGCTGTTGGTGCGGTTGTCGTCGGTCGGGCGGCCGAAGGCGCTGTCGAACGACAGCTTGCTCTTCGAGTAGTAGCCGCTGAAGCCGGCATCCCAGTTGGGCGTGAAGCGGTGCTTCACCTGGCCCGACAGGCTCTGGTTCTCGTACGGATTGTCGTTGGGGTTGGCGCGCGGCGCCTGCCTTGTATTGATCGACGAGAAGCCATCGGTCTTGAACGCCGAGCCGGTCAGGTTGAACGAGGTATCGCCCACCTGCCCGCCGTAGCCGACCGTGCCCTGGCGCGTGTTGTTGCTGCCGTACTCCACCGACGCATTGGCCGACGGGGCCTGGCCCGCGCCGCTCTTGGTGAAGATCTGCACCACGCCGCCAATCGCGTCCGAGCCATACAGCGCCGACACGTTGCCGCGCACCACTTCGATCCGGTCGATCTGGTCGGGCAGGATATTGGCCAGCTGCGCGGTGCCGCTGCTGGCCGACGACACGCGCACGCCATCGATCAGGATCAGCGTCTGGTTGGAATTGGCGCCGCGCATGAACAGCGTGGTGTTGCTGCCCATGCCGCCGTTGGCGGAGAACTCCACGCCGGCCTGGTTGCGCAGCAGCGTGCGCAGGTCTGGCGCCTGCGAATTGACGATATCTTCCTGCGTCACCACCGTCGTGTGCGGCAGCGCCTCGGTAATGGGTTGCGCGGTGCGGGTGGAAGTCACCACCACCGGAGCCAGCTGTTGGGCAGGGCCGCTATCGGCGGCTTGCGCGAACGAGGTGGCCGGGACCAGGGTGAACGAGGCAATGGCTGCCGCAATCGCAGACGAGGTTGCGGGCACGAGCGGACGCACCGCCGGGGCTGCCGGGCGGGTCGACCTGTGGAGCGATGAACGCATGATGCAGGACTAGGTAGGAACGGCCGGGCCCGTTCCCCCGCGGACCATATGGCGATGAGGCGTGCCGCGCACGGGCGGCAGCCCGCGTTCAGGCCGGTATCCGGGCTGGCGACTCGGAACCGGCGCCTTCCCGAACCTGAGGCTCAGTGGCATGTGGCCGGTCCTGCGTGGACATGTGGCCGGGATCGGATCCCGGTCATTGCCGGCGGCCCTTCCGGCAGGCTGGCTGCGGAAGTGGCTGGCGCTGGCGGATGCGCACGCGGTCGCTTACCGTTGCGGGGGCAGCACAGGTTGGCCCGTCCGGCGCGCGGCCGGCAAGGCTCCCTGTTTCCCGTTGAACTGCCCTTTCGCCAGGGACGAAAAGGGCGAGCACCTGGAACGTGCGCGAGTGTAGGGAGTTTCGCAACCCGCGTCAACGCGGCGCCCGTAGTGTCTTGTCACAACTCTGCCGGGGTTTTGGGTGCAGAAGGCTGCAACTTCCATGCAGGTGCCTGGTCAGAAACGCTTCCCTTCGCATTGTGCGCGGCGGCGCATCGGCTAGAATCGCGTTACCTGACCTTTATCCCATCATGACAGGCCCTATGCTCAACGAACTCGAACAACTGGCCGCGAAGATCGGGCGCGTGCTGCATCATGCGGACACCCTGGCGGCGGAGAACCAGCGGCTGCGCGACGAGATCGCCCGGCTGGAGGGTGAAGCCGCGCAGTTGCGCAGCGAGCGCGAGGCCATGGCAGCCGACCGCGAGTTGCTCAACATCAAGATCGAGGAAGCGCAGCTGCGCATCCAGTCCATCCTTGACAAGCTGCCGACGGCCAGCGACACGCGCCAGCTCGACCTGCTGGGCGAGGGCGCCGCGGCAAGCGCAGAGCCGCACAAGGCCTCCGGAGAACACGCATGAGCAACAAGCAAGTCGAAGTCAACATCGCCGGCCAGCCGTACCGCTTTGCCATCGCCCCCGAGAACGAGGCCGCGCTGCTCGAGGCCGTGGCACTGGTCGACACGCAGATGAACAAGCTGCGCAACGGCATCGCCGCCAAGGGCGTCGAGCGCGTGGCGGTGATGGCCGCCATTTCGATCGCGTCCGATCTTCTTGCCCTGCAGCGCAAGCAGCAGGCCGAGGGCACGATCCCGGTCGAGGCCATCCACGCGCGCATCCGCGAACTGAACGAACGCGCCGACGAAGCGTTGCGGCAATACGCGCACGTGGGTACCGGCACGCGGGGCTGAACGGGTCGCTTGAAACCCGCCCGGGCAGCCCCAGATACCGTGAAAATGGAGGGATGTGCAGCGGATGCCGCGCTGTCGCGCAAAATGTAACGATACGCGCGTGTGGACTTGGTAAGGCCTGCGACGCGGTGTATAGTGTAGCCAGACTGCACGAGGCACCACAGAAGTGCAGCTAACTGGCCAGGTTATCGCGCCCGGCCGCCGTTTTCATCCCATCCTAGTTAGAAACGGCAAACGTCTGACATCCCGCAGGCAGGTCACCTACCCGACCGGTCGAAGCGGTTGTAGAGTCAGACGTTTGACAGTTTCCCTGCCTGGTTCGTGAGGGTCATAAACTCCTTGAACCGATATGCATTGCATGGTGCGGGATCATGTCGCGTGGGCGAGCGTGTCGTCGCATTCATAGTCCGGGCCTGGCTTGGACTCCCTGAGTGGATGATGTACCCGAAATGCGACTTCCGCAGCCACTCTGAACCTCACTTGGGTTCAGGATGCCGACCCAGCGGCCGAGGCGGGGACCCCCTAAAAAGGCGGTGGTTTTCTGAACCATCGCCTTTTTTCTTTGCGCACGCGCGTGGCCATACCCGCGCACCCCGACCCCTTCATCCACGAACCGCGCCGTGAGCCCGAACCAGAACAAACGCGCCCGCCAGTACTGGCTGATGAAATCGGAACCGGACGAGGCCAGCATCGACGACCTCGCCCGCGAGGGGACGCTGCCGTGGACCGGCGTGCGCAACTACCAGGCGCGCAATTTCATGCGCGACGCCATGCAGGTCGGCGACGGCGTGCTGTTCTACCACTCGTCGTGCCCCGAGCCCGGCATTGCCGGCCTGGCCGAGGTCTGCTCCACGCCCTACCCCGACCCGACCCAGTTCGATGCCAAGAGCCCGTACTACGACGCCGCGTCGAAACCCGATGCGCCGCGCTGGCTGCTGGTCGACGTGCGCTACGAACGCAAGAGCACGCTGATTCCGCTGGCGGCGCTGCGCGAGCATGAGGAGCTGGCCGACATGGTGGTGCTGCGTCGTGGCAACCGGCTCTCGATCACGCCGGTCACGCCGGCGGAATGGCGCTTCATTACCGGCAAGCTGATGCGCTAAGACCGGGGCGCTGACCTATGCAGCTTGCTACCCTGCCGGTGCTGATCCCCGCGCTGCTGGCCCTCGGCGCCTTTACCGGTTTCTGCGCCGGGCTGCTCGGTGTCGGCGGCGGCATGATGATGGTGCCGTTCCTGACGCTGCTGTTCACCGCGCTGGGCTTTCCCACGGAAGCCATCGTCCATATGGCGATCGCCACGTCGATGGGCACCATCCTGTTCACGTCGCTGTCGTCGGTGCGCGCGCACAACAAACGCGGCGCGGTGCGCTGGCCGGTGGTGCTGGCGCTGGCGCCGGGCATCGTGCTCGGCGGCATCATCGGCGGCGGCAAGGTCTTTGCCGCGCTCAAGACCAGCTGGCTGTCGCTTGCCTTTGCCGTGTTTGTCGGGTTTTCCGCGCTGCAGATGCTGCGCAGCCGCCGCCCCGCCCCGAGCCGGCAACTGCCGGGCGCGGCGGGCATGCTGGGCACAGGCGGCGTGATCGGGTTCCTCTCGAGCCTGGTCGGCGCGGGCGGCGCCTTTGTCTCGGTACCGTTCATGACCTGGTGCAACGTGCCGATCCACCACGCGGTGGCGACGTCGGCGGCACTGGGCTTCCCGATCGCCGCCGCCAGCGTGGCGGGCTATGTCTGGAGCGGCTGGCAGATGCCGGGACTGCCGTCGGGATCGATCGGCTACATCTACCTGCCGGCGTTGCTCGTCATTGTCGCGGCCAGCATGCTGACCGCGCCGCTGGGGGCGCGCACCGCGCACCGGATGGATGTCGGGCAGCTGCGCAAGGCCTTTGCAGTGCTGCTGCTAAGCCTGGCGTCCTACATGCTGTGGAAGGCCTGGCAGGCGTTCTGACGGCACGGGGTCTGCAACATTCGTTTGCAATCTCGCGGAACGTTTCATGCGCCAGGTCCGTCTGACAGCCACTACGTTTTTTCGGGAGAACAAGATGAAACAATGGCTTGCCGCCACCCTGCTGGGCACCACCGCCATCGTCGCTTCGGCGCATGGCGGGCCGACCGAAACGCCGTCCGGCGTGCTGTCGTTGTCGGCACAGGCCGTAAGCGAAGTGCCGACCGACATCGTGCACCTGACGCTCGCCGCCGAACAGGAAGGCGCAGAGCCCGCGGCGATCTCGACGGCGCTGTCCACGCGCACCCAGGCCGTGCTGGCACAGGCCAAGCGCACGCAGGGCGTGACCGCGGAATCGGGCGGCTTCACCATCCACCCTAGCACCGACCGCAACGGCCGCATCAGCACGTGGCGCGGGCGTTCCGAGGTCATCCTGAAGTCGCGCGATTTCTCGGCGGTGTCGAAGCTGGCGGGCGAGCTGGCCAGCCAGATGCAGGTGCAGAACATCGCCTTCTCGCTGTCGCGTGAAGCGCGCGAGGCGGCCGAGGCCAAGCTGGCCGAACAGGCGGTGGCGTCGTTCCGCAACAAGGCACAGTCGACCACCAAGCTGTTTGGCTACAACAGCTACACCGTCCGGGAAGTCAACGTGAGCGAAAGCGGCGTGGTGCCGCCGATGCCGCGCATGTATGGCGCAGCCAAGGCGATGATGGCCGATGCCGCGGTGCCGGTGCCGGTGGAAGGCGGCAAGACGCAGGTAACGGTATCGGTGAACGGGTCGGTGCAGATGCTGAAGTGAGTGTCGTTGAGAGGCTGGCGGTGTGGGTGCTCCAAAGCCGCTCGAACTTGCCTAAGCAAGGTGTTCTCCCTCTCCCCTCAGCGGGAGAGGGTTGGGGAGAGGGGTGGTCTAGCCAGGTACCACATCAAGCGAGACCAACGGTTTTAGCCCACCGGCGTCAGCCTTTGACCCTCCTGCCCTCTCCCCCAGCCCCTCTCCCGCAAGCGGGAGAGGGGAGCACACCTTCAGCAACACAAGCGTGTCACAGCGTCGCAAACTGCTGCCGCAACACGTTCTTCTGTACCTTCCCCATCGTATTGCGCGGCAGCTCGTCAACCACGTGCACGCGCTTGGGCACCTTGAAGTTGGCGATGCGCGCCTTGAGCGTACCGATCATCTCCGACTCATCGATCTCCGCGCCCGGCTTCTTCACCACCACCGCCACCACTGCCTCACCGAAGTCCTCGTGCGGCACGCCGATCACCGCGCTCTCCGCCACGCCCGGCATCTCATCGATAAAGCTCTCGATTTCCTTCGGGTAGACGTTGTAGCCGCCCGAGATGATCAGGTCCTTGCTGCGGCCGACGATGGTCAGGTAGCTGTCCGGCACCTGGCGCTCGCCCGCCTGGCTGACGATGGCACCGCCAAAGCGGCCGACGTCGCCGGTCTTGAACCAGCCGTCCTCGGTGAACTCTTCCCTGGTCTTCTCCGGCATGCGCCAGTAGCCATGGAACACGTTCGGGCCCTTGACTTCGACATTGCCGATCTCGCCCGGCACGCAGGACTTGCCCTCGCCATCGACCACGCGCACCGACACGCCCGGCAGCGGCATGCCGACGGTGCCGCCAATGCGCTCGCCCAGCGCGGCGTCATATGGGTTGGACACCAGCATCACCGTCTCGCTCATGCCGTAGCGCTCCAGGATCGTGTAGCCGGTGCGCTCGCGGAAGGCGTCGAAGGTTTCCAGCAGCAGCGGCGCCGAGCCCGACACGAACAGCCGCATGCGGCGGCAGGTGTCGTCGTCGAAGCGCGGCTCCTGCAGCATGCGCACGTAGTAGGTCGGCACGCCCATCATCACGGTCGAGCGCGGCAGGAATTTCAGCACCTGCGCCATGTCGAGCCTGGGCGCCCAGATCATCTTGGCGCCGGCCAGCAGCGCGCCGTGAGAGGCCACGAACAGGCCGTGCACGTGGAAGATCGGCAGCATGTGCAGCAGCACGTCGTCGCTGCGCCAGCCCCAGTATTCGTGCAGCGTCTGCGCATTGGACGCAAGGTTGCGGTGCGTCAGCATCGCGCCCTTGCTGCGGCCGGTGGTGCCGGAGGTGTAAAGGATGGCGGCGAGATCATCGTCCTCGCGCGCGACGGTGGCAAATGTGTCGTCCTTGCTGGCGGCGCGCGCCAGCAGCGAGCCGCTGCGGTCGTCGTCCAGCGTAAAGACGTGGTTGACGCCGTGACGGAACGCCACCTTGGAGACCCAGCCGAAATTCTTGCTGCTGCACACCACCACCGACGGCTCGGCGTTGCCGACGAAATAGTCGATCTCCGCCTCCTGGTAGGCGGTATTCAGCGGCAGGTAGACATAGCCCGCGCGCAGCGTGGCCAGGTACAGGAACAACGCCTCGGGCGACTTCTCTACCTGCACGGCCACGCGCGCGCCTTCGGGCAGCTTCAGCGAGGCCAGCAGGTTGGCCAGCTTGGCGGTGGCGCGGTCGAGGTCGTCCCAGCTGTAGTACAGGCCGTCGTGGGTCTCGATGCAGCAGGCGGTGCGGTCGGCGGGAAAGCGGGATTCGAACAGGGCGAACAGGTTGGCGTTCATGGTGTGGATCGAACGAAAGGCTTGGAACGGTATGGGACACGCAGGGGCAAGGCCCCCGATGCCAGATCGGTGCGGGCATGGCAATCCCGCATTCTGGCAGATTTGCCGGACTAATCTCCCCGGAATTGCGGCGGCCGGCGCGCCAGGAAAGCGGCCACGCCCTCGGTATGGTCGGCGCCCTCCGCATAGGCGAAGTGCGCGTCGAGCTCGGCCGCTGACAGCGGAGCCGGTATCGGCGCCAACCGTCGGATGGTGGCCTTGTTGATGCGCGCCGCGGCGGGTGCGCCGGCGGTAATGCGGCGCACCGTGGCATCGACTTCGGCGGCCAGCGCGCCTGGCTCCACCACGCGAGTCAGCAGCCCCTTGGCACGCGCCTCGGCAGCGTCGAAGACGCGGCCTTCCAGCAGGATCTCGAGCGTGACCGCGCGGCCGGCGAGCTCCAGCAGGCCCTGCAGCTCGCCCGGCGCCATCGGGAAGCCGAGCCGGTTGATCGGCACCCCGAAGCGGCTGTCCGAGGCGGCGATGCGCAGGTCGCAATGGCACGCGATCTCCAGGCCGCCGCCTACGCATACGCCCTCGATCATCGCTACGGTCGGGTGTGGGCATTGCGCCACCGCGGCCAGCGCCGGCGCGATGGTGGCCATGTGGTAGTGCCGCACCGCAGCTTCGTCGCCGCGTTCGGCGGGAAACTCGGCAATGTCGGCGCCGGCGGCAAAGTTGCCGCCGGCGCCGCGCACCACCACGCAGCGCAGCACGGGATCGGCCGCCAGCCGGGTGAAACCCGCAGCCAGTTCACGCCACATCTGCGCGGAAATGGCATTGAGCTTGCCGGCGTGCGACAGCGTCACGGTCGCCGTGGTTCCCTGCGTGGCAAAGATGACGGTGCCGCTCATCGCGGCGCCCCGGTGCATCGGATCAGCATGGCCTGGTCGCTCCGTCAGTCCATCTTGGCGCCGGACTGCTGCACGACCTGCGCCCAGCGGCGGATCTCCGCACGCTGGAACTGCGCGAACTGCTCCTGCGTGAAGGCCGGCGTCTCGGAGCCGTTGTTGAGCCAGACTTGTTTCAATTCCGGGGTATTCAGCGCCTTCTCGGTCTCGGCGTACAGGCGGTCGACGATCTCCTTGGGCGTACCCTTGGGCATCCACATCGCATACCAGGTCGAGACTTCGTAGTTCGGCACCCCAGCCTCGGCCGCGGTCGGCACATTGGGGAAGGCTGCCGAGCGCTTGCTCGATGCCACCGCCAGCGCCTTGATGCGGCCGGCACGGATATGCTGCGCCGACGAGCCCAGGCCGTCGAACATCAGGTCAACCTGCCCCGCGATCAGGTCGGACAGCGCGGGGCCGGCGCCCTTGTACGGGATGTGGGTGATGAAGGTCTTGGTCTGGATCTTGAACAGCTCGCCCGCCAGGTGGTGGGCCGAGCCATTGCCGGCCGAGCCGTAATTGAGCTTGCCGGGATTGGCCTTGGCGTAGGCGATCAGCTCCTGCAGCGTATTGGCCTTGACGCGGTTTGGATTGACCACAATCACCTGCGGCGGCTGGGCGATCACCGTGACCGGGATAAAATCCTTTTCAATATCGTAGTCGAGCTTCTTGTAGAACGACGGGGCGATGGCATGGTGCGCGCCGCCGATAAACACGGTGTAGCCGTCCGGCACGGCCTTGGACGCCAGGCTGGCGCCAACGGTGCCGCCGGCGCCGCCGCGGTTGTCGATCACGAACTGCTTGCCCAACTGCTTGGACAGCTGCGCGGTCAGCGGGCGCGCGAAGGCATCGGTGCCGCCGCCGGCCGGGAACGGCACGATCACGGTGACGGGCTTGGACGGCCAGGCATCGGCATGGGCGGCGGGCGCCGCGAACAGCGTGGCGGCGCCGATGCCGGCCACGCCCAGTGCCATGCCCGCTGCGCGCGCGCTGGCGGCCAGGCTGAACTGACGACGATTCATCTTGCTGTCTCCTCTCTCTCTTTTCTTCGGAAAGTCGATCGAAACTGCCACGAGCAAGCGCTGTGGCGTGGGTCTACTGCAAAGTCCCGATAAGTAACCCCGTGACCGGACCAGGGTCACAGCAGCTTCCCGACGCTACGGCCGATGCGCGGGTTGCCTGCACCCAGGCGAGCCAGATTGTCATCCAGCGCCTCGGGCACGTAAAGGTAATTCACCATCATGCCGCAGCTCTGGCTGCGGCCTTTTCGCGACAGGTCGGCGGCCCAGTTGAGCCGCTCGACACAAGCGCCGTTGCCTAAGTGGAAGCGTGCCACCGGGTCCGCCGGCAGCGCCTGGTGGCGCTCGCGCACGAGGTAATGCGCAGCCAGGGCCATCGCCGTATCGCGTGTCAGCGGGTCCGCATCGGCGGGCGCTTCAGGCGACAACGCTGCCAGCCACCCCGCCCCGTCTACCGGCGCCTCCCCGTGGCGCTCGCGCCAGCGCGCCAGGCGCTTGTCGCCGAGCGCGCGCGACACCGCATCGGCATCCTGCTTGCGCAGCCAGTCGGCAAACCCGGGAATCGGCGACAGTGTGGCGAACTGCTTGACCTTGGGGAATTCGCGCTGCAGTTCTTCGATCACGCGCTTGAGCAGGAAATTGCCGAAGCTGACGCCGCGCAGGCCGGCCTGCGTGTTGCTGATCGAATAGAAGATGGCCCACTTCACGCGGCGCAGGTCTTCCAGCGGCGCGGCCTCGTCGAGCAATGCCTGGACATTGGCGGCCATCTCGGGAACGAACGCAACCTCGACGAAGATCAGCGGTTCGCGCGGGATGCGCGGATGGACGAAGGCGTAGCAGCGGCGGTCGGAATCGAGCCGGTTGCGCAGGTCGGTCCACGAGGCGATCTCGTGCACGGCCTCGTAGCGGATCAGTTTTTCCAGCAGCGAGGCGGGCGAGTCCCAGGTGATCGGCTGCAGTTCCAGCAGGCCCACGTCGAACCAGTTGGAGAACAGCGCCTCGAGGTCGTCGTCGAGCACGCGCAGCCCCGGCACCCGGCGCTGCCAACGCAGCATGTCGGCGCGCAGCTGGATCAGGAAGTGCAGCCCGCAGGCGCTGCTGCCGCGCTGGCCGTGGAGCGCGGCCAAACGCTTGAAGAAGCGGATGCGGGCGCTGGACAGGGCGTGGGTCAACCCGGAATGGCCGCCCTTGCCGTCGGGCTTCGCGTCACCCTTGGCTTCACCCTTTGTGTCGCCTTTGGCGTCGGCGGCCTTTTCGCCGCTGCTGCTGGCGACCTCCGCCAGCAACTCCAGCATGGCACGCCGGGTGGCCTCGCCCGCGGCCTCGTACTCGGCCTGCCATGCCTGCGCAGCGGCATTGGCGGCACCGTCGGTCAGGCGGGCATCGAAGCACAGCCGCAACTGCTCGCGCTGGCGCCGCGCCACGCGCGTTGCCAGCGGCACCTCGCCGTCGGCGTGCGCCACGCCGTTGGCTGCCTTGGTCGCGGCCTCGGCCTCGCCTTTGCGGCCCCACCAGCGGCCCAGCCGCGACAGGAAATTACTGCCGGTCGGCTCGCTCTCGCCCAGTGGCGCGCTGATTTTCCGGTCACCCGTGTCGAAGGAGTTCATGCGGTACCTGCCTTATGCATCGATCGAAACGTAGAGGACTTGCCGTGCTGCGGCGTGAAGCGTGAAGCTTGGGGCGTGGGCAGCTCTAGTCGTCGCCGCTAGCCACGCGCAGCGCCGGCAGCGCCCGGGTCGGCTGCGCCGCGCCGGCGGCGTTGTCGAGCGCCTGCAGTGCCGCGCGCTGGCGCAGCAGATGGGTCCTCATCATCGCCTCGGCACCTTCAGGGTCGCGCGCCTTGAGCGCGGCGAACACCGACAGGTGCTCGGCGCAGGACTCGTGGATGCGGCCTGGCAGCTTAAGGCTTTTGTGGCGCGACAACCGCAGCACCTTGCGCAGATCGCTGATCAGCCCCGACAGCCAGCGGTTGCCGGCCAGGCGCTGGATCGCCTCATGGATCTGCGCGTTGGTCTCGTAATAGGCGTCAATATCGCCGGCCTGCGCATAGCGGGCCAGGTCGGCGTGCAGGCCTTCCAGGGCGTCCAGTTCGGCACGCGTGGCATTGCGCGCGGCCTCGTAGGCGCAGCGGCCCTCGAGCAGCGCCATCAGCGGGAAGATCTCGTCCAGGTCCTGCTCGGACAGTTTGTTGACAAAGCAGCCGCGGCGCGGCTCGAGTCGGACCAGCCCTTCGGCAGCCAACACCTTTAGCGCCTCGCGCAGCGGCGTGCGCGAGATGCCGAGCGACTCGGCCATCGCGCTTTCGTCGATCCAGGCGCCGGGCATCAACGTATGGGCATCGATCATTGCGCGCAGCCGGTCTGCGACTTCGAGGTACAGGGCCTGCTGGACAATGCGCATTGCCACCCCCGGTTGACGAATCCGTGGCTGGAACCATGTGTCCCGGCCGCCATAATTCATAATTATGGATTAGGACGGAGACGATACAAGGAATTTCGATGCTGCACTGCGAAACACAGATCAAAACGGCATAGGCGCAAGAGAAAAGCGCGCGAGAACGCCGGTGAAAGACAAAGATGCCAGGATGGCGCGGAGGAGGTGCGGCGGGCGTTTCCATGCCTCCCTGCAAAGAAACGCCCGCGCCTGAAAGGACTGCTGAACTGCTTACATCGCCTGCGGATACGTTCGCATCCACCGCGTGGGTCATCATGGAAACCTGGCGCTGGCCCGGCGCCCCCCTTGAAACGCGCTTGCGCGCGGATTTTCCCGTTGCCCTGTTCTGTGGCGTGAAGCATCTGACCCCGGTGATCCTGTCGGACCCTCCCTGAATGCTTCCGTGGCGGCTGTGGCTTGCCGCTCATCTTGTAACAGTATCGTTAGCGATTACCGTGCCAGTGGCTCTAAGTCCTTGAATTTATTGATGACACGCATCCGAAACTTGTTACAGATTGCGATCAGTGTAACAGGATGTTTCTCGATTGTTACGAGGGTTTTCCCATGGCGCCATCGAGACAAACCCAACTTGTCGGCAATTGCATATGCAAAATGTGCCGCGATCTTAATTTATCGATGCGAGAATGTGAGGCGCGCACCGCAATGGCCTGATTTCAATTGGTTGCATTTCTGATACGACCACGCAGGGTTATTTGCCGCGTCCCGTTCGCCAAACCGCATTTCCATTTTCCCCGGGGGCTTCCGCCATGCACGCCGGCAGCAGCGATTTCACGTTCTCTTCGTCCGCGGCCTTTGACACGGCACCGGCGTCGCCAGAACCTTTGCGCCTGTCCTTCACCGGTTCCGGGTCGGAATATTTCCGTATCTGGATTGTTAACGTACTGCTGACCATCGTCACCTTCGGCATCTATTCCGCGTGGGCCAAGGTGCGCACGCTGCAGTATTTCTATCGCAATACCCGGCTCGATGGGGCCAGCTTCGATTACCACGGCAAGCCCTCCGCGATCCTGAAAGGCCGCGCCATCGTGTTCGGCCTCGCCCTTGCGTTCCAGCTGGCCTCGAATGTATCGCCCTTCCTCGCGCTGGCAATGCTGGTAGCGCTGCTGGCGGTGTTCCCGCTGCTGCTGGTGCGCTCGCTGCGCTTCCGCATGGCCAATTCCAGCTACCGCGGCCTGCGCTTTGCCTTCACCGGCGGCGATGCCGAGGCCTACAAGGTATTCGTGCTGTGGCCGCTGGCGGCGGTGTTCACGTTGGGGCTGCTCGGGCCGCTGGCGCACCAGCGTTTCAAGCAGTACCAGCACAACAACATGCGCTTCGGCACGGCGCCATTCGGCTTCGCCGCCGGCGCCAGCGAGTTCTACGGTCTCTACCTGCGGGCGTTCGGCGTGGTGCTGGCCACGGCCGTCGCCGGCATCGTGCTCAGCTTTGTCCTGGGCGCGGTGGTGGCACCGGGCGCCAACGGTCTCGCCGCTGCGGTGCTGCTCGGCTTCGCGATTGCCGGCTTCTACCTGGGCTTACTGGCGGTCAGCCCCTACCTGATGGCGCGCCTGCAGAACGTCGTGTGGAACCACACCACGCTCGCCCCGCACGCGTTCCGCAGCCAGGTCGGCACGGGCCGCATGATCTTTATCTTTGTCACCAACCTGATCGCCATCGCGCTCACGCTGGGCCTGTACCTGCCGTTCGCCCGGGTGCGCGCCACGCGTTACCGGGTCGAAAGCGTGACCCTGCTGGCCGCCAGCCCGCTCGACAACTTTGTCGCCGGCGAGATACAGCAGGTCGGTGCGCTGGGCGATGCCGCAGTAGACTGGTACGACATCGACATCGCGCTGTGATTGCCGCGCCCGGCAGCCTTGGCACCATGATCCCAGTCACCTACTTCGATGGCCGCACCTCGCGCGCGCATGCCGCGACCCTGGCCGTGGAAGCGCAGCAGGCGGTGCTGCGCGACCACAGCGGCGCCGAACTGCGCCGCGCCGCGCTGTCCGATGTGCGCGTATCCGAACGCGTGCGGCGCGCGCCGCGGCTGGTCACGTTCGCTGACGGCGCCTTCTGCGAAATCAACGACCACGCCGCCTTCGACCACATGCTGGCCGCCACCGGCCACCGCGAAGGGCTGGTGTCGCGCGCGCAGAACAGCTGGCGCCTGGCGGGGATGGCGGTGGCGGCGCTGGTGGCGGTGCTGGTGCTGGGCTACTACGTGCTGTTGCCGTGGGGCGCGGGCGTGATGGCGCGCACGGTGCCGGCGGAAGTGGAAGCCCATCTGGGCAAGCTGACGCTGGCGAGCCTGGACAACGGCGTGGTCAAGCCGACGCAGCTGCCGCAGGCCGAGCAGGAACGCATCCGCCAGGGCTTTGCCACGCTCAAGCGGCCGCCCGACGCGGGACACGACTACCAGATCCTGTTCCGCCACGGCGGTGAAATCGGCGCCAATGCCCTGGCGCTGCCCGGCGGCACCATCGTGGTCACCGACGAGCTGGTCAGCCTGGCAGGCACCGGCGCGGGCATGATGGGGGTGCTGGCGCACGAAGCCGGCCACGTGGCGCGGCGCCATGGCCTGCAGCAGGTGATCCAGGCCTCGGCGCTGGGCGCGCTGTCGGCCTACCTGTTCGGCGACATCTCGACGGTGCTGGCCGGCGTGCCGGCCGCCATGCTGACGCTGCGCTACTCACGCGACCACGAGCGCGAGGCCGACGATTTCGCCATCGAAGTCATGCAGCGCAATGGCCTGCCGCCCGCGGCCCTGGCCGATGTGCTGGTCAAGCTGGAACAGCGTGCGGGCGCCGGCGCGGCCTCGTCAGCATCGGAGGCCATACCGGATCGCGGCCAGGATTTCCTGTCGACGCACCCCCATACGCAGGCGCGCATCGACGCGCTGCGCCGCGCCGGCAGGTAGTCCGCCGCGGCGCCTGCGCTCAGGCCGCCGGCTGCGGCGCGCCCGCGCCCGGATGGCGCCGGTAGGCCCAGATCACCATGGCGATGCCGGCCAGGATCATCGGCACGCTCAGCCACTGCCCCATCGACATCTTCAGCGCCAGCAGGCCGAGGAAGCTGTCCGGCTCGCGCGCGAATTCGGCGGCAAAGCGTAATGCGCCATAACCGATCAGGAACACGCCCGAGACCGCGCCCATCGGCCGCGGCTTGCGCGCAAACAGCCACAGGATGATGAACAGCGCCACGCCTTCGCCGGCAAACTGGTACAGCTGCGACGGATGGCGCGGAATGTTGTCGCCCGCCTGCGGGAAGATCATGCCCCACGGCAGGTCGGTCGCGCGGCCCCACAGCTCGCCGTTGATGAAGTTGCCGATGCGGCCCGCGGCGAGGCCGCACGGAATCATCGGCGCGATGAAGTCGGTCACTTCCATCCAGTGGCGGCGGCGCAGCTTGCCGAACAGCCACATCGCCACGATCACGCCGAGAAAGCCGCCGTGGAAGGCCATGCCGCCCTCCCACACCTTGAAGATCTCCATCGGGTGCGCCAGGTAGTACGTCGGCTTGTAGAACAGCACGTAGCCCAGCCGCCCGCCCAGGATCACGCCCAGCACGCCGAAGAACAGCATGTCGTCGAGATCGCGCGGGGTCCAGCCTTTGGCCGCCATATGCGGCTGGCGGATGCGCAGGCGCCCGAACCACAGGAACATGATGAACCCGGCCAGGTACATCAGCCCATACCAGCGGATGGCAAGCGGGCCCAGGTGGATGGCAACCGGGTCGAACTGGGGATGGATCAGCATGTTGGCGTGAATGAAGTTATCTGTATGGGCCGGGCGCGCGCTCAGCGCGGCGCCGCGGCGGCCTCGTTGGCCAGTGCGCCGGCAATCTCGATGAACGACCGCAGCACCGGCGCGACGCCGGCGCTGCCGCCGTCGCGCCAGACCAGCCCGGTTTCGATCTGCGGGCCAGACTCGCGCAGCGCCAGGTACGACACGCCGGTGCGCCGGAGGTTGCACAGCGATGCCGGCACCAGCGCCACGCCCATGCCGGCCGACACCAGGCTGACGATGGTCTGCATCTGGATGGCTTCCTGCGCGATCGCGGGCACCAGGCCCTCGCGCGCATAGTAGCCCGTAATGATGTCATAAAACGCCGGCGCGCTTCGGCGCGGGAAGATGATCAGCGGCTCGGATGCTGCCTCGCGTAGCGATACCTTGCCGTCCTGCGCGAGTCCACCCGCCGGCCGCCAGCCGTCGGGAACGGCCAGCACCAGCGGTTCGCTCACCAGCGGCAGGTAGGCCAGTCCGTGCGGCATCGCCGGCAGCTGGGGCCGGATCACCAGGCCCGCGTCGATCGCGCCTTCCAGCAGTGCTTCGAGCTGGACGTCGCTGGTGGCCTCGCGCAGTTGCAGCTGCACCTCCGGATGACGCGTCCGGAACCGCCGCAGCAGGTCGGGCAGAATGCCGTAGTCGGCCGTGCTGACGAAGGCCAGCGACAGCGAACCCAGCTCGCCCCGCGCCAGCCGCTGCGCCAGCCCGGGCAGTGCCGCGGCATCGGCCAGCACCCGGCGCACTTCGGGCAGCCACTGCGCGCCGGCCGGCGTCAGCGCCACGGAGCGCCGCGTGCGCACGAACAGCGGCACCCCGATCTCCTCTTCCAGCGCCTGGATCTGCTGTGACAGCGGCGGCTGCGTCATCGACAGCCGTTGCGCGGCGCGGCCGAAATGCAACTCTTCCGCCACGGTGACGAAGTAACGCAGCTGACGCAGGTCCAAGCCGGCTCCTGATATGTTTTTCGACTCAATAGATGGCAAATAATATATTTGACACTCCAAAATGCAAGGGGCATGCTTTCCGGCACAACATCGGCCCCGCGTGACAGCGCGCGAACTCCGCGGCGCCGGACATTCCCCCGGAGACCCACCATGGCATTCAACAAACGCTCGCAGAACATCACGCAAGGCGTGGCGCGTTCCCCCAACCGTTCGATGTACTACGCCCTCGGCTACAAGAAGGAAGACTTCGACAAGCCGATGGTGGGCATCGCCAACGGTCACTCCACCATCACCCCCTGCAATGCCGGCCTGCAGCGGCTGGCCGACGCGGCGATCGGCGCGATCAAGGCATCGGACGCCAACCCGCAGGTGTTCGGCACGCCGACTATCTCGGACGGCATGTCGATGGGCACCGAGGGCATGAAGTACTCGCTGATCTCGCGCGAGGTCATCGCCGACTGCATCGAGACCGCGGCGCAGGGCCAGTGGATGGACGGTGTGGTCGTGATCGGCGGCTGCGACAAGAACATGCCCGGCGGCATGATCGCGCTGGCGCGCACCAACGTGCCGGGCATCTATGTCTATGGCGGCACCATCAAGCCGGGCAACTGGAAGGGCAAGGACCTGACCATCGTGTCGTCCTTCGAGGCCGTGGGCGAATTCACCGCCGGGCGCATGAGCCAGGAAGACTTCGAGGGCGTGGAAAGGAACGCCTGCCCGTCGACCGGATCGTGCGGCGGCATGTACACCGCCAACACCATGAGCTCGTCGTTCGAGGCGCTGGGCATGTCGCTGCTGTACTCGTCGACCATGGCCAACCCGGACCAGGAGAAGGTCGACAGCGCGGCCGAATCGGCGCGCGTGCTGGTCGAGGCGATCAAGCAGGACATCAAGCCGCGCGACATCATCACGCGCAAGTCGATCGAGAACGCCGTGGCGCTGATCATGGCCACCGGCGGCTCGACCAACGCCGTGCTGCACTACCTCGCCATCGCGCACTCGGCGGAAGTCGAATGGACCATCGAGGACTTTGAGCGCATCCGCCGCAAGGTGCCGGTGATCTGCAACCTGAAGCCTTCCGGGCAGTACGTGGCCACTGACCTGCACAAGGCGGGCGGCATCCCGCAGGTCATGAAGATCCTGCTCAAGGCCGGCCTGCTGCATGGCGACTGCCTGACAATTACTGGCCGCACGCTGGCCGAGGAACTCGAACACGTGCCGGACACCCCGCGTGCCGACCAGGATGTGATCCTGCCAATCGAAAAGGCGCTCTACAAGGAAGGCCACCTCGCCATCCTGAAGGGAAACCTCGCCGAGGAAGGCGCGGTCGCCAAGATCACCGGGCTGAAGCACCCGGTCATCACCGGCCCCGCGCGCGTGTTCGAGGACGAGCAGAGCGCGATGGAAGCCATCCTGGCCGACAAGATCAACGCGGGCGACGTGCTGGTGCTGCGCTACCTCGGCCCCAAGGGCGGCCCGGGCATGCCGGAAATGCTGGCGCCGACCTCGGCCATCATCGGCAAGGGGCTGGGCGAGTCGGTCGGATTCATTACCGATGGACGCTTTTCGGGCGGTACCTGGGGCATGGTGGTCGGCCACGTCGCTCCTGAGGCGGCAGTGGGCGGTACGATCGCCCTGGTGCAGGAAGGGGACTCGATCACCATCGACGCGCACAAGCTGCTGCTGCAGCTGAATGTCGCGGAAGACGAGCTGGCGAAACGGCGTGCCAGCTGGAAGGCGCCGGCGCCGCGCTACACGCGTGGGGTGCTGGCGAAATTTGCGCGGTTGGCGTCGACGGCCAGCAAGGGCGCGGTGACGGACTGAGGCGCCTTTGCCGTATGTAAAAAAGCCCGCAAGATCGCGGGCTTTTTTGTTGGCCGAGGCGTCTTGCATCCCGGCGGGTTGCTCCCCTCTCCCGCTTGTGGGAGAGGGGCCGGGGGAGAGGGCAGGCGCCGGCAGTACCGAGACGCACAACTCCGTGGACACTCCTGCCCTCTCCCCCGCCCCTCTCCCAAAGGGAGAGGGGAGAAAACCTTCGCCGCGCCAGGGGGACGATGGCTCGCCTCAATCCCCGCCCGGCGTCCGCTCGATCTCCTCCAGCGTCGCATCCAGCCACTCCACCAGCCTGGCCTCCAGCGACTGTGTCAGCTCGCTGGCCAGCTGCGCCGTCAGCGGCGCCAGCCGCGCCTGCAGCGTGGCTTCGGTATGGGCCTCCACCACCTGCGGCCATTCGGTGCGGAAGCGCAGCATCACGCGCGACAGCAGCTCGCTGCGCATGGCGCGGAGGTCGTCCTCGCCAGGATCGGTCGCCGCTGCCGGGGCTTGTGGCGGCAGTGCTTCGGCCTGTGGCTCCCCGGTATCGCCCACATGCATGACCATGCCGGAACCGGCCATGCCAAACGTGTCGATGACGCCTTCCTGCGCGGCGGCCCGCGGCTGCGCCACCAATTCCGTATCCGGCAGTTCGACCACCTCCGTCAGCAGCGGAATGCTGTCGTTGGGCCCGGGCCGCGGGATCACCCGCGATGTGGTGCGTTCGCTCATGCTGGGTCTCCCTTGGGCTGGCCGATATCGTGATGCGTCAGCGGATAGCCGCGTTCGCGGTAGAAGCGGTAACGCTCGCGGCCGGCTTCGCGGGCGGCGTCGCTGGATCCCACCACCTCGATCAGGCGTTCGAAACTGGCGAATTGCGCCGGCGGCTGGTCGGACAGGTTGATCAGCAGCTGGTGGTGCGGCACGCCTTCAGTAGTGGCCGCCAGCAGGATCGGCGTGACCGCCGCATTGGGGTGTTCAAGCCCGCAATGCGGCAGGAAATCCAGCGCCGAGAAGGTCCACAGGCGCGCATCCAGGTCCGCCAGCTGCGCCGGCGCGCCGTGGATCACGACCTTCTGGCCGGCGCCGTAGGCCTTGCGGACCAGCCGGCAGACATAGCCGAGCAGGTCCGGCACGTTGCTGTGAAAATCGATGCGCGTCATGGACGTTTGCTACTTGCGTTGCCGGGGTGGCTGACTGCGGCCGTCAGGCCGCGCGGTCCATCAGGAACTGCGTCAGCAGGGGCACCGGGCGACCGGTGGCGCCCTTGGCCGCGCCGCTCTTCCAGGCCGTGCCGGCGATGTCCAGGTGAGCCCAGTCGTATTTCTCGGTGAAGCGCGACAGGAAACAAGCCGCGGTCACGCTGCCCGCCGGGCGCCCGCCGATATTGGCCATGTCGGCGAAGTTGGACTTGAGCTGGTCCTGGTATTCGTCATCGAGCGGCATGCGCCAGGCGGTGTCCATGGCGTGGCGGCCGGCCTGCAGCAGCTGGTCGGCGAGCATGTCGGAGCGCGAGTACAGGCCACTGTTCTGGTGGCCCAGCGCGATGATGCAGGCGCCCGTCAGCGTGGCCACGTCGATCACCGCGGCCGGCTTGAAGCGCTCGACATAGGTCAGCGCGTCGCACAGGATCAGGCGGCCCTCGGCGTCCGTGTTCAGGATCTCGATGGTCTGGCCCGACATGCTGGTGACGACATCGCCCGGCTTGGTGGCGATGCCGCTGGGCATGTTCTCGCAGGTCGGCACCACGGCCACGACATTGAGCTTCAGGCCCATCTCGGCTACGGCCTGGATGGTGCCCAGCACCGAGGCGGCGCCGCACATGTCGTACTTCATCTCATCCATGCCCTCGCCCGGCTTGAGCGAGATGCCGCCGGTATCGAAGGTGATGCCCTTGCCGACCAGCACCACCGGCGCCTGCTTGGCACCGGCGCCGTCGTAGCGCAGCACGATAAACTGCGGCGGCTCCTCGCTGCCCTTGGTCACGGCGAGGAAGGCGCCCATGTTGAGCGCCTCGATCTGCTTGCGGCCCAGCACTTCGGCCTTGAGCTTGTGGCGCTTGGCGATGCTGCGCGCCGCATTGGCCAGGTAGGTCGGGGTGCAGATATTGGAAGGCAGGTTGCCCAGGTCACGCGTCACTTCCATGCCGTTGGCGATGGCGGTGCCACGCACCGCGGCCTGGGTGGCCGCGCGGGCGTCGCTGCTGTCCACCGCGATCACGACCTTGCGCAGCGACGACTTGTCCGCGCCGTTGGCCTTGCCGTTGGCATTGGCACGCTTCAGGCCAGGGTGGCGCTCCAGCAGCCGGTAGCCAGCGTCGCGCACCAGCGTGATGGTGCTGATGACGGCCCACGAAACGTCGCGCTGCTGCGGCGCCTGCTGCGCCAGGCACCACAGCGCGGTGGTGGCGCGCGTGGACGACAAGGCACGCACCGCGGTGCGCACGGCGTCGGCAAAGGCCTTGTCCGAGAATTCGGCTTCCTTGCCCAGGCCCACCAGCAGCACGCGCGCGGCGCCGACGCCGGCCACTTCGTGCAGCATCAGGTGGGTGCCACGCTTGCCTTCGAAATCGCCCTGCTTGACCAGCCGCGCCACCAAGCCCTTGGTGGCCGTGTCCAGCGCCTTGGCCACGCCGGCAAGGTTCTGGCCTTCGAACAGGCCGACCACGAGGCAGTCAGTCTTGGTCGCCAGGAAACCATTTTGGCCGGCTTTGCTCAAATCCAGGGCTTTTGTGCTAAATTCCATCGCGCTTCCTTCCAGGGGCTCGTTAGACACGAAAGCCTCCATTATCCGCGATTTTTACCCCGCGACCTGCCGCCGCTGATACGCCCCGGTCACGCTGACAGCCAGTTGTGCTGCCAGCCCGCTGTTCTGCCAGGCACCTCGCACGGCACATCGCCCGCTCCGGCCGGCAGCCCGGAACCGAACCTGCATGATCCTTCAACAAGCCCTGCGACGCGAGCTCGCCTACACCGCCGGGGCGGTGTTCCTGGTGATGCTGACCTTCATGCTCACGTCGCTCGTGATCCGCATCCTGGGCATGGCCGCCAGCGGCAAGGCCAGTCCCAACGACGTGCTGATGCTGATTGGCCTGGCCACCATCGGCTATCTGTCCATCCTGCTGTCGGCCACGCTGTTTATCTCCACCCTGATCGTGCTCACGCGCTGGTACAAGGATTCGGAGATGGTGGTGTGGTTCTCGGCCGGCATTTCGCTGCGCGACCTGGTCAAGCCGGTGCTGCAGTTCGCCGCGCCGTTCATCCTGCTGGCGCTGCTGCTGGGCATGTTTGCGTGGCCGTGGGCCAACCAGCAGAGCGCGCTGTTCCGCGACCGCTTCGAGCAGCGCGGGGTGATGTCGATGATCGCCGCCGGCCGCTTCATCGAGCCCGCCAAGGCCAACTACGTGCTGTTCATCGAGGGCATGGACCCCGACATGAAGCATGCGCGCAATGTCTTCGTCGCCAATGCCGAAGCCGACAAGATCGGCGTGGCGCTGGCGCACCAGGGCAAGTTCGAGACCATGCCCAATGGCGACCGCATGGTGGTGATGGAGAACGGCCGCCGCTATTCCGGCACGCCCGGCCAGATTGACTACCGCATCGTCGAGTTCGAACGCTACGCGGTCAAGGTGGACAGCAAGCCGCCCGAGTCCGAAGCCAAGCTGCCGCCCAAGAGCCGCGACACCATCGAGCTGATCCGCAACCCCACGCGCGAGAACCTGGGCGAGCTGATCTGGCGCATCTCGCTGCCGATCCTGGCCTTTAACTTCGTGATGATCGCGATCCCGCTGGCCTATGTGAACCCGCGCCTGGGCCGCTATACACCGTTGGTGTTCGCGGTGCTGATCTACCTGACGTACAGCAACCTCGTCAACCTGACGCAGTCCTGGGTGCGCAATGGCTCGGTGCCGTTCTGGCTCGCCTGGTGGCCGATCCATCTGACGGTGTTCCTCGGGGCGCTGGTGCTGTTCCGCTACCGGCAGAACCGCAGCCTGGGCGGCTGGCGCGCCGTGTTCGGCCTGAAACGGCGCAATGCCGCCACCAGCGGGAGCCAGGCATGAGGATCCTGCGCGTCTATGAACGCTACTTCGGGCGGCTGGTCTATGGCGTGTTCGCCTTCATCCTGTTCGCGGTGCTGTCGCTGTTCGTGTTCTTTGACATGCTCAATGAGCTGGAGAACGTCAACGCCCAGTACACCTCGCTGGTGGCGCTGTTCCACGTGCTGCTGCAGGCCCCTACCCGGGTCTACGAGGTGCTGCCGATCGCGGTGCTGATCAGTGCGATCTACGTGTTTTCGCAGCTGGCCAGCCAGTCTGAGTTCACCATCTTCCGTGTCGCCGGCCTGAATACGCGGCAGGCGCTCTTCTCGCTGTTCAAGCTGGCGGTGCCGCTGGCGCTCGTGACCTTCCTCTTCGGCGAGTTCATCGGCCCGCGCGCGGAGCAGTACGCGCAGAAGATCAAGCTCGAGGCGATCGGCGCGACGGTGTCCGCGGGCTTCCGTTCCGGCGTCTGGGTCAAGGACCGCGACCAGGACCCGGCCGGCGGTGGCGAGATCACCCGCTTCGTCAACGTGGCGGGGCTGCGGCCGGACCAGACCATCACTGGCGTCACGATCTACGAGTTTGACCCGCAATACCGGCTGCGCGTGATCCGCGTGGCCAAGGAAGGCCGCTACCAGGGCGGCCAGGCGTGGGAACTGCAAGGGGTCAGCGAGACGCGCTTTACCGAGCTGATGCCGCAGGCCGATGCGGCCAAGAGCCCGGCGCCGCGTGATGCCCTGGCACCGGATTTCCGCGCCGAGCAGTTGAATTTCCCTCGCGTGGCGATGCACTCGGAGCTGACGCCGCAGATCCTGTCGGTGCTGCTGGTGACGCCGGAGCGGATGTCGACGCTGGACCTGTTCCGCTATATCCGCCACCTGCGCGACAACAAGCAGGACACGCAGCGCTATGAGATCGCGTTCTGGAAGAAGGTGATCTACCCGCTGACGCTGTTCGTGATGGTGGCGCTGGCCCTGCCCTTCGCCTACCTGCACGCCCGTGCCGGGGCCGTCGGCGTGAAGGTGTTCGGCGGCATCATGCTGGGGCTGTCGTTCCACCTGTCGAATACGCTCTTCTCGCACGTCGGCCTGCTGCACACCTGGCCACCCATCGTCTCCGCGCTGGTGCCAGGCACGCTCTACCTGATGGTGGCGCTACTGGCGCTGCGCTGGGTCGACCGGCACTGAGCACGGCCATGGCAGCCTCCGATCGCGCCCTGGTCCTGTTCGCGCACGGCGCGCGCGATGCGCGCTGGCGCGAGCCGTTCGAGCGGCTGCAGCAAAAGCTGGTTGCCGCCCTGCCCGGCTGCGAGGTGCGGCTGGCGTTCCTGGAACTGATGTCGCCACTGCTGCCGGATACGCTGGCGGAACTTGCCGCGGGCGGCGTGCGCGAGGTCACGGTGGTGCC
This sequence comes from Cupriavidus sp. NPDC089707, assembly GCF_044748965.1. NCBI lineage: Bacteria > Pseudomonadati > Pseudomonadota > Betaproteobacteria > Burkholderiales > Burkholderiaceae > Cupriavidus > Cupriavidus sp. NPDC089707. The sequence goes on from NZ_JBIVHB010000002.1 coordinate 384,714, forward strand.
GGTGTTCTTTGGCCAGGGCGGCCACATCCGGCGCGACCTGCCTGCCCTGCTCGACCAGTGCCGGCAGGCTTATCCCGGCCTGCGCATCCATTGCGTGGCCGCGGTCGGCGAGTCCGATGCGGTGCTGGATGCGATCGCGGCTTACTGCATGGCGTCGCTGCCTGGGGCTCCGCCCGCATCCTGAAGTCCTGACGACCTCAATGAAAAATACCCCGTGCCGAATTTCCGCACGGGGTATTTTCTTTGACGCGTCGATGCATCGGTTTCCTCCCCTCTCCCGCTTGCGGGAGAGGGGCAGGGGGAGAGGGCGGGCGCGTGGCAAGAACGACGGCACTCACTCCGTGGAGACTCCCGCCCTCTCCCCCGCCCCTCTCCCATAAATGGGAGAGGGGAGAAAACACTCGCATTTCCAGCGCGGCGCCCCTGAAAAATCAGGCAGCGTGCTGCGCACGCACTTCAGTCACGCTCGCATTCTCCCGCGGCGCTTCGGTAGCACGCGCAGCCAGCGCCGCGCCGATCATCAACAGCGAGGGCTGCACCGGGTCGATCCAGGCCGCGGCCTCGCCCGACGCCATCTGGCCGAGCGTGAACTCGCGGCTGCGCTGGCGCGGCGTGGTGGCGGCTTCCACCACCCATGCCGGCGTCGACGCGGGCTTGCCGTGCGCGATCAGTTGCGCGGCAATCGAAGCGGCCTGGTCGCGGCCCATGTAATAGACCAGCGTGTCGGCCTTGACCGCGGCTTCGATATCGGGCGAGCCCTCTCCGTCCGCCGCCTTCGCCTGCGTGGCAAACGCCACGCTGCGCGACACGCCGCGCTTGGTCAGCGGCTTGCCGATGGCCGACGCGGCCGCCAGCGCGGCGGTAATGCCGGGCACCACCTCATACTCGATGCCGGCCGCTTCCAGCGCCTGCAGTTCCTCGTCGGCGCGGCCGAACAGCATCGGGTCGCCGCCCTTCAGGCGCACCACGCGTTCGTACTTGCTGGCGAGGTCGACGATCTGGCGGTTGATGAACAGCTGTGCGGTAGAACGCTGGCCGCAGCGCTTGCCGACTTCGACCAGCTCCGCCTGGGGACACCAGGCCAGCATCTCCGGCGACACCAGTGCATCGTGCAGCACCACCTGGGCTTCGCCCAAAAGCCGTGCACCACGCACCGTAATGAGGTCTGCCGCACCGGGGCCTGCCCCGATGAGGAACACCTTGCCGTAAGTCTTGCGTGCCTGCTTGTCCATCTGTTGCCCCTTGTCCGCTCGTTCCTGTTCGTTACCGATCAGGAGAACGCACGGATCATGCCTGCCGCCACCGTGTGGTTGGTCGCTTCGTCGATCAGCACGAAGGCGCCGGTCGCCGGGTTGTCGCCATAGGCATCGCACACGATCGGCTTTTGCAGCGAGATCTGCACCGAACCGATATCGTTCAGGCGGATGTCGTGACGGCCGGTCTCATGCGACAGCGTATGCACGTCCAGCACGCGGTCCACTGCCGACACGCGCGCGAACACGCTGGCCGTGGTGTGCTTGAGCACGTACTTGCGCGACGGGTTCAGCGACTCGTCGTCGAACCAGCACAGGTCGGCCTGCAGCTTCTTGGCGGAGGCCGCGGTCGCGTCGGCGGCAACGAACATGTCACCGCGTGATACATCGACATCCTCGGCCAGGCGCACGGTGACCGTGTCGCCGACGTTGGCAGATTCAGCGGCGCCGTTCGGGGTCAGCACTTCGGCAACCACCGCTTCGCGGTTGGCGGGCAGCACGCGCAGCTTCTGGCCAACGCGCACGGTGCCGGCTTCCACGCGACCGGCATAGCCGCGGAAATCGTCCGACTGCGAGCCGTCCTGGCGGATCACCAGCTGCACCGGGAAGCGCAGCGCGGCGTCGTCCTCGGGCGCGGCTTCTTCCACCGGCAGTTCTTCCAGCAGCGGCAGCAGCGGCTCGCCCTGGTACCACGGCGTGGCGTCGCTCTCGTGCACGATGTTGTCGCCGCGCAGCGCGGACACCGGCACGTAGCGCACGTCCTTGAGGCCCAGCTGCTCGGCCAGTTCGGCGTAGGCAGTGCGGATCTCGTTGAAGGTCTGCTCGCTGAATTCGACCAGGTCCATCTTGTTGACCGCCACGATCACATGCTGGATTTCCAGCAGCTTCAGGATCGCCGAGTGGCGCTTGGTCTGCGCCAGCAGTTCGGCGCGGCCGTCCTTGACAGTCACCCGGGTGGCATCGACCAGCACGATGGCCGCGTGCGCGGTCGACGCGCCGGTGACCATGTTGCGGGTGTACTGCTCGTGGCCCGGCGTATCCGCGATGATGAACTTGCGGCGTGCGGTCGAGAAGTAGCGGTAGGCCACGTCGATGGTGATGCCCTGCTCGCGCTCGGCTTCGAGGCCATCGGTCAGCAGCGAGAAGTCGATCTGCTCGCCGGCGGTGCGCTTGTTCTTGGCGTTGGCCAGCGCGGTCAGCTGGTCGGACAGCACAGCCTTGCTGTCGTACAGCAGGCGGCCGATCAGCGTGCTCTTGCCGTCGTCGACGGAGCCGGCGGTGATGAAGCGCAGCAGGCCTTGATGAGTTGCTTGGTGAGTCATGTCTGAGTCCTTTGCTGCGTCGGCTTAGAAATAGCCTTCCTTCTTGCGGCGCTCCATCGAGGCTTCGCTCGTCTGGTCGTCCATGCGGGTGGCGCCGCGCTCGGTAATCTCGGTCACCGCGGTCTCGGCAATGATCGCTTCCGGCGAATCGGCAACACTGGCCACCGGGCAGGTGCAGCTGATGTCGCCAACGGTGCGGAAACGGACCGACAGCACTTCGCTGACGTCGCCGTCCTGCATGGGCGTAATCGGCGTGACCGGGACCAGCAGGCCGTTCTTGCGCACCACTTCGCGCTGGTGCGCGTAGTAGATCGGCGGCAGGGCCAGGTTTTCGCGGGCGATGTACTGCCACACGTCCAGCTCGGTCCAGTTCGAGATCGGGAACACGCGCATCTGCTCGCCTTGCGCCATGCGGGCGTTATACAGGCTCCACAGCTCGGGGCGCTGGGCCTTGGGGTCCCACTGGCCGAATTCGTCGCGGAACGAGAAGATGCGTTCCTTGGCGCGGGCCTTCTCTTCGTCGCGGCGGGCGCCGCCCATCAGCGCGTCGAACTTGTGCGCCTCGATGGTTTCCAGCAGCGTCACGGCCTGCGCGGCGTTGCGCGAATCGGTTTCCTTGCGCAGGCGCACGGTGCCGCGCTTGATCGAATCCTCGACGTGACCCACCACCAGGCGCGCGCCCAGTTCCGCCACGCGCTGGTCGCGGAAGGCGATCACTTCCGGGTAGTTGTGGCCGGTGTCGATATGCACCAGCGGGAACGGCAGCTCGATCTTGCGGTCGCCCAGGCGGAAGGCCTTCAGCGCCAGGTGCAGCATCACGATCGAGTCCTTGCCGCCGGAGAACAGCAGCGCCGGGTTGCGGCACTCGGCCACCACCTCGCGGATGATGTAGATCGATTCCGCTTCCAGGCGGTCAAGATGGTCGTTCTGTACCTGCAACAGGTGCGCCACGCTGCTCGTTTGCGTCAACCCTGCTTCTGCGATGTCGTTCATGATGCCCATTTTTTTACCGGCCTCAATGCTTGATGTTCTGTTCGCGGAGCCCGCACTCTTTCGAGTCCATGCTGTGGCTACAGCCGGGCTACGCCCTTAACTTTGCTTCGCAAAGTTAGCTTCCGCCGAAGCCGGGACGGAACGCAGATTGCCTTCGTGCAATCCGCATTCCTTTGTGTCCCGGCTTTCCCACCACCAGCGTCCCGCGCGCACGTCCTCGCCCGCGCGCACCGCACGCGTACACGGCTCGCAGCCGATGCTGGGATAGCCCTTGGCGTGCAGGTCGTTGACCGGCACGTTGTGGCGCTTCAGGTAGGCCCACACCTCCGGCTCGGACCAGTCCGCCAGCGGGTTGAACTTGGGGATGCCGCGGGCTTCGTCAATTTCCTCGAACGGCAGCTCGGCGCGCGTCACGGCCTGCTCGCGGCGCTGGCCGGTCAGCCAGGCGTCGGCGTGCGACAGCGCGCGGTTGAGCGGCTCGACCTTGCGGATGCCGCAGCATTCCTTGCGCAGGTCGATGCTGTCGTAGAAGCCGTTCAGGCCGTGCTTCTTCAGGTAGTTCTCGACTGCCTCGGCGTCCGGCGTGTATTGCTCGATGCTGTAGCCGTAGTGCGACTGCACCTTGTCGAGCACCGCCAGCGTCTCGGCGTGGAGGCGCCCGGTCTGCAGCGTGAAGACACGGATGCCGGCGCGCACGGCGGGGGTGCCCCGCAGGATGGCATCGGTCAGCACCATGTCTTCGGCCGCCAGGCTGGAGGCAAAGCGCGCGCGGAAGAAACGCGCGGCGATGCCGGCCAGGCGCTCGCCCAGCTCGCGCTCCTTCTGCTCCAGCGCTTCGATGCTGCCGGTGTACTCGGGCGCGACCCACAGCGCGGGCGGACGCAGCGCCGATACCGCGCCGGCATCCACCACGGGGATATCGCTCAGCACCGTGCTCATGCCGTGGCCTTCGGTTGCACGGCGCCGCCTTCGGTGCGGGCACGGCGGAACAGCGGCAGCGGTTCGTCGACCGAGGCCTGGTAGGTCACGGTGAACTCCGTGAAGCCCTTGATGGCGTCCTCGATGTTCTTGTCGGCGCGCACCGCGAAGGCATCGAAGCCGCAGCGCTTCATGAAGTTGAGCTGGTCGCGCAGCACGTCGCCGATGGCGCGCAGCTGGCCTTCCCACTTGTAGCGGGTGCGCAGCAGGTAGGCCGTGGAGAAGCCGCGGCCGTCGCGGAACACCGGGAAGTCCACCGCCACCAGCGACACGCGGTCGAAGTACGCGACGGCATCGCCCGGCTCGTCTTCCGGCGCCAGCCACACGCCGGTGCGGGCGGCATCGCGGCCGGCCAGCAGCGCTTCATTGGCCTTCCACACCGACAGCGGGAACAGCACGGCGTCCTGGCCTTGCACGGCGGCGGCGATACGCTCTTCGCTCAGCGGTTGCGCTTCCGTGGCGCGCAGCACAGTCCAGTTGTCTTCGACGATCGCCGGGTTGACGTTGGCACCGTCGCGTTGCAGTTGAATGATCTTTGCCATGTTCAGTCTCTCCGGTCCTCAGGCTTCGGCGCGCTCGCGCGGCTGTTTGTCGGCATAGACGCGCTCCTTGAACGGGGCGATGCCGATGCGGGACAGGGTTTCGATAAAGCGTTCGTCTTCGATGCGGTTGGCCACGAAGGTGTCGATGATGCGGGTCACCACCTCGGGCATTTCCTCGGCGCTGAACGACGGGCCGATCACCTTGCCCAGCGCGGTCTGGTTGCCCTGCGCGCCGCCCAGCGTGACCTGGTACCACTCCGAACCGTCCTTGTCGACGCCCAGCACGCCGATGTTGCCGACGTGGTGGTGGCCGCAGGCGTTGATGCAGCCCGAGATGTTCAGCGAGATCTCGCCCAGGTCATGGACATAGTCGAGGTCGTCGAAGCGCTCCTGGATCGCCTGCGCGATGGGGATCGACTTGGCATTGGCCAGCGAGCAGAAGTCGCCGCCCGGGCAAGCGATGATGTCGGTCAGCAGGCCGATGTTGGGCGTGGCCAGGCCGGCCTTCTTGGCCAGGCCCCACAGCTTGAACAGATCCTGCTTCTTCACGTCCGGCAGGATCAGGTTCTGCTCGTGCGCCACGCGCAGCTCGCCGAAGCCGAACTGGTCGGCCAGGTCGGCCACGGCTTCGATCTGCGCGTCGGTGGCGTCCCCCGGGGGCGACACCAGGCCCGGCTTGGTCGACAGCGTCACCGCGGCGTAGCCCGGCACCTTGTGGCCGTGGACGTTGCGGCTGACCCAGCGCGCAAAGGCCTTGTCTTCCAGCAGGTGGTTCTCGTACGAGGCGTCGGTGTCGGCCAGCTTTTCATAGGCGGGCGGCGTGAAGTACTGCGCCACGCGGTCGAACTCGGCCTGCGTCAGCGTGGCCGGGCCGTCCTTGCTGTGCTGCCATTCTTCCTCGACTTCCTGCGCGAACTTCTCCGCGCCGATGGCCTTCACCAGGATCTTGATGCGCGCCTTGTACTTGTTGTCGCGGCGGCCATAGCGGTTGTACACGCGGATGGCCGACTCGACGTAGGACAGCATGTGCTGCCACGGCAGGTCGTCCTTGATGATCGTGCCCAGGATCGGCGTGCGGCCCAGGCCGCCGCCGGCCAGGATGCGCAGGCGCGTTTCGCCTTCCGCGCTCTTGTAGGCGTAGATGCCGATGTCGTGCATCTGCACCACGGCGCGGTCGTCGGCCGAGGCCGAGATGGCGATCTTGAACTTGCGCGGCAGGAAGGCGAATTCCGGCTGGAACGTGCTCCACTGGCGCAGCAGCTCGGCCAGCACGCGCGGGTCCACCGACTCGTCCGGCGCGACGCCGGCGAAGTGGTCGGTGGTGATGTTGCGCACGCAGTTGCCCGAGGTCTGGATGGCGTGCATCTCGACGCTGGCCAGCTCGGCCAGCACGTCGGGCACGCGCTCGAGGTCCATCCAGTTGTACTGGATGTTCTGGCGGGTCGAGAAGTGGCCATAGCCGCGGTCATACTCGCGCGCGATATGGCCCAGCTTGCGCATCTGCTTGGAGGACAGCAGGCCGTACGGGATCGCCACGCGCAGCATGTAGGCATGGCGCTGCATATACAGGCCGTTCTGCAGGCGCAGCGGCAGGAATTCTTCCTCGGTCAGCTCGCCGGACTGGCGGCGGCGCACCTGGTCACGGAACTGGGCGACGCGCTCGGCGACGATGCGCTGGTCATATTGGTCGTACTGATACATGGCGGGGTCCGTTCAGTATTCGTTGAATTCAGGAGACGAGCTTGATGGCGACCAGCGTCAGCGTGGTCGCCAGTGCAGCGCGCACCAGCCGCTCGGGCAGCGCCCGCGACAGTTGCGCGCCCAGCCAGATGCCGGGGATCGAACCCACCAGCAGCGCCAGCAGCAAATTCCAGTCGACCGTGCCGAGCCACACATGGCCCAGCCCGGCAATCGCCGTCAGCGGGACGGCGTAGGCAATGTCGGTGCCGGCCACTTCGGCCGGCTTCATATGGGGATACAGCAGCAGGATCAGCGTGGCGCCAACCGCGCCGGCACCGATCGACGACACCGTCACCAGCACGCCGATCACGGCGCCGACCGCGATGGTGGCGATGACCTGCGCGCGGCCATGCAACTGGAAGCGCGGGTTACGCTCGAGCCAGGCCAGCATCTGCTTGCGGAACAGCAGCGACAATACGGTCAGCAGAACAGACACGCCGATGGTCACGCGGATCGCATGCAGCCACTGGGCGTTGAGCTCGCCGGCGCTCTTGAGCACCAGGATGGCCACGACCGCCGTCGGCAGGCTGCCGATGCACAGGCGCCGCACCACCTGCCACTGCACATGGCCGTGGGCGCGGTGCGCGATGGTGCCAAAGCCCTTGGTGATGGCCGCGAACGCCAGGTCGGTGCCGACCGCGGTGGCCGGCGAGAAGCCGAACAGCAGCGTCAGCAGCGGCGTCATCAGCGAGCCCCCTCCCACGCCGGTCAGACCGACGAGGACGCCTACAAACAGACCGGACACGGTATAGGCAACAGACATGGGGGACTCGGTGGGCCCTGGCCCGTGAGGCGCGCATCACAATCCCGGGGCTGTGAGCGGACGCACTGAGGGCAGGACGTTCATTAACAAAGTTCGAGAATCGTAATAAACTGGCCTCATACCTCAAACTAATAAGAAGTTGTTTGTTTATACGACCCGAGTTATATGAACCTCCACCAGTTTCGTTTCGTGCGCGAGGCCGTCCGGCAGAACTACAACCTGACCGAAGCTGCAAAAGCGCTCTACACGTCACAACCAGGCGTGTCCAAGGCCATCATCGAGCTGGAGGAAGAGCTGGGTGTCGATATCTTCACGCGCCACGGCAAGCGCATCCGCAGCCTGACCGAGCCGGGGCGGCGCATTCTCACCTCTGTTGAGAAAATCCTGCAGGAAGTCGAGAGCCTGAAGCGGGTCGGCATGGACTATGCTGCACAAGACCAGGGCAACTTCACCATCGCCACCACCCATACCCAGGCGCGCTATGCCTTGCCGCGGGTGATCGGCGAGTTCACCAAGCGTTACCCCAAGGTGCGGCTGTCGATCCAGCAAGGCAACCCGTCGCAGATCGCCGACATGCTGCTGCATGACCAGGCCGATATCGGGATCGCCACGGAAGGCATCACCGACGACAAGAACCTGGTGTCGTTGCCGGGTTACCAGTGGACGCATATGGTGATTACGCCACCCGACCATCCGCTGCTGGACAAGAAGCATCTGGCGCTGGAAGACCTGATGGCCTATCCGCTGATCACCTACGACCCCAACTTTGCCGGCCGGCCCAAGATCGACAAGGCCTTCGAGCTGCGCCACCTGAAGCCGGACATCGTGCTCGAGGCGATTGACGCCGACGTGATCAAGACCTACGTGGAGATCGGCCTGGGCGTGGGCATCGTCGCCGGCGTGGCCTATGATGCCGAGCGCGACCGCAACCTGCGCGGCATCCCGGCCGGGCACCTCTTCGGCAGCAACGTGACGCACCTGGCGGTCAAGCAGGGCGCCTACCTGCGCAGCTTTGTCTACACCTTCATTGAGCTGTTCTCGCCGACGCTGAACCGCAAGCTGGTCGAACAGGCCATGTCGGGCGAACACGAAGCCTACGAACTCTGAGCGCGGCAGCCCGCCGCCTCTCTATCTATATAAGAAGCAAAACCCAACATGCATTCCCGATCCGTCACGCCGCGCCGGCCGGAGGCGCTGTGAGCAAACCCATGAGCGAAGCCACCAGCGAACTGCCCCGCATCCACTGGACCGAGGACGGCACCGAGCGCAGCGCCGCCTGGCGCTCCGAGGCCGACAACCCGCCGCCGCGCCGCGTGGTGGTCGCCGACGACACCACCAGCGCCGACACCGCCTACCGGCTCGCCTGCGAAGGCACTGCCCTGCTGTGGCGCGGCGACTTCCAGAACGCGCGCCAGCTGCTCAATGCCATGGCGCGGCGCATCGAGCGCAAGCCCAGGAAGGCCAGCCGGCCGGGCCAGAAAGCCAAGGGGGCCAAGGGCGCGCCCGGCTCCGCCACCGAGGCCTTCCACCTGCACCGGCTGGCGCAGTCGCAGCGCGCCCGCACGCTGGGCATGCTGCTGCTGCCGTTCGAGGCCGACCACAGCGTGCCGCTGCGCCGCGCGCCCGATGTGCGCGAAGCCTGCGAGCAGGTCTACGGCCCGGCGGGCGAGCCTTATGTGGCGTCGCTGCGCGAGCTGCTGGGCATGATCGGCGCCTATGAATGGCGCAAGAAAGGCGTGGAGATCCCGGCACTGGAAGACCGCATCCATCCCTGGTACGGCGTGTTCTCGCCGGTGCGGGGCGAGTATGTCGACCTGGTCGCCGCCGAGCCGCTGCCGTCCAAGTCGCTGGCCTTCGACATCGGCACCGGCACCGGCGTGCTGGCCGCGGTGCTGGCCCGGCGCGGCGTGCAACGCATCGTCGCCACCGACCAGGACCCGCGTGCGCTCGCCTGCGCACGCGAGAACATTGACCAACTGGGCTACGCCGGCCCCGTCGAGATCGTGCAGGCCGACCTGTTCCCGGAAGGCCGCGCGCCGCTGGTGGTGTGCAACCCGCCGTGGGTGCCGGCCCGGCCCAGCTCGCCGGTCGAGCGTGCCGTCTACGACCCGGACAGCGCCATGCTGCGCGGCTTTCTCAATGGGCTGGCCGCGCATCTGGAACCCGGCGGCGAAGGCTGGTTGCTGCTATCCGACCTGGCGGAGCACCTGGGCCTGCGCCCGCGCGCGCAGCTGGAAGGCTGGATCGAGGCCGCCGGGCTGAAGGTGCTGGGCCGCTCCGATATCCGTCCGCGCCATCCGCGCGCCGCCGACCCCACCGATCCGCTGCATGCGGCGCGGTCGGCCGAGGTGACCTCGCTCTGGCGCCTGGGCGTGCGCTGACGCGCGTGCCCTTGCAGGCGGAGTTCGGCTATCCTTCCCGTCACAAATAAGACTGGAGGAGACAAGATGCCGAAGTTGCCCCGCCTGCTGCCCACCGCCCGAGTCGCGTCCCTGCTTGCCACCCTGCTCTGCGCCAGCGCCGCCGCGCTGGCGGATATCCGCGTCGGCATCGACGTGTCCACCACCGGGCCGGCGGCCTCGATCGGCATCCCCTCCAAGAACACCGTGCTGATGTGGCCGCAGACGCTGGGCGGCCAGAAGGCGCATTACGTGATCCTGGACGACGGCTCCGACCCGGCCGCGGCGGTGCGCAACGTGCGCAAGCTGATTTCCGAGGAAAAGGTCGACGTGATCGTCGGCCCGAACATCACGCCGACCGCCCTGGCCGCGCTCGACGCCGTGTCCGAAGGCGAGACGCCGATGGTGGCCCTGGCCGCCTCGGCGTCGATCGTCGAGCCGCAGACCGACGCCAAGCGCCGCTGGGCCTTCAAGATGCCGCAGAACGACTCGCACATGGCGACGGTGCTGACCGAGTACATGAGCAACCATGGCATCAGGACCGTCGGCTTCATCGGCTTTGCCGATGCCTATGGCGAAAGCTGGTGGCGCGAGTTCTCGAAGCTGGCCGAAGTGCGCAAGATCAAGGTTGTGGCCAACGAACGCTTCTCGCGCAACGACACCTCGGTGACCGGCCAGGTACTCAAGCTGATGGCCGCCAACCCCGACGCCGTGCTGATCGCCGGCGCCGGCACGCCCTCGGTGCTGCCGCAGAAGACGCTGGGCGAGCGCGGCTACAAGGGCAAGGTCTACCAGACCCACGGCATCGCCACCTGGGAATTCCTGCGCATGGGCGGCAAGGATGTCGAAGGCACGCTGTTCCCCACCGGCCCGGTCGTGGTCGCGCGCCAGCTGCCCGAAAACCACCCCGTGCGCAAAGTCGCACTGGACTTCGTCAACCGCTACGAGGGCAAGTACGGCGCCGACAGCGTGACGCAGTTCGCCGGCGACGCCTGGGGCGCGTGGCTGCTGCTGGACGATGCCGCGCGCCGCGCGCTCAAGACCGGCGCCCAGCCCGGCACGCGCGAATTCCGCGCCGCCATGCGCGACGCGCTGGAATCCACCACCAATCTCACCATCCCCAACGGCGTGCTGAACCTGAACGCGAAGGACCACCAGGGCTTCGACCAGCGTTCGCGCGTGATGGGGGTGATCCGCAACGGCAAGTTCGCCTATGCGGGCGACAAGTAACCGTCGCCCGCCGAATCCGGCATTCTGAAAGGAAGCATCGCATGACCACCACTTCCACCCCTTCCGTCACTGTCGCCTTCATCGGCCTGGGCGCCATGGGCTCGCACATGGTCCGCCACCTGCTGGCCGCCGGACACACCGTGCGCGCCTTTGTGCGCCGCCCCGAAGCCGCCGAGGCCGCGCGCGCCTTGGGTGCGGAGCCGTTCTTCACGCCCGCCGAGGCCGCGCGCGGCGCCAGCGTCGTGTTCACCAACGTGACCTCGTCCGACGACGTGCGCGAAGTGCTGCTGGGCGAGCAAGGCGCGATCCACGGCGCGGCACCCGGCACGGTGTGCGTCGACCACAGCACCATCTCGCCGGTGGTTACGCGCGAGATCGCAGCGGCACTGGCCGCGCGCGGCGTCGAGGCGCTCGACTGCCCGGTCTCGGGCGGCACCACGGCTGCCGCGTCCGGCAAGCTGACCATCATGGTCGGTGGCAAGCTCGAAGTGCTGGAGCGCGTGCTGCCGCTGCTGGAGCTGCTGGGCACGACCATCACGCATATCGGCGACAACGGCGCCGGCCAGGTCGCCAAGCTGTGCAACCAGATCGCGCAGGTGGTCAATATCGAAGGCATCGCCGAAGCCATGCGCTTTGCCTCGGCGCAGAACGTCGATACCGGCCGCGTGCTGCAGGCGATGTCGACGGGCATGGCGGGCAGCCGCATGCTCGACCTGATGGGTCCCAAGATGGTGTCGCGCAATTTCGCGGCCGGCATCGAGGCGCGGCTGCACGACAAGGACTTCGGGCTGGCGCGCGATATCGCCGAAGAAATCGGCCTGGACCTGCCGGCCATGCAGGCCACCTCGGCGCAGTTGCGCACGCTGATGGCCAACGGCTGGGGCAAGGACGATACTTCGTCGCTGCTGCGCGTGCTGGAGGATTGAGCCCGACGCTCAGTTGCGCATCAGGCGCAGGGCCGCGCGCACCAGCGCGCTGTCAGCATCATGGAAGCCATCGAGCACGTTGAAGTGATGGCAGCCCGGCAGCACGAGATCGCTCGCTGCCGGATTGCCCACATTGACGCGCCACGCCGCCCGCATCAGCGCATGCTGGCGGTGGTATTCGGCCGCTTCCAGCTCGCCCACCGCGAGCGACAGCGGCGCGGCGGTGGCTGGCGTCATATACGCCGGCGACAACCGTGCCACATCGTCTTCCGACAGCCGCAGGTCGCATTGCAGGAACGCCGCGCGGCGCAGCGGCTCCATGTCGTACAGCCCGCTGACCGACAGCCCGCCCCTGACCAGGTCCGCGGGCAGGTCTTGCGCCAACTGCGGCCAGCGCGCCGCCATCAGCATCGCCACCAGGTGGCCGCCGACGGAATGCCCGGCGGCGAACAGCCGCTGCGGGTCATGCCCCAGCTCGACGGACTGCCGGTACAGCCACGCCACGCTGCGAAGCACCTGCCGCACGATGTCGGGCACCGTCACCGACGGCACCAGCGAATAGTTGACCACCGCCACTGAAACCCCCAGCGCCGGCAGCACGCTGGCGACGAAACTGTGGTCGCGCTTGTCCAGCGCGCGGTAGTAGCCGCCGTGGACGAACACCAGCAGCGGCGGCGCTGCCCCGCCATCCGCTCGCGCCGGGAAATAGTCCAGCGTTTCATCCTGCGGATGCCGCGAACCTGCATCGGCATAGCTCAGGTCCGCGATAAAACCACCGCGCTCGCGTACCCGCGCCGACCATTCGCCCCAGCGCGCCATATGCGCCGGGTTGTCCGGCACGTTGGCGCGGTTGTTGTATTCGCGGTCGTAAAAGCCGGGATCCTGCGAGGGCAGGCTGGCGAGGCTCGCCAGCGTCGCTTGGTCGGTCATGGCGGTCGGTGGATGCGGACTGTGGGCGGGTTGCCGCGGCCTCCGTGGTGCGCGGTGACGGCGATGCTAACCGCAATCGCCATGCACCAGTTATCCGGACCACTACCCTCGCCATGGCGGCCGGTTGTCGGTCGCGGGGAATTGCGGCATAATCGCCGGCTCAGCCCGGCATCGGTTCCGATGCCGTCACACCTGCCCGGGTGGTGAAACAGGTAGACGCAGGGGACTCAAAATCCCCCGCCGCAAGGCGTGTCGGTTCGAGTCCGACCCCGGGCACCAGATTTCCGTTTGCCTGCCGCAGGCCAGTTCCAGCGCGCGGCATTTCTCGCTGGCTCCTGCTTGCATCGCCCGTTCACACCATCAATTCTTCTGGCCGGTGCGTCTTCAGCCAGTCGATCAGCGCAGCATCCATACGCGTCTGCCAGCCTCTTCCCGTGGCGCGAAACGCTTCAATAACTTCAGGGGACACACGCAGCGACAGCGCGACCTTGGTCGGCGCCTTCTGCGGGCCCCGCACACCGAGCTTGGTTCGCAGTGATTCGGGAAGCGCTTCTGTGGCTGGCCGGAACTGCTCAAGATCGTCACTGGTCAGCTCACGGACTTCCCCGCCAGCGTCAATCAGTGGGGCGCGTCTTGCCATAGCTGTATACCTCTCGTTGATTGGCTTTGCGAAAGCTGATGACGCGAATCCCTGTGCTGGTTTCAGTGAAGCACAGCACGTGCAAGCGTTCGCCGAGATAGCCAACGGCGACATATCGAGGCTCGCCGTAATCCCGGCGCTCGTCGATCGCGATTCGCGCGCTGTGGAAATCAAAGTCCCTGACCTGATCGAACGACAATCCGCGTTCGGCGACATTCCGCGCGTTCTTGGCAGCGTCATAGCTGATTTCCATAGCAGATTGTATATACATTCCTTGGAAGATGCAAGGTTTATTGTATATACAAAGAGCTAGTGCCAAGCGCTATCTTCGCTCCCCCGTTGGCAGGACCAGCCGGCGGCAAGCCACCTTCCACGCCAGCCGTGTCGGACGCCGCCCACTGGCAGATGACCGAGCGGATTCCTATCCTATGGCAGTGCCAATGTCAGCGGAGTTCACCATGAAGCAGTCCATCCTCCCAGTTTTCACCCTCGCCTGCGCCACCCTGCTGGCCGGCTGCGCCGGCGCCAATATGGAAAACCTGACCCAGGCCGGCGGCAGCCTGTTCACCGCGGCCACGCTGTCGGACACCAACGTCAAGACGCTGTCCGACCAGTCGTGCGCGGAAATGGACCAGAAGAACTCGATTGCGCCGCCCGACAGCACCTACGCCAAGCGGCTCGCGAACGTGATGAGCGGGCTGGGCAATACCGGGCTGCCGCTCAATGCCAAGGTCTACGTGACCAAGGACATCAACGCGTGGGCCATGGCCAATGGCTGCGTGCGCGTCTACAGCGGACTGATGGACTTCCTCACCGACGACGAAGTGCGCGGCGTGGTCGGCCATGAGATCGGCCATGTGGCGCTGGGACACACCAAGGCGGCGATGCAGGTGGCCTATACCACCGCGGCCGCGCGCGGCCTGCTGGGGTCGACCGGCATCGCTTCGCTGACGGCGCTGTCGTCGTCGCAGATCGGGGCGCTTGCCGAGACTTTCGTCAATGCGCAGTTCTCGCAGCGCCAGGAAACCGCTGCGGACGACTACTCCTTCAACCTGCTGACCAAGAACGGCGCCAACCGGCAGGCACTGGCGTCGGCGTTCCGCAAGATGTCCCAGCTCGACGGCGGCCAGTCGAGCATGCTCAGCACGCACCCCGGTTCATTGGAACGCGCCAAGCATATCGAAGATCGCCTGGCCGGCGGGCGCTGAGCGCGCCGCATTCTCTTGCGCCGCCCCCCGTTCGGGGGGCGCGGCCGCTCCCTGCGTTCCTCCTTGCAGACATTGCGCGCGTCATGCGCAATGCCCTGCGCATTCCCGCGCGCGGAATGTTGACAGCGTTTAATTCAGTCAAAAAAGCTTTCAATATGCCGGCCCGAAACCGGCGGGGATAATGCCTCACGCTGCATTTGCCGGTCGGTGTGGCATCGCAGTCATTGTCTTTCCCGCCCCGAGGACACGCCGCCGCGCCATGGAAATGCTCTCCGCCCTGCTTGCAGGGCAGCCAGAAATCGCACTGTTCCTTGCGCTGGCGGTTGGCCATGCGATCGGTGCGATTCGCTTCGGCCCGTTCCAGCTTGGCGGCATCTGCGGGACGCTGATCGCCGCGCTGGTGATCGGGCAGTCCGGCGTGAAGCTCGACGACGATGTCAAGAACGTGGCCTTTGCCGTGTTCATCTTTGCGCTGGGTTTCACCGGCGGTCCGCAGTTCTTTGCCAATGTCGGGCGCGAATGGCGCATCGGCCTGCTGTCGCTGGTGGAAGTGTTCGTGCTGCTGGCGCTGCTGGCCATCGCCGTTCCGCTGCTGCGGCTGGACCAGGGCACGGCGGCAGGATTGCTGGCCGGTGCCGCCACCGAATCGGCGGTAATCGGCACCGCTTCCGAAGCGATCGCGCGGCTCGGCATCCCGGCCGAGCAGGTGCGCGTGCTGCAGACCAATATCGTCACCGCGTACAGCGTGACCTACCTGTTTGGGCTGGTGTCGATCGTGCTGTTCACCAGCCAGCTCGCGCCATGGCTGCTGCGGGTGAACCTGCGCGAATCCGCCGCGCAGCTGTGGCAAAAGCTTGGCGGCGAGAACGATATGGGCGACGCCCAGCGGAGCGCGCTGCCGCTGCTGGTGGGCCGCCTGCTGCGGGTCGAACGGATCGCGGGCAAGACCGTCATCGATGCCGAGCGGACCGTGCAGCTTGGCGTCACCATCCGCCGCATCCGCCGCGGTGGCGACACCTTCCGCCCGGCGCCGGACGAAATCCTGCGCGACGGCGATGTGATCCTGGCCGTGGGCCGGCGCGACGCGATGGTCGACTTCGCGCGCAACGTCGGCACCGAGCTGCCCGAGGAACCCGGCATGGATGCCGTGCAGGCCGAGCAGGACGTGCTGCTCACCCGCAAGGAAGTCGCGGGCCTGTCGCTGGCGCGGCTGCGCCAGGTGGCCGACGTAGGGCTGGCGCGCGGCGTCTACATCCAGCGCATCACGCGCATGGAGCATCGCATTCCAACGCTTGCCAGCACCGTGCTGCGCCGAGGCGACGTGCTGACGCTGAGCGGCCCGCAGGAAGCCGTGCAGCGCGTGGTGCCGGAGCTTGGCTACCTGGTCACGCCGACGGTCAAGACCGATTTCGTGTTCCTCGGCGTCGGCGTGCTGCTGGGCATGCTGCTCGGCGCGCTCAGCGTGAAGGTGGGCCAGGCCGACCTGACCCTGGGCACCGGCGGCGGTTGCCTGGTATCGGGACTGGCCTTCGGCTGGCTGCGCGCACGCGCCCCGGTGGTGGGCTCGCTGCCGTCGCCGGCGGCGGAGATCCTCAAGGACTTCGGGCTGGCCACGTTCATTGCCGCGGTGGGCCTGTCGGCCGGGCCGGACGCGGTCACGCTGGTGCGCGAATACGGATTGATCCTGCCGGTGGCCGGCATCCTGGTCTCGGTGGTGCCCGCGGCGATCTCGCTTGCGATCGGCCACTGGTGGCTCAAGCTGGAAACCCCGATCCTGCTCGGCGCGGTTGCCGGCCAGCATTGCAGCACGCCGACCATCATGGCGCTCACCAACACCGCCGGCAACGGCACGCCCGTGATCGGCTACACCATCACCTATGCCATTTCCAACGTGCTGCTGCCGCTGCTGGGCCCCATAGCGGTGGCAATGGCAGGCGCGCTGGCGCGCTAGCACGATGCCGGCGCACACACCGATTACCCACCACCACCCCAAGACGATGCAACGCCTCTCCCAACCCGCATCACTCGCTTCAGGAGCCTTCGATGGAATGGTTGCATGACATCTTCCAGAAGTCGCCCGAATCGGCGCTCTTCCTTTCATTGGCGGTCGGCTACGCCATCGGCAAGATTACCTTCGGGCGCTTCCAGCTCGGCGGCGTGGCGGGCTCGCTGCTCGCCGCGGTGGTGATCAGCCAGTTCGGCGTCGAGATCGACAACGGCGTCAAGGCCGTGATGTTCGCGGTCTTTATCTACGCGGTCGGCTATGAAAGCGGCCCGCAGTTTTTCAACTCGCTGAACCGCAGCTCGCTGCGCGAGATCGCGATGGCGGTCTTCATGGCAGTGTGCGGCCTGGTCACGGTGGTGGTGCTGGCCAAGCTGTTCCATCTCGACAAGGGCCTGGCCGCGGGGCTGGCCGCCGGCGGCATGACGCAGTCGGCCATCATCGGCACGGCGGGCGACGCCATCACCAAGCTGGGCCTGCCGCCCGACCAGGTCAAGACGCTGCAGGCCAACGTGGCGATCGGCTACGCCGTGACCTACGTGTTCGGCTCGCTGGGCGCGATCATTGTCTGCGTGAACATCCTGCCGCGCTTCATGAAGTCGGACCTGAAGACCGACGCCAAGAAGGTCGAGGCGCAGCTGCACGGCGGCCTGCCGCAGTTCGGCCCCGGCCAGCGTGGTGCGCTGCCGCGCCTGGTGGGCCGGCTGTTCCGAGTGAACGACGCCAGCGGCAAGACCGTCTCGCAAGTGGAGATCGGCGGCGAGGACCTGGTGACGGTGGAACGGGTGCAGCGCGGCGGCAAGCAGATCGAAGTCACGCAGGACCTGGTGCTGCAGCACGATGACCTGGTGCTGCTGGTCGGCCGCCGCGACGCGATGGTGCCGGCGGCGGCGCAGATCGGGGAGGAAGTGGCCGACGCCGAGGGCATGGGCGTGGTCATGCAGTCGCGCAACGTGGTGTTCACCGCCAAGGGCATGAACAACAAGACCGTGGCCGAGATCGTCGACATGGTCGGGCGCGACATGCGCCACGGCGTCTATATCGAGCGCATCGAGCGCTATGACCACCCGCTGCCGCTGCTGCCCGAACTGAAGCTGCAGCATGGCGACATCATCACGCTGTATGGCACCCCTGCCGACACCAAGCGCGCCGCCGAGATGGCCGGCTACGAGCTGGTGCCCAGCGAGAAGACGGACTTTGTCTACTTCGGCGCCGGCGTGCTGGTGGGCCTGCTGATCGGCCTGCTGGTCTGGCGCATCGGCTCGATCCCGCTCACGCTGGGCGCGGGCGGCGGCGCGCTGCTGTCGGGCCTGGTGTTCGGCTGGGCGCGGTCCAAGCACAAGATGTTCGGCGCCATGCCGACCGCGGCGTGCCAGTTGCTGAAGGACTTCGGCCTGGCCGCGTTCGTCGCCATCGTCGGCATCAACTCCGGCTTGCAGGCCGTGTCCACGCTGCGCCAGAGCGGGCTGACCATCTTCATCCTGGGCGCGGTGGTGACGCTGCTGCCGCTGTTCCTGACGATGCTGTTCGGCCGCTACGTGCTCAGGTACGACAACGCCGCGCTGCTGGCTGGCGCGCTGGCCGGGTCGCGCAGTGCCAACCCGGCCTTCGGCGGCATCCTCGACAAGGCGGAGAGCCCGGTGCCGACCGTGCCCTTCGCCATCACCTACGCCCTCGCCAACGTGCTGCTGACCCTGCTGGGACCGCTGGTGGTGGGCCTCGTCTAGCCGTTCCCTGACTTTTCACGCTGCGCGGGCCGCCACCTGATACCCCGGCCCGCCAGCCCAACCCGACAAGCGTCTACACAGGAGCAAGCCATGAGCAAAGTCGATATTTCCAAGCTGGCCAGCCTCTCCCCGTTCGAGCTGAAGGACGAGCTGATCAAGCTTGCCAGCAGCGACGCCGAACGCCTGATGCTCAACGCCGGCCGCGGCAATCCCAACTTCCTGGCGACCGTGCCGCGCCACGGCTTCTGGCAACTTGGCCTGTTCGCGATGCGTGAGTCCGAGCGTTCATTCTCGTACATGCCCGAAGGCGTCGGCGGCTTTCCGCGCCGCGACGGTATCGAGGAGCGCTTCGACCTGTTCGCGCGCGAGTTCGCCGACACCCCGGGCGTGAATTTCCTGGCCGGCGCAGTGTCATACGTGCGCGACCAGCTCGGCCTGAACGCCGGCGACTTCCTCTACGAAATGTGCGAAGGCATCCTCGCCTGCAACTATCCGGTGCCGGACCGCATGCTGAAGCTGTCCGAGACCATCGTCGGCCAGTACATCCGCAAGGAGATGATCGGCAACCATCCATTCATCGGCGAGTTCGACCTGTTCGCGGTCGAGGGCGGCACCGCGGCGATGACGTACCTGTTCAACACCATCCGCGAAAACCACCTGCTCAAGGCCGGCGACACCATCGCGCTGGGCATGCCGATCTTCACGCCGTATATCGAGATCCCCGAGCTGAACGACTACCAGCTGGTAGAGCTGTCCGTCGACGCCGATCCCGAATCGCGCTGGCAATACTCGAACAAGGAACTGGACAAGCTGCGCGACCCCAAGGTCAAGGCCTTCTTCCTGGTCAACCCGAGCAATCCGCCGTCGGTGCGCATGAGCGACGAAAGCCTGGAATACCTGGCCTCGATCATCGAAGAGCGCCCCGACCTGATCATCCTGACCGACGACGTCTACGGCACCTTTGCCGACAACTTTGTCTCGCTGTTCGCGATGTGCCCGAAGAACACCATCCTGGTGTATTCGTTCTCCAAGTATTTCGGCGCGACCGGCTGGCGCCTGGGCGTGATCGCCACGCACCGCGACAACATCTTCGACCAGCAGATCGCCAGGCTGCCGCAGGCGCAGCGCGATCAGCTGAACACACGCTACAGTTCGATCACCACCGAGCCGGAGAAGCTCAAGTTCATCGACCGCCTGGTCGCCGACAGCCGCACTGTGGCGCTGAACCACACGGCTGGCCTGTCGACACCGCAGCAGGTGCAGATGGTGCTGTTCTCGCTGTTCTCGCTGATGGACACGCCGGACAACTACAAGAACGCGATGAAGCGGCTGATCCGCAGCCGCAAGGCCGCGCTGTACCGGGAGATCGGCATTGCACCGGAAAGCGATGACCCGAACGCGGTCGACTACTACACGCTGCTCGATATCGAACAGCTCGGCGGCAAGGCGATCGGGCCGGAGTTCGTCAAATGGGTGATGGAGGCGGTCGAGCCCAACGAACTGCTGTTCGAGCTGGCCGACGAGGCCGGCGTGGTGTTGCTGCCGGGCCGCGGGTTCGGTACGCGGCATCCGTCTGGCCGGGTCTCGCTGGCCAACCTCAATGAAGCCGACTACGCCAAGATCGGCCGCGCGATCCGCAAGCTGTTCGAAGAGTATGTGGAGAAGTACAACGCAGCGACGGGGAGCAAGGCGAACAAGAACGTCGTGAAGAAGTAAGCCTTCGTTGGCGTGCGCTGAGGCCCGGCATGATGTCGGGCCTTTTTTATGCGTTGCCGCGCCCCGCCTGGCCCCTTACCGCGATTCGACGAACGCGAGCACCGTGGCCAGCATGCCTTGCAGCGCCGGCTGCAGCCCCGCCGACCGCGCCTCGTCATAGGCAAACGGATACGTCTCGCTCATATAGGCACATTGCGACAGCTCAAGCTGCACCGCATGCACGCCATCCCGCGGCTTGCCGTACTGCCGCGTGATATAGCCGCCCTTGAAGCGCCCGTTAAGCACCGCGGTATGGCCGGGGACCGCACCGGCCTGCTCGAGCAGCTGGTTCGCCAGCCCCGCGTCGCAGCTCTCGCCATTGGCCGTACCGAGGTTGAAATCCGGCAGCTTGCCTTCGAAGAAGCGCGGCAGCACCGAGCGGATCGAATGCGCATCCCACAGCGCGACGGTGCCGTGCCCAGCCTTCAGGCGCGCCAGTTCCGCCGCCAGCGCCGCATGGTACGGACGCCAGATCGCGTCACGGCGCGCGGCGATTTCCGCGTCGTCAGGGCCGTTGCTGCCATCGGCGTAAAGAGCCGTCTTGTCGAAGGTGTCGACCGGGCACAGGCCGGTGGTGTCCTGGCCGGGATACAGGTTGGCATTGTCGGGCGGGCGGTTCAGGTCGACCACGTAGCGCGAATGCGTGGCAACCAGCACCGACGCGCCAAGTTCGCGGGCAAAGCCGTAGAGACGTTCCAGGTGCCAGTCGGTGTCGGGCACGGTGCGCGCCTCGGCAGTGAGGCGCTGCGAAACCGAAGCCGGCAGGTGCGTGCCGACGTGCGGCATCGATACCAGCAGCGGGCGCGTGCCGCGATGCAGGGTGAAGGCGGGGGTATCGGTGGAGAAGGACATGTTCTTTGCAATGCGTTGGGCGGTACCCGGATTTGTCGCAAATTTGGTCGCGAATTTGGTCGCGAATTTGGTCGCGTATCAGTCGGCCAGCAGGCTGGCGCGGGCGGCGATGAATCGCCGCGCGGCTTCGGCCTGCAGCGCATGCGCGCCATGCTGCACGCGGCTGCGGCCGGCGGTGCGGACCTCCGCTAGTGTCTCATGACCGTGGTTCGCGAACACGTGGGTGGCCAGCGCCTGCGCGCCGTCGAGGCCGGCCAGCGTCGGGTGCGCGCCGTCCAGCACCACGAAGTCCGCCTGCTGGCCAGGCGCCAGCCCGGCCACGTCGCGACCACTGGCGCGTGCGCCGCCCGCCACCGCTTCGAGATAGAGGCGATCGGCCACTTGCAGGTAAGTATCCGAGGCCAGCACGTTGCGCTGCTGCAGGCCGAGCCGCTGGCCGTACTCGAACAGGCGCAGTTCCTCGGCCACGCTGACGCTGGCATGGCTGTCCGAGCCGATGCCCCACGCGCCGTGCTGCGCGAGGTAGGGCGCCGCCTCGAACACACCGTCACCGAGGTTCGCTTCGGTGGTCGCGCAGATGCCGGCCACGGCGCCGCTATGCGCGAGGCGCCGGCGCTCGTCCCAGTCCATGTGCGTGGCGTGCACCAGGCACCAGCGCGCGTCGACGTCGACATGATCGAACAGCCACGTCACCGGGCGCGTGCCGGACCAGGCGATGCAGTCGTCGACTTCGCGCTGCTGCTCGGCGATATGGATATGGACCGGCGCCTGCGCGTCGATCGCCTGCAGCCCCGACAGCGCATGCAGCAGGCTGTCTTCGGGCACCGCGCGCAGCGAATGCGGCGCCAGACCGAGACGCGCGCCGGCTTGTGCACACACGGGCGACAGCCGCTCCAGCAGCCGCAGCATGGCGTCGGTGTCATGCAGGAAACGGCGCTGCCCGGACAGCGGCGGCTTGCCGCCGAAGCCGGCGGTCTGGTACAGCACCGGCAGCAACGTCATGCCGATGCCGGTGCGCTGCGCCGCGCGCAGCAGCCGCAGCGACATCTCGGCGGCGTCGGCGTAGGGCTTGCCGTTGGCATCGTGGTGGACGTAGTGGAACTCGCACACGCTGGTATAGCCCGCGCGCAGCATCTCGATATAGAGCTGGGTGGCGATGGCTTCCAGCGTGTCGGGCGAGATCCGCTGCGCGAAGCGGTACATCAGCGTGCGCCAGCTCCAGAACGAATCGGCGCCGGCGGGATTGTCGCCCTGCGGGCGGCTGCGGTATTCGGTCAGGCCGGCAAAGCCACGCTGGAATGCGTGTGAGTGCAGGTTGGGCATGCCCGGCAGCACCGGCCCCGCGGCACGCGGTACGTCGGCGCTTGCGGCGGCATCCGCTTGCACGGTGGCAAGGCGGCCCTGCCCGTCCCAGGCAAGCAGCACATCGCGCGCCCAGCCTTCGGGCAGCAGGGCCCAGTCTGCGAACAGCTGTGAAGCGCTCATGCCGATACGCCTCCCTGCGCTGGATAGATTCGCCCTTGCCGCACAACCGTGGCAGCGGGATTGCGGCCAAACCAATACGCCAGCTCCGCCGGCGAATCGACGCGCCACAGCACGAAGTCGGCCCCACGTCCCGCTTCCAGCTTGCCGTGCCGGTCCGCTGCGCCCAGCGCGCGTGCCGCATGCAGGGTCACGCCGGCCAGCGCTTCAGGCACCGTCAGGCGGAACAGCGTGCAGGCCATATTCATCATCAGCA
Source organism: Cupriavidus sp. NPDC089707 (assembly GCF_044748965.1). Lineage (NCBI taxonomy): Bacteria > Pseudomonadati > Pseudomonadota > Betaproteobacteria > Burkholderiales > Burkholderiaceae > Cupriavidus > Cupriavidus sp. NPDC089707. The sequence continues at coordinate 407,712 of NZ_JBIVHB010000002.1, forward strand.
GCAACGACGTCACCGGCGACGTGCCGGGGTTGTGGTCGGTCGAGATCGCCATCGGCACGCCGTATTGGCGCAACAGCGCGATCGGCGGCAGGTTGGTGTCGCGCAGGAAATAGTAGGCGCCGGGCAGCAGCACCGCGACCGTGCCGGCTTCTGCCATCGCGGCGACGCCTGCATCGTCGAGATGTTCGAGATGGTCCGCCGACAGCGCGCGATGGCGTGCGGCCAGCGCCGCGCCGCCGAGATTGCTGAGCTGCTCGGCGTGCAGCTTGACGCGCAGGCCGTGGCGCGCGGCGGCATCGAAGACGCGTTCGGTCTGCGCGATCGAGAAGCCGATCGATTCACAGAAGGCATCGACGGCGTCGACCAGCCCCTCTTCGGCCAGCGCCGGCAGCATGGTGTTGCACACGAGGTCGATGTAATCGTCGGCGCGGCCCGCATACTCGGGCGGCAGCGCGTGCGCGCCGAGGAAGGTGGTGTGCACCGACACGCCGAACTGCTCGCCCAGCCGGCGTGCCACGCGCAGTTGCTTGCGCTCGGCTTCCAGGCTGAGTCCGTAGCCGGACTTGATCTCGATGGCGGTCACGCCTTCGGCCAGCAGCGGCTGCAGCCGCGCGGCGGCCTGCGCGAACAGCGTGTCTTCGTCGGCACCGCGGGTGGCGCGTACGGTCGAGACGATGCCCCCGCCGGCGCGCGCGATTTCCTCATAACCGGCACCGGCCAGCCGCATCGCGAACTCGTCGGCGCGCTGGCCGCCGTAGACCAGGTGGGTGTGGCAATCCACCAGTCCCGGCGTGATCCACGCGCCGTTGGCATCGTGGCGCGGCAGATCGCGGAAAGCTTGCGGCAATTCGGCGGCAAAGCCGAGCCAGGCGATTCGGCCGTGTTCGACGACGAGCGCGGCATCGCGGATGGCGCGCGCCGGATCGGCATCGGGCAACAGGTGGCAGTTGTGCCAGAGGCCGTCGGCACTGGCGGCGCTGGGCACGGAAGGCAGCGTCATTGGTCGGACTCCATTTCGAGCGTGACACACAGGCACAGCGCATCGCCGCCGCCCGGTGCAAAGGCTTGCCAGCCAGCGGGTTCGCCGGCGGGATACAGCACGCCCTGCCCCGCTTCCAGCGCGACGGCCGGCTGTGCATCCTGCGCCAGCCAGGTGCCGGATACGGCAAGCAGGCATACGGTATCGGCACCGGTGCTGAGGGCAAACCCGTGGCGGAACGCATCAACCCGCGCGCGGCAGCGGCCACGCCGCGTCATCACGTTGAAGTCGCGCGTGGCGCCATCGAGCAGCGCGGCCTGCAAGCCGGTGTCGCCCGAGAATGCAAACGGTGCGCCCGGCTGGACCAGCCTGTGGCTGAAGCTGCCATCGTCGGCGCGCAGCATCACACCGGCGCCGTCGAGCAGCACGATCTGGCGGTCGATGCCGGGGAAGGCGGAGAAGGGACCATCGGCTTCGATATCGGCCACGCTCAGGCGCCAGACGAAGTCATCCATGCCGGCACCCGGCGGCCACACCGCGATCTCGCGCGTGTTGCCGCCGCCGTTCTTCCAGCGCGTCGGGTCGATGCCCGCGAGCGTGAAGTGCTGTGACATCACCGTGCTCATACGCCCTTCACCATCGGCAGGTTCAGGCCCTTTTCCTGCGCGCATTCGATGGCGATGTCGTAGCCCGCATCGGCGTGGCGCATCACGCCGGTGGCCGGGTCGTTCCACAGCACGCGTTCGATGCGCTTGGCGGCGGCATCGGTGCCATCGCACACGATCACCACGCCGGAATGCTGTGAGAAGCCCATGCCGACGCCGCCGCCATGGTGCAGGCTGACCCACGTTGCTCCACCCGCCGTGTTCAGCAGCGCATTGAGCAGCGGCCAGTCCGAGACCGCATCCGAGCCGTCGCGCATGGCTTCGGTCTCGCGGTTGGGCGACGCCACCGAGCCGCAGTCCAGGTGGTCGCGGCCGATTACCACCGGCGCCTTCAGCTCGCCCGACTTCACCATCTCGTTGAAGGCCAGGCCGGCGCGGTGGCGCTCGTCCAGGCCTACCCAGCAGATGCGCGCCGGCAGGCCCTGGAAGGCGATGCGGTCGTGCGCCATGTCGAGCTAGCGGTGCAGGTGCTTGTCCTCGGGGAACAGCTCCTTCATCTTGGCGTCGGTCTTGTAGATATCCTCGGGATCGCCCGACAGCGCCACCCAGCGGAACGGGCCCTTGCCGCGGCAGAACAGCGGGCGGATATAGGCTGGCACGAAACCCGGGAAATCGAAGGCGTTCTTTACGCCCTCATCGAACGCAACCTGACGGATATTGTTGCCATAGTCCACCGTCGGCACGCCCATTTTCTGGAAGTCGAGCATGGCCTGCACGTGCTTGACGATCGATGGGCGCGCGGCCGCTTCCACCGACTTGGGATCGTACGTGCGCGCATGTTCCCATTGATCGACGGTCCAGCCTTGCGGCAGGTAGCCGTTGACCAGGTCGTGCGCCGAGGTCTGGTCGGTGACGATGTGCGGGCGCATGCCGCCGGCCAGCGCGCGCTTGGCAAGCTCCGGCACGATGTCGGCGGCGTTGCCGAGCAGGCCGACCGAGATCGCTTCTTTCTTGGCCGTGGCCTCGGCGATCATCGCCAGCGCCTCGTCCAGCGTGGTGGCCTTCTTGTCGAGATAGCGCGTGCGCAGGCGGAAATCGATGCGCGATTCCTGGCACTCGATCGCCAGCACGCAGGCACCTGCCAGCACACCCGCCAGCGGCTGCGCGCCGCCCATGCCGCCGAGGCCCGCGGTCAGGATCCACTTGCCCGACAGGTCGCCGTTGTAGTGCTGGCGGCCGGCTTCGACAAAGGTCTCATACGTGCCCTGCACGATGCCCTGCGTGCCGATGTAGATCCACGAGCCCGCGGTCATCTGGCCATACATCATCAGGCCGGCGCGGTCGAGTTCGTTGAACTTGTCCCACGTGGCCCAGTGCGGCACCAGGTTGGAGTTGGCGATCAGCACGCGCGGCGCGTCCGGGTGCGTGCGGAACACACCGACCGGCTTGCCCGATTGCACCAGCAGCGACTCGTCTTCGCCCAGGCGGCGCAGACTGTCGAGGATGGCGTCGAAGCATTCCCAGTTGCGCGCGGCCTTGCCAATGCCGCCGTACACCACCAGGTCCTGCGGTCGCTCGGCCACATCCGGATCCAGGTTGTTCTGGATCATGCGGTAGGCGGCTTCGATCAGCCAGTTCTTGCAGTGCAGCTGGGTGCCATGCGGGGCGCGGATTTCGCGCTGGCCGCGCTGGAGGGGTTGGGATTCGGGTGCGTTCATGTGTTGTTCTCCTTTGGATGGCGCTGGTGGCGCGATCGATTCAGGCTGGTGCCACTTGGTACGAGATGGCACGTGGAAGCACTGGCCCTCTCCCCCGCCCCTCTCCCGCGCGCGGGAGAGGGGAGCAAACCGCTGGCCTCTCCAACACTGTCTGGTGTCTCCCCTCTCCCGCCTGCGGGAGAGGGGCCGGGGGAGAGGGCCGGCGTTTCAGGCAGCGTTAGTCGGCAAAATCTCCCGAACGGCAGCAGGCCACCCCGCGCCCGCATCGCCCTGCACCACCCACTGCTTCATCGCTTCGATATCCGGCGCCAGGTAACGGTCGCCTTCCACAAAATCCACTCGCGCGCGGATACGTGCCAGTTCCTGCTCCACCAGCGGCGACGACTTCAGCGGCCGATGGAATTCAATCCCCTGCGCCGCAGCCATTGCCTCGATGCCGACCACCACCGCGGTGTTGGCGGCCATATCGCCCAGCCGGCGCGCGCCGTAGGTGGCCATCGACACATGGTCCTCCTGGTTGGCCGAGGTCGGCAGGCTGTCCACGCTGGACGGATGCGCCAGCGACTTGTTCTCGGAAGCCAGCGCCGCCGCGGTCACCTGCGCGATCATGAAACCCGAGTTCAAGCCGCCATCGCGCACCAGGAACGGCGGCAGGCCGGACAGGCCGGTGTCAAGCAGCAACGCCAGCCGGCGCTCGGAAATCGCACCGATCTCCGCGATCGCCAGCGCGATGATGTCGGCGGCGAAGGCTACCGGCTCGGCGTGGAAGTTCCCGCCGGAGACCACGTCGCCCTGCTCGGAGAACACCAGCGGGTTGTCCGACGCGGCGTTGGCCTCGATCTGCAGGATGCGCGCGGCGTGCTGCAGGTTGTCCAGGCAAGCGCCCATCACCTGCGGCTGGCAGCGGATCGAATACGGGTCCTGCACGCGGCCGCAGGCCTTGTGCGAATCGACGATCTCGCTGCCATCCAGCATCGCGCGCACGGCGCCGGCCACGGCGATCTGGCCGGCCTGGCCGCGGGCTTCATGGATGCGCGCGTCGAACGGCTTGACCGAGCCCTTGATCGCTTCCAGCGACAGCGCGCCCGCCACCAGCCCGGCGGCAAAGGCGTCCTCGGCGGCGAACAGGCCGGCCAGCGCCAGCGCGGTCGACACCTGCGTGCCGTTGAGCAGCGCCAGGCCTTCCTTCGGGCCCAGTTCGAACGCCTTCAGGCCGGCACGGGCCAGGCCTTCGGCGGCCGGCACGCGCTTGCCGTCGACCAGCACGTCGCCCACGCCGATCAGCGTGCACGACATATGCGCCAGCGGCGCCAGGTCGCCCGAGGCACCGACCGAACCCTTGGCCGGGATGCACGGCGTCACGCCATGGTTGACCAGCGCCAGCAATGCCTCGATCAGTTCCGGACGCACGCCGGAATGGCCGCGCGCCAGGCTGACCGCCTTGGTGGCCAGGATCAGGCGCACCGTATCCTCGGCCAGGTCCGGACCGGTACCGACGCTGTGCGACAGCACCAGGTTGCGCTGCAGCTGCGCCAGCTTGTCGTTGGGGATGCGGGTCTGCGCCAGCTTGCCGAAGCCCGTATTGATGCCGTAGACCACGGCGTCGGCGTCGATGATGTCCTGCACGGTGGCCTGCGCCGCGCGCACGCCGGCCCAGGCGGAATCGGCCATGGCCACGCGCACTTCGCCGCGGTAGATGCGGCGCAGGTCGGCCAGGGTGACTTGGCCCGGCTGCAAGGTCAGCAGCGGGCGGGAGGCTTGGTCGTGTTGGCTGGCAGTCATTTGTATGTTCCTGTCTATACAGCTTAGGCTAAAAATTGAACCAGAGGCCGATCCCACGAGGGAATCAGCCGAAAGCGGGATTGCCGTCGGCGCGGAAGCGGCTGCCGAGGCGGTAGCGGTTGCCCGGATGCAGGCAACGAACGAATGTCACCGGCACGCCGTTGGTCCAGGTGCGGCGGGTCAGCATCAGGCAAGGTTGCGTCGGCGGCATTTCCAGTTGCGCGGCCTGCTCCGGCGTGGCGGCAATGGCATCGACCACGTGCTCCACCTGATCGTAGGGCACGTGGCGCAACAGGTATTCGCCGGGCTGGGTCGCGCTGAAGTCCTGGCCGATGAAGTCCGGCGCCACGCGCGGGTTCACGTAGCGGTCTTCCAGCTGCACCGGCACGCCGTCTTCGCGATGCACGCAGACCGAATGGAATACCGACTCGCCGGTATGCAGCTCCAGCGCGGCGGCTACCTCGATCGACGCCGAAACCCGCTCGACCAGGATCACGTCGCAGGCATAGTCATGCCCGCGCATGCGGATCTCGTCCTGCAGGTTGACCACGGACAGCAGCGTGGACTGCGGCTTGTGCTCGGCGACGAAGGTGCCGACACCGGCGACGCGCACCACCCGCCCCTGCTCCGACAGTTCGCGCAGGGCCCGGTTGACGGTCATGCGCGAGACGCCGAAGCGGTTCACCAGTTCCTGCTCCGACGGCACCCGGTCGCCCGGCTGCCATGCGCCGCTCTGGATCTGGCGGGCGATGTACTCCTTCACCTGCTGGTAGAGCGCGGTGGGAGAGGAAGCAGGGGTGGCGGAGCCGACGGCGTGGTTCATGGCGTTTCAGTGCTCGGCCGCGGCAATGGCCTCGGCGCGGATTTCCTCGGTCAGCCGCGCCTTGAGCGCGGAAAACTCCGGAGAGGTCTTGATCGTGTAATGGCGCGGATGCGGGAAATCGACCGCGATATCGCTCTTGATCCGACCCGGCCTGGCGGAAAACACCGCCACCCGGTTGGCCATGAAAATGGCCTCGTCGATATCATGGGTCACGAATAATACCGTCTTGCGCGACGCTTCCCATATGCCGAGCAATAACTCCTGCATCAGCACGCGGGTCTGGTTGTCAAGCGCGCCGAACGGTTCGTCGAGCAGCAGGATCTTGGGATCGTTGGCCAGCGCCCGCGCGATCGCGGTGCGCTGCTGCATGCCGCCCGACAGCTGCTTCGGGTAATGGTGCTCGAAGCCGCGCAGCCCCACGCGCTGGATAAAGAAGTCGCTGCGCTCCTTCTGCTCCGCCGCGCTCATGCCGCGCTCGCGCAGCCCGAAGCGCACGTTCTGCTCGATCGTCAGCCAGGGGAACAGCGTGTACGACTGGAAAACCATGCCGCGGTCGGCGCCGGGATCGGAGACCGGCTGGCCGTCGAGCAGCACACGGCCGGTGGAAGGCGTGTCCAGCCCGGCCACGATGCGCAGCAGGGTGGACTTGCCGCAGCCCGACGGACCCAGGATGGTGACGAAGTCGTTGTCGCGCACCTCGAAGTCGACCGGCTGCAACGCCAGCGTCTGTCCGCCGCGCGGGTTGGAAAAGGTACGCGAGACCTGCTGGATGGACAGTGCGCTCATTGGATCGAACTCCACGGGAACAGGCGCTGGTTGGCGCGCTTGAAGACAAGGTCGGAGACCAGGCCGATGCAGCCGATCACGATGATGCCGAAAATGATCTGCCCGGTATTGAGCAGCGCCTGGCTGTCGGTGATCATGTGCCCGATGCCCGACGACGAGCCGATCAGCTCGGCCACGATCACATAGGTCCAGGCCCAGCCCAGCACCAGCCGCAGGATCTCGGCAATTTCCGGCGCGGCGCCCGGGATCAGCACGCGGCGCACGATGCCGGCGCTGTTGGCACCCAGCGTGTAGGCCGCCTCGACCAGATCCTTGCGCGCGCCGCCGACCGCCACCGCCACCATCAGCACGATCTGGAAGAACGAGCCGATGAAGATCACCAGCAGCTTCTGGGTCTCGCCGATGCCGGCCCACAGGATCAGCAGCGGGATGAAGGCCGACGCCGGCAGGTAGCGGCAGAACGAGACGAAGGGCTCGAAGAACGCCTCGGCTGCCTTGTACGCGCCCATGAAGATGCCCAGCGGCACTGCCAGCACCGCCGCCAGCACGAAGCCGCCGACCACGCGCCACACCGTCATGCCGATGTCGCCGATGAAGTTGTGCTCGGTGAACAGGATCAGGCCCTCTTTGGCCATCGTCAGCGGATCGGCCAGGAACGTGCGCGGCACGAAGCCGCCCAGCGTTACCACGGCCCACACGCCGAAGAACAGCACGAAGAAAGACAGGCCCAGCATCCAGCGCTTATTGGGCGACACCGGCACCAGCGGTGCCAGCCAGGGATGGCGCCGGCGCGCCGGCGCCGCCGTGGGGGCGGACACCGCCGCTGCGGGCGCGTGGGAACCGATTCGGGCTTGCGTCATGACGTCACGCCTCCTTGCGACTGCTGTGCTTACTTGAGGAAACGCGCGTCATACAACGCCGTCACGTCGGGCACCTGGCGGATCACGCCGATGTCCATCAGCACGCCCGCCGCTTCCTTGCTGAAGCTGGCGAGCTCGCCGGCAAAGAACTTCTTGTTGGCCTCCCGATCCTGCCAGCGCAGGTAGGCGGCCGACTTCGCGAACTGCTCGGCGGTCTGCTTGACCGCGGCGCCCATGATTTCGTTGGACTTCTCCGGCTCCTTGCGGATCATCTCCAGCGCCTCGAAGTAGCTGTCGACCAGCGCCTGCGCCGCCTTGGGGTTCTCCTTGAGCCACTTGGGCGCGCAGCCCAGCGTGTCGGTCACCATCGGGTAGTCCAGCGTGGTCGCCAGGATCTTGCCCTTGTCCGGGTTCTGGCGGACGGTGGACAGGTACGGCTCGTAGGTCATGGCGCCGTCGTTCTGGCCGGCCACGAAGGCCTGCGCGGCCGCCTGCGGCGACAGCGTCGTGGTCTTGACGTCCTTGAGCGACATGCCGTTCTTCTTCAGCATCCAGGCCAGGCCGAAATACGGCGCGGTGCCCGGCGCATCGACGCCGATGGTCTTGCCCTTCAGGTCGGCGAAGCTCTTGACGTCGCTGCGCACGGCCAGGCCGTCGGCGCCGTAGGACTTGTCGAGCTGCACGATCTGGGTGATCGGCACGCCGTTGGCGTTCCAGGCCACATGGGTCTCGACGGTAGTTGCCGCGCACTGGATCGCACCGGCTGCCAGCGCTAGGTGACGGTCCTTCTGCGGAATCATCTTGATGTCGACCTCGACGCCGTTTTTCTTGAAGATGCCGGCCTTGTCGGCCAGCGTCAGCGGCGCGAAGCCGGTCCAGCCGCTCATGCCGAGCGTGACCTTGGTGGTCTGCGCGTAGCCGGCGCCGGCCATGGTAACTGCCGCGGCAAATAGCGCGGCCTGCATTGCCTTGCGGCCACGAACCCTGCTTTGAATCCTGCCCTGCATGCGGCTTTCCATCCTCATCGGTACGCTCCTTTGGTGTGTCCGTCTACGGCAGGCCATGCTTGTGGCGCGCTCGTTTTCGGGCATTAAACAATGCCTGTATATACAAGTCAACGTAGGGGTTACACGGGGGGCGGGCGCTGAAGGTTGCCTGGAAAAGCATATGAGGCCAGGGATTCATCAACCACTACGGCGCATGTTCCGCGCACTGTTGGTGCCGCCGGCACTACGCGGGTGCGTCTTGAGTATTGTTGTATAGACAGGAATCGACGAGGCACCAGGAGTGCAAGCACCGTGCCAGTCACACGGGGCAGCTGCCGCAGCAGTCAGGCGTCGAAGAAGGAAGCGACGGTGGGGTAACGCAACCGCAGGCGCAGTTCGCGTTTCAGACGGCGGTTGTCGAGCCGGCGCGATTCACTCATGAAGCTCAGCAGCGTCGGCTCGATCACTTCACGCGCCTGTCCCCGCGTGATGCGCGGGGGCCGTGGCAGGCCGCGGCGGTCTGCAACGAGGTCGAAGTAATCGGCCATGCGCATCTCGGTATCGTCGCTGGCATGGACCACCCGCTGCGGCCGGCCGCGGAACAGCGCGGCGACCATGATCCGGGCGAGATCGTCGGCGTGGATATGGCTGGTATAGACGTCGTCCTGCGGCACCAGCGCAGGCGTGCCACGCTTGAGCCGGGCCACCGGCAGCCGCTCGGCGGCATAGATGCCCGGGATGCGCACGACGCTGGTGCGCCAGCCGGCATCGCGGCCAAAGGCGCGCACGGCGCCCTCGGCGACCACGCGGCGGCGCGCGCGCGCCGTCTGCGGACGCACGGCATGGAATTCCGACACCCGCGCGCCCTGCCGATCGCCGTAGACGCCTGAGGTGCTGGCATAGACAAACGCAGGGCGGCGAAGGCCCCGGTCGGGTAGAATGGCGGGCTCGCCGCCAGGCGTGCCGCGCTGCCGCCAGGCCTTGCGGCGCAAGGCGGCGAGCAAGGCACGCGTACGCGGATCGCCCTCGCCCTGACCGGGCGGCGGCGCCAGGTCCAGCACCTGCGTGGCCAGCCCCCGCAGCCGCGCCAGCGTCACCGGCCGGTCCAGGTCCGCCACCAGCGGCACCGCCCCGGCGGCGCGCAGTTCAGCGCGGCGCGCCGGCTGCGACGTGACGGCAAACACGCGCATGCGCGACGACAGGATTCGCAGGCAGCGCGTCCCCACATCCCCGCACCCGACGATCAACAGGCGCGGACGACCCAGCCGACGGCTGGGGACCGGCAGGACTGGGAGGCGCGAGGGCTGCAGCATCGACTGAATTTGGCTCATAGACCGATTATGGCTTATCAAGTAACCGTCATGCCCAGTGGCCACAAGTTCGAAGTGGCCACGGACGAAACCATCCTCGGCGCGGCCCTGCGCCACAGCATCGGCCTGCCCTACGGCTGCAAGAACGGCGCCTGCGGCTCGTGCAAGGGCCGCGTGCTGGAAGGCACCATCGTGCAGGGCGACCACGCCCCGGCCGCGCTGACCGCGCAGGAAAAGACCGAGGGCCGCGCGCTGTTCTGCTGCGCCAATGCGTCGTCCGACATCACCATCGAATGCCGCGAAGTCCACGGCGCCGGCGACATCCCGATCAAGAAGGTGCCGTGCCGCGTGACCTCGCTGGAGCGCCTGGCCGACGACGTCATCGCCATCAAGCTGCAGTTGCCCGCGACCGAGCGCATGCAGTACCTGGCGGGCCAGTACGTGGAATTCCTGCTGCGCGACGGCAAGCGCCGCAGCTATTCGATCGCCACGCCGCCGCACGAGGACGGCCCGATCGAACTGCATATCCGCCATATGCCGGGCGGCGCCTTCACCGACTACGTGTTCGGCGCCAAGGAAGGCCAGCCCGTGATGAAGGAACGCGACATCCTGCGCTTCGAAGGCCCGCTGGGCAGCTTCTTCCTGCGCGAGGAATCGGACGCCCCGATCATCCTGCTGGCTTCCGGCACCGGCTTCGCGCCGATCAAGGCCATCGTCGAGCACGCCGCCTACACCGGCATTACGCGCCCGATGACGCTGTACTGGGGCGGCCGCCGGCCCAAGGACCTGTACATGCACGCGCTGGCCGAGCAGTGGGCGCGCGACCTGCCCAACTTCAAGTACGTGCCGGTGGTGTCCGACGCGCTGCCCGAAGACAACTGGCAGGGCCGCACCGGCTTCGTCCACCAGGCCGTGATCGCCGACCACCCCGACATGTCGGGCCACGAGGTCTACGCCTGCGGCGCGCCGGTGATGATCAACGCCGCGCGCGGCGACTTCACCCGCCAGTGCAAGCTGCACGAAGACGCGTTCTTCGCCGACTCGTTCACCTCCGAGGCCGACATGCACCCGGCCGCGCCGGCAGCACCTTCTGCTTGACCAGCCCGGCCGGCACGCCGTTCCGTCAGCGCAACAATGCCCGGGTCCGCCAAAATTCGTTTTGACACCCGGGCACATGCGCCTTATATTTGCCCGCATGCATACGACCTTCAACCGACGCCGCAGCTTCCGTACGTCGCTCCCCACTGGGGTGCCGCGCGGCTGACCGTAGACTGCGTCTGTTCAGGTCAACGAGCCACGGGCAACCCCCGTGGCTTTTTGTTTTTTGCTGCTTTTTGCTTGTCCCCTTCGTCCCTTCGTCCGTCCGTCCATCGTTTAAAGCCGACCCCTGGAGTCCGCCATGGCATTTGCTGAGTTTCCCGTCCAATCCCTGATGTACATCACCAACCGGCCCGAACTCGTCTTCACCGAGGGCAAGGGCTCCTGGCTGACGGACCACAACGGCAAGCGATACCTGGACTTCGTGCAAGGGTGGGCGGTCAACTGCCTGGGCCATTCCAACGAGGGCATGATCGACGCGCTGGTCGAGCAGTCGAAGAAAATCATCAACCCGAGCCCGGCCTTCTACAACGAGCCGATGCTGCGCCTGGCCAGGCAGCTGACCGATAACAGCTGTTTCGACAAGGTCTTCTTCGCCAACAGCGGCGCCGAGGCCAACGAAGGCGCGATCAAGCTGGCGCGCAAATGGGGCCGCAAGCACAAGAACGGCGCCTACGAGATCATCACCATGGACCACAGCTTCCATGGCCGCACGCTCGCCACCATGAGCGCGTCGGGCAAGGCCGGCTGGGACACCATCTTCGCGCCGCAGGTGCCGGGCTTCCCCAAGGCCGAGCTGAACGACCTGGCCTCGGTCGAGAAGCTGATCACCGACAAGACCGTCGGCATCATGCTGGAGCCGGTGCAGGGCGAAGGCGGCGTGATCCCCGCCACGCGCGAGTTCATGCAGGGCCTGCGCGCACTGGCTGACAAGCACAAGCTGCTGTTTATCGTCGATGAAGTGCAGGCCGGCTGCGGCCGCTGCGGCACGCTGTTCGCCTACGAACTGTCGGGCGTCGAGCCGGACATCATGACGCTGGGCAAGGGCATCGGCGGCGGCGTGCCGCTGTCGGCGCTGCTGTGCAAGGCCGAAGTCGCCAGCTTCGAGGCCGGCGACCAGGGCGGCACCTACAACGGCAACCCGCTGATGACCGCGGTGGGCAGCGCCGTGATCGAGCAGCTGACCGCGCCGGGTTTCCTGGACAACGTCAAGGCCACGGGCGAATACCTGAAGGAGCAGCTGCTGGCGCTGTCGGGCGAATTCGGCCTCGAGGGCGAACGTGGCGAGGGCCTGCTGCGCGCGCTGCTGCTGGGCAAGGACATCGGCCCGCAACTGGTGGAGGAAGCGCGCGACATGGCGCCGCAGGGCCTGCTGCTGAACGCGCCGCGCGCCAACCTGCTGCGCTTCATGCCGGCGCTGAACGTCACGCGCGAAGAGATCGACCAGATGATCGGCATGCTGCGCACGCTGCTGAAGAAGCTGGCCTGATCCTTCCGGCATCCGCAGAAAGCAAAAAAGCCTCGCATTGCGCGAGGCTTTTTGCTGCTGACAAAGTCAAAGGCTGCGAATGTTGTCGCCCCTCTCCCATTTATGGGAGTGGGGCGGGGGAGAGGGCAGGAGTTGCCACGAAGTGAGGCGCCACGGTGCTTGCCATGCGCCGGCCCTCTCCCCCAGCCCCTCTCCCGCAAGCGGGAGAGGGGAGCAAACAGCCTGGCATTTTCCCTTTGTCAGCAATCTGAAGCCTCGCATTGCGCGAGGCTTTTTTGCTTTGCAGCCAGAGCAGCGCCGCAGAGGAGTGAGGGAGAGGGCCAGCACCGCAGAACCCGCACACACCGGCCAAGCCGGCCCGCGCGGGGCCCCGCGGCAAGGGGAAAGGCCTTGCGCCTGCGGGCGCCCGCCCTCTCCCTCACCCCTCTTGCAGCAGGGGTGGGAGTTGGCGCTGCGCCGCTTATTCGCCCAGGTAAGCGGCCCGCACCTTGGGATCGTCCAGCATCTGCTTGGCGTCCCCGCTCATGGTGATCAGGCCCGACTCCATCACGTAGCCGCGGTGCGCGGCCTGCAGCGCCAGGCGCGCGTTCTGCTCGACCAGCAGCACGGTCACGCCCTGCGCAGAGATATCGCGCACGACCTCGAAGATCTTCTCGACCATGATCGGCGACAGGCCCATCGACGGCTCGTCCAGCAGCAGCACCCTGGGCTGGCTCATCAGCGCGCGCGCCATTGCCAGCATCTGCTGCTCGCCGCCGGACATGGTGCCCGCCAGTTGGTTGGCGCGCTCCTTCAGGCGCGGGAAGATGCCGAACATGCGGTCGACGTCGGCCTTGATACCGGCCTCGTCGTTGCGCGTGTAGGCGCCCATCTGCAGGTTCTCCGTAATAGTCATGCGCGCGAACACGCCGCGACCTTCCGGCACCATCGCCAGCCCTTGCTTGAGCAGCGCGTAGCTGGGCACGCCCTTGATCGACTTGCCCATGTACTCCACATCGCCGCCGGCCCAGCCCTGCAGGCCAGTGATGGCCTTCATGGTCGTGGTCTTGCCGGCGCCGTTGGCGCCGATCAGCGTGACCAGTTCGCCGTCCTGGATGTCCAGGTCGATGCCCTTGACGGCCTGGATGCCGCCGTACGCGACCTTCAGGCCGGAGATCTTCAGTACTGTCTGTTTCATTGCTGGCTGTGTCATTGCTTTCCTCCCGCCATCAGTGCGCCGAGGTGCCGAGGTAGGCCTCGATCACCGCGGGGTTGTTCTGCACCTCGTGCGGCAGGCCCTGGGCAATCACCTTGCCGTAGTCCAGCACGGTCAGGCGGTTGCACAGCCCCATCACCAGCTTTACGTCGTGCTCGATCAGCAGGATGGTCCTGCCGTCGTTCTTGATCTTGTCGAGCAGGCCGCGCAGCTCGACCTTCTCGGTCGCGTTCATGCCCGCGGCCGGCTCGTCCAGCGCCAGCAGCTTGGGCTCGGTCGCCAGCGCGCGGGCGATCTCCAGCCGGCGCTGGTGGCCGTACGAGAGATTGCGCGCGGTGAAGTTTGCGTACTTGCCGATGCCGACATAGTCGAGCAGGTCATGCGCCATGTCCTCGATGCCCTCTTCCTCGCGGCGCACCGCGGGCGGGCGGAAGATCGCGCCAAACACGCCGGCCTTGGAGCGCACGTGGCGCCCGACCATCACGTTTTCCAGCGCGGTCATCTCGCCGAACAGCCGGATGTTCTGGAACGTGCGCGCAATGCCGGCCTTGGCCACCTCATGCACGGCGGTCGGCTGGTAGGGCTTGCCGCCCAGCACGAACTCGCCCGCATCCGGCGTGTACAGCCCGGTGATCACATTGAAGAAGGTGGTCTTGCCGGCACCGTTGGGGCCGATCAGGCCATAGATCTCGCCCGGCTTGATCTGCAGGCCCACATCCGACAGGGCCTGCAGGCCGCCGAAACGCTTGTTGACCCCCTGTACCGACAGGAGGAAATCGTTGTTGCTCATGTTGTCCTCCTGGTCAGAAACGGCCCACGCTGCCCGCACGGCGCACCACCGGGCGGTCTTCCTTGCGCGGCGACGGCCAGATGCCTGCCGGGCGGTACAGCATGACGCCGACCAGGGCCAGGCCGAACAGCAGCTGGCGCAGCACTTCGGCATCGACGATCACATGGCCGAACAGGCCGGTCTGCATCGGCTCTGCCACCACGCGCAGCAGTTCCTGGAAGCCCACCAGCAGCACGCCGCCCAGGATCACGCCCGGGATATGGCCCATGCCGCCCAGCACCACGATCGCCAGCACGTAGATCGATTCCCACAGCGTGAACGATTCCGGCGACACGAAGCCCTGGAACGCGCCGAACACCGCCCCCGAGGCACCGCCGAAGGACGCACCCATGGCAAATGCCAGCAGCTTCATGTTGCGCGTGTTGATGCCCATGGCCTTGGCGGCGATTTCATCTTCACGGATGGCGACCCAGGCGCGGCCGATGCGCGAGGTCTGCAGACGCAGGCACACGAACACGATCACGATGACCAGGAACACCAGCAGGTAGTAGTACATGAACACCGGCGTGAACTTTATCCCGAAAATCTCATGCGATTTCGAGAAGTCGAAGCCGAAGATATGCACCGGATCCACCGCCGTGATGCCCTTGGGGCCATTGGTGATGTTGACCGGGCGGTCCAGGTTGTTCATGAAGATGCGGATGATCTCGCCGAAGCCCAGCGTCACGATGGCGAGGTAGTCGCCGCGCAGCTTGAGCGTTGGCGCCCCCAGCAATACGCCGAAGGTCGCAGCCACCAGGATCGCGAGCGGCAACACGAACCACATCGACAGGTGGATGCCGGTGGGGAACAGTTGCTGGATCCATTCGAACTGGTTCGCCAGGTGCGGCGAGCCCAGCAGCGCCATCATGTAGGCGCCCACCGCATAGAACGCGATATAGCCCAGGTCAAGCAGGCCGGCAAAGCCCACCACGATGTTCAGGCCCAGCGCCAGCATGATGTAGAGCAGCGCAAAGTCCAGCACGCGGACCCAGTAGTTGCCGCCCAGGGTCTGGACGATAAACGGCGCGCACAGCGCAACCACCAAAAAGCCAATCAATGCGGCCAGGGTCTTGGCCGGCACCTTCGACGGTGCGGCGACAGCGGCCGCGGATGGAATCGGGGTATTCATGGATTCGCTCTCCTCAGGCGCGGTCCGCCACGCGTTCGCCCATGATGCCGGACGGACGGAAGACGAGCACGGTGATCAGTACGATGAAGGCGAAGACGTCCTGGTAGTTCGAGCCGAACACACCACCGGTCAGGTCGCCGATATAGCCGGCACCGAGCGCCTCGATCAGACCCAGCAGCATGCCGCCGACCATCGCGCCGGCCAGGTTGCCGATGCCGCCCAGCACTGCGGCGGTAAACGCCTTCAGGCCCGGGATAAAGCCCATGTAGAAGTGGGCGTTGCCATAGTTGGTCGCCATCATCACGCCAGCGAGCGCCGCCAGCGTGGCGCCGATCATGAAGGTGGCGGAGATGACGAAGTTCGGGTTCACGCCCATCAGGCCGGCCACCTTCTGGTTCTCGGCGGTGGCGCGCATGGCGCGGCCGAGCTTGGTGCGGTTGACCAGCGCGAGCAGGCCCGACATGACCATCACGGCCAGGCCGATGATGACCATTTCCTTGCCGGTGATGGTGGCGCCGGTCGTGCCGATGTCGATCGGTTCCGACGGCAGCAGCTGCGGGAAGGTCAGCGGGTTGCGCGACCAGATCAGCATGCCGATCGTCTGCAGGATGATGGAGACACCGATCGCGGTGATCAGCGGGGCCAGCCGTGGCGCGTTGCGCAAGGGCCGGTAAGCGATACGCTCGATCGAGTAAGACAGCATTGCGCAGACCGGCATCGCAATCAGCGTCGCGATCACCAGCGTCAGCCATTCGGGCAAGCCGGGGGCAAACTTCTGCAGACCAAGAATCGCTGACAGGGCGGTCAGCGCGCCGATCATCAGGACATCGCCGTGGGCGAAGTTGATGATCCCCAGAATGCCGTAGACCATGGTGTAGCCCAGTGCGATCAGCGCATAGATGCTGCCGAGCACCAGACCGTTCACGATCTGCTGGATAAAGATATCCATGAAAACTCCTGCTTCAGTCCCTTACCTGACGGCATGGTGTGGATGCCGGGGTGGGCCATGATGTGGTGATGGGTAACGTTGCTGAGGTTGGATTGCTGGTAAGCGGCCCGCCGTGCTCCATCCAGGGTAAGGATGCTTCTACATTAGGCGAGGCTAAAAAGAACGGCACCGCAAAATACTCACGGTGCCGTTCGGATGGGCCGGTAAGCCCAGATTACATCTTCACGACGTCGAGGACGGACTTCTTCTTGTCCTTGTACTCGTACAGCGTGATGGTGCCTTCCTTCATGTCGCCCTTCGCGTCGAAGGCGATATTGCCGATTACGCCCTTGTAGTTGGTGTTGGGCATTTCGGCCAGGATGGCAGCCGGTTCGGTCGATTTGGCGCGCTTCATGGCGTCGACGACGACCATCACCGCGTCATACGTGAACGGTGCGTAGATCTGCACCGGCGCGTTGAAGCGGGCCTGGTAGCGTTTGGAGAAGTCCGCGCCCTGCTCCATCTTCGACAGGGCCAGGCCAGCCTCCGAGCAGATGATGTTGGTCACGGCATCGCCCGCCAGCTCGGCCACCTTGTCGGTACAGACGCCGTCGCCGCCGACGATCTTGGCGCCGATGCCAAGTTCCTTGGCCTGCTTGGCGAACGGGCCGCCGGTGGCGTCCATGCCGCCGTACATGATCACGTCCGGCTTCTTGCCCTTGATCTTGGTGAGAATGGCCTTGAAGTCGGTGGCCTTGTCGTTGGTGGCTTCGCGCGCCACCACGTTCACGCCGGCGGCCTTGGCGGTCTTCTCGAACTCGTCGGCCAGGCCCTTGCCGTAAGCGGTGGCATCGTCGACGATCGCCACGCTCTTGGCATTTAGGGTCTTGCTGGCATAGTTGGCCAGTGCCGGGCCCTGCTGGGCGTCGGTGGCCACCACGCGGTAGGTGGTCTTGAAGCCCTGCTTGGTGTAGTCCGGGTTGGTGGACGAGGGCGAGATCTGCACGATGCCGGCGTCGCTATAGATCTTGGAGGCCGGGATCGACGTGCCCGAGTTCAGGTGGCCGACCACGGCCACGACCTTGGCGTCGACCAGCTTCTGCGCCACGGAGGTGCCGGTCTTCGGATCGGCGGCGTCGTCTTCACCGACCAGTTCCAGCTTGATCTTCTTGCCACCGACCTCGAGGCCGGCCTTGTTGACTTCTTCCACGGCCAGGCGGGCGCCGTTTTCGTTGTCCTTGCCAAGGTGCGCGATACCGCCGGTCAGCGGGGCCGCGTGGCCGATCTTGACGACGGTCTCGCCACCGCCCGCGGCAGGGGCTGCTGCGGCCGGCGCCGAAGAGGCCGGATCCATCGGCTTCTCTTCCTTTTTGCCGCAGGCTGCTACCAGCGCCACTGCGGCCGCGATCGGCAGAATCTTGGCAAACGTGATTTGCATGAGTGATCTCCTAGGATTCACAAAAACAGGGATTTGCAACGCCTCCCGGACGTTTCCCTGGACCGCCTTTGTTTAGTTTCAATTTGAAACGCGCGCATTGTATCCCCTTTCTTTGCAGATGCAATACGCGACGCAACAAGTCGACCGATTTACCCTTCAAATGAGCTAGGGAATTTCCCCAATGCACAGATCGGGGCAATTCCCGCTCACATGGCGGGGCCGTCTCACATACTCACAAGAATCGTGCCTGCCCCACCCTGGCGGCAGGATTAGGCGCGCGGTGCGCCACCTATAATAGGTCTTAATTAATTAGGCATTTCATTTCAAATGCGCCACACCGATCTCTAATGTGCAGAATGTAGCGCCGCACCATAATAGGGAAAACCCCAGTTACGGGGATTACCCCTATTTGTCGGTTTCGCCAAACACGCAGGTAATTCATGCACCAATAGCGCCGCACCGATAATGTGCATTTTTCGTCATAGACCAGTGCGGTGAGTCGTCGCCGCGCGCGCAAGCGCGAAAAAAAAGCGCCGCATTGCGCGGCGCCCTTGTCTTGAACGAGGAGTGGTGGTGCGGGCCTGGCCCGCTGTCGCTCAGGCGGCGACGCTGGTTGGCATCAAACCCCGCGGCAGGGGAAACGCCATGTTTTCTTCGATGCCCTCCAGCGCCCGCACCTGGCGTGCACCAAGCGCGCGCAGGCGGTCGACGATCGACTGCGCCAGCGCCTCGGGCGCCGAGGCGCCGGCGGTCAGCCCAATGCGGCGCTTGCCGGCGATCCATTCCGGGCGCACCTGCTCCGGCGCATCGACCATATAGGCCGGCACGCCCAGGCGCTGGGCCAGCTCGCGCAGGCGGTTGGAGTTGGAGCTGTTGGGGCTGCCAACCACGATCACCACCTCAACCTGGGGCGCCATGAACTTGACCGCGTCCTGGCGGTTCTGCGTCGCATAGCAGATATCCTGCTTCTTCGGCTCGCGGATCTGCGGGAAGCGCGCCTTCAGCGCGGCGACGATCTCGCGGGTCTCGTCCACCGACAGCGTGGTCTGGGTCACGTAGGCAAGCTGCGCCGGGTCCGCGATCTGCAGCGTGGCGACGTCGTCGACCGTTTCGACCAGCACCATGCCGCCGTTGGCCTGGCCCATGGTGCCTTCGACCTCGGGGTGGCCGCGATGGCCGATCATCACGATCTCGCAACCTTCCGCGCGCATCTTGCTGACTTCGACATGCACCTTGGTCACCAGCGGGCAGGTTGCGTCGAACACGTGCAGGCCGCGCGCGGCGGCGTCCTCGCGCACTTCGCGCGACACGCCATGCGCGCTGAAGATGACGGTGGCGCCTGCGGGCACCTCGTCCAGCTCGCGCACGAACACCGCGCCCTTGCTGCGCAGGTCGGCCACCACGTAGGCGTTGTGCACGATTTCATGGCGCACGTAGATCGGCGCGCCGAAGCGAGCGAGCGCACGCTCGACGATCTCGATGGCGCGATCCACGCCGGCACAGAAGCCGCGCGGCTGGGCCATCAGGATTTCGGCGTCGGGTGCGGTGGTCAGGTCAGGCATGCTGCGTATCTGGACAGGAGTCGGCACGTTGGCGCAATCAGAGGATGCCGATCAGCTGCACGTCGAACAGGATGGTCTGCCCGGCCAGCGGATGGTTGAAGTCGAACAACGCCGCGGTCCCGCCGATTTCCTTCAGCACGCCCGCGTACTTGCCGCCGCCGGGCGCGTTGAACTCGACCAGGTCGCCCGGGTTGTAGTCTTCCTCGAACGAGCTGTTCTCGCGCAGCGTGGCCAGCGACACCCATTGCAGCAGTTCGGGATTGCGCGGCCCGAACGCCTGCTCCGGGGCGAGACGGTAAGTCATGCGCTCGCCTTCCGGCATGCCGAGCAGCGCCTGCTCCAGCGTGGGCGCGAGCTGGTCCTGGCCGAGCAGCAGCGTGGCGGGCTTGTCATCGAAGGTGCTGACGACCTCGGTGCCGTTCTCTAGCGAGATGCTGTAGTGCAGGGTCAGGAAAGAGTCGGCCAGGACAGTCTTGCGGCCAGCCGTACCGCCGTCGGCTTCCGACGCGAAAGTTTGCAAATTCATGGGTGATCAACCGAAGAACAACCCGTATTGTATTCGACTGGCCCATCGCCCGCCGCGCCGGAGCCGTATACCCCTTCCAGCTCTCCGGCCGGCGGTCCAACCCCGAACACCCATGACCATAGCCAATTGGCCTGCCTGCGAGCGGCCGCGCGAAAAACTGCTGGAATGCGGCGCCGCCGCCCTGTCCGACGCCGAACTGCTGGCGGTGATCCTGCGCGTCGGCGCGGCCGGCAAAAGTGCCGTCGACCTCGCCCGCGAGCTGATGCACCGCTTTGGCTCCCTGACCGCCTTGCTCGGGTCCGAATCCGCCGCGCTGGCTGGCATCAAGGGCATGGGCGCGGCCAAGTACGCACAGCTGCAGGCAATCCCCGAGCTGGCGCGCCGCGCGCTGGCGGAATCACTGCGGCTGCCGACCGGCTTCGACTCGCGCGCGGCGGTACACAACTACCTGCGCCTGACGCTGGCATCGCTGCCGCATGAAGTATTCCTGTGTCTGTTCCTCGATCCGCGCAACCGCATGATTGCCAGCGAGGAACTGTTCCGGGGCACCCTGACGCGCACTGCCGTGTATCCGCGCGAGGTCGCGCGCCAGGCGCTGGTGCATAATGCTGCCGGCGTGATCGTGGCGCACAACCATCCCTCCGGCACGACCGCGCCCAGCCAGAGCGACGTGCACCTGACCCGCGAGCTGGCACGGACGCTCGAACTCATCGACGTGCATCTGCTCGACCATTTCATCGTGGCCGGGCAGGAAATCCGTTCTCTGGCCGACTGTTGCGACCGCCTGCCTGGACTGTGACGCCTGCCGCACAGTGCTGGACGAGACACAACACACCCTCCGGCAACGCACGGAAGACATTGATTCGCCGGAGGATTCCGGTCTATAATTTACGTTTCACTGAAGTCCCATCCGCTGCAGTCCGGGCCCGCGCGCCTTTTGTTGATCTGTTGCGAACATTGTCCACGAATAGAAGATTTAGGAGTGCTTCATGGCACGCGTCTGTCAAGTGACCGGGAAAGCGCCGATGGTCGGCAACAACGTTTCCCACGCAAACAACAAGACCAAGCGCCGTTTTCTGCCCAACCTGCAGAATCGTCGTTTCTTCGTTGAATCCGAAAACCGCTGGGTGAGCCTGCGCGTCTCGAACGCCGGCCTGCGCCTGATCGACAAGAAAGGCATCGACTCCGTGCTCGCCGACCTGCGCGCACGTGGCGAAGTCTAATTAGGAGCACATCATGGCAAGCAAGGGCGGCCGCGACAAGATCAAGCTGGAATCGACCGCAGGTACCGGTCATTTCTACACCACGACCAAGAACAAGCGCACCATGCCTGAGAAGATGGAGATCATGAAGTTCGATCCCGTCGCTCGCAAGCACGTCGCTTACAAGGAAACCAAGATCAAGTAATTGATCCGGTATCCCAACAAAAAGCCCCGCCTCGTTGCGGGGCTTTTTGTTGCCCGCTCGCTTCACTTGCATCGGTGCGCGCGCGACGTTGGCGCCCACAGGCGGCAAGAAGCGCGCCGTTCGGCACACGACGGAGCGGCTGGCTCCCTTGCGGCGCGATCACCGCCCAGCCCGCCCGGCTCACCGGTGCACGACGTGGCGCGCACGGTGTAGACTTTGCCGTTTCCCCCATCTGCCTGGCGCCCTCCGGCGCTCTCTCCGCACCATGAATTTCGATGTCGCCATCGTCGGCAGCGGGCTGGCCGGCCTTACGGTCGCGCTGCAACTGGCCGACACCCACCGGGTTGTCATCCTCAGCAAGCGCGCCATGACGCAAGGCGCCAGCGACTGGGCGCAGGGCGGCATCGCCGCCGTGCTGGATTCCGGCGACAGCCATGACGAGCACACCCAGGACACGCTCGTTGCCGGCGCAGGACTGTGCGATGAAGAGGCAACCCGCTTTATCGTGGAGCACGGGCGCGAGGCGATCCAGTGGCTGATCGACCGCGGCGTGCCGTTCACGCGCGACGCGCAGGCCGAACTGGGCTTCCACCTGACCCGCGAAGGCGGGCACAGCCGCCGGCGCATCATCCACGCCGCCGACGCCACCGGGCACGCGGTGGTCAGCACGCTGCTGCAGCAGGCCACCCAGCATCCGAACATCACGATCCTGGAAGACCATTTCGCGATCGACCTGATCACGTCGCGCAAGATGGGGCTGCCGGGCAACCGCTGCTATGGGCTGTACGTGCTCGACGACAACACCGGCGCGGTGCACACCCTCACCGCCACGCACACGGTGCTGGCCGCGGGCGGTGCGGGCAAGGTCTACCTGTACACCACCAACCCTGACACCGCCACCGGCGACGGCATCGCCATGGCGTGGCGTGCGGGCTGCCGGGTGTCGAACATGGAATTCATCCAGTTCCACCCGACCTGCCTGTACCACCCCTATGCCAAGTCGTTCCTGATTTCCGAGGCGGTGCGCGGCGAAGGCGGGCTGCTCAAGCTGCCCGACGGTACCCGCTTCATGCCCGAGCACGATGAGCGCGCCGAGCTGGCGCCGCGCGACGTGGTCGCGCGCGCGATCGACTTCGAGATGAAGAAGCGCGGCCTGGACTGCGTCTACCTGGACATCAGCCACCAGCCCGAAGCCTTCCTGAAGGAACACTTCCCGACGATCTACGCGCGCTGCCTGGAGCTGGGCATCGACATCACGCGCGAACCGATCCCGGTCGTGCCCGCCGCGCACTATACCTGCGGCGGCGTGGTCACCGATACCGCGGGCCGCACCGATATCGGCAACCTGTACGCAGTGGGCGAATCCGCCTGCACCGGCCTGCACGGCGCCAACCGGCTGGCCTCCAACTCGCTGCTCGAATGCATGGTGATCGGCCGCGCCGCAGCGGAAGACATCGCCCTGAAGGACAAGGCCGGCGCGCCCAATATCACGCTGCCGGCGTGGGACGAGAGCCGCGTGTCCGATGCCGACGAGGAAGTCGTGGTGTCCCACAACTGGGATGAACTGCGCCGCATGATGTGGAACTACGTCGGCATCGTGCGCACCAGCAAGCGGCTGGAACGCGCGCAGCACCGCATCGGCCTGCTGCGCGAGGAGATCGCAGAGTACTACGCCAACTTCCGTGTCACGCGCGACCTGCTGGAGTTGCGCAACCTGGTGGAGGTGGCCTCGCTGATCGTTGACAGCGCGTATTCACGGCATGAAAGCCGCGGGCTGCATTTCAGCCGGGACTATCCGGATTCCCTGCCGAAGGCGCTGCCGACGGTGATGCAGCCGCCTGCCGGCCGCAAGCGCTGAGCGCCATCCAGCAATAAAAAACGGGGTGCGAGCCTGATGGCTCCACCCCGTTTTGACTTCGCGCCGGGCGATGCGTCAACCGATGATACGCAGCGAGTAATCCGTCGCGCGCACGTCCTTGGTCAACGCGCCCACCGAGATGCGGTCCACGCCGGTCTCGGCGAACGTGCGGATGGTCTCGGCATTGACGCCGCCCGACACTTCCAGCAACGCCCTGCCCTGGTTGATCTTCACCGCGTCCTGCATCATCGGCACGGTGAAGTTGTCGATCAGCACCGACTTCGCGCCTGCGGCCAGGGCCTCTTCCAACTCCGCCAGCGACTCCACCTCGACTTGCACCGACGCATCGGTATCGACGGCCAGCGCCGCCTGCATCGCGGCGGTGATGCTGCCTGCCGCGGCGATATGGTTTTCCTTGATCAGGATGCCGTCGTAAAGCGCCAGCCGCTGGTTCTCGCCACCACCGATGCGCACCGCGTACTTTTGCGCCAGTCGCAGGCCCGGCAGCGTCTTGCGCGTATCCAGCACGCGCGCGCGGGTGCCAGCGATCAGGTCGGCATAGTGGCGCGTCACGGTGGCCACGCCGGACAGCAGTTGCAGGAAGTTCAGCGAAGGGCGTTCGGCAGTCAGCAGCGAGCGTGCCGGGCCAGTGATTTCGCAAACCGCGGAATCCGGCGCCATCCGCGCGCCCTCTTCCTGCAGCCAGCGCACTTCCAGCGCCGGGTCGACCGCGCGCATGCAGGCATCGAACCACGGCTGCCCGCACAACACCGCCGCTTCGCGCACGATCACGCGCGCGTGCGCGGGCTTGCCCGCGGGCACCAGCAGGCCGGTCAGGTCGCCGCTGCCGACATCCTCGGCGATGGCGGCCTGCACATTGGCTTGCAGTGCTGCCGGCAGCGCCGCGCCGTAGCTGTCGAAAATCGGATTCACGCTCATGCCGGACCGATCCCCTGGAACAGCGCCTGTTCCTGCGCCAGGTCGGACGACGGACGCACATTGCGCTTTTGCGCGGCGGCAAAGTCGAGCATGCGGTTGATGCACGTCACCGCCTTGGCGCCGATGGCCGGATCGACGTGGATCTCGTTGCGGCCGGTCTCCAGCACCTCGGCCAGGTTGGTCAGCGCGTTCATCGCCATCCACGGGCAGTGCGCGCAGCTCTTGCACGTCGCGCTGTTGCCGGCGGTCGGCGCTTCGATGAAATGCTTGCCGGGCGCGGCCATGCGCATCTTGTGCAGGATGCCGTTGTCGGTGGCGACGATAAACTCGGTCGCATCCAGCTTCTGCGCCGCTTCGATCAGTTGCGAGGTGGAGCCGACCACATCGGCCTGCGCTACCACGTTTTCCGGGGATTCCGGATGCACCAGGATCTTGGCGTTGGGGAATTCGCGGCGCAGCAGGTCCAGTTCGATACCCTTGAACTCGTCATGCACCAGGCACGAGCCCTGCCACAGCAGCATGTCGGCGCCGGTCTGCTTCTGGATATAGCTGCCCAGGTGCTTGTCGGGTGCCCACAGGATCTTCTTGCCCTGCGCGTGCAGGTGCTCGACGATCTTCAGCCCGATGCTCGACGTGACCATCCAGTCCGCGCGCGCCTTCACCGCGGCGCTGGTGTTGGCGTAGACCACCACGGTGCGGTCCGGGTGCGCATCGCAGAAGGCGGCAAATTCGTCGGCCGGGCAACCCAGGTCGAGCGAGCAGGTCGCATCCAGGTCCGGCATCAGCACGGTCTTCTCGGGGCTGAGGATCTTGGCGGTCTCGCCCATGAAGCGCACGCCCGCCACCACCAGGGTCTTGGCTTCATGGTCGCGGCCGAAGCGGGCCATTTCGAGGGAGTCGGAGACGCAGCCCCCGGTTTCTTCGGCGAGATCCTGCAAGTCGGCGTCGACGTAGTAGTGCGCCACCAGCACCGCGTTGCGTTCCTTCAGCAAGCGGC
This sequence comes from Cupriavidus sp. NPDC089707, assembly GCF_044748965.1. Classification (NCBI taxonomy): domain Bacteria; kingdom Pseudomonadati; phylum Pseudomonadota; class Betaproteobacteria; order Burkholderiales; family Burkholderiaceae; genus Cupriavidus; species Cupriavidus sp. NPDC089707. Next base: position 432,959 of record NZ_JBIVHB010000002.1, read on the forward strand.
GGATACGCGCCTTCAGCGACTGCCGCTCATCGGGCGACAGCACCGGCGGCACCTTGGCCCAGGCATGTGCCACGCAGCTACCGCCAGTGGCGTTTTCGGCATCCGCGAGGTTCGGCTTTTCGAACTCGACGGTCTTGATCGATTGTGGGGTCATCTCCGGGTACTCCTCTAGACCACCGCCATCAGCGTGCGGCCGGCCAGAACATGGGGGAGTTTATCTAAAACAAAAGCCCCGCCATGGGCGGGGCTTTGTCAAACCATACGGCGCGGCCGAATTGTATCAGGCGTAGCGGCGCAGGCGCAGCGAGAAATCGTGCAGCGCCTGGATACCGCTGGCCTCGGCGCGGTGGCACCAGGCCTGCAGCTGCTGCAGCAGCTGCTCGCGCGTCAGGTTGGAACGACCCCAGATGGCGGCCAGTTCACGGCGCATTTCGACGAAGGTCTGCAGCGCCTTGTTCTGCTCGACGATGCTCGCCAGCTGCTCGCGCTGCTGCGCGGCCAGCTTGGTTTCCTCGCGGTGGAACCACTTGCTGGCGGGCTTGAAGCTGCGGTACTCGGCAACACGGCCTTCCTTGAGCTTTTCCAGCTCCTGGCGGAACGCACCCTTGACGGCCTTGGCGTAGCGGGCCATCACGTCATAGCGATTGGCGATGATGGCTTCCAGCGTGTTGTGGTCAACCGGACGGGCTTCCACGAGACGTGCCTTGGGCGGGGTCTTCTTGACCTTGGCCAGGCCGACCGCCTGCATCGCGCGGATATAACCCCAGCCCACGTCGAACTCATACCACTTGATGGAGAACTTGGCCGAGGTCGGGTACGTGTGGTGGTTGTTGTGCAGCTCTTCACCGCCGATGATCAGGCCCCACGGCGACACATTGGTCGACGCGTCTTCGCAATCGTAGTTGCGGTAGCCCCACCAGTGGCCCAGGCCATTGATGATGCCGGCGGCATGGATCGGGATCCACAGCATCTGCACCGCCCACACCGACATGCCGATCACGCCAAACAGCGCCAGGTCGATGATCAGCATCAGACCGACGCCCTGCCAGCCGAAGCGCGAATACACGTTACGCTCGATCCAGTCATTGGGGCAGCCATGGCCGAACTTGGCGATGGTTTCCTTGTTCTTGGCCTCGGCACGGTACAGCTCGGCGCCTTCGAGCAGCACCTTGCGGATGCCGCGGGTCTGCGGGCTGTGCGGATCGTCTTCCGTTTCGCACTTGGCGTGGTGCTTGCGGTGGATGGCAGTCCACTCGCGCGTGACCATGCCGGTGGTCAGCCACAGCCAGAAGCGGAAGAAATGCTGGGCGATCGGGTGCAGGTCCAGCGACCGGTGCGCCATGCAGCGGTGCAGGAAGATGGTGACGCCAGCGATGGTGATGTGCGTCATCACCAGGGTGTAGATGACGATCTCCCACCAGGCCCAATTGGCAAGGCCGTTGGCGGCCCAGTCAAGAATAGTGTCGAACAAACTGTTCTCCGTCGGTTAAACAGGGACATTCCCGTGCAGGCCGGCGGGGCCGGTGCACACAACGCGCAGAAAAAATAGCTGCGAATCTATTGATTGCGATAGCTGTCTGGCGCTTGCCTCGGGACCCGAAGTCGCTCCGGGCTCCCTGGCACGCAAGTCTGGCGCCGGCCGCGGCAGGCGGCTCATGAATACGAGCCAGGTACGAGCCGCTGCAATCTGGCGGCTGTCTGATGTGGGAGCGGGATGTCTCAACCCGCGACAACCCGGCATTCTACCGGATTGGCGAAGGCGCGAGCATACGCTATTTCCCGGATTTGGACGGGGTGCAACGGTTTTCGTTCCATGGGGTGCCGAATTCACCGCCTGGCGCAGCCAGCAGTCCGCGAAGCACTCAGGTAGCGTTGGCAGCCTCTGGCAAAGTGCTCGCTTTTGGCGCGCCGGGCCCCGGCATGGGCGCCTCGTGCATCACACGCAGCTCCCGCTGCGGGTACGGGATCGAGATCCCATGCTCGCGTAGCGTGCGCCAGATGGCGCGGTTCATCGCGGATTGCACCCCAAGCTTGCCGTTTTGCGGATCGGCGATGTAGACCGCGACTTCGTACTCGATGCCGCTGTCGGCGAACAGCACCAGGAAGGCCGCCGGCTCCGGATCTTTCAGCACGCGCGGCAGTTCGCTCACGCAATCGGTCAGGAGTGCGATCACGGTCTCGGGATCGGCGCTGTAGTCGGCCTGGACGCGCGTCGCCACGCGCACATTGGTGTTCGAGAACGAATGGTTCTGCACCGACTGTGCCACCAGCTGCTCGTTCGGCACCAGCGTCTCGCCGTCGCCGTTGCGCACCACGGTGTAGCGGGTGCGGATCTGCGACACGATGCCGGTGTACTTGTCCACCGTGATCTGGTCGCCCAGCTTGACCGAACGGTCCAGCAGGATGATGAAGCCCGAGATGTAGTTACTGGCGATCTTCTGCAAACCCAGGCCCAGGCCCACGCCCAGCGCACCGCCGAACACCGACAGCACGGTCAGGTCGATGCCCACCAGCGACAGGCTCAGCAGCAGCGACACCAGAAGCAGCAAGGCCTTGGAAATGCGGGTCAGCACCACCTTGAGGTTGACATCGAGGTTGGCCGAGCGCATCAGCCGCTCCTCCAGCCAGGACCCGAACCACATGGCAACCAGCACCGTCAGCAGGATCCAGACCCCCGCCATCAGCGTGTCGGCGAGACTGATCTTCTGCTTGCCGCCGATCGAGAAGCGCACGTCCTGCATCCACCCGACCACGTCCGACAGCACCCCCATCACATAGAGTGCCATGCCGATCCACACCAGTGTGGTCAGCACCTTCTCCACCAGCAGCAGCATGCCGTGCAGCTGCCCGCTGCCAGACATGACCCGCCGCAGGATATAGAACACGACGTTCAGCGCGGTGATGCCGAACAGCGGCACCAGCGCCAGCCGCAGCACGCTGATCGGGATCAGCGGCTCCAGCGCAAAGCGCGCGATCATCACCAGCACCCATCCCGCCAGCGGGAACATGGCCCGCTCCAGGCTGGCCGCGGCGAAGCGCAGCGAGAAGCTGGAGCTGGCATAGCGCGCCTCGAGCCGGCGCACCACGTAGCGCGCCAGCGGCCACGCCACCGCGAGGCAGCCGGCCAGCACCAGTAGCTGCCAGAAAAAGCCCGGGCCGCCGGCATCGCGGATCAGGTCATCCAGCATCTTGCCGAACATGGAATGGGAGGCCTTCAGCTCGCCGCCGAGGCCGGACAGGGTTTCACCGTTCATCGGGGATGACTCAGGTTGAGGGCCGCCGCCCCCTGCAGACGGGCGGCGGCCGCAGGCGTCAGCTGGTGCGTTCCAGCACGGCGGCAAAGAAGCCGTCGGTCTGGTGCAGATGCGGATACAGCGCGAACATGCCGCTATCTGCCGGCAACGCGGGCACTTCGATCTTTTGGTCGGCCAGCACTTCGCTGGCGGGGACCAGGCGGAAGTTGGGGTGCGCCGCGAGGAAATCGTGCACGATGGCTTCGTTTTCGGCTTCCAGCACGGAGCAGGTGGCGTAGACCACGCGTCCGCCGCCCTTGACCAGGCGCGCCGCCGATTCAAGGATCGCGCTCTGCTTGGCGGTCAGCTCCAGCACCGCTTCCGGCGTCTGGCGCCATTTCAGGTCGGGGTTGCGCCGCAGCGTTCCCAGCCCGCTGCACGGCGCGTCCACCAGTACCCGGTCGACCTTGCCGGCCAGGCGCTTGATCTTGGCGTCGCGTTCGGAGTCGATCAGGACCGGATGGACGTTGGACAGGCCGCTGCGCGCCAGGCGAGGCTTCAGGTTGGCCAGGCGCTTTTCCGACACGTCGAAGGCGTACAACCGGCCGGTGGAACGCATTGCGGCACCCAGCGCCAGCGTCTTGCCGCCCGCACCGGCACAGAAGTCGACCACCATCTCGCCACGCTTCGGTGCAACCAGGTTACACAGCAGCTGACTGCCTTCATCCTGCACCTCGACCAGTCCGTTGACGAAGATCGGCAGCTGGTTCAGCGCGGGCTTGCCGGCCATGCGGATGCCGGCGGGCGCCATCGGCGTCGGCTCGGCGCCCAGGCCTGCGGTCTGCAGCTCGGCCAGCGCCGCGTCGCGGCTGGTCTTGCCAAGGTTGACGCGCAGGTCAAGCGGCGCCGGGCGCAGCCAGGCATCGCCCAGCGCCGCGGTAAACGCTTCGCCATGGCGACGCACCAGTTCGTCGTACAGCCATTCGGGCAGATTGGTGCGTACGCGCGGGGCCAGGCTGGAACGTTCGATCGTGGTCAGGCGGTCCAGCCATTCGGCCTCTTCGGGGTGCAGGAACGGCGTCAGGACGTCGCGTCCCAGCGTGGCCGCCAGGCCCAGCAGCGCCAGGCGGCGCGAGCTGGCGCCGGTGCCGCTTTCGGCAAACTGCGCGAACTCCACGCGCCGGCGCAGCACCGCATAGATGGCCTCGGCAATGATGCCGCGCTCGCGATGGCCCAGCTTGCTGTTCTCGCGGAAGTAATAGCTGACCACGGCATCGGCCGGGCGGGCGAACAGCATGACCTTGCCAAGCAGGCGGTCAATATGCTGGATATGCGAAGCATGCAGCCCACCGTGCATGCGCGGCGCGCCGTCGCGGCCGGCGTTGCCGTTGGCGGGCTTGCGGATGGGGCTGCTCTTGCCCTTGCTCTTGCCGCGCGGCGGCGCGTGGCCCTCGCTGCGGGTGGGACGGGTTCCTGCCTGGTTGCGGCTCATGCCTTGACTCCTGCCGCCGGGGTGTGGGCGGAGATGGCCATCAGCAATTGCGGCTCGGCCGGGTTGATAACGTTGACCACGCCGTCCTGCAGTTGCAGGCGATCCTCGACGAACCACCGTACGGCGCGGGGATAGATCTGGTGCTCGCAATCGAGCAGGCGCTCGGCCAGGCTGTCGGGCGTGTCGGACGGCAGCACATCAAGTGCCGCCTGGATCACGATCGGACCATGGTCGAGTTCCGGGGTAACGAAGTGCACGGTGGCGCCGTGCAGCTTGACGCCAGCGTCAAGCGCCTGCTTGTGGGTGTTCAGCCCGGGGAAGCACGGCAGCAGCGACGGGTGGATATTCAGCAGCCGGCCCGCATAGCGGTCGACGAAAGCCCGCGTCAGGATGCGCATGAAGCCGGCCAGCACCACCAGGTCGGGCGCGTGGGCATCGATGGCCTCGGCCATCGCGGCGTCAAACGAGGCGCGATCGGGGAACTGGCGATGGTCGACCACGCCTGTAGCAATGCCCTGCTGCTGCGCGAACTGCAGCCCGGCGGCATCGGGCCGGTTCGACAGCACCGCTGCCACGCGGGCCGGCCAGCCGCCCGCGCAGGCCCGGACGATGGCTTCCATGTTGGAGCCACGCCCGGAAATCAAGATGACAATTTTTTTCATCGCGCAATTCTACCAAGGCGAGGCACTAAACTCCGGTAAAGCGAACCCATTACGTGCTTAATTCACCAGATCCCGAAAGGCCGCAATGCCTCTAACATGTGACGGCGATGCCGTATACCCCCGATTGATGGATTGTGACGCTTCGCCCCCTCTGATAGAGTGGTCGCTACGTCCACGCGCCAATCCTGTGCAGGGTTTTAACGACACAGTGCTCGAACGAGCGGGTGACAACAAGGACGAAACGGGAAATTAGACGGGAATTCGCATGTCGAACGCTGCACCGACGTTGTTGGTGGTCGATGATCATCCTATGGCCTTGTCAGGCACCACGGCTTTCCTTGCCGAAGTCATGCCGGATGTCGCGGTACATGCCGCCGGCAGTGCCCACGAAGCCCTGACAAGCCTGCAGCAGGGGCTGCGCCCCGATATCGTGCTGCTCGATATCTGGCTGAACGACGGCACCGGCTTCGATGCCATGCAGTCATTCAAGACCGTCATCCCGGGGGCACGCTTTATCTTCATGTCGGCGGAAGCCACGCCCGAAATCGTCGGCCGCGCCCGCGCGCTGTCGGCATGCGGCTTCGTCGGCAAGCATCTCGATGCCAATGCCTTCACCGCCGCGGTGCGCAAGGTGCTGGCGGGCGATACCTCGTTCCCTACCGATGAAGCCCTGAATGGGCGGGCACAGTCGTTCGGCCCCGCACACGGCATCCCGGTCACGCCAGCCGAGCTGGGCCTGACGCCGCGCCAGGGGTCCGTGCTGGCCCTGGTGCTCGAAGGCCTGCCGAACAAGGTGATCGCACGCCGGCTCGGGCTGACCGAGAACACGGTCAAGGAGCATGTCTCTGCGATCCTGCAGCGCCTGGGCGTGCGTACCCGCATGCAGGTGATGTCGCGCATGGAACGGTTCCGTCTGCGCCAGTAAGGCGCCGCACTTACCCTTCCCCACCCAGCCTAGGCCGGGCGCAGCCAGCGCCGCAGCAGCATCCGCAGCGACGCCGGATCCACCGGCTTGGGCAGCACGAAATACCCCGCCTCTTCCGCCGCCGCCAGTGCGGCCGATTTCAGGTCGCCGGTCAGCAGCGCGCTGCGCGCCTGCGGCTGCGTGTTCTGCCAGCGCTCCAGCAGGTCCAGGCCGTTCTCGCTGCCCGGCAGCCGCAGGTCGCAGAAGATAATGTCCGGGCGCAGGCCCTTGGCAAACAGCTGGTCGGCCTCGGTGCCATGCGCGGCGCAGGCCACGTGGATACCCCACGCTTCCATCAGCGCGATCCACGCCTTGCGGATCTGGCTGTCGTCGTCGACCACCAGCACCGTGCCCTGCAGGCGGTCGGGCTTGGCTTCCTGGGCCTGCGCCATGGCGCGCATCTCGCGCACGCTGGCGACAGTCTCGGCCGGCACCGGGGCCAGAGCGAACCAGAACACCGAACCTTTGCCCGGCACCGAACGCACGCCATAGGTGCCGCGCATCAGCCGCACGCATTCCTTGAAGATCGCCAGGCCAAGGCCGAGGCCTTGCGACGGGTCGCGCTGCGGGTTGTTGACCTGGTAGTACGGCGAGAAGATTTCGGGCAGGTGCTCGGGCGTGACGCCGGCACCGGTGTCCCACACCTCCAGCCGCACGTGCTTGCGGCGCTGGCGCGCGGTCACCAGCACGCCGCCGCGCTGGGTATAGCGCAGCGCGTTCTGCACGAGGTTGAACAGGGCGCGGCGCAGCAGCACCGGCTCGGCCATCGCGTAAAGCTCGTCGGGCACGCGCGGCGTCAGCATCAGGCCGCTTTCGCGTGCGTCGGTCGCGAACTGGCTCATCACGTCGCGGATCAGCGCACCCAGTTCGCACGGCTCCAGCGTCGGCAGGACCTTGCGGCCCTCCAGCTTGGACAGGTCCAGCAGCGAACGGAACAGCAAGTCAATGGTCTGGGTGCCCGCCGCCACCTGCTCTACCAGCGGATGCAGCGACGACGACTGGTTGCGCGCGCGCAGCGCCTCCACCAGCATCACCAGCGCATGCACCGGCTGGCGCAGGTCATGGCTGGCGGCGGCCAGAAAACGCGATTTCTCTTCGCTGGCATGCAGCGCGCGCTCCTTTTCTTCCTGGAACTGCTTGGCCAGGCGGCGGCTGTCACCCTCGAGCTGGATCGCGCGCACCAGCGTGACTTGCAGGTTGAAGGCATGGCGCGACAGCATCAGCGCGTAGATCACCAGCAGGCCCTGTACATAAGCGCCATGGCCGGGAAAGGCGAACTCCGCCATCAGGATGCTGGGCACCAGGATCGGCACGCCGGCGTACACCAGGTTGGACGGCACTGGCGCCTGCGATACCGCGCCGCCGGCCAGCACGCCCAGCGTCAGCAGGTACAGCACGCTGGAGAAGACCACCGAGTCCGTATACAAATGCAGCAGCGCCGAACTGCCCCAGGTCACCCCGGTCAGCAGCGCCAGCACGCGCATGTTGTTCCACCATTTGCGCGTATGCGCGGAACGGCTCATCGAAGCGCCGTCGCGCTGGTAGCCGATATGGAACCACAGTCCGCCCGCGGTCAGCAGCAGCATGATCGCGCACCAGCCCAGCAGGGCCGCGTGGCTGACATCGCCCCAGAATCCCAGCGTGGTCAGCGCCGGCAGCAGCACGGAAGCGACGATGGCCGTCGGCGCATTCTTGTGCACGATGGCCATCAGCTTGGCGCGGGTCTCGACGTCAAGGTCGCCGCTCGATTGCGGCAGGAAACGGGGGAGAAGCCGGGACAGGAACCGGTTGGGCAGCGCGTTCAAATGTGGCTGGCTTGAGATGGCGGGCGCAATGCGAGAAAAGGGGCAAGAAATGTCGTGTCCCGCGCGATTTAGCTTCATGTGACGCCGGCGTGACACCCAAGTGGTGCATATCATGCCGTCTTTTGCCGCATCGCGCCATGCCGGACGGGCCGGGTGCGGCACAAAAACCGCAGCTTAGGGCACATGGCGGCGCCGGCAGCGGCAAGCCGACCCATTCGCCTTATAATGCTCGCTTTACCCGAAACATTTCCCGCCGTCCCCGTGAAAGTCTTCCGCGGCCTGCCCAACGCCGAGAGCCGGGCGCCCTGCGCGCTCACCATCGGCAATTTCGACGGTGTGCATCGCGGCCACCAGTCGCTGCTCGCGCGTGCGCGTGCGGCGGCAGACGCGCGCGGCCTGCCGCTGTGCGTGATGACCTTCGAGCCGCATCCGCGCGAGTTCTTCACCCCGGACAAGGCGCCCACCCGCATCGCGCTGCTGCGAGACAAACTGGAAAGCCTGCGCCGCAACGGCGTGGACCGCGTCGTGGTCGAGCACTTCAACGCCCACTTTGCCGGCCAGTCTCCGCAGGAATTCGTTGAAAACGTGCTGTGGCACGGCCTGCACACGCGCTGGCTGCTGGTCGGCGACGACTTCCGCTTCGGCGCCAAACGCGCCGGCGATTTTGCCTACCTGCAGGACGCCGGGCGCCGGTTCGGCTTCGATGTCGAACAGATGGGCTCGGTCTCCGAAGGCGGCATCCGCATCTCCAGCTCGTCGGTGCGTCAGGCCCTGGCCGATGGCGACCTCGAGCACGCGCGGCGCCTGCTGGGCCACGGCTATGCCATCAGCGGCCACGTGATCCACGGCCGCAAGCTGGGCCGCGACCTGGGCTTCCCGACGCTGAACCTGCGCATCTCGCACAAGCGCCCGGCGGTCAACGGCATCTTCGTGGTGCAGGTGCACGGCATCGCCGACCACCCGCTGCCCGGCGTGGCCAGCATCGGCGTGCGCCCGACCATCGAGGACGCGGGCCGCGTGCTGCTGGAAGTCCACCTCTTTGACTTCAACGAAAGCCTGTACGGCAAGCTGGTACGGGTCGAGTTCATGAAGAAGCTGCGCGACGAGGCGCGCTTCGACAACCTGGAAGACCTGACCGCCGCGATCGCCAAGGACAGCGCCGACGCGCGCGGGTTCTTCGGCCTGACCGCGCCTGGCGCTGCCGAGGGCAGCGGTGGCCGCGATTTCGCCACCTCCGCCACCGACCGAATTAGCTAGCGGCCGGTGCCCGCCAGTGTGCGCGGGCCCGGTTCGCATGCCCCGCCCAGTCTTCCCGCGCGCGCCCCGGCCTGCTGCCGGCCGCGCGCCAAACGAATTGCTTCGAGAATCGAAATGTCCGACGACAAACGCGCCAAGTCCGATAAGAACGAGAAAAACAAGTACCCCGTCAACCTGCTCGACACGCCCTTCCCGATGCGTGGCGACCTGCCCAAGCGCGAGCCGCAGTGGGTCAAGCAGTGGCAGGAGAAGCAGATCTACAAGAAGATCCGCGCGGCGCGCAAGGGCGCGAAGAAGTTCGTGCTGCATGACGGCCCGCCGTATGCCAACGGCGATATCCACATCGGCCACGCCGTCAACAAGGTGCTCAAGGACATGATCATCAAGGCGCGCGGCCTCGCCGGGCTCGACGCCGTCTACGTGCCGGGCTGGGACTGCCACGGCATGCCGATCGAGATCCAGATCGAGAAGAAATTCGGCAAGGGCCTGCCGGTGCAGGAAGTCCAGGCCAAGGCGCGCGCGTACGCCACCGAGCAGATCAAGCGCCAGATGGTGGACTTCGAGCGCCTGGGCGTGCTGGGCGACTGGGACCATCCCTACCTGACCATGAACTACAGCAACGAGGCGGACGAACTGCGCGCGCTCGGCAAGATCATGGAAAAGGGCTATGTGTTCCGCGGCCTCAAGCCGGTGAACTGGTGCTTCGACTGCGGCTCGGCACTGGCCGAGGCGGAAGTCGAGTACAAGGACAAGGTCGACCTGTCGATCGACGTGGGCTTCCCGTTTGCCGAGACCGACAAGCTGGCGCACGCCTTCAAGGTGCCGTTCGACCAGATCAATGCCAAGCCGGGCTGGATCGTGATCTGGACCACCACGCCGTGGACCATCCCGAGCAACCAGGCGCTGAACGTGCACCCGGAGGTGGAATACGCGCTGGTCGACACGCCGCGCGGATACCTGATCCTGGCCACCGAGCGCGTCGAGGAGCAGCTCAAGATCTACGCCCTGGAAGGCAAGGTCGTCGCAACGGCCACCGGCGCCGCATTGTCGGAAATCCGCTTTCACCACCCGCTGGCCAGGATGGACGCGGGCTATGACCGCCTGTCGCCGATCTACCTCGGCGACTACGTCACCACCGATACCGGCTCGGGCATCGTGCACTCGGCCCCCGCCTATGGCGTGGAAGACTTCCAGTCGTGCAAGGCGCACGGCATGCCCGACAGCGACATCATCAGCCCGGTGATGGGCAACGGCGTCTACGCCGGCACGCTGCCGCTGTTCGGCGGGCTCTCGATCTGGGATGCCAACCCAAAGATCGTCGACGCGCTGCAGGAATCGGGCAACTTGTTCAATTCGCACAAGTACACCCACAGCTACATGCACTGCTGGCGTCACAAGACGCCGATCATCTACCGCGCCACCTCGCAATGGTTCGCGGGCATGGACGTGGATCCGGCCGAGGAAAACGGCAAGCCCGTGCCGACGCTGCGCGAGACCGCGCTGGCCGGCATCGAGGCGACGGAGTTCTACCCGTCGTGGGGCAAGCAGCGCCTGCACAACATGATCGCCCACCGGCCGGACTGGACGCTGTCGCGCCAGCGCCAGTGGGGCGTGCCGATGGCCTTCTTCGTGCACAAGGAAACCGGCGCGCTGCATCCGCGCACGCCTGAACTGCTGGAAGAGATCGCAAGGCGCGTGGAGCAGCAAGGCATCGAGGCCTGGCAGGCGCTGGACCCGGCCGATCTGCTGGGCGACGAGGCCAGCCAGTATGAGAAGAACCGCGACACGCTCGACGTCTGGTTCGACTCCGGCACCACGCACTGGACCGTGGTGCGCGGCTCGCACCGCAACGACCTGTACGATCCGGCCGCCGATGCGGCCGAAGGCCGCCTCGCCGACCTGTACCTGGAAGGCTCCGACCAACACCGCGGCTGGTTCCACTCGTCGCTGCTGACCGCGTCGATGCTGTATGGCAAGCCGCCTTACAAGGCGCTGCTGACGCACGGCTTCACCGTCGACGGCGAGGGCCGCAAGATGTCCAAGTCAGTCGGCAACACCGTGTCGCCGCAAGACATCTCCAACAAGATGGGCGCCGAGATCATCCGCCTGTGGGTGGCCTCGACCGACTACTCGGGCGAGCTGTCGATCTCGGACGAGATCCTCAAGCGCGTGGTGGAAAGCTATCGCCGCATCCGCAACACGCTGCGCTTCCTGCTGTCGAACCTGTCCGACTACGACCACGGCAAGCACGCGCTGCCGCCGTCGGAGTGGCTGGAGATCGACCGCTACGCCGTGGCGCTGACCGACCGGCTGCAGAAGGAAGTGCTGTCGCACTACGAGGCGTACGAATTCCACCCGGTGGTGGCCAAGCTGCAGACCTTCTGCTCGGAAGACCTGGGCGGCTTCTACCTGGACGTGCTGAAGGACCGCCTCTACACCACCGCGGCCGACTCCAAGGCCCGCCGCGGGGCGCAGAACGCGCTGTACCACATCACCCAGGCGATGTTGCACTGGATGGCGCCGTTCCTGTCGTTCACCGCGGAAGAAGCCTGGCAGATCTTCACCCACGGCACCGAACACACCGACACCATCTTCACCAGCACCTACTACGCGGTGCCGGAAGTGGACGATGCCGACAACCTGCTGCAGAAGTGGCACACGCTGCGCGAAGTGCGCGCCGAAGTCACCAAGCAACTGGAAGCCGTGCGCGTGGAAGGCGAGATCGGCTCGTCGCTGCAGGCAGAGCTGACCATCCAGGCCGGCGGCCCGGTACTGCAGGCGCTGCAGAGCCTGGGCGACGACCTGCGCTTCGTGCTGCTGACTTCGTCGGCCAAGGTCGCCGCCGCGCCCGAAGCCGGCGACCTGCTGGTGACGGTAACGCCGTCGGCGCACGCCAAGTGCGAGCGCTGCTGGCACTACCGCGCCGATGTCGGCCACAACCCGGACCACCCCACGCTCTGCGGCCGCTGCGACAGCAACCTGTTCGGCGCCGGTGAACACAGGAGCCACGCCTGATGGCATCGACCACGTCCCGATCCGCCCGGCCCGCGCGCCGCGGCAGCAAGGCCTCCGGCAACACCACGCCGCTGCTGTGGCTGGCGTTCGCGCTGCTGGTGGTGCTGCTTGACCAGTTCTTCAAGATCGTCATCGTGCGCAGCTTCACCTACGGTGAGTCGCGTCCGGTCACAAGCTTCTTCAACCTGGTGCTGGTCTATAACAAGGGCGCGGCGTTCAGCTTCCTGGCCGACGCCGGTGGCTGGCAGCGCTGGTTCTTTACCGGGCTGGGCATCGTGGTCGGGGCGTTCATCGTGTGGCTGCTGTATCGCCACACCGGGCAGCGGCTGTTCTGCTTCGCGGTGTCGCTGATCCTGGGCGGCGCGGTCGGCAACGTGATCGACCGCGTGGTCTACGGGCACGTTGTCGACTTTCTGGATTTCTACGCTGGCAGGTATCACTGGCCGGCTTTCAACGTCGCGGACTGCGCGATCACGGTGGGGGCGGTGCTGTTGATCGTGGATGAGTTGCGGCGGGTGCGAAAGCACTGAGCATAGCGATTACGCTAAGCAAACCGATGGTGTTCCCCTCTCCCGCCGGGCGGGAGAGGGGAGCAAACCCTCAGGGGGAGCAAACTCCCAGCCGGCTTCCCCCGTATCATTTCCCTTTCTCCCCAGCCAGGTTCCCACCATGGATTTGCGCGGCAAGCACATCGTTCTCGGCCTGACCGGCGGCATCGCCTGCTACAAGTCGGCCGAGCTGGTTCGCCTGCTGACCAAGGCCGGCGCCACCGTGCAGGTGGCCATGACCGAGGCGGCGACCCACTTCATTACCCCGGTGACGATGCAGGCGCTGTCCGGCCGCCCGGTGTTCCTGTCGCAGTGGGACGCCCGCATCGACAATAACATGGCGCACATCGACCTCTCGCGCGAGGCCGATGCCATCGTCATCGCCCCGGCTTCCACCGACTTCATGGCGCGCCTGGCCAACGGCCTTTGCGACGACCTGCTGAGCACCCTATGCATCGCGCGCGACTGCCCGCTGCTGGTGGCGCCGGCGATGAACCGCCAGATGTGGGCCGCGCCGGCAACCCAGCGTAACGCCGCGCAACTGCGCGCCGACGGCGTGACCATCCTGGGGCCCGGCAGCGGCGACCAGGCCTGCGGCGAGGTCGGCGACGGCCGCATGCTCGAGCCGGAAGAACTGCTCGACGACATCATCGCCTTCTTCCAGCCTAAGCCGCTGCAAGGCAAGCGCGTGCTGATCACCGCCGGGCCGACCTTCGAGGCAATCGATCCCGTGCGCGGCATCACCAACCTGTCGTCGGGCAAGATGGGCTTCTCGATCGCGCGCGCGGCGCGCGAAGCCGGCGCCGAAGTCCTGCTGGTGGCCGGGCCGACCGGCCTGCCGACGCCGCGCGGCGTGATGCGCACCGACGTGCGCAGCGCGCAGCAGATGCATGACGCGGTGCTGGCACAGCTGCCCGGTGCCGATGTCTTCGTCGCGGTGGCCGCGGTGGCCGACTGGCGCCCCGCCGAGGTGGCCCGGCAAAAGCTGAAGAAGGCCAACGACACCGACACGCCCACGCTGCAGTTCGTGCAGAACCCCGACATCCTCGCCACCGTGGCGGCGCGCACGGATGCGCCCTACTGCGTCGGTTTCGCCGCGGAGAGCGAGAACCTGGAGCAGTACGGCGAACAGAAGCGCCAGCGCAAGGGCGTGCCGCTGCTGGTCGGCAATATCGGCCACCATACCTTTGGCCTGGACGACAACGAGATCGTGCTGTTCGATGCCGCCGGCATGACGCGGCTGCCGCGCGCCGACAAGCTGTCGCTGGCGCGCCAGCTCGTTGCCGCCATCGGGCAGCGTCTGCCCGGGCGGACGCGTCCCTGATTGTTGAAACGAATTTCCCCGAGATTGCTTATGACCCAGCCTCTGAACCCAACCGTCGAAATCAAGGTGCTCGACGCCCGCCTGAACGAGTGGGGCCTGCCAGCCTACCAAAGCGAAATGGCCGCCGCCATCGACCTGCATGCCTGCGTCGACACGCCGGTGTCGATCGCCCCGGGCACGCCCGCGCAATTGGTCCCGGCCGGCATCGCCGTTCACATGGGCAACCCCTACATGGCCGCGACCATCGTGCCGCGCTCGGGCTTGGGCCACAAAAAGGGTTTGGTGCTGGGCAACTCGATCGGCGTGATCGATGCCGACTACCAGGGCCAGATCATGGTCAGCGTATGGAACCGCAACGCGCCGGGCACCGAGCCGATCGTGATCCAGCCGGGCGAGCGCATCGCGCAGATGATGTTCGTGCCGGTGCTGCGGCCGGTCTTCACGACGGTAGACGAGTTCAGCGAAGACAGCGAGCGCGGCGCCGGTGGCTTCGGCTCGACCGGCGTGCATCACGCCAACGCCAGCGCCTGACGCCCAGGCACGCCGGCAAAGCAAAACTGGCGCCTTGCGGCGCCAGTTTTCATTTCAGCTGCGCTGCTCGAACAGCAACGCCACGCCGCCGGCCGCCTCGGCCGGCACCAGCGTTTCGCGGGGGCCGAGGTCATGGGTCGGCACGCCGGCGTTGCGCCAGAGCGCGCGCGCCGCGGCCAGGTCGCCGGTACGCAGGCGCATCGCGGCGTAGCCCGGCACGTCCCTGCGCACATGCGTGGTACCGGTTGCCGAGGCCAGCGCCTGCGGCGTGCTGACCACCAGCGTGGCGTCATCCAGCGCCAGGCTGCTGATATGCTCGCTCAGCTGCGTCAGCTCGCCGCCGGTCAGTTCCGCGTAGGCCCGCGCGGCGGCATCGACCAGCGCGGGTGCCACCACCAGGAACATGGTCGCAATGCTGTCGGCGCCGTTGGCGTGCGACATCCATTCCGGCCGCCAGAGCAATTCAGGCGTGCGATGCTCGCAGACGAAATAGCGTGCGCCCGGCGCATCGTCGAGCGCGGTCACGCGGAAGGTGGCGGGATGTTCGCTGCCATCGTCCAGCCGCACCGGGCGCGAGAACTCGATCGGATCCGAGGTGTACCACCCCGACGCACGCAGCCGCGCGGCCGTGCCGAAGGCGTCGTCGCTCTTGCATGACATCGCCGCGCAGCCGCCGCCGCGCGCCTGCGCGTCCCAATAGTACTGGCGGCTTGGGGTGGGTGCAGTGACGTGCAGCAGCTCAACGTAGTCGTGCCGCAGCATGATGCAATGGTTCTGCGAACCCAGCGTGTGGTAGCCGCGCGGCGTCAGCGTAAAGCCAAGCCCTTGCCAGGCCTGCGCCCCCGCATCGAGGTCGGGACACACCACTACCGCGTGGTCGAACATTTCCGCTTGGCTTGCCATCGACGTCACCTCGGTCTGTGCGGCGGGCGCGCCTGCGCCGGCCGCTGTCATTCGAACTGGATATTGGCCTTGCGCGCCACGGCCTGCCACTTGTCGTGCTCCTGGCGCACCAGCTTGCCGAGGTCGGCCGGGCTGCCGCCGACGATCTCGAAGCCCTGGGCGGCCAACGCATCGACCACGCGCGGCTGCCGCAGCGATTCGACCAGCGCATCATGGATCCGCGTGACCGTCGCAACAGGCAGGTTAGCGGGCCCGAACACGCCAATCCAGGAATACGCTTCGAAGCCCTTGAGTCCCTGCTCGGCCACGGTCGGCACCTGCGGCAACTGGCGCAGGCGGCGGGTACCCGTCACGCCCAGCACCTTGATGGTCCGGGCGGCCACATGCGCCTGTATCGCGGCATAGCTGCTGAAAAACAGATCGACCTCATTGGCCAGCACCGCCTGTACGGCCGGGCCGCCACCCTTGTAGGGCACGTGGAGCATGTGCATGCCGCCTTCGGTCGCCAGCGCCTCGGCGGCAAGCTGGTTCAGGCTGCCGATGCCGGACGAGGCATAGCGCACGCTATCCGGCTTGGCCTTGGCCAGCGCCACCAGTTCGCGCACATTGGCGGCCGGCAGCGAGGGATTGGCCGCGATCACCAGCGGGAAGCGCACCAGCTGCGAGATCGGCGTGAAATCGTGGAAAGTGTCGTAGGGCAGCTGCTTGTACGCAAACGGGTTGATGGCATGCGTATCGAACGCCATCAGCAGCGTGCTGCCGTCCGGCTTGGCACGCGCCACGGTGCTGGACGCGATCAGGCCGCCGGCACCCGGCTTGTTGTCGACCACAACGGTCTGTCCCAGCGCCGCCTTCAGCCCCGGCTGCAACTGCCGGGCGACAATGTCGACACTGCCGCCCGGCGGGAACGGCAGCACAAGCGCCAGTGGACGGTTGCCGGCCGGCGCCTCGGCGGCGGCGGCATGCATCATCGGGACAGGCATGGCGCCCAACGGCAGGATCTTGAGCAGCAGGCGGCGGCGCCGCGTGCGTTCGGCAGAGAACATCGGGTATTCGGGTATTCGGGTATTCGGGTATTGGCAGCCGAACACAGGCGGCCGCCGGGACAAAAAAGAAGGGGCGGCATTCCTGCCGCCCCTGCATTTTGCCCGATGATCGGCCGCGTTGCAGGCAACCCCGGCCAAGCTGCGCCCGCATCGCCACGATCCGGTGCGATTTTCGGCCGGATCGGTTGCCGCTCAGGCCTCGGCGCGCTGCTCTTCCGGCGCCTCGGGCGGTTCCGGCTCGATCTCGGAGAAATCGAGCTTGATCTGGTCCTGTTCGTCCAGGTCGACCACCACCTTGCCGCCGGACACCAGCTTGCCGAACAGCAGCTCGTCGGCCAGCGCCTTGCGGATCATGTCCTGAATCAGGCGTTGCATCGGACGCGCGCCCATCAGCGGGTCGAAGCCCTTGTGCGCCAGGAACTTGCGCAGCTTCTCGCTGAAGCTGGCTTCCACCTTCTTCTCGTGCAGCTGCTCTTCCAGCTGCATCAGGAACTTGTCGACCACGCGCAGGATGATTTCCTCATCCAGCGAGCGGAAGCTGATGGTGGCATCCAGCCGGTTGCGGAACTCCGGCGTGAACATGCGCTTGATGTCGGCCATCTCGTCGCCCTGCTCGCGCGAGCTGGTGAAGCCGATGGTGGCACGGTTCATGGTTTCCGCCCCCGCATTGGTGGTCATGATGATGATCACGTTGCGGAAGTCGGCGCGCCGGCCGTTGTTGTCGGTCAGCGAACCATGGTCCATCACCTGCAGCAGGATATTGAAGATATCCGGATGCGCTTTCTCGATTTCATCCAGCAGCAGCACGCAGTGCGGCTTCTTGGTGACGGCCTCGGTCAGCAGGCCACCCTGGTCGAAGCCGACGTACCCCGGCGGCGCGCCGATCAGGCGGCTCACCGCATGGCGCTCCATGTATTCGGACATGTCGAAGCGCAGCAGCTCGATACCCATGATGAAGGCCAGCTGCTTGGCGACCTCGGTCTTGCCCACGCCAGTGGGGCCCGAGAACAGGAACGAGCCGATCGGCTTATCGGTCTTGCCCAGGCCGGCGCGCGACATCTTGATCGCCGAGGCCAGTGCCTCGATCGCCGGATCCTGGCCGAACACCACCGACTTCAGGTCGCGTTCCAGCGTCTGCAGCTTGCTGCGGTCATCCTGGTTCACGCTCTGCGGCGGGATGCGCGCGATGCGCGAGACGATGTCCTCAATCTCGCCCTTGCCGATGGTCTTCTTCTGCTTGGACTTCGGCAGGATGCGCTGCGCCGCGCCGGCCTCGTCGATCACGTCGATCGCCTTGTCCGGCAGGTGGCGGTCGGTGATGAAGCGGGCCGACAGCTCGGCCGCGGCGGTCAGCGCCGAGGCCGCGTACTTGACGCCATGGTGCTCCTCGAAGCGCGACTTCAGGCCGCGCAGGATCTGCACGGTCTGGTCGACCGAGGGTTCAACCACGTCGATCTTCTGGAAGCGCCGCGACAGTGCCGCGTCCTTCTCGAAGATGCCGCGGTATTCCGTAAAGGTGGTCGCACCGATGCACTTGAGCTGGCCCGACGACAGCGCCGGCTTGAGCAGGTTGCTGGCGTCCAGCGTCCCGCCCGACGCGGCGCCCGCGCCGATCAGCGTGTGGATCTCGTCGATGAACAGGATCGCGTTGGGATTGTCCTTGAGCGACTTGAGCACGCCCTTCAGGCGCTGCTCGAAATCGCCGCGGTATTTGGTGCCTGCCAGCAGGGCGCCCATGTCGAGCGAGTAGACGGTGGCCTTTTCCAGGATGTCCGGGACTTCGTTCTTGGTGATGCGCCAGGCCAGGCCCTCCGCAATGGCGGTCTTGCCGACACCGGCCTCGCCCACCAGCAGCGGGTTGTTCTTGCGCCGGCGGCACAGTACCTGCACCACGCGCTCGACTTCGCTTTCGCGGCCGATCAGCGGGTCGATCTTGCCGGCCTTGGCCAGCGCGTTCAGGTTCTGGGTGTATTGCTCGAGCGGGCTTTCCTTGCCGTCGCCGCCCTCGCCTTCGCCGGCATTGTCGCCGTGCTTGGCGGGCTCGGACTGGTCCTTGCGGATGCCGTGGCTGATGAAATTGACCACGTCCAGGCGCGTCACGCCCTGCTGCTGCAGGTAGTAGACCGCGTGCGAGTCCTTCTCGCCGAAGATGGCGACCAGCACGTTGGCACCTGTCACTTCCTTCTTGCCGTTGGAAGTGGACTGGACGTGCATGATCGCGCGCTGGATCACGCGCTGGAAGCCGAGCGTGGGCTGGGTATCGACCTCGTCGGTCCCCGGCACCACCGGCGTGTTATCCGCGATGAAGTTCTTCAGGCTAGTGCGCAGGTCCTCGATATTGGCCGCGCACGCGCGCAAGACTTCAGCTGCCGTGGGATTGTCGAGCAATGCCAGCAGCAGATGCTCCACGGTTATGAACTCGTGGCGTGCCTGCCGGGCTTCGACAAAAGCCATGTGCAGGCTCACTTCCAATTCTTGCGCAATCATGCTTCCTCCATCACGCACTGCAAGGGGTGCCCCGCCTGCCGCGCGTGCGTTGACACCAGCTCGACCTTTGTCGCCGCGATATCCCTGGTGTAAATACCGCAGACGCCCTTTCCTTCCCGGTGCACGGTCAGCATGATCTGCGTCGCCGTTTCCCGGTCCCTGCTGAAATACTGCTGCAGGATCATCACGACAAACTCCATCGGAGTGTAGTCGTCGTTAAGCAGCACCACCTTGAACATCGCAGGCGGTTTAAGCGCCTGCTCTTTACGCTCCAGGATGGTGCCCGCTTCGCGTTGTGGGACATTCGCAAGCCGTGTAGCCATGGCTTTATTCTAACCCTTACTCGCAACTCTGCAATTTGGGGAAAAGGCGCCGGATTCAAGGGCCGGGTTACCTGTTTCCGGTTATGGAAAAGCGCGGACCCGCACGCCAGAGGCATTGCAATGCACGTGACGGGAGCCGGCCTGATAGACTCGGACAATACCCGATGCTTGCCGCCAAGGTACCATCCCGCGCCGTCCGATTCCCGCCACACCCTGCCCGCAGTGGGGATTCCGCCAGCTTGACAGTATGTTTGTTTGACAGAAGAATCGGTCGCACACCCGCCTGAAGCCAGCGAGCCAAAGCAAAAGGCCAATGAGCGGGTGATCCGTGAGCAGGGAGGCCCACGGCCCGGCGGCGGCGAGTCAGCACCAGATTGGCCGCCACGCGATTGCACCTCGCCGCGCGTCATCGCCGGCCGCACCTCAGGACGCGGCCGGTCATGGCGTCGCAGTGCGTGCGTCGCAGTCCGTATCATCCGGCCGGCACCGGCTTCCCCGCTTTGAAATCTGCTATTTCGTTGGGGGAGTATATGGCAAGCGGTATGGTCAAATGGTTCAATGACGCCAAGGGTTTCGGTTTTATCAAGCCGGACGAGGGCGAAGAAGAACTGTTTGCGCACTTTTCGGCTATCCAGATGTCGGGCTTCAAGACGCTGAAGGAAGGTCAACGCGTCTCGTTCGAGGTGGTCCAGGGCCCCAAGGGCAAGCAAGCCACCAATATCCAGGACGCCGGCTAAGCTGCGCCGCGACCGTATCCCGGCCGGCAGAGCCGTGGAGCGGTCTACGAGGATGCGGGGGGAACTCCCCCGGGACGGGATCGGCGCCAGTGCCCGCCCGGCTGCCTCAGGCGGCCGGGCAGGTGCTGGCGCATATCAGCTGCACGCACCGCATCCGACGGAAAGCCCGGCCTCGTGCCGGGCTTTCTGCTTTCACAGGGCGCCGTCGGGGCTGGTCAGTTCAGGCCCAGCCGTCGATCTTCAGCCCGCTGGCCTGCTCGGCCTCTTCCTTTGTGACCTGCCGCACGGTCTGGCCAAAGGTCCAGACATGGCCTTCCGGGTCCCTGGCCGTGTAGGTGCGGTCGCCATAGAACTCGTCCTGCGGCTCGCGCACGATCACCGCCCCCGCGCCGCGGGCCCGCTCGCAGTGCTGGTCAAGCCCGTCCCGCAGGTGCACATGCATCGTCTGCGTATTCTTGCCGCCGATCGACGCCGGGCTGGCGGTAAAGTCCGCCCACTCGCTGCCAACCATCAGGTAGCTGTCGCCGAAGCGCATTTCCGAGTGCACCAACTGGTCCTGCTGGTCTCGGATCACCATGACCCGCTGGAAGCCGAAAGCGCGTTCCAGCCAGTCCAGCGCGGCCAGCGGGTCCTTGTAGAAAATGGCCGCGCCGAAGGCGGTGCGGCGGAAAGGATCGTCCATGGCAGTCTCCCCGGGCCACCGGCCCGTCCATTGCAGTTCCTGAAGTTCTAGGCAACGGCGCAGGCCGGCGCAAGAAAAAAACCCCGCAACCGGGACACGGCAGCGGGGTCTCTCCAAGGCACGCCGCCCGCTACAGCGGGAGTCCGTGCTTACATATTTTCGATCATCACCTGACCGAAGCCCGAGCACGAGACCTGGGTCGCGCCTTCCAGCAGGCGAGCGAAATCGTACGTGACCTTTTTGGACAGGATCGACTTTTCCATCGACGCGATGATCAGGTCTGCGGCCTCGGTCCAGCCCATGTGGCGCAGCATCATTTCCGCCGACAGGATTTCCGAGCCCGGGTTGACGTAGTCCTTGCCGGCGTACTTGGGCGCGGTGCCGTGGGTGGCCTCGAACATGGCGACGGAGTCGGACATGTTGGCGCCCGGGGCAATGCCGATGCCGCCGACCTGCGCGGCCAGGGCGTCCGAAACGTAGTCGCCGTTCAGGTTAAGCGTGGCGATCACCGAGTATTCGGCCGGACGCAGCAGGATCTGCTGCAAGAAGGCGTCGGCAATCGCGTCCTTGATGACGATGTCCTTGCCGGTCTTCGGGTTCTTGAACTTGCACCACGGGCCGCCGTCGACCAGCTCGGCGCCGAATTCCTTCTGCGCCAGCTCGTAGCCCCAGTCACGGAAGCCACCCTCGGTGAACTTCATGATGTTGCCCTTGTGCACCAGCGTCACCGACGGCTTGTCGTTGTCGATGGCGTATTGGATCGCCTTGCGTACCAGGCGCTCGGTGCCCTCGCGCGAGACCGGCTTGACGCCGATGCCCGACGTGGCCGGGAAGCGGATTTTCTTCACGCCCATCTCGTCCTGCAGGAACTTGATGAGTTTTTTCGCCTGCTCGCTTTCCGCTGCCCATTCGATGCCGGCATAGATGTCTTCCGAGTTCTCGCGGAAGATCACCATGTCGGTCTTTTCCGGCTCGCGCACCGGCGAAGGCACGCCCTTGAAGTAACGCACCGGTCGCAGGCAGACGTACAGGTCCAACTGCTGGCGCAGCGCCACGTTCAGCGAGCGGATACCGCCGCCCACCGGCGTGGTCAGCGGGCCCTTGATCGAGACCACGTATTCCTTGAGCACATCCAGGGTTTCGTCCGGCAGCCACACGTCCGGGCCGTAGACGTTGGTCGACTTCTCGCCGGCGTAGATCTCCATCCAGGCGATCTTGCGCTTGCCGCCGTAAGCCTTGGCCACGGCCGCGTCAACCACCTTGATCATCACCGGCGTGATATCGACGCCCGTACCGTCGCCCTCGATATAGGGAATGATGGGGTTGTCCGGGACATTCAGCGAAAAATCCTGGTTGACCGTGATCTTTTCGCCGGCCGGAACCTTGATGTGTTGATACATGACGTCTCCAGTACGGAACGGTTTAGACGGCCGCCGGTGCTTGGCCGACGGCGAAATTCGGGAGATGGCGCTGGCATTGTAGCGGGCATCGCCGCCCGCCCAGTACTGCATTGCACCACCCCGGACTACATTCAGGCAAGTCTTGGTCTTATATAAGACACAAGACTGATTTCGTATTATGCAGCAATCTTTCACCATCCGCCAACCGCGGCGCACGGCTGCGGCATACTTGCGCCCCATGACCCTGATTGCCCTGAACAAGCCGTACGGCACCATGAGCCAGTTCTCGGAACACCCCACGCGCCCCACGCTGGCCGCTTGCGTGGACGTGCCGGGCGTGTACCCGGCCGGCCGTCTCGATGCGGACAGTGAAGGCTTGTTGCTGCTGACCGACGACGGTGCACTCCAGGCGCGCATTGCCGATCCGCGCCACAAGCTGGAAAAGACTTACCTCGCCCAAGTCGAGGGCATTCCCGATGCAGGCGCGCTGGCGCGGCTGCGCGCCGGTGTCGACCTTGGCGACTTCGTCACGCAGCCAGCAAGGGCGCGTGCGATCGATGAGCCCGAGTGGCTCTGGCCGCGCCATCCGCCGGTACGTTATCGCGCCGCGATCCCGACCTCGTGGCTCGAACTGAAGATTCGCGAGGGCAAGAACCGGCAGGTGCGGCGCATGACCGCGGCCGTCGGCTTCCCCACGCTGCGGCTGGTCCGCGTGGCCATCGGGCCGCTCGACCTGCGCTCGCTCGGTCTCGCACCTGGTGAATCGTGCGAGGTCGAGCCCGGTGGACTGGGCTTGCCGGTGGCACGCGCGCCGGCCACCCATGTCTCAAAGACCAGACAGGCGAACGACGTCAAGCGGCGTTCTCGTTACAAAGGCTAACAAATGGCGCGTCAACGCGCCATCCAAGCGCCTCGTTCTTGTCGGTGACACGTCCAATCACGCGTCACAACTTCCGACTGTTCTTATCCTTCGAGGTAATCGCCATGAAAAAACTGATCGCTGCTCTGGTTGTCGGCCTGTTTGCCACCGGCGCCTTCGCCCAGGCTGCGGCACCTGCCGACGCTGCAGCGCCCGCGGCCATCAAGGAAGCCCCGAAGGCCGCAAAGAAGAAGACCAGCCACAAGAAGCACAGCAAGAAGGCGGCCTCCGCTTCGGCCCCGGCTGCGCAGTAAGCCGCCGCTGTCGCTCCATGCCGGCCCTGAGTCGGCGCAAGAAAAGGCAGGCAGCCACCAGGCGCCTGCCTTTGTCGTTTTGGCCGCCGCCATCCATCGGCGCGGCGCGTGCGCTATGCTTGCGGCTGCCGTCCGCGCCCCTTCCAGACTGAACATCATGTCCTTCCTGCCCAAGACGCCGTTGTCACGCTGCATCCATACCGCCGCTGTGGTGGCCGCGCTGGCCGCCGGCCAGGCCCAGGCCCAGGCCGCGCTGCCGGTAGTGCCGCTGACCGCAGGCATGTACGCGATCCAGGCCGAGGTCGCCGCCACGCCGGCGGCGCGCGAACAGGGACTGATGTACCGCAAGAGCATGCCGGTCAACGGCGGCATGCTGTTCGTGTTCGAGCAGAAGGCCGGGCACTGCTTCTGGATGCGCAATACCGAGCTGCCGCTGTCGATTGCCTTCCTGGCCGACGACGGGACCATCGTCAATATCGAGGATATGGCGCCGCGCACCGAGAGCAACCACTGCCCGAAGGCGGCGATCCGCTATGCGCTGGAAATGAACCAGGGCTGGTTCGCGCAGAAGGGCATCCGCGCCGGCACGAAGATCGGCGGGCTGCCGCAGGCGCGCTGAGCGCCGCGCCAGCAAGCGGGGCCGGCATGGACGCCGGCCCGGAGGGAATTCCGCTCAGTCGCGGAAGTTGTTGAAGTCCAGCGGCGCTTCGGAGACGTCCTTGCGCAGCATGGCGATCACGTTCTGCAGGTCGTCGCGCTTGGTGCCCGATACGCGCACCGCGTCGCCCTGGATGCTGGCCTGCACCTTGATCTTGCTGTCCTTGATCATGCGCACGATCTTCTTGGCCAGGTCGCCGGTCACGCCCTTTTTGATGGTGATGACCTGCTTGACCTTGTCGCCGCTGATCTTTTCGGTCTTGCCGTAGTCCAGGAAGCGCACGTCGACAT
Organism: Cupriavidus sp. NPDC089707; assembly: GCF_044748965.1. Lineage (NCBI taxonomy): Bacteria > Pseudomonadati > Pseudomonadota > Betaproteobacteria > Burkholderiales > Burkholderiaceae > Cupriavidus > Cupriavidus sp. NPDC089707. The sequence continues at coordinate 457,489 of NZ_JBIVHB010000002.1, forward strand.
TGCGCTTGGCCATCTTGTTGATCAGCACGTCCTTCACCTGGTCCAGCTTGAAATCGTCGTCGGCAAAGGCGATCAGTTCGTTTTCCTTCTGCTCGACCCGGGCATCCGATCCCTTGAAATCGAAGCGGGTCGAGATTTCCTTGTTGGATTGCTCGACGGCGTTCTTTACCTCGACCATGTTCGCTTCGCACACTACGTCAAACGACGGCATTGCATTCTCCTAGTGATCCATAAGCCCGGAGGCGGCCATTGGCGACGCCTTCCGTATAATTCAGGCCTACCTCGCAGCCAGGGGCCGCAACGCTCACCACCAGCGGCGGCCGCGTCACCTACCCCCTTGCATGGCAGATTTCCACGAATTTTATCCCCTGCGCCGCCACAATACATTCGGATTCGATGCGAGCGCGCGCTTCGCCGTGCATGTGCGCAGTGAAGCCGACCTGACCGAGGCCCTGGCGGACCCGCGCGCCAATGGCCTGCCGCTGGTGGTGCTGGGCGGCGGCAGCAATGTGGTGCTGACGCGCGACCTCGACGCGCTGGTGCTGCTGATGGAGATCCCGGGCTACCAGGTCGAGGATGCCGATGACGCCTGGCTGGTCACCGCCGGCGCGGGCGAGAACTGGAATGCGCTGGTCAACCGCACCATTGCCGACAGCATGCCGGGGCTGGAGAACCTGGCGCTGATCCCCGGCACCGCCGGCGCCGCGCCGATCCAGAACATCGGCGCCTATGGGGTCGAACTGCGTGACCGCTTCGAAGGCGTGCGCGCCTATGACCGCCATGCCGGCGTGTTCGTCTGGCTGGACCTGCGCGCATGCGGCTTCGGATATCGCGACAGCCTGTTCAAGCAGGCCGGCGCCGGCCGCTACATCATTACCTCGGTGACGCTACGCTTGCCCAAGGCCTGGCAGCCGGTCCTGTCCTACGGCGAACTGGCGCGCGAGCTGGCCGGCAATCCAGCCCCGGATGCCGCCACGGTTCGCGACGCGGTGGTGGCAATCCGCACGCGCAAGCTGCCCGATCCTGCGCAGATCGGCAACGCCGGCAGCTTCTTCAAGAACCCGCTGGTCAGCGCCGCGCAGCGCGATACGCTGCTGCAGGCCAATCCCGACCTGGTCAGCTATCCCCAGCCCGACGGCAGCTACAAGCTGGCCGCAGGCTGGCTGATCGACCGCTGCGGTTTCAAGGGCGTCAGCGATGGCCCGGTGGGTGTCTATGGCAAGCAGGCGCTGGTGCTGGTACACCACGGCGGCGGCACCGGCGCGATGCTGCTGGCGCTGGCCAACCGCATCGCGGATACCGTCGAAGCGCGCTTCGGCGTGCGGATCGAGCCCGAGCCGGTGGTGCTGTAGCGCCTGCCGGTCCGGCGATCAGCCGAAGTGGCAGACGTAGTCCAGCGTCTCCAGCACTTCGATATCGAAGCTGCTGTTGCCCGGCACGTTGAACTGCTGGCCAGCGCCGTAGGTCTGCCAGTCTTCCGCGCCGGCCAGGCGCACGCGGCAGCTGCCGCCGTTGATTTCCATGATTTCCGGCGCGCCGGTGTTGAACGTCAGCGAAGCCGGGAAGATCACGCCCAGCGTCTTGCGGGTGCCGTCCGGGAACAGCACGGTGTGGCTCACGCACTTGCCGTCGAAATACAGGTTGGCCTTCTTGACGACCGATACGTTGTCGAACTGGCTCACTTCCATCTCCTAGGTTTGTCTTGCGAAAGACGTAAAAAGAGGGGCCATCGCGGCCCCTCCCCTGTTCACTCCGCGCGCGCTCAGTAGCGGCCGCAGAGCAGGTATTCCATCAGCGCCTTCTGCACGTGCAGGCGGTTTTCCGCTTCGTCCCAGACCACGCTCTTGGGGCCGTCGATCACGGCGGCCTCGACTTCCTCGCCGCGGTGCGCCGGCAGGCAGTGCATGAACAGCGCGTCAGGCTCGGCGCGGTCCATCATCGCGGTGGTGACCATCCAGTCCTTGAAGGCGCGCTTGCGGGCTTCGTTCTCGGCCTCGAAGCCCATGCTGGTCCAGACGTCGGTGGTGACCAGGCTCGCGCCCTGGCAGGCGGCGAGGGGGTCTTCGAAGACCTTGACCAGGCTGGCGGCGGACGCCGGCACCATGGCCGGATCGAGCTGGTATCCCGGCGGTGCCGAGAAGTGGAAGGTGAAGCCCAGCCGTTCGGCCGCCTGGATCCAGGTATAGGCCATGTTGTTGGCATCGCCGATCCACGCCACGGTCTTGCCGCGGATGCTGCCGCGCTGCTCGATGTAGGTGAAGATGTCGGCCAGCACCTGGCACGGGTGGTATTCGTTGGTCAGCCCGTTGATCACCGGCACGCGCGAATGCGCGGCAAAGCGGTCGATGATGTCCTGGCCGAAGGTGCGGATCATGATGATGTCGACCATGCGCGAGATCACCTGCGCCGCATCTTCGATCGGCTCGCCGCGGCCCAGCTGCGAGTCGCGGGTATTCAGGAACACCGCATGGCCGCCCAGCTGGTGGATGCCCGCTTCGAACGACAGGCGCGTACGCGTGGAATTCTTCTCGAAGATCATGGCCAGCGTGCGGTCATGCAGCGGGTGCCAGGTCTCGTAGTTCTTGAACTTGGCCTTCAGGATCCGCGCGCGGTCCAGCAGGTACTCGTACTCGTCGGGAGTGAAGTCGCTGAACTGGAGGTAATGCTTGATCGGGGTTGGGCTCATAAAACAAAGAAGGCGGCTCGGTGGGGACGCGCCGTCATGAAGTGTCATGACCTGAGCGCGCCGCGGAGCCGCCTTTCGCGTCGCATACGCAATTTAACTGCAAGGATCATAAGGGATTATTTCTGCTTTGCCCAGCCCGGGACAACCCCCGTGGCAGGCGCCGCGCCGACCGCGTTGACAGGTTCCTGACAGGATTCTGCCCTTATGCGCGAGTCTTATATAAGATATAATACTCGCTGATTCACGCGGGGCCCCGGCATACCCTTGCCGCTGCGCGCCGCCGGCATCAAAAGTGCCCCCGCAGACACCGACGCCCCGCCTTCCCGGCCGGAAAAAGCGCGAACCAAACGCGCCCCAGCCGCGTCAAACGGGCGCCCGTTTCCGCGGGTTTAACCGTCGAGTCGTCGCCTCACCCGCAGTGTCCAGCCTCATGAACCCCAACGTTCGCGAATACTTTATCCAAGGCATTACCAAGGAAGGCAAGACCTTCCGCCCGAGCGACTGGGCTGAACGACTGTGTGGCGTGATGGCGCAGTTCCGCCCCGAAGGCGACAGCGGCGACCCCCGCCTGACCTACTCCCCTTATGTGCGGCCGATCTTCGCCGGCAACGTCAAATGCGTGGTGGTGGATGTGCGGCTGCGCGACATCGAACCGAAGGCGCTGGATTTCGTGCTGAACTTTGCGCGCGACAACAACCTGCAGTTGGTCGAGGCCTGCTCCCTCGAATAACAGCAGGCAAGGCGCAGCAAGACCGGCGCCGAAATGCAAAAAAGCTCGTCGGATGACGAGCTTTTTTATTTGGCGGAGACCGAAGCCTCCACCGCTGCAGGACCGCCGCAGCGGTCCGGGCAACTATCAGACAGCCATGGCCTTGATAGCAGCCGACAGGCGCGACTTGTGACGTGCAGCCTTGTTCTTGTGCACGATCTTCTTGTCGGCGATGCTGTCGATCACAGCTTGCGAGTTCTTGAACACTTCAGCGGCAGCAGCCTTGTCGCCGGCATCGATGGCCTTGCGGACGGCCTTGACGGCAGTGCGCAGACGCGAGCGCAGGCTGGAGTTGTGAGCGTTCTGGGCAACGGCCTGGCGGGCGCGCTTGCGGGCTTGTGCGGAATTTGCCATGTCGAAAAATATCCTGAATTCAGATGCGTGCCGCGGGGGACACAACAATTAAGTCATATCGAGCGACCCGGGATGCACTGACACACGAATCCGGAACGCAACTGTCCTTGTGAATCGGCAATTATACACAGATGCTGACTCGCGGCGCAAGACTGCTGGGACTTTGCCGACGCGTGCGGGGGCCCGTGGCAGGCGATCCGTATAATATGCGCCACATCGCGCCGGTGCGCGTGGCGAGCCGGCAACTTTACCGCCGTGCCCACGTCTGAAAGGCGTCCTGGGCGCCACGCCTTGCGCGAGCCGCCCGGCGGCATGCGCCCACACCGATCCACCGTCCCGCTCCGATCCACACCTTGAACCTGCTCAAAGCGCTCGCCACCATCAGCAGCCTGACGATGCTGTCGCGCATCACCGGCCTTGTGCGCGAGATCCTGATCGCCCGCGCTTTCGGCGCGTCGGAGATGACCGATGCGTTCAACGTCGCCTTCCGCATCCCGAACCTGCTGCGCCGCATTTTCGGCGAGGGCGCGTTCTCGCAAGCGTTTGTGCCGATTCTTGGTGAATACCACAGCAAGCGTGGCGAGGAACAGACCAAGGCGCTGATCGACGCCGTCGCCACCGTGATGACCTGGGTGCTGATGGGCGTGTCGCTGCTGGGCGTGATCGGCGCGCCGCTGGTGATGACGGCGGTGGCGACCGGCTTCCGCGGGCAGAGCGAGACTTATACAGCCGCGGTCTTCATGACGCGGGTGATGTTCCCGTACATCGGCCTGATCTCGCTGGTGGCGCTGGCCTCGGGCATCCTGAACACCTGGCGCAGGTTTGCCGTGCCGGCATTCACGCCGGTGCTGCTGAACCTGTGCCTGATCGTGGCCGCCCTGTTCGTCGGCCCGCACATGGACCAGCCGATCTACGCGCAGGCGTGGGGCGTGCTGGTCGGCGGCGTGCTGCAGCTGGCGATCCAGGTGCCGGCGCTGCGCCGCCTGGGGATGATGCCGCGCCTGGGCTTCAATGTGCGCGCCGCCTGGTCCGATCCCGGCGTGCGGCGCATCCTGCGCCAGATGGGGCCGGCGCTGCTGGCGGTGTCGGTGGCGCAAATCAGCCTGATCATCAATACCAACATCGCCTCGCATCTTGCCGCGGGCAGTGTCTCGTACCTGACCTATGCCGATCGGCTGATGGAATTCCCGACCGCGCTGCTGGGCGTGGCGCTCGGCACGATCCTGCTGCCGAGCTTGTCGAAAGCGAGCGTCAAGGAAGACCATGCCGAATACTCCGGCCTCCTCGACTGGGGCCTGCGGCTGACCTTCCTGCTGGCGGTGCCCTGCGCGGTGGGGCTGTTCGTGTTTGGTGCGCCGCTGACCGCGGTGCTGTTCCACTACGGCAAGTTCGACGCCCACGCCGTCGAGATGACGCGCCAGGCGCTGGTGTCCTACGGCACCGGCCTGCTGGGGCTGATCGCCATCAAGATCCTGGCGCCGGGCTTCTATGCGCGACAGGACATCCGCACGCCGGTCAAGATCGCGCTGCTGGTGCTGGTGATCACGCAGGCATGCAACGTCGTGTTCGTGCCGTGGCTGGGGCATGCCGGGCTGGCGCTGTCGATCAGCGCGGGCGCCACCATCAATGCGCTGCTCCTGTTCTTCGGCCTGCGCCGGCGCGGCCTGTACAAGCCGGCGCCGGGCTGGTGGCTGTTCCTGGCGCAGCTGGGCACCTCGGTGCTGCTGTTGTCGGGCATGCTGCTCTGGTTCACCCGCAATTTCGACTGGATCGGCCTGGGCGCCACGCCGCTGCTGCGCATCGCGCTGCTGGCGTCGTGCCTGGTACTTGCAGCGGTGGTCTACTTCGGTACACTGTGGCTCATGGGACTGCGCTATTCCGCCTTCAAGCGGCGCGCCGCCTAGGCGTGGTGACCCACGCTGCGCGCGGCGCCCCTCGCCGCACCGGGAATCCGATATGACATCCACCAAAGTCCTGGATTACTTCGCCAGCCTCGTGGCAGACGAAAACGGCATCCCGCTGACCGAGACCGCACTGTCCATCGCGCAGGATGCCTTTCCGGACCTGGACCTGCAGGCCGAGCTGGCCGCACTCGACGTGCTGGCGCTGCGCCTGAAGCGGCGGATCGCCGAAGGCACGCCGGCAATCCAGCGACTGCGCCTGCTGAATCATTTCTTCTATCGCGACCTCGGCTTTGGCCCGAACGCCAACGACTACTACGATCCGGACAACTCGTACCTGAACGTGGTGGTGCGGCAGCGCCGCGGCATCCCGATCTCGCTGGCGGTGCTGTTCATGGAGCTGGGCCAGCAGATCGGCCTGCCGCTAAAGGGCGTGTCGTTCCCCAATCATTTCCTGCTGCGCATGACCATCCCGGCGGGCGAGGTGATCCTGGACCCGCTGACCGGCGAAACCCTGTCGAAGGAGCAGTTGCAGGAAATGCTGGACCCGTACCTGGAGCGCGAAGGCATCACCGATAGCAGCCAGGTGCCGCTGGGCCTGTTCCTGCGCGCGGCCAGCCATCGCGAGATCATCGCGCGCATGCTGCGCAACCTGAAGGCGATCTACCTGCAGGAGTCGCGCTGGCAGCGGCTGTTGGCGGTGCAGAACCGGCTGGTGATCCTGCTGCCGGGTTCGATCGAGGAGGTGCGCGACCGCGGGCTGGCGTATGCCAACCTGGAGTGCTTCCGGCCGGCGCTGGCCGACCTGGAAGCGTATGTGCAGGCGCGCCCCGATGCTGCCGATATCGGCCAGATCCGCGAGCGCATGCCGGCATTGCGCATGATGAGCCGCAGCCTCAGCTGACGAGGCTGCGCCAATGCAGCCGGTTCAGCGCTCCACGCGCGTGGGCCGGCGGCGATTGCCGCGCACCAGCTTCCACAGCCCGCCCAGCACCAGCGGCACCACCGCCGCGCCGATCCCCGCCAGCACGATCAGGTTCAGGTACTGCTTGATGAACGGCAGATTGCCGAAGAAGTAGCCGGCAAAGACCAGTCCGACCACCCAGGCGACCGCGCCGAGCACGTTGAACAACTGGAAGCGCGCGAAGGTCATCTGCGACACGCCGGCGACGAATGGCGCGAAGGTGCGCACGATCGGCACGAAGCGCGCCATCACCAGCGTCTTGCCGCCATGCCGCTCATAGAAATCATGGGTGCGGCGCAGCGCATCCTGATCCAGGAAGCGCCACTTGTGGTCGAATACCTTGGGCCCGATCCAGCTGCCCACCCAGTAGTTGACGGTATTGCCGGTGATGGCGGCCACCAGCAGCAGGCCCACCAGCGCCCATTCGTTCATGGCGCCGGTGGCGCAGAAGGCGCCGGCGATAAACAGCAGCGAGTCGCCCGGCAGGAACGGCAGGACCACCAGCCCGGTTTCGGCGAACACGATCAGGAACAGGATCGCGTAGACCCAGTGGCCATACTGTTCGATGACTGTGCCGAGGTATTTGTCGACATGGACCAGCATGTCGATGAGCTGCAAAGCGAATTCCAAGTCGTTCCCCGTTATGGTTTGGTTGACTGCACAGAAGCCCACGCGGCGCATGCCGCCTTGGCCTGAATCATACAAGAGCCGGCGCGCGCCTCCGCCACTTGTGGTGGGCCGGTGGTGCCGACTCTGCGTGGACGGCCACGTATAATCGCCGGATGCCCGATTCCGCCAGCCAAAGCCCTCTTCGCACCACCCAGCTGCCGCGTCCGATCCGTCCGCTGCCGGACCAGCTCATCAGCCAGATCGCTGCCGGCGAAGTGGTGGAGCGCCCGGCTTCGGTGGTCAAGGAGCTGCTGGAAAACGCGCTGGACGCCGGTGCCACGCAGTTGGGCATCCGGCTGGAAGAAGGCGGCGTGCGGCGAATCGTCATCACGGACAACGGCTGCGGCATTCCTGCCGCCGAGTTGCCGGTGGCATTGATGCGTCACGCGACCAGCAAGATTGCGTCGCTCGACGAACTGGAATCGGTACTGACGCTGGGCTTCCGTGGCGAGGCGCTGGCCTCGATCGCTTCAGTCTCCCAGCTTGCGCTGACCAGCCGCACCGCGACCGATGCCCATGCCACGCAGGTCAGTGCCGATACCGGCACCGTGCAGCCGGCGTCTGGCGGGGTCGGCACCACGGTCGACGTGCAGCATCTCTACTTCAACACGCCAGCGCGCCGAAAGTTCCTGAAATCGGAGCAAACCGAACTCGGGCATTGCCTGGAGATGGTGCGCCGGGCAGCGCTGGCGCGGCCCGACGTAGCCATCTCGGTCCACCACAACGGCAAGCCGCTGGAGCACTGGAACGCCGGCGACGTCGCCAATCGCACCGCGCAGGTGCTTGGCGGCGACTTCGCCCGGGCGCGGCTGCCGCTGGACGAGCAGGCCGACGCGCTGCACGTGTACGGCTTTGCCGGCCTGCCCACTGCGTCGCGCGGGCGGCCCGACCAGCAGTACTTCTTTGTCAACGGCCGCTTCGTGCGCGACAAACTGCTCAACCACGCGGTGCGCAGCGCCTATCAGGACGTGCTGCACGGCGACCGCTTCCCGTCGTACGTGCTGTGCCTGGACCTGCCGCCGGAGATGGTCGACGTCAACGTGCACCCGTCCAAGATCGAAGTGCGCTTCCGCGAATCGCGTGCGGTGCACCAGTTCATCTATCACGCGGTGCAGCGCAGCCTGGCACGCCAGGCCGGCGAAAATGGCGACAGCCTGCATACCGATGACGACGGCGAGATCCGGCTGCCAGCCGCGGCGCCCTCGGGCTCGCGGCCGTCGTTCGGCGGTGGTGGTGGAGGTAGTGGCAGCCAGTGGGTCAACTACTCCGCCGCGCGGCAGACCGAACTCGGCATTGCGCAGCCGCGCCAGGCCTACCTCGGCATGGTGCGCGACGCCACCGCGCCGACGCCGCGTCCGTACGGCATTTCCGGCGTTCCCGGTGTTTCGGCACAGCCGCCCGCCTGGCTGGCCGCTGCGCAAGCCGCGCGCGCCGACGAGCCGCCAGGCCTGCTTGACCGACTTCCGCCGGCCTCTGCTGACGCCACGGATGCCACCGACGACCACCCTCTCGGCTACGCCATCGCCCAATTGCACGGCATCTATGTGCTGGCGCAGAATGCGCGCGGACTGGTGCTGGTGGACATGCACGCCGCGCACGAACGCATCCTTTACGAGCAGATCAAGGCCGGCCTGGATGCGCGCGACCTGGCCGTGCAGCCGCTGCTGATCCCGGTCACGCTGCCCGCCAGCCCGGTCGAGATCGGCGCGGCAGAGGAGCACCAGGAAACGCTGGCGCTGCTCGGCTTCGACATCGCGCCGGTATCGCCGACCACGCTGGCAGTGCGCGCGGTGCCAGCGCTGCTGCAACAGGCCGACGCCGAAGCGCTGGCGCGCGACGTGCTGCGCGACCTGCACGCCTACGGCGGCTCGCGCGTGCTGGCCGAGCGCCGCAACGAGCTGCTGGCCACGCTGGCCTGCCACAGCGCGGTGCGCGCCAACCGCAAGCTCACCGTCGAGGAAATGAACGCGCTGCTGCGCCAGATGGAGCAGACCGAGCGCGCCGACCAGTGCAACCACGGCCGCCCGACCTGGGTGCAGTTGACCGTGACCGAACTGGACCGCCTGTTCCTGCGCGGCCAGTAGACGCCTTGCCCGCCAGTAGACGCCTTGCCCCTCACCGATTTGCCGATGATGTCCGCCGTACCTGACGATTCCGCCATGCATGCGCCCGTGGTCTGCCTGCTCGGGCCCACCGCCTCGGGCAAGACCGCCGCCGCGCTGGCGCTGGCGGCCGATGCGCCGGTGGAGATCATCAGCCTGGATTCCGCGCTGGTGTACCGCGAGATGGACATCGGCACGGCCAAACCCACGGCCGAAGAACTGGCCGCGGCGCCGCACCACCTGATCGACATCATCGACCCGGTCGAGAGCTATTCCGCCGCACAGTTCGTCACCGATGCCGAGCGCCTGATCGGCGAGATCCGCGCGCGCGGCAACGTGCCGCTGATCGTCGGCGGCACCATGCTCTATTACAAGGCGCTGACGCAGGGGCTGAACGACCTGCCGCAAGCCAACCCCGCTGTGCGTGCCGAGCTGGACCAGCTCGCCGCAGAGCGCGGCTGGCCGGCGCTGCATGCGATGCTGGCGCAAGTCGATCCCGTCACTGCGGCGCGCCTGGCGCCCAATGATGCGCAGCGCATCCAGCGCGCGCTGGAAATCCACCGCCTTTCCGGCCAGCCGATGTCGGCGCTGCTGGCCCGCCAGGCCGAGGGCCGCACCTTTGCCGGTGCCGCCGACCAGCGCTACCGCGTGATTGCGCTCGAACCCTCGGACCGGCTGGCGCTGCATGCGCGCATCGCGCAGCGCTACGACGCCATGCTGGCCAACGGCTTTATCGACGAAGTCCGCCGCCTGCGTACACGCGAAGACCTGCATCCGGGGCTGCCTTCGATCCGCTGCGTCGGCTACCGGCAGGTGTGGGAATACCTGGACGGCGAGTGCGATTTCGACACCATGCGCGAGCGCGGCATCGCCGCCACGCGCCAGCTGTGCAAGCGCCAGCTGACCTGGCTGCGCAGCACGCCGGAGCGGCTGGTGGTGGACTGCCTGGCGCCGGGCTATGTCGACCAGGTGCGCAAGCTGGCGGACTTCGGCCGCTGACGGCAATGTGATGCGCAGGCGATAATCGCGGTTTCTGTTCTTTCCTATCGACGGCCATGTCCAAACCCGCGTTCACCCTGCGCCCCGCCACCGCTGCCGACAGCGAAACCCTGTTCAACCTGATCCTGGCGCTGGCCGAATACGAGAAGCTGACGCATATCGTCGAAGCCACGCCGCAAAAGATCCAGGAAGCGCTGTTCGGCGCCACACCGCACGCCGAGGCGGTGCTGGTGGAAGTCGAAACTGAGGTCGAAACTGAAGTCGAGGCCGGCGGCGCGCGCAAGGCGGTCGGCTTCGCCCTGTTCTTCCACAACTTCTCCACCTTCCTCGCCAAGCCCGGACTGTACCTGGAAGACCTGTACGTTGACCCGGCCTGGCGTGGCCATGGCCTGGGCAAGGCCTTGCTGCAGCACCTGGCAGCGCTGGCGGTGGAGCGCGGTTGCGGCCGTTTCGAATGGTCGGTGCTGGACTGGAACCAGCCGTCGATCGACTTCTACCAGGCCATGGGCGCCGACGTGCTGCCCGACTGGCGCATTTGCCGCGTGACCGGCGACGCGCTCGCCAAGCTGGGCCAAGCGAAGTAATTCGTCGGCGCGGCAACCAGTCCACCACCGGTGTTATACACTTGATGACAGGCCGCCATACAATGATGGCGCCGAATGTCTTTTTTTGGCCCACCCGCGCCGACCCGCCATGCCACGAACCAAAGCCGACCATCCCGCCGCGCCCGCCCTGGGCAACGCCAACGAACACGATGCGGACAACGCACGCGGCGCGTCGGTGGAGGAAATCGCCGACCGCATCCTGACCGCGATCTGGGAACACCGGCTGCCGCCCGGCACCAAGCTGGTCGAAGAAAAACTGGGCGGCGTGTTCGGCGTCAGCCGCACCAAGGTGCGGCTGGCCTTCGGCAAGCTGGCGCACGAGGGCGTGCTGACGGTACACCCTAACCGCGGCACCTTCGTATCGAGCCCGAGCGTCGCCGAAGCGCGGCAGGTGCTGCATTCGCGCCGCCTGCTCGAACCGGCGCTGGTGCGCGACCTTGCCGGCGCGATCGATCCGGCAGGCCTGCAGGCGCTGCGCGCGACCACGCGCGAAGAGGCGCAGGCGCGCGACAGCAACGACCGGCGCGCGATCATCCGGCTGTCAGGCGAATTCCACTGCAAGCTGGCCGAACTGACGGGCAACCAATACCTGGGCAAGTACATGCGCGAACTGTGTTCGCTGACGTGCCTGATCATCGCGCTGTATGACGCGCCGGGTGTGCCATCGTGCCCGCATCACGAGCATGACGACATCGTCGATGCGCTGGCGGCCGGCGACGGCGAGCGCGTGGCGCGGCTGATGGACGAGCACCTCGAGCACGTCGAGAGCACGCTGCGGCTGGAATTGCCGGCCGAGGAGAAGGTGGACCTGGAAGCGGTGTTCGCCGCGGTGTAAGGCCGGCGTCATTCCCGCGGCGCGCGGGAATGACGCGGTGGTGACAAGGTGGTGATAGCGCTCAGCGGTGCTCGATGCGCGCCGCCAGCGCCTGCGCCAGGCCGATCGTCGGCTTGGCATCCGGACGCCGGAACGTGCCCGCGGTGGCCTTGCGCGGCTGCAGCGCGACCAGGGCCTCGGCCTGCTTGACCGCCGCGGCCATCTGGTCGACCACCGGCACCGGAATGCGATCGCGCACGCGCGCGGCAAGGCCCGCCAGCGGCGCGCCGGCCAGGATCACCACGTCCGCCTCGTCTTCCACCACGGCGCGGTTGGCCAGTTCCACCAGCACCGCTTCCTTTTCTTCCTGCACGTCCGAGACCGAGGCAAAGCTGCCGTCAAGCATGCGGATGCCGGCCAGCCGGCCGCGCAGGCCGTGCATGTCCACGCATTCCTCGTACCACGGCCCGAGCGCGCGCGCGAAGGTAACGATCGAGAAGCGCCGGCCTAGCATGCAGGCCGACAGCATGGCCGCTTCGGCCATGCCTACGACCGGCAGGTCGAACAACTCGCGGGCACCCATCAGGCCGGGATCGCCAAATGCGGCGATGATCGCGGCATCGAATTCTGTGTGGCGTTCCGCCAGCATCTCCAGCGCGATGGCGCCGCCGATCTGTGCCTCGGCGCGCGTGGCGATATAAGGCACGCCACGGCTGGCGGTCAGCGGCACAAGCTCAGTGCCGGGCGATGCCACCGGCGTGGCCGCGGCCATCAGCCGCGCGGTGATGCCTTCGCTGGTATTGGGATTGAGGACAAGGATTCGCATATCGTTGTTATCAGTAATTTGCAGTAGTTAGCCGAAGTTAGACGTTATCGACGCCAGATCCCGCCGCGAACACGCGTTCGGCGAGCCGGGCCGCGGCCAGCACGGTGCGGTCGGCCCCGCGCGGGCCGGCAATCTGCAGGCCCACCGGCAGCCCGTCGCGGCCGCTGCCGCAAGGCACCGAGATCGCCGGTGCCAGCGCATGGTTGAAGAATGGGGTGAAGACCGCATGGGCGCGGGGCTCGACGGCAACGCCGCCGATCCGTTCGGGCCCGAGCCGGTCGTTGCGCCACGCCACGCACGGCGTGGTCGGGCACAGCAGCAGGTCGTAGCGGGTAAAGAATGCGGCCATGGCCAGCGCGACCTGGCGGCTGGCTTCACGGGCACGCGCCACGTCGGCGCCGGTCCACGCCAGCCCGCGCTCGATCTGGCGCGCGATATCCGGATCGAACACATCGGGATCGCGGCGCCAGGCTTCGGCGTAGAGACTGGCCAGCCCCACGTGCTGCAGCGGCATCAGCACTGCTTCATCGGCGCCTTGGGGCCAGGCCGGGTCGGCCAGCTCGATGCTCAGGCCTGCCGCCTGCAGCCGCGCCACGGCCTGCGCGCAGGCTTCGGCCACGTCATCGTCGACCGGGGTATCGAGTCCCAGCCGCGGGCTCAGCGCGATCCGGAGCGTATGCAGCGGGCGCTCGGGCGCCAGGCTGAAGCCCAGCGTATCGGGATCGCGCGCATCGGCGCCGGCCAGCGCCTCGAACATCAGCGCCGCATCGCTCACGGTGCGCGTGATCGGCGCGATCACCTGGATGCCGTTGAAAGCGTGGGCAAAGCCGATCGAATCGGGAATCGCGCCGTAGGACGGCTTGAAGCCAACCACGCCGGCATGCGCGGGCGGGCGCCGGCTGGAGCCGCCGCCGTCGGTGCCCAGCGCCAATGGTGCCATGCCGGCGGCCACCGCCACCGCGCAGCCGCCGGACGACCCGCCGGCGGTCAGCGTGGCGTCGAGCGGATGGCGCGTCAGGCCGTAGACCTTGTTGGTGGTCAGGCCCTTGCAGGCAAACTCCGAGGTATTGCCCATGCCGAGCACGATCGCGCCGGCGCGGCGCAGGCGCTCGACCGCGATCGCATCGGCCGGGGCGATAAAGTCGCGGTACAGCTGCGAGCCCTGCGTGACGCGGCGGCCCTGGCTCCAGATCACGTCCTTGACGATCACCGGCACGCCCGCCAGCAGCGGGCGCTCGCCCTGCGCCAGCCGTGCGCGCAGCTGCGCCAGATCGGCGTCGACCAGTTCCTGGCGTTGTTCGAAGACGGCATTGAGCGGGTCGTTGCGCGCCGCGATGCGGGCCTGGAACGCGGCCACCACCTCGGCGGGATCGAGGCGGCCGGCGGCCACGCGGCCAGCGATGGTGGCGGCGTCCAGGCTCTTGGTCAGTTCCGTCAGTTCCATATCGGCAGTGTCGGTCAAATCATCGAAATAGCCAGCGCCGTCACAGGCTGCCGCCCGAAGTGCGGTAGCGCGGCCGCGCCATCTCCGGCAGCGCGCACGGCAGGAACTCGCCATGGCCGGCCTCGGCGCGCACTTCGCCTTCATGCGCGACGACCTTGCCGCGCACCAGCGTGGTCACCGGCCAGCCGGTCACACGCAGCCCTTCATACGGCGTGTAGTCGACCGCATGGTGCAGGTCGGCATTGCGGATCTGCACTTCGCGCTGCGGATCCCACAGCACCAGGTCGGCATCGGCACCGATGGCGATGGTGCCCTTGCGCGGATGCAGCCCGTACAGCTTGGCGGGATTGGTCGAGGTCAGCGCCACGAACTGGTTGACCGAGATGCGCCCCCCGTTGACGCCCGCCGAGAACAACAGCGGCAGGCGCGTCTCCAGGCCCGGGATGCCGTTGGGGATGTACTGGAACGGCACTTCCTTGCCCCCGGGCTTCTTGCCCTCGGGATCGTCGTAGCGGAACGGCGCGTGGTCGGACGAGAAGATCGTGAACAGGCCGTCGGCCAGCCCATCCCAGATCACCTCCTGGTTGCTGCGGTCGCGCGGCGGCGGGCTGCAGACGCACTTGGCGCCGTGGTAGCCGGGCTGGTCCAGGTCCTCGGCGGTCAGGAACAGGTACTGCGGGCAGGTTTCGGCAAAGATCTTCATGCCGCGGTTACGTGCCCAGCGGATCTGCTCCACCGCTTCCTTGCCGGAGACGTGAACGATCAGGATCGGCACGTCGACCAGCTCGGAGAAGGTAATGGCGCGGTGCGTGGCCTCGCGCTCGATCGCCATCGGCCGGGCCAGCGCATGGAAGCGCGGCGCGGTGTTGCCGGCGGCCTCCATTTTGTCTGTTAGCCACGCGATGCAATCGGAATTCTCGGCATGCACCATCACCAGCGCGCCTTCCTGGCGCGCCACCGACAGCACCTCGAGGATCTGGCGGTCGTCGAGCTTGAGGTCATCGTAGGTCATGTAGATCTTGAACGACGAATAGCCCTCGCGGATCAGCCCCGGCAGCTCGTCCTGCAGCACGGCATGGGTCGGATCGGCAACGATCAGGTGGAAGGCATAGTCGACCACCGACTTGCCGCCGGCGCGTCGATGGTAGTCGTCCACCGCCGCGCGCAGCGAATGGCCCTTCTCCTGCGCGGCAAACGGGATCACGGTGGTGGTGCCGCCGCACGCTGCCGAGACCGAGCCGGTGCGGAAGTCGTCGGCCATCCTGAGGCCGTCCGGCATGGGCTGGTCCAGGTGGCAGTGCGCATCGACGCCGCCCGGCAGCACCAGCTTGCCGCTGGCGTCGATGACCTGCGCGGCATCGCCCAGGTCAAGGCCAAGCTGCACGATGCGGCCGCCGTTGATGGCGATATCGCACTGCATGGTGTCGCTGGCGGTCACCACGGTGCCATTGCGGATGATCAGGTCGAACTGTTTCACGATGTTGGTCACGAAAGAAAATGAAGGAGCGCGCGGGCGCGCCCCGGGCTGGTTATCAGCGGTCTAGCGGTCTGCGTCGGACAGGTGCATGCGTGCGGTTTCGCGTGCCGCGGCCGCGGCGACCGCGATCAGCGCGCACACCACCGCCAGGTAGATCGCCACCGGCGCGGTGCTGCCGAAGCGGTCGAGCAGGCCGATTGCGATCAGCGGGGCCAGCGCGCCGCCGAACACGCCGGCGAACTGGAAGCCGAGCGAGGCACCGGTGACGCGCACCCGGGTGGCAAACAGCTCGGGCAGGAACGAGGCCAGCGGCGAGAACATGAACGACACCAGCACCATGCCGACGAACGAGGCCAGCATGATCAGCGCCGGGCTGCCGGTCTTGATCATGGCGAAGAAGGCAAAGGCCCACACCGCGCCGCCAATGCCGCCGATCATCAGCACCGGGCGGCGCCCGATGCGGTCAGCCAGCAGGCCGGCGACCGGGATGAACAGGATCTGCGCCACCGCACCCAGCAGCACCGCATTGAGCGCGATGCTCTTGGGCAGGCCCAGCTTGGTCGGCACGAAGTAAAGCAGGAACAGCGTGAACACGTAGAAGGCGATGTCGCCGCCCAGCCGCGCGCCGAACGCGATCAGCAGCTGCTTCTTGTAGTTGCGCAGCACTTCCATGATGGGCGCGCGCGCCTCGGCATGCGATTCCTCCAGCTTCTCGAACATGCCGGATTCCCGCACGTTGGAGCGGATATAGAGCCCGACGCCGACCAGCAGCGCCGACAGCAGGAACGGCACGCGCCAGCCCCAGCTGAAGAAGGCTTCCTCGGACACCTGCCACGTCACCAGCGCGAATATGCCGTTGGCCAGCAGCAGGCCGATCGGCGCCGCCAGTTGCACCAGGCTGCCGAGGATGCCGCGCCGCTTACCTTCGGGATCGAGCTCGTTGACCATGATCGCGGCCCCGCCCCACTCGCCGCCCAGCGCCAGGCCCTGCACCACGCGCAGCAGCACCAGCAGCAGCGGCGCCAGCGCGCCGGCCGCGGCATAGGTCGGCAGCAGGCCAATGCCGAAGGTCGCCAGGCCCATCATCAGCAGCGTGATGATCAGGATCGACTTGCGGCCCATCTTGTCGCCATAGTGGCCAAAGATGGCCGCGCCCAGCGGCCGCGCCACGAACGCCACGCCATAGCTGGCGAAGGACAGCAACGTCGCCGTCAGCGGATCGCTCTGCGGGAAGAACAGCTTGGGGAAGACCAGCGCGGCGGCCGATCCATAGATGAAGTGGTCGTAGAACTCCAGCGTGGTGCCGGCCAGGCTGGCCCCGGCGACGCGCGCGACCGACTGTTTCTGGGCCGACGCGCCTTTTCCCGCGGCGTCGATGCTGACTGCTTGCATGGTGGTGGTCCTCCAATGGTCCCTGGCCTGCCCGCTGCGCACCGTTCACCGGCTGCGCGCTGGGTTGTCTCCGACGGGGCATGCATGTGCCTCGCCTTTGCTCAGTACATTAGGCCATAAACCGCCATACAATCAAGCAAAATATTGTTTGTCAGAAATTGTGCATATGCATGCTGGATTTTGGTGCGATGCACTAATGCGGCATCGGCTGCAAAATCGCGGTACCAGATCCGGGTAAACACCTAACCGACATATCCGCCATAGCACGGGCGAAAAAAAACGGCGCATGCCAAAAGGCATGCGCCGTTTTTTGTGTGAAACGCTGAGGTCGCGTCAGATCACGATGGTCTGGGCCTCGCCCTCGGCACGTTCGCGGATCTCACCGATCTGCCACACGGCTTCGCCGGCGGCCTGCAGGTGGCGGATGGCGCGTTCGGCGTCTTCCCTGGCCACGATCACCACCATGCCGATGCCGCAGTTGAATACGCGGTGCATTTCGTCGTCGGCGACGCGGCCTTGTGCCTGCAGCCACTGGAACAGCGGCGGCAGGGTCCAGGCATCGCGATGCAGTACGGCGGTCACGTTCTGCGCCAGCACGCGCGGCACGTTCTCGGTCAGGCCGCCGCCGGTGATGTGGGCCATGCCCTTGACCGGCAGGGTCTCGATCAGCGACAGCAGCGGCTTCACGTAAATGCGCGTGGGCGCCATGATGGCGTCCTGCAGGCGCTGGCCGTGGAAGTCGGCATTCAGGTCCGGCTTGGCCACCTCGATGATCTTGCGCACCAGCGAATAGCCGTTGGAATGCGCGCCCGACGACGCCAGGCCCAGCACCACGTCGCCCGGGGTAATGGTGCTGCCGTCGATGATCTTCTTCTTCTCGACCGCGCCGACGGCAAAGCCGGCCAGGTCGTATTCGCCGTCCGGGTACATGCTCGGCATTTCAGCCGTCTCGCCGCCGATCAGCGCGCACCCGGCCAGTTCGCAGCCACGGGCGATGCCCTGGATCACGGTAGCGGCGGTGTCGACATCCAGCTTGCCGCAGGCGAAGTAGTCCAGGAAGAACAGCGGCTCGGCGCCCTGCACCAGGATGTCGTTGACGCTCATCGCGACCAGGTCCTGGCCGACGGTGTCGTGGCGGTTCAGCTGGAACGCCAGTTTGAGCTTGGTGCCCACGCCGTCGGTGCCCGACACCAGCACGGGCTCCTGGAATTTCTTCGACAGCTCGAACAGCGCACCGAACCCGCCGATGCCGGCCATCACGCCTTCGCGCATGGTGCGCTTGGCAAACGGCTTGATGCGGTCGACCAGCGCGTCGCCCGCATCGATGTCAACACCGGCGTCGCGGTAGGAAAGGCCGGCCTGGCCGTCGGTCGGGGATGCGCTCATGGGAACCTGCTTGTCCTGGAGGAATAAAGGGAGGAACTAAAGTGACAAATCCGGCGCTCGCGCAGTCGGGGTTTCCGTCGCAGCTTCCGTCGCTTGGCATCGGAAGGCGGGCGCGAGTCCAGTAGAATCGCAATTTTAACGGATAGAGGCCCCCGGCTTCCAGTTTCCGGCACACTTGGGCCGCAAACCAGTCCCAAGTGCCTCGTCGCCCTCCTTATTGATGAACGCCCCGCTGCTGAACCACGAGACCAAACGCATCCTGCTCTGGATCGCAGTGGCCGCCGCGCTGTTCGCCGCGATCATCGCGCTGGCGCCAGTGCTGACGCCGTTCCTGTTCGCGTTCATCTTCGCCTATATCCTGAATCCCGGCGTGGACTGGCTGCAACGGCGCCGGGTGCCGCGCGCGATCGGCGTGACGCTGATGATCCTGCTGCTCGCGGTGATCTTCGTGCTGCTGTTGCTGCTGCTGATCGCGGTGCTCCAGCGCGAGATCCCGCAGGTGCGAGAGCAGTTGCCGATCCTGCTCAAGAAGCTCAATTCCGTGGTGGCGCCGCGCCTGGCCGAGTTCGGCGTGCGCGTGCGCTTTGACTTCCCGGGGCTGCGCAACATGCTGTCGGACCGCTTCTCCGCCAGCCCGGAAGACCTGCTGGTGGTGCTGCTGAACTACGTCAAGATGTCGGGTTCGGCGCTGATCACGGTGGCCGGCATCGCGTTCATCGTACCCATCGTCATGTTCTACCTGATGATGGACTGGCACATGGTGATGCGCCGCATCGAGGGCGTGGTGCCGCGCCGCTGGGTGCCCAAGGTGCGCGAGCTGACCAACGAGACCGACGCCCTGCTGTCGCAATACCTGCGCGGCCAGATTCTTGTGATGGTGATCCTGGCGGCGATCTATTCGATCGGGCTGACCATTGCCGGCTTCGATATCGGCGTGCCGGTCGGGGTGTTCACCGGGCTGGCGGTCTTTATCCCGTATATCGGCTTCGGTGTCGGGCTGGTCATGGCGATCCTGGCGGCGATGCTGCAGTTCGGCAACTGGTATGGGCTGGGCGCGGTGGCGGTGGTGTACGGCTTTGGCCAGTTCATCGAAAGTTTCTACCTGACACCGCGGCTGGTGGGCGAGCGCATCGGACTGCACCCGCTGGTGGTGATCTTCGCGTTGCTCGCCTTCGGCCAGCTGTTCGGCTTCTTCGGCGTGCTGCTGGCGCTGCCGACGTGCGCCGTGCTGCTGGTCGGCGCGCGCCAGCTGCGCCGGGTTTACCTGGCCAGCGACCTGTACCGAAAATAGCGGTAGCCAGTCATCGCACCGCCGACCGCAACATCGCCCCGACGCTACCCCGCAAGTTAGCCATACGTCATGTCCCCGCGTCCCAACAAGCAACTGTCGCTCGAGCTGGGCAGTCCGCCGCCCTCGACCTTCGAGAATTTCGTGGTGGCGTCCAACCGCGAGCCGGTGCAGCGCCTGCAGGAACTACCCGCCGCGGTCGCGCAGGAGCGCGCCACCGACCGGCTGGTCTACCTGTGGGGCGAGGTCGGCTGCGGCCGCACCCACCTGCTGCACGCGGTCTGCGAGGCCGCGCCGCAGCATGGCATCCGCTCGCGCTACCTGAGCCCGCACCACCCGCTGTCCGACTTCCTGTTCGACCCGTGGTGCCAGCTCTACACCGTCGATGACGTCGAGCTGCTGGACGAAGCGCGCCAGATCGCGGTGTTCTCGCTGTACAACGAAGTGCGCGCCCACGTGCGCACCGCGCTGGTGGTCGCCGGCGGCCTGGCCCCGCGCGCCATGCCGGTGCGAGAAGACCTGCGCACCCGGCTGGGCTGGGGCCTGGTGTACCAGGTCGCGCCGCTGTCCGACGACGACAAGAAGGCTGCTGTGCTGCAAGCGGCACGCGAGCGCGGCCTGCAGCTGTCGCCCGAGATCACGCACTGGCTGGTGACGCGCCACTATCGCGACATGCCCAGCCTGATGGCGCTGCTTGACGCGCTCGATACTTACTCGCTGGAACGCAAGCGGCCGGTCACGCTGCCGCTGCTGCGCGAGATGTTCGCTGAATTCCGGGACTAGGCGACGGCCCCGCTCCGCCCGCTCCCTTACCCCATCCTGCCTTAAGGTAAAATCGCGCCCCATGAATCTGGCACTCTTTGACCTCGACCACACCCTGATCCCGACCGACAGCGACCACGAATGGGGCCGCTTCCTGGTCCGCCTGGGCATCGTCGACGAGGAAATTTACCGGCAGAAGAACGACGAGTTCTACAACCACTACAAGGCGGGCACGCTGGACATCCAGGCGTTCCTGCGTTTCGCGCTGGGGCCGCTGGCGGCCAACCCGCGCGACAAGCTCGACGCCATGCGCGCGCAATTCATGCACGAGGTGATCGACCCGGTGATTACGCCGCAGGCGCGCGCGCTGGTCTACAAGCACATCGAGGCCGGCGACCTGTGCGCGGTGGTGACCGCCACCAACAGCTTCGTCACGGCGCCGATCGCCGCCGCCTTCGGCATCAAGCACCTGATCGCTACCGAGCCCGCCACTGTCGACGGCAAGCCGGAAAGCCAGTTCACCGGCGATGTCTTCGGCGTGCCGAGCTTCCGCGAAGGCAAGATCACCCGCGTCGAAGCCTGGCTCAAGGCCCAGGGCGCGACCTGGGACAACTTCGAGACCACCACCTTCTACAGCGACTCGGCCAACGACCTGCCCCTGCTGGAAAAGGTCTCCGAGCCGATCGCCACCAATCCGGACGATCGCCTGCGCCACCACGCCGCCGCAGCCGGCTGGCGCATCATGGATCTGTTCTGACGTGATCAAGAAGCTCATTACCCGCCTGCTGGGCAAACCCGGCCCCAAGCAGCGCCGCACCGGCCGCGCCCATACGCCGCGCATCGTCAACGTGGACGAGCACCAGATCGACCCCACGCTGCTGTCGCGCAATGCCGTCAAGGTCACTTCCACGCTGCAGCAGGGCGGCTACCAGGCCTATATCGTCGGCGGCGCCGTGCGCGACCTGCTGCTCGGCATCAAGCCCAAGGATTTCGACGTCGCGACCAACGCCACGCCCGAGCAGGTGCAGTCGCTGTTCCGCCGCTCGCGCATCATCGGCCGGCGCTTCCAGATCGTGCACGTGACCTTCTACGGCGGGCGCGAGCAGGAAATCATCGAGGTCTCGACCTTCCGCGCGCTGGTCGACGCCATCGCCAGCGAAACCCTGCCCGAAGGCCGACGCCTGAAGCGTGCCGAGCTCGACAGCAAAACCCATGCGATCGACGCCTCGGGCCGCGTGCTGCGCGACAACGTGTGGGGCTCGCAGGCCGAAGACGCGGAACGCCGCGACTTCACCATCAACGCGATGTACTACGACCCGGCCGCGCAGACCGTGCATGACTACCATCACGGCATGGAAGACATCCGCGCGCGCACGCTGCGCATGATCGGCGACCCGGTCACGCGCTACCGCGAAGACCCGATACGGATGCTGCGCGTGGTGCGCTTCGCCGCCAAGACCGGCTTCGATATCGACGAGGCCACGCGCCACCCGGTTGCCGGCCTGGCCGAGCTGATCCACAACGTGCCGAGCGCGCGCCTGTTCGACGAGATGCTCAAGCTGCTGATGTCCGGCCACGCCTGGGCGTCGCTGCAGGAGCTTCGCAAGGCGGGCCTGCACAAGGGCCTGCTGCCGCTGCTGGACGTGGCGCTGGAGCAGCCCATGGGCCAGCGCTTCGTGCAGCTGGCGCTGGACAACACCGACCGCCGCGTGCAGGCCGGCAAGCCGGTCTCGCCGGGCTTCCTGTTCGCCGCGCTGCTGTGGCACCACGTGCTGCAGCGCTGGAACCAGTTGCGCGAGGAAGGCGAGCACGCCATCGCCGCGCTAAATAGCGCCATGGATGCGGTGCTGGAAAAGCAGACCGGCCAGCTGGCGATCCAGCGCCGCTTCGTCACCGACATGCGGGATATCTGGGGCATGCAGCCGCGCTTCGAGAAGCGTGTCGGCCGTATGCCGTTCCGCCTGCTGGAGTCGCCGCGCTTTCGCGCCGGCTACGATTTCCTGCAGCTGCGCTGCCAGTCCGGCGAGCTGCCGGAAGAACTGGCCACCTGGTGGCAGGATTTCCAGAACGCCGAGCCGCATGAGCGTGAAGACCTGATCGACGCCGTGCGCAGCGCGCGGGGCCAGGGTGGCGGCCAAGGTGGCGGACAGGGCGGAGGCCAGGGTGCGGAAGGCGAAGCCCCGGCGCGCAAGAAGCGCCGCCGACGCAGTCCGCGGAAATCGGATAAAGTTTCTTCCCGGAGCGACTCGGACGCGGGCCAGGCAGCACATGCCGGCCCCGGCCAGCCGGAGGAAACCTAAATGACTCTCGCCTTCATCGGCATCGGCGCAAATCTTGGCGATGCCCGCCAGGCCATCAAGGACGCCATCGTGTGCCTGGCCCAGCAGGTCGGCATCACGGTGCTGGCGCGTTCCTCGCTCTATCGCACCGCGCCGGTCGATGCCGGCGGCGACGACTACTACAACGCGGTGGTCAAGGTGCAGACCTCGTTCACCGCGCCGCAACTCTTGCGCATCTGCCACCACATCGAGGACCAGTTCGGCCGCGAGCGCCCGTTCCGCAACGCGCCGCGCACGCTCGACCTGGACCTCCTTGTGTTCGGCAACGAACAATACGACGACGAGCACCTGACCGTGCCGCATCCGCGCGTGACCGAGCGCGCCTTCACGCTGGTGCCGCTGGTGGAGCTTGACGCCGGGCTGTCGATCCCCGGGCGCGGCCGCGCCGCCGACTTCCTGGCCGGCGTTGCGTCCCAGCGCATCGAGAAAGTCTCCACCTGCAAGTGCCTGCGCCTGCAGGCCGAGGGCGGGGCCGGCAGTACCGGCTGAGGCCAGCCAGGCCATCCGCGCGAATCGCCATGCTCGATCACCTGCGCCGCATCGTCGTCGAAGGCCCCGTCGGATCGGGCAAGACCTCGCTGGCCCAGCGCCTGGCGCGCACGCTGCAGGCGCACGAGCTGCCTGACTGCGCGCGCCGCAGTCCCTTCCTGGAACCGTTCTACCGCGATCCCGCGCGCCACGCGCTCGCGCTGCAGCTGTGGTGCCTGACCCAGCGCGCCGTGCAGCTGCAGCAATGGCAGGCCGCGCTGCTGGCCGGCCAGCGCATGGTGACCAACTTCCTGATGGCCAAGGACCGCCTGCACGCGGCGCTGACGCTGGCGCCTGACGAACTGGCGCTGTACGACGCCATTGCCGCGCGCTTTGGCCTGCCGCCGCAGCGGGTCGACCTGGTCATCGTGCTGCAGGCCACGCCGTCGCTGCTGCGCGAGCGCATCGTGCGCCGCGGCGAGCCGGGCGAGGCCGGCATCGACGAACACTACCTGCAGCGGCTGGCCGACGCCTACGGCGAACTGTTCCACCGCTACGACGAGGCCCCGGTGCTGGTCGTCGATACCGCCCACTTCAATCCGGTGGACAACGATGACGATTTCCGTACACTACTGTCGCGCATTGAAAACATGCGCGGCCGCAAGGCCTTTCTCAATCTCGCTGCGCCCTGACAGGCCCCGCCTGCCAGCCACAACACAATAACGACGGCAGCCGTTGCCCTGCGTGGAATCGCGGGTGGTTTAGCGGCACAACCCGCCGTCACATTCGGGCACTGCCATGAGTTACCTCCTCGATCCCTCCCGCAAGACCATCACGATCCCCAAATTGCAGGCGATGCGCGACGCCGGCGAGAAAATCGCCATGCTGACCGCCTACGACTCCAGCTTCGCGGCGCTGCTCGACTATTGCGGCGTCGAGATGATCCTGGTCGGCGATTCGCTGGGTAACGTGATCCAGGGCCAGCAGACCACCCTGCCGGTGACGCTGGAACAGATGGCCTACCACACCGAATGCGTGGCCCGCGGCAACCAGACCGCCATGCTGGTGACCGACCTGCCGTTCGGCACCTACCCGACTCCGGAAACCGCGTTCGCCAGTGCCGTCGCGCTGATGAAGGCCGGCGCGCAGATGGTGAAGCTCGAAGGCGGCGACTGGCTCGCACCCATCGTCAAGTTCCTGGTCGAGCGCAGCATCCCGGTGTGCGCGCATATCGGCCTGACGCCGCAGTCGGTGCATGCGCTGGGCGGCTTCAAGGTGCAGGGCAAGACCGACGCGGGTGCCGCGCAGCTCAAGCGCGATGCGCTGGCGCTGCAGGAAGCGGGCGCGCAGGTGGTGCTGATGGAAGCGGTGCCGGCCAGGCTCGCCGGCGAGATCACGCAGCTGCTGAAGGTGCCGACCATCGGCATCGGCGCCGGCGTCGACTGCACCGGCCAGGTGCTGGTGCTGCAGGACATGATCAACGTCTACCCCGGCCGCAAGGCCAAGTTCGTGCGCAACTTCATGGAAGGCCAGACCTCGATCGAAGGCGCCGTGCGCGCCTACGTGGCCGCGGTCAAGGACGGCAGCTTCCCCGCTCCCGAGCACACCTTCTCCGCCTGACCCGGTGGAGATCGCTGCCGCCACCGCCGCCGCATTCCGCCTGCTCGGCAGCGGCGACGCAGGGCTGTGGTTCATTGTCTGGACCTCGCTGGCCATCGCGGTACTGGGGCTGGCGATCGCCACCGTCCCGGCCATCGCCGCCGCCTGGCTGATCGCCACGCGGCAGTTCCCCGGGCGGCGCGCGGTGGTGGTGGTGGCGCAGGCTTTTCTCTCCTTCCCGACCGTGCTGGTCGGGCTCATCCTTTATCTCTTGCTGACGCGCCAGGGGCCGCTGGGCAGCCTGCATCTGCTGTTCACGCCGTCGGGCATGGTGCTGGGGCAGGCGGTGATCGGTTTCCCGGTGGTGCTGGCGTTTGCGTTGTCGACACTGCAGGGTGCCGACGTGCGCTTGCGCGAGACCGCGTGGGTCCTTGGCGCCGGGCGCTGGCGCACCTTCTTTACGGTGCTGCGCGAGCTGCGCTTCGGGCTCATGGCGGCGGTGGTGGCGGGCTTCGGGCGCGTGATCGCCGAGGTCGGCTCGGCGCTGATGATCGGCGGCAATATCGAAGGCTCGACCCGCACCATCACCACGGCGATCGCGCTGGAGACCAGCAAGGGTGAATTCGCGCAGGGCATCGCGCTGGGCATCGTGCTGGTGGCGCTGGCGCTGCTGGTCAATATCGGCATGGCGTGGCTGCAGGGTGCCGGAGGGTTCCGGCGATGACAACCGCATCCCAACCACCGGCATCCCCCTTGCTGACCGTGCGCGGGCTGGCACGCTCCATCGGCCTGCGCCGCCTGTTTGCCATCGACGCGCTGGTGATCCCGCGCGCCACCGCGATCGTGCTGACCGGCATGAACGGCGCCGGCAAGACCACGCTGCTGCGCATGCTGGCGGGACTGGAACGCGCGCCGGGCGGCACCGTGCAATGGACCGATACCAACGGCGAGCGCCAGACCGCGCCGCTGGACCCGCTGCCGCCAGCGGTGCGCCAGCGCATCGCTTACCTGCACCAGCATCCCTACCTGTTCCGCACCTCGGTGCGCGCGAACATCGCCTACGGCCTGCATGCGCGCCGCCTGCCGCATGATGAGATCGCGCGGCGCGTGGGCGAGGTGCTGGGCTGGGCCGGCGTGTCGCACCTGCAGGACACCGCGCCCGAGCACCTGTCGGGCGGCGAGATCCAGCGCGTGGCGCTGGCGCGCGCCAAGGTGCTGGAGCCTGAACTACTGCTGTTGGACGAGCCCACCTCCAGTCTCGACGGCCATGCACGCGAGCAAGTGATCGCGCTGGTCCGGGACCTGGCCACCGAAGGCCGCACCGTCATCATGGTGTGCCACGACCGCGAGCTGATCAACCTGCCGGGCGTGGTGCGCTGGAAGCTGGGCGATGGCGTGCTGGACACGCATCACCCGTAGCGCTCAGGTGACGCTCAGGTGATGCTCAGGTGAGCGTTGCCGGCATCGCGCCGCGCAGTGCATTGACTACGACGACGGCGTCAGCGCGCGCCAGCATGGCACGCGTGATGACGCCCTCCTCTACCGCTTCACCGGGCGCGCCCAGCGCCGCGCCGCCTTGCTCCAGTATGACCGCGCGCATCACTCCGGGCAGGATATCGGCCGACAGCGGCGGCGTCAGCCAGCGGCCATCGATGTGGACGAAGACCGAGCTGCGACCGCCTTCCAGCAGCTCGTCGCGGGTATTGAAGAAGAGGCGGTCGAAGCCGCCGGCGCGCTCGGCTGCCTGCCAGCCGGCGTCGTAGACCGCGCGCGCGCTGGTCTTGTGGCGGCGCAGCGGATCGGCATCGGGCAGCGGCTCCGGCGCCAGGTCGACCGTGACCGGCCCCGGCAGCGGCACCACTGCCCCGCTGGCGAAGGCAAGCGTGCCGGCCTTGCCCACCGCCAGGCGCAGGCGCCAGGTGCCGGCGCCAAGCTGCCCGGCCTGCGCAGCCACCGCCGCCCGTGCAGCATCGGCATCGAAGGCAAAGCCGAACGCGCGCGCCGAGGCCCCGAGGCGCGCCAGGTGGCGATCCGCGTGCAGGCATTCGCCGTCCTGCACGCGCATGGTCTCGAACAGCGTAAAGCCGGGATCGAGCCGCGTCAGGAAGCGCGCCTTCCAGCCGCATTCCGCGAATTCCTCGGCGGCCACGCTGTCGTGGACAATGCCGCCGCCAACGCCCATTTCGCCGGGACGCAGCCCGCTGGCCGCTGGCAGCGCCAGCACCAGTGTGCGGATTGCCACGGACAGCGCAAACGGGCCCATGGCGGCACCGGCTTGCGGGGCATCGATCCAGCCGATTGCGCCGGTATACAGGCCGCGCGGCGCACCTTCCAGTTCCGCGATGATCTCCATGGTGCGGCGCTTGGGCGCCCCGGTGATCGAGCCGCACGGGAACAGCGCCGCCATCAGCGCGCCGAAGCCAGTGCCGGGACGCGCCGTGGCAGTGACCGTGGAGGTCATCTGCAGCACCGCGCCGAACGGCTGCACGGCAAAGCGCTCGGGCACCGCCACGCTGCCCGGCTGCGCGATGCGGCCCAGGTCGTTGCGCAGCAGGTCAACGATCATCACGTTCTCGGCGCGGTTCTTGGCATCGGCGGCCAGCGCGGCCGCGGCCTGCGCATCGCGCCGCGCATCGCCCGAGCGCGGCGCGGTGCCCTTCATCGGGCGCGTCAGCAAGTGGCCGCCCCCGTCGTGGCGCACGAACAGCTCAGGCGACAGCGACAGCACCCACCCGTCGCCCGGCAGCCGTGCCAGCGCACCGTAGGGCACCGGTTGCGCGGCGCGCAGCGCGGCGTACAGCGCTACCGGGTCGCCGAAGGCGTGGAAGCGCAGGCGCTGGGTGTAGTTGACCTGGTAGGTGTCGCCGGCCTCGATCCACTGGTGGATGCGGGCGATGGCGTCGTCGAAGGCTTCGCGCGGGGTGTCGGAGGCGACGTCCATCAGGCCGGCCGGCGCTGGTGCGGCGTTGGCCTGAAGCCAGTCAGCCACGGCCGCGCCGTCGAGGCGGTGCAGGTCGCGGAACCAGAACAGGCGCAGCGCGCCGTCGTGGCATGGCAGCGCATCGCCGGTGTGGACGGGGACGCCGACCAGCGGGCCGCCGAATTCGTAGGGTGCAAACAGCGTGGCGTGCCAGCCCCGGCGCCAGCCTTCGGCAAGCATGGCATCGAGCCGGGTGATATCGCTGCCGGCGGGCAGTAGGTCTTCCCGGAGGAAGCCGGTGTAGAGGCGCGATGCGGCTTGCGACGCGGGGGCGGTGGCGTCATCGAGAAGGACGAAGACGTTCCCCTTCCCAGACTGGTTGCTCCCCTCTCCCGCTTGCGGGAGAGGGGCTGGGGGAGAGGGCGGGGGCAGGATGCTGGCTACCACGGGAAATCGTCAGGGAAAACTGGATTGCCGGCACGGCCGACATGAAGCACTAGGATGCATTATCGCGCGCGGCGGGGTGGTGGGCGATGGAGGCGCCTGCCCTCTCCCCCGGCCCCTCTCCCGCAGGCGGGAGAGGGGAGAAAACCGGCGGCTCCGCAAAAACAAAACCGGCCACGCTCACACGTGGCCGGTCTCATACCGCCCAAGCCGGATCAGCTGAAGAAGCTCTTCACCTTGTCCAGCCAGGACTGTTCCTGCGGGCTGTGCCGCGAACCGCCCTCGTGTACCGAGCGGTCGAACTGACGCAGAAGCTCCCTCTGGGAATCGGTCAGCTTGACCGGCGTCTCCACGTTCACATGCACGTAGAGATCGCCCGGATAGCCCGAACGCACGCCCTTGATGCCCTTGCCGCGCAGGCGGAAGGTCTTGCCCGATTGCGTCGCCTCAGGCACCGGGAAGGTGGCCTTGCCGTTCAGCGTCGGCACTTCCAGGTCGCCGCCCAGCGCCGCGGTGGCGAAGGAGATCGGCATCTGGCAGTGCAGGTCGTCGCCGTCGCGCTCGAACACGGCATGCTGCTTGATGTGGACTTCCACGTACAGGTCGCCCGGCGGCCCGCCGTTGATGCCCGGCTCGCCGTTGCCCGACGAGCGGATGCGCATGCCTTCGTCGATGCCCGCCGGGATCTTCACTTCCAGCGTCTTTTGCGACTTCAGCTTGCCCTGGCCGTGGCACTTGGTGCAGGGCTTGGGAATGAACTTGCCGCTGCCGTGGCACTTCGGGCAGGTCTGCTGCATGGTGAAGAAGCCCTGCGACACGCGCACCTGGCCGGCGCCGTGGCAAGTCGGGCAGGTCTCGACGCTGGAGCCCGGCTCCGCGCCCTTGCCGTGGCAGTGGTCGCAGTCGTCCCAGTGCGGCACGCGGATCTGCGCCTCGTGGCCGTGGGCGGCCTGCTCCAGGCTGATCTCCATGCTGTAGCGCAGGTCGGCGCCGCGATAGGCCTGCGGGCCACCGCCGCCGCGGCGACCGCCCTGCTGCTGGCCGAAGATATCGCCAAAGATGTCGCCGAAGGCCTCGGCGAAACCGCCGTAGCCCTGCGCGCCACCGAAGCCGCCGGCCATGTTGGGGTCGACGCCGGCGTGGCCGTATTGGTCATAGGCCGCCTTCTTGTCCGGGTCGGAAAGCATCTCGTAGGCCTCTTTGACCTCCTTGAATTTTTCCTCGGCGACCTTGCCGTCCTTGCCC
The DNA here is from genome assembly GCF_044748965.1 of Cupriavidus sp. NPDC089707. Lineage (NCBI taxonomy): Bacteria > Pseudomonadati > Pseudomonadota > Betaproteobacteria > Burkholderiales > Burkholderiaceae > Cupriavidus > Cupriavidus sp. NPDC089707. The sequence goes on from NZ_JBIVHB010000002.1 coordinate 486,942, forward strand.
TCCGGGTTGCGGTCCGGGTGGTACTTCATCGCGAGCTTGCGATAAGCCTTCTTGATTTCGTCGTCGCTCGCGTTCTTGCCTACCCCGAGCACTTCGTAGTAGTCACGTTTTGCCATGGTGGCTCATTACCCTTTGGCCGGCAGGCGCATGCGGCTCCGTACCGGCGAATAGCAAAAAAGCCGAGCGAGGCATCCGACGGCGGTTTCCCGCTGGGTCCGATGGCCACGCCCGGCGTCGGGGCGGGAGCGGTGCCGGCCAGTGCCCGCACCGCCGCCCGCGTGTCCCGATTACTTCTTGTCGTTGACTTCCTTGAATTCGGCGTCCACAACGTTGTCGTCCTGCGGCTGGGCGTGCTGCTGCGCGCCGGCACCCGCCGCACCTGCCGCACCCGCCGCGCCCTGCTCGCCGGCCTTGGCCTGCATGTCGGCGTAGACCTTCTCGCCCAGCTTCTGGCTGACTTCGGACAGGGCGTTGACCTTGGCATCGATCTCGGTCTTGTCGCCGCCGCGGGCGGCGTCTTCCAGTTCCTTGATCGCGGCTTCGATCTTTTCCTTCTCGCCGGCTTCCAGCTTGTCGCCGTATTCGGTGACTGCCTTCTTGGTCGAGTGGATCAGCGCGTCGGCCTGGTTGCGGGCATCAGCCAGCTCGCGGGCCTTCTTGTCTTCCTCGGCGTTGGCCTCGGCGTCCTTGACCATGCGCTGGATCTCGTCTTCCGACAGGCCCGAGTTCGCCTTGATGGTGATCCGGTTTTCCTTGCCGGTCGCCTTGTCCTTGGCGCCCACGTGCAGGATGCCGTTGGCGTCGATGTCGAACGAGACTTCGATCTGCGGCGTGCCGCGCGCTGCGGGCGGAATGCCTTCCAGGTTGAACTCGCCCAGCAGCTTGTTGCCAGAGGCCATTTCACGCTCGCCCTGGAACACCTTGATGGTCACGGCCGGCTGGTTGTCGTCGGCAGTCGAGAACACCTGCGCATGCTTGGTCGGGATAGTGGTGTTCTTGGTGATCATCTTGGTCATCACGCCGCCCAGGGTCTCGATCCCCAGCGACAGCGGCGTCACGTCCAGCAGCAGCACGTCCTTGCGGTCGCCCGACAGCACCGAACCCTGGATCGCGGCACCGACGGCCACGGCTTCATCCGGGTTCACGTCCTTGCGCGCTTCCTTGCCGAAGAACTCCCTGACCTGTTCCTGCACCTTGGGCATGCGGGTCATGCCGCCGACCAGGATCACGTCGTCGATGTCGCTGACCTTGACGCCGGCGTCCTTGATCGCGGTGCGGCACGGCTCGATGGTGCGGGTGATCAGCTCTTCGACCAGCGATTCCAGCTTGGCGCGGGTGATCTTCAGGTTCAAGTGCTTCGGACCCGAGGCATCGGCCGTGATGTACGGCAGGTTGATCTCGGTCTGCTGCGAGCTCGACAGTTCGATCTTGGCCTTTTCAGCGGCCTCCTTCAGGCGCTGCAACGCGAGCACGTCCTTGGACAGGTCCACGCCCTGTTCCTTCTTGAACTCGCCGATGATGTAGTCGATGATGCGCTGGTCGAAGTCTTCGCCACCCAGGAACGTATCGCCGTTGGTGGACAGCACTTCGAACTGCTTCTCGCCGTCAACGTCCGCGATCTCGATGATCGAGATGTCGAAGGTGCCGCCGCCGAGGTCATACACGGCGATCTTGCGGTCGCCCTTCTCGTTCTTGTCCAGGCCAAAGGCCAGCGCGGCCGCGGTCGGCTCGTTGATGATGCGCTTGACGTCCAGGCCGGCGATACGGCCGGCATCCTTGGTCGCCTGGCGCTGCGAGTCGTTGAAATACGCCGGCACGGTGATCACGGCTTCGGTCACCGGCTCGCCGAGGTAGTCCTCGGCCGTTTTCTTCATCTTGCGCAGCACTTCGGCGGACACTTGCGGCGGCGCCAGCTTCTGGTCGCGCACCGACACCCATGCGTCGTGGTTGTCGGCCTTGACGATGGCGTACGGCATCAGGCCGATGTCCTTCTGGACTTCCTTCTCTTCGAACTTGCGGCCGATCAGGCGCTTGACCGCGTACAGCGTGTTACGCGGGTTGGTGACGGCCTGGCGCTTGGCCGGCGCGCCGACCAGGATTTCGCCGTCTTCCATGTAAGCGATGATCGACGGGGTGGTGCGTGCGCCTTCCGAGTTTTCGATGACCTTGGGGGTGTTGCCCTCCATGATCGCGACGCAGCTATTGGTGGTACCGAGGTCGATACCGATGATCTTACCCATTATTCTCTCCTCTTGAGCCAGCGCTATCCGCGGGGCTGCAATTCAACCTGAGGCCGAAATGTGGCCGTCCGGGGTCTTTTCAAGGGCAGAAGCGGCAAATCCGAGTAAATTTCTCGGATTTTGCGTTTCCTCAACGGCATTTGCGGCCGGGGCTTGAGCCAAAGCCCTCGGCCGGCGACAAAAAATGCAGCCTGATTAACTTGCCGCGGCTCAGCTTCCCTGCCGGTCGCGCTGCCACAGCACGTCGGAGCCGCCGCCAGCCCGGTTCAGCACCCGCGCCAGCACGAACATCAGGTCCGACAGCCGGTTCAGGTACTGGCGCGGCGCGTCGTTCAGCGGCTCGGCCGCGCCCAGCGCCACCAGCGCGCGCTCGGCGCGCCGGCATACGGTGCGGCACACGTGGGCCTGGGCCGCGGCGCGGCTGCCGCCGGGCAGGATGAATTCGGCCAGCCGCGGCAGGTTGGCGTTGTAGTCGGCCAGCCAGGTGTCGAGTTGCGCCACCTGCTCGGGCTTGAGCAGGGTGTAGCCGGGGATGGAAAGCTCGCCGCCCAGGTCGAACAGGTCGTGCTGGATATGCAGCAGCGCGGCGCGCACGTCGTCGGGAAGCGTCTCGGTCAGCAGCACGCCGACATGGCAGTTCAGTTCGTCGACGTCACCGATGGCGGCAATGCGCAGGCTGTCCTTGCCGGTGCGGGTGCCGTCGCCCAGGCCGGTGGTGCCGGCGTCGCCGGTGCGGGTGGCAATCTTGGACAGGCGGTGGCCCATGCCGGTCTCCTTAATGCGTGTGGGGGGAAATGGCGCATTATCGCGCCGGAGCACAGGGATACGCCATGCGCGCGCGAGTCCGCCGACACCCTCCTTCGGTGCGGGTCCCGCTTGTGCGGCTATCGGCCAGCCGGCGCCGGCCAAGGGTGCATGAGCCGCCGCGCGGCGTAGAATGCCGTTATTCGTCCATTCGACAACCGGGTCGCGCCCCCGCCTGCCTTTCCGGACTACAAAACCGGAAGGCCACCGCCGGCAAGAGCGCCGGCAACCTCGCCGCGCCGACCCGCCGGAGACCCGCATGAACCACCCCACGCCGCCCGCAGCGCTCGACCGCCGCCCCCTGCCGCCCGCCTTCAGCGAAGCCCTCGCGGCGCGCTTCGGCGAGCGCTTCACCACCTCGGCCGGCGTGCGCGAGCACCATGGCCGCGATGAATCGCCGTTCCCGCCGGCGGCGCCCGATGCGGTCGTGTTCGCCCACAGCACCGACGAAGTCGCCGAGGTGGCCCGCCTGTGCAACCACCACGGCGTGCCGCTGATTCCGTATGGCGCCGGCTCTTCGCTGGAAGGGCACCTGCTGGCCGTGGCCGGCGGCGTCAGCCTCGACCTGTCGCAGATGAACCGCGTGCTGGCGGTGCAGCCCGAAGACCTGACCGTGACCGTGCAGCCCGGCGTCACCCGCAAACAGCTGAACCAGGAAATCAAGGACACCGGCCTGTTCTTCCCGATCGACCCGGGCGCGGACGCCTCGCTGGGCGGCATGTGCGCGACGCGCGCCTCCGGGACCAACGCGGTGCGCTACGGCACCATGCGCGAGAACGTGCTGGCGCTGACCGTGGTGACCGCCGATGGCCGCGTGATCCGCACCGGCACGCACGCGCGCAAGTCGTCGGCCGGCTATGACCTGACCCGCCTCTTCATCGGCAGCGAAGGCACGCTCGGCATCATCACGGAGGTCACGGTGCGGCTCTACCCGCAGCCGGAGGCGATCTCGGCCGCGGTGTGCGCCTTCCCCAGCATGGGCAGCGCGGTGCAGGCCGTGATCCAGACGATCCAGCTGGGCGTGCCGGTGGCGCGCGTGGAATTCGTCGATGCGCTGGCGATCCGCGCCATCAACCGCCACGACAACCTGACGCTGCCGGAAACCCCGCATCTGTTCTTCGAATTCCACGGCACCGAGGCCGGCGTGCGCGAGCAGGCCGAGACCGTGCAGCAGATCACCGCCGAGCACGGCGGCCAGGGCTTCGAGTGGGCCACGCGCCCCGAGGACCGCAGCCGGCTGTGGAACGCGCGCCATACCGCCTACTTTGCGATGCTGCAGCTCAAGCCCGGCTGCAAGTCGGTCACCACCGACGTGTGCGTGCCGATCTCGCGCCTGGCCGAGTGCGTGACCGAAACCGAAAAGGACCTGAACGCTTCCGCCCTGCCCTGCCCGATCGTCGGCCACGTCGGCGACGGCAATTTCCACGTTGCGATCCTGGTCGACCCGGACAAGTCCGAGGAAATGGCCGAGGCCGAGGCCATCAACCAGCGCATCGTCGAACGCGCGCTGGCGATGGGCGGCACCTGCACCGGCGAGCACGGCGTGGGGCTGCACAAGCAGCGCTTCCTGGTCAAGGAACATGGCGAGGATGCGCTCGACCTGATGCGCGTGATCAAGGACGCGCTCGATCCCAACCATATCCTCAATCCGGGCAAGATCTTCAGCGCCACGCGCGGCGGCGCGCACTGAAGCGTCCGGCATGGCATCCATGTTCAACCGCGTCCCGCCGCTGCACCTGCTGATCGCCTTCGAGGCGGCGGCGCGCCTGGGCAGCTTTGCGCGCGCGGCCGAGGAGCTGTCGGTCACGCCCAGCGCCGTGTCGCACCGCATCAAGAATCTCGAGGAGCTGTGGGGCGAAGACCTGTTCGTGCGCGCCAACGCCGCGCTGCGGCTGACTGCGGCCGGCACGCGCTACCTGCGCAACGTGCAGGATGCGCTCAAGTCGCTGAACGAGCTGGCGCGGCCCGAGTACAACAAGCTGCGCACGCGGCTGCGCGTGGCAATCCCGCCGACCTTCGGGCGCCAGCACCTGGTGCCGCGGCTGCCCGAGTTCGGTGCGCTGTACCCGCATATCGACCTGGAACTGCACCTGGCGATCCCGTTCCTCGACGTCAAGGCCGAGGATACCGATGTCGAGATCCGCTACGGCACCGGCCGCTATCCCGACCTGAAGACCACCAGGCTGCTGGTCGAGCCGGTGTTCCCGGCATGCGGGCGCGAGTACTACGAACGCGTCAACGGCCGCGCCATCACCAAACCCGAGCACCTGCACGGACTGGTGCTGCTGCGCAGCCCGCTGGAGCCGTGGAAGCCGTGGTTCGAGACCGCCGGGCTGGACTGGCCCGAGCCGCAGACCGGGCCGCAGTTCAACGACATCGGCCTGATGCTGGAAGCGATCGCGTCCAACCAGGGCGTGGCGCTGGTGCGGCAGCGCATGGCGCGGCACTGGCTGTCGCTGGGGCAGATGGTGCGGCTGCTCGATATCGAGTCGGTATCGCCCCACGGCTATTACATCGTCGAGCGCGAACAAGCGCCGCTGAAGCCCGAGGCGCGCTATTTCGTCGACTGGCTACTGAGCCTGGACTGGTAGGAGACCGCCCGTATGCAGAACCTGGAGATCCGGCAGCTGACCCCCGCCGATGCCGAAGCCTTCCACGCGCTGCGCCTGCAGGGCCTGGCCGAGGCGCCGGAAGCCTTTGCCGCCAGCCTGGAGGAAGAACAGGACCTGCCGCCCGCGGCGATGGCGCAGCGGCTCGCGCCGAGCGCCGACAAGGCCGTGTTTGGGGCCTTCGACGGCAGCGCGCTGGCCGGCGTGGTCGGCATCATGCGCGAGCCGCGCCGCAAGCACTGGCACAAGGCATCGATCTCCGGCATGTATGTGGCGCCGGGCTGGCGCGACAAGAAGCTTGGCCGCGCGCTGATGGAGCGCGCGCTGGAGCAGGCCGCCGCCATGGAAGGCGTGCGCCAGGTGATCCTGTGCGTCAATGCCGGCAGCGCGGGGGCAGTGCGGCTGTACGAATCGCTCGGCTTCGAGCGCTTCGGGCTGGAGCCCGACGCGCTGTATGTCGCGCCGCACTTCTACGACAAGCTCGACATGGTGCTGCGGCTGCCGGCCTCGGCACGCTGAGGCGCAGGCGCCGCCTTTCCCGCGCTCGCCGGCCGGTGCTACGCTGGAACCGGGGCCGGTGCCTGCCTGGCGATGATGAGCATTTTTGATCGGCTTGCCATGCGGAATTCACGTGCCTGGTGATGCCTGCGGCAAGAGGCCTGCGCTATAGTCAGCCGTCCCCACGGCGGGCCGCCCGCCCGCCCAGAGTCCAGGAGTCGCCATGAATGCCCCGCACGAAGCCCGCACCCTCGCCACCGAAGGCACCGCAGGCGCGCAGGCCACCGCCGAAGGCCGCCGCAGCGCGCTGCTTGCCGGCCTGGCGCAGATCCTGCCCGATGCCGCGCTGCTGTCGAAGCCAGAGGACACCGTGCCCTACGAGTGCGACGGCCTGGCCGCGTACCGCCAGGTACCGATGGCCGTGGCCCTGCCCGACACCGAGGAACAGGTCTGCGCGATCCTGCGCCTGTGCCACAAGCTGGGCGTGCCGGTAGTGCCGCGCGGCGCCGGCACCAGCCTGTCGGGCGGCGCCATGCCGATCGCCGAGGGCCTGGTGCTATCGCTGGCCAAGTTCAAGCGCATCCTGTCGGTCGACCCGTATTCGCGCACCGCGGTGGTCCAGCCGGGCGTCCGCAACCTGGCCATCTCCGATGCCGCCGCCCCCCACAACCTCTATTACGCGCCCGATCCCTCGTCGCAGATCGCCTGCACCATCGGCGGCAATGTCAGCGAGAACTCCGGCGGCGTGCATTGCCTGAAATACGGCCTGACCGTGCACAACGTGCTGCGCGTGCGCGCCGTGACGATGGAAGGCGAGGTGGTCGTGTTCGGCTCGGATGCACCCGACTCGCCCGGCCTGGACCTGCTGGCCGTGCTGATCGGCTCCGAAGGCATGCTGGCCGTGGTCACCGAGGTGACCGTGCGCCTGATCCCCAAGCCGCAGCTGGCGCAAGTCATCATGGCGTGCTTCGACGACGTCGAGAAAGGCGGCAATGCGGTCGCCGACGTGATTGCCGCCGGCATCATCCCGGCGGGGCTGGAGATGATGGACAAGCCCGCCACCGCCGCGGTGGAAGAGTTCGTGCACGCCGGCTATGACCTCGATGCCGCCGCCATCCTGCTATGCGAATCCGATGGCACGCCCGAAGAAGTGGCAGAAGAGATCGAACGCATGAGCGCGGTGCTGAAGGCGTCCGGCTGCACCCGCATCGTGGTCTCGCAGAACGAAGCCGAGCGCCTGCGCTTCTGGAGCGGGCGCAAGAACGCCTTCCCCGCTGCGGGCCGCATCTCGCCGGACTATTACTGCATGGACGGCACCATCCCGCGCAAGCATATCGGCACGCTGCTGCGGCGCATCGAAGAGATGGAACGCAAGTACGCCCTGCGCTGCATCAACGTGTTCCATGCCGGCGACGGCAACATGCACCCGCTGATCCTGTTCGATGGCTCGGACCAGGACGAATGGCACCGTGCCGAGCTGTTCGGCGCCGACATCCTGGAATCGTGCGTAGAGCTGGGCGGCACCGTCACTGGCGAGCACGGCGTGGGCGTGGAGAAGCTCAACTCGATGTGCGTGCAGTTCTCGCCCAGCGAACGCGAGGCGTTCTTCGGCGTCAAGGCGGCCTTCGACCCGGCCCGTCTGCTGAACCCCGACAAGGCCATCCCCACGCTGGCGCGCTGCGCGGAATACGGCAAGATGCACGTCAGGAAGGGGCTGCTGCCGCATCCGGACCTGCCGCGCTTCTGAGCCATGCCCGATCCACGCCGACGCCAGCACCAGGAGGCGGTAATCCGCCAGCGCCTTGGCCAGCCCGAAACCGGCTGGCGCCAGCGCTGGTACACCATCATCTTCGAGGCCGACACTCGCGACGGGCGCATCTTCGACGTCGCGCTGCTGATCGCCATCGTCGCCAGCGTGATGGTGGTGATGCTCGACAGCCTGCCCGCGGTGCACAACCGGCTGGGGCCGCTGTTCACGGTGCTCGAATGGGGCTTCACGCTGTTCTTCACCGCCGAGTACGTGATGCGCATCCTGGTGGTGCGCAGGCCGTGGCGCTATATCTTCAGCTTCTACGGCATCATCGATTTCATCTCGATCATGCCGACGTGGCTGGCGTTCTTCGTGCCGGAGCTGCACTTCCTGATCGACGTACGCCTGCTGCGGCTGCTGCGCGTGTTCCGGATCCTGAAGCTGACGGTGTACTTCGAGGAAGCGGAGATCCTGTACAGCGCGCTGCGCAATAGCCGGCGCAAGATCTTCGTGTTCCTCGGCACGGTGTTCATCATCACCGTGATCCTTGGCACGGTGATGTATGTGGTCGAAGGCCCCGAGCACGGTTTCCACAGCATTCCGCTGGCCATGTACTGGGCGGTGGTGACGCTGACCACCACGGGCTTCGGCGACATGGTGCCGAAGACGCCGCTGGGCCAGTTCATCACCTCGCTGACGATCCTGCTGGGCTACGGCATCATCGCCTTCCCCACCGGCATCGTCGGCGCCGAGCTGGCCGCGAGCATCCTGAAGAAGCCGCTGACCACGCGCACCTGCACCCACTGCCTGACCGAGGGCCACGAGCCCGATGCGATGTACTGCAAGCACTGCGGCAGCGCGCTGCCGGCATACCAGAACGACAGGCCTGAAGTCCCCGGCGGCCGCGACGGCACGCCCGGAACCTGAGCCGCGCCAGAAAGACATCCTCCTCACCACCCACGCATATGCAAGCCACCCTCGACGCCTTCCGCGACGCCGTCAGGCAAGCCACCGAAACCCGCACGCCGCTGCGGCTGCGCGGCGGCGGCAGCAAGGACTTCTACGGCCAGACGCCTCAAGGCCAGGTGCTGGACACCCGCGCCTACGCCGGCATCGTCGACTACGACCCGGCCGAGCTGGTGATCACCGCGCGCTGCGGCACGCCGCTGGCGGAGATCGAAGCCGCGCTGGCCGAGAAGCGCCAGGTGCTGGCGTTCGAGCCGCCGCACTTCGCGCTGCCCGGCCAGGCCAGCACCGCCACGCTGGGCGGCGCGGTGGCCGCCGGCTTGTCAGGCCCGCGCCGGCAGTCGGCAGGCGCGCTGCGCGACTTCGTCCTGGGCGCGCAGCTGATGGACGGCAGCGGCGAGGTGATGAACTTCGGCGGCCAGGTGATGAAGAACGTGGCCGGCTATGATGTATCGCGGCTGCTGGCGGGCTCGCTGGGCACGCTCGGGCTGGTGCTGGAAGTTTCGCTCAAGGTGCTGCCCGCGCCGTTCGACGAAGCCACGCTGCGCTTCGAGCTGGCGCAGGCCGATGCGATCCGGCAACTGAACCAGTGGGGCGGCCAGCCGCTGCCGCTGGCCGCGTCGGCCTGGCATGACGGCGTGCTGCACGTGCGCCTGGCAGGCGCCACCGCGGCGGTACGCGCCGCGTGCGCACGACTGGGCGGCGAGCGTGTCGATGCCGCCGTGGCCACCGCGCTGTGGCAATCGCTGCGCGAGCAGACCCACGCCTTCTTCGCGCCGGCGCACGCGGGTCGCGCGCTGTGGCGCCTGGCGGTGCCGCCGGTGGCCGCGCCGCTGGAACTGCCGGGCCAGCAACTGGTGGAATGGGGCGGCGGCCAGCGCTGGTGGCTGCCCGCCGATGGCGCCACCAGGACCGACGCCGAAAGCGTGCGCGCCGTGGCCCAGGCCGCCGGCGGCCACGCCACGCTGTTCCGCAACGGCGACAAGTCGGTGGGTGTGTTCACGCCGCTGGCCTCGCCGCTGGCGGCAATCCACCGCCGCCTGAAAGCGACGTTCGACCCGGCCGGCATCTTCAATCCGCAACGCATGTATCCCGGACTCTGATCCGGACCACCCCAGCGTTCCCACGCCCAGGCAAAGACCTCCCCACACCATGCAAACGACCCTGGCCGATTTTCTCCGCAACACCCCCGAAGGCGAGGAAGCCCAATCCATCGTCGGCAAATGCGTGCATTGCGGCTTCTGCACCGCCACCTGTCCCACCTACCAGTTGCTCGGCGACGAACTGGACGGGCCGCGCGGGCGCATCTACCTGATGAAGCAGGTGTTCGAAGGCAACGCCATCACGGAAAGCACGCGCCTGCACCTGGACCGCTGCCTGACGTGCCGCAACTGCGAGTCGACCTGCCCGTCGGGCGTGCGCTACGGGCGCCTCGTCGATATTGGCCGCAAGATCGTCGACGACAAGCTCGAAGCCGAAGGCATCCAGCGCCCGACCGGCCAGCGCTTTGCGCGCTGGGTGCTGCGCGAGGGGCTGACGCGCCCGAAGCTGTTCAGCACCGCGCTGCGGCTTGGCCAGATGGTGCGGCCGATCCTGCCGGACGCGCTGCGCAACAAGGTGCCGGCGCTGACGCATGCCGCCGAGCCGGGCACCTGGCCCCGCAATGTCCACGCACGCAAGATGTTGTTGCTCGACGGTTGCGTGCAGCCGGCGATGTCGCCCAACATCAATGCCGCGACCGCGCGTGTGCTCGACCGTGTCGGCGTACAACTGGTGGTGGCGCGCGAGGCGGGCTGCTGCGGCGCAATCCGCTTCCACACCGGCGACCACGACGGCGGCCTCGACAATATGCGCCGCAATATCGATGCGTGGTGGCCGCATATCGAAGCCGGCGCCGAGGCCATCGTGATGACGGCCTCCGGCTGCGGCGCGATGGTCAAGGATTACGGGCATTTACTGCGCAACGATCCGAAATATGCAGAGCGCGCGCGACGCGTTTCCGCATTGACCCGCGACCTGTCCGAGGTCCTGCCGGACTTTGCCGATGACCTGCACGCGCTGGCCGGCGCGGTACCGCGCGACAGCCGGCGCGTCGCTTACCACCCGCCCTGCACGCTGCAGCACGGCCAGCAGATCCGCGGCAAGGTGGAGGCGCTCTTGACCGGCCTCGGCGTGGAGGTCAAACTCTGCGCTGACAGCCACCTGTGCTGCGGCTCGGCGGGCACGTATTCAGTGCTGCAGCCGGAACTGGCCTACCGCCTGCGCGACGACAAGCTCGGCAAACTGCAGGCCACGCAGCCCGAAGCCATCGTGTCAGCCAATATCGGCTGCATCACGCACCTGCAAAGCGGTACCGATACGCCGGTGATGCACTGGGTCGAACTGGTCGACCGGATGCTGGGATAACCCCCCGGCCGGAGCAAGGCCGTGGTTGTCTCCCCTCTCCCGCTTGCGGGAGAGGGGCGGGGGAGAGGGCAAGCGGTTCAAGATGCGCTATCGCTTCGAGATACGCCCGCCCTCTCCCCCGGCCCCTCTCCCATAGGGAGAGGGGAGAAAATGCGCAACCACGATGCCCCCATGCTCCAGACCTTTGCCATCCTGCTGGTTTTCCAATCCGTCGGCGAGGTGATCAGCTACGCGCTGCGCCTGCCCGTGCCCGGCCCCGTGCTTGGCATGATCCTGCTGTTTGGCTGGCTCGTCTTCGACGACCGCCTGCTGCCCATCATCCAGGGCACCACCAGCGAACTGCTCAAGCACCTGTCGCTGCTGTTCGTCCCCGCCGGCGTCGGCATCATGGTCCACGCCAACCGCATTGAAGGCGAATGGATGCCGATCCTGGTGGCGCTGGTGATTTCCACCTGGCTTGCCATCGCCACCACCGCGGTGGTCACGCGCATGCTGATGCGCAAACGCACCGACGCGCCGAACGCCGATGCGGAGGGAGAACAGGCATGATGACGCCACGCCTGAACGAGATCTGGGTCTACCTGGCCGCAAGCCCGCTGGTCGGGCTGACCGCCACGCTGCTCGCCTACGTCTTCGCCTTCCGCATCTACGAGAAGTCGCGTTTCTCGCCGCTGGCCAACCCGGTGATGATCGCGGTGACGCTGCTGGTCACGGTGCTGACCGTCACCGGCACGCCGTACAAGACCTACTTCGACGGCGCGCAGTTCGTGCATTTCCTGCTCGGGCCGGCCACCGTGGCGCTGGCCGTGCCGCTGTACATGCAGCTGCCCAAGCTGCGCACCCATGTGTTCCCGCTGCTGGCCGGCCTGGTGGCCGGCTCGGTGGTGGCGGTGGTGTCGGCGGTCGGCATCGCCTGGCTGCTGGGTGCCTCGCCTGAAACCGTACGCTCTCTGGCGCCAAAATCCGTGACCATCCCGATTGCGATGGGCGTAGCCGAGAAGATCGGCGGCCTGCCATCGCTGACCGCCGTACTGGTGATGGCTACCGGCATCATCGGCGCGGTCAGCGCCACCAGCCTGCTGAACCTGCTGCGCATCCGCGACTACAGCGTGCGCGGTTTTGCCACCGGCGTGGCCGCGCACGGCATCGGCACCGCGCGCGCGTTCCAGGTGAACCAGGAAGCCGGCGCCTTCGCCGCGCTCGGCATGGGCCTGAACGGCGTGCTGACCGCGATCCTGGTGCCGGTGATGGCGGCCTGGATGCCACACTGACCGCACTGACAGCCTCCTGACAGCACGCTGTCAGCAGCCCCCGCGCATGATGCGAGCTCCTCACTACCTATCACCCGGAACCAAGGAGCCCGTCGTGAGCAACCGTCTGATCAACTGGCTGGAAATCCCTGTCGTCGACATGAGCCGCGCCATCGGCTTCTATGAACAAGTCTTCGACACCAAGCTGCGCCGCGAGACCATGAGCCAGGTCGACATGGCCGTGTTCCCGCACCCCGATCCCGGCGGTGCGCTGGTCGCCGGCGAAGGCTACCGCCCCAGCAACTACTACGGCACGGTGCCCTACCTGCACGCACCGGAGCTGGACGCGCTGCTGGAACGCGCCGCGCGCGCCGGCGGCAAGACCGTGTTCGGGCCCCTGCGCCTGCCGGGCGAAATCGGCCGCATCGCGCATATCACCGACAGCGAAGGCAACCGCATCGGGCTGCACGAGCCCTTTGCCGTGTAAATGACGCCACCAGGAAGCCGCCACGGATGAGTCGCCGCGCCGACCGCCTCTTCCAGATCGTCCAGGTCCTGCGCGGCCGCCGCCTGACCACGGCGGCGCTGCTGGCGCAGCGGCTCGGCGTGTCGGAACGCACTGTCTATCGTGATATCCAGGCGCTGTCGCTGTCAGGTGTGCCGGTCGAAGGCGAGGCCGGCATCGGCTACCGGCTGCGCGCCGATTTCGATGTACCGCCGCTGATGTTCAGTGCCATGGAAGTGGAAGCGCTGGTGGCCGGCCTGCGGCTGCTGAAAGCCTGGGGCGGCGGTGCACTCGCCGCAGCGGCCGATCCGGCGCTGGAGAAACTGGTCGCCGCATTGCCGCCGCCGCGCAGGCTCGCGGCGCAGCAGAGCCGCGTGTTCGCGCCCGAGTATGTCAACCAGTCGCACGTGCGCGAAGCCTTCGACGTCGTGCACGGCGCGCTGGGCGAGCAAAAACTGCTACTGCTCGACTACTGCGACGCGCAGCAGCGCATCACCGAACGCGTGGTGATGCCGCTGGGCCTGTTCTTCTGGGGCAATGCGTGGCTGCTGGCGACGTGGTGCACCACGCGCTCGGACTACCGCAGCTTCCGCCTCGACCGCTGCCGCGCCATCCGCATGCTGGACGACCATTTCCATGAAACGCCGGACCGCTCGCTCAACGGCTTCCTGCGCGCGGTGCGCGCCAGCGGCGCGTAGCCTCAGGCCGCGGGATCGGACAGCAGCGTCTCGATATCCTTGCGCAGCTCTTCCGGCTTGGTGGTCGGGGCGTAGCGTTCGTACACCGTGCCGTCGCGCCGCACCAGGAACTTGGTGAAGTTCCACTTGATGCCTTGCGTGCCCAGCACGCCGCGCTTCTCGGTGGTCAGCCAGCGGTACAGCGGATGCGCCTGCTCGCCGTTGACGTCGATCTTGCCGAACATCGGAAAGCTGACGCTGAAGCGCGACTCGCAGAACTGGCCGATCTGCTGCGCATCGCCCGGCTCCTGCTTGCCGAACTGGTTGCACGGGAAGCCCAGCACTTCCAGCCCGCGCTCGCGGTATTCCTCGTAGAGCTTCTGCAGGCCGGCATACTGCGGCGTGAAACCGCATTCGCTGGCGGTATTGACGACCAGCAGCACCTTGCCCTGGAACTGCGTCAGCGCCACAGGTTGCCCGGACAGCGAATTGGCTTCGAACTGGTAGATATTGCTCATGGCAGACTCCTGCGGACTCCTTGCACGTGGCCGAAGCATACGCCCATGCGCGCTGGCGTGCACGGGAGCCGGAATCTAGATCACGTTCAGGTGCTCGGTGCCGGCGCCCAGGTCCGTGTCTCTGGCGCGCGCGCTGTGCAGCTTGATCATCAGGCGCAGGTCATTGAGCGAGTCCGCATTGCGCAGCGCGTCCTCGTAGGTGATCTTGCCTTCCTCGTACAGGTCGAACAGCGCCTGGTCGAACGAGATCATGCCCTGCTCGCGCGACTTCTTGATGACTTCCTTCAGTTCGTGGATCTCGCCCTTGAAGATCAGGTCGGCCACCAGCGGCGTGCCGATCATGATCTCCACCGCCGGCACGCGGCCCTTGCGCCCTGCGCGCGGCAGCAGGCGCTGCGACACCATTGCCTTCAGGTTCAGCGACAGGTCGATCAGCAACTGCTGGCGCTTTTCCTCGGGAAAGAAGTTGACCACGCGGTCGATCGCCTGGTTGGCGTTGTTGGCGTGCAGCGTGGCCAGGCACAGGTGGCCGGTTTCTGCGTACTGCATCGCGTACTCCATGGTCTCGCGGTCGCGGATTTCGCCGATCAGGATCACGTCGGGCGCCTGGCGCAGCGTGTTCTTCAGCGCCACGTGCCACGACTCGGTATCGATGCCGACCTCGCGCTGCGTGACGATGCAGTTCTGGTGCGCATGCACGTATTCGATCGGATCCTCGATGGTGATGATGTGGCCGTAGGAATGCGCGTTGCGGTGGTCGAGCATCGCCGCCAGCGTGGTCGACTTGCCCGAGCCGGTCGCGCCGGTCACGATCACCAGACCGCGCTTGGACATCACGATGTCATGCAGCGTCGGGGGCAGATCCAGGTCCGCCACTGACGGAATCCGCGTATTGATGGTCCGCACCACCATGCCGGCCTTGCCCTGCTGGATAAACGCGGACACGCGGAAGCGCCCCGCCTTGGGCGCGGTGATGGCGAAGTTGCATTCGCGGCTGGTTTCGAAGTCCTGCACCTGCCGCTCGTTCATCACCGAGCGCACCAGCCCCAGCGCCTGCGTCGGGTTCAGTGGCTGTTGCGACACCGGCGTGATCTTGCCATCCACCTTGATTGCCGGCGGGAAGTCAGCGGTGATGAACAGGTCCGAGCCGCGGTTGCTGACCATCAGCTCCAGCAGGTCGTTGATGTACTTGGCGGCGGATTCGCGATCGAGCATGGCGGTGTCCTGCAGGAGTGCGGCCGCCGCATGCGTGCAGCGGCCTGTAGGCAAGGCGTCGGCGCGGGCCCCGTGGCCTCAGGGGCCCCAGGGCCTCAGCCCATGAACGCGTCGGGGTTCTTGGCAATGGCGCGCGCGTCGTTGTAGCTGATGACGCTGCGCTTGATCAGGTCCGACAGGCACTGGTCCAGCGTCTGCATGCCCAGCCCGCTGCTGGTCTGCATCATCGAGTACATCTGCGCGATCTTGTTTTCGCGGATCAGGTGCCGGATCGCCGGGGTGGCGATCATGATCTCGTGCGCGGCGGTGCGGCCGTTGCCGTCACGGGTCTTCAGCAGCGTCTGCGAGATCACCGCTTCCAGCGATTCGGACAGCATGGTGCGCACCATGTCCTTTTCTTCCGGCGGGAACACGTCGACCACACGGTCGATGGTCTTGGCCGCGGAACTGGTGTGCAGCGTGCCGAAGACCAGGTGGCCGGTTTCGGCCGCGGTCAATGCCAGGCGGATGGTTTCGAGGTCGCGCAATTCGCCCACCAGGATCACGTCCGGATCCTCGCGCAGCGCCGAGCGCAACGCGTTGGCGAATGAATGCGTGTGCGGCCCCAGCTCGCGCTGGTTGATCAGGCTCTTCTTGGAGTTGTGGACGAATTCGATCGGGTCCTCCACCGTCAGGATGTGACCCATGTCGTTGTCATTGCGATGGTCGACCATCGCCGCCAGCGTGGTGGACTTGCCCGAGCCGGTCGGCCCCGTCACCAGCACCAGCCCGCGCGGCTTCATGCACAGGTCGGCGAATACCGCCGGCGCGCGCAGCTCTTCCAGCGTGAGGACCTTGGAGGGAATGGTACGGAACACCGCGGCAGCGCCGCGCTGCGTGTTGTAGGCATTGACCCGGAAGCGCGACAGGCCGGCGATTTCGAACGAGAAGTCGATTTCCAGCCGTTCTTCGTAGAGCTTGCGCTGGGTGTCGCTCATGATGTCGTACACCATGGCATGGACATCCTTGTGCGCCATCGCCGCGACATTGATCCGGCGCATGTCGCCGTGGATCCGGATCATCGGTGGCATGTCCGATGACAGATGAAGATCGGACGCCTTGTTCTTGACGGCGAAAGCCAATAGCTGCGCGATGTCCATCTATAATGACCCCACCCTGGAATAGTTATCAGTACTTTAAGTACTTCTTTTATATGTCCGCCGGATTATGTCTGTGATTGCCGCCAACTTGCAAGCCGTGAACCAGCGCATTGCGGCGGCGGCACAACAGGCTGGCAGGCAGCCCGGCGACATCGCCCTGCTGGCCGTTTCCAAGACCGTATCCGCTGACCGCGTACGCGCCGCCGCCCAGGCCGGACAGCTTGCCTTTGGCGAGAATTACGTCCAGGAAGGGGTAGAGAAAGTCGCCGCCCTGGCCGATTTGCGCGACCGGTTGCAGTGGCATTTCATCGGTCCGCTGCAAAGCAACAAGACGCGGCTGGTGGCGGAGCATTTTGACTGGGCGCATGCCATCGACCGGCTCAGGATCGCCGAGCGGCTGTCGGCGCAGCGCCCGGCCGGGATGGCGCCGCTGCAAGTTTGTATCCAGGTCAATATCAGTGGCGAAGCGAGCAAGAGCGGCGTCGCGCCGGCCGAAGTGACGGCACTGGCGCAGGCCGTGGCCGCACTGCCCGGCCTGCGGCTGCGGGGCCTGATGGCGATTCCCGAACCCGAGGACGACCCCGTTGCTCAGCACCGGCCGTTTGCCGCCATGCGCGCGCTGCTGGGCACCCTGCGCGAAAGCGGCCTGGACCTCGACACGCTGTCCATGGGCATGTCGGGCGACATGGAAGCCGCTATCGCCGAGGGCGCCACCATGGTGCGCATCGGCACCGCGATCTTCGGTGCGCGCGGCTGAGCCGGCGCCTTCCCTATCCATCAAGACACGACAGAGATTCCCATGCTCGATACCCTTACCTTCGGCTTTCTCGGCGGCGGCAATATGGCTTCCGCGTTGATTGGCGGGCTGATTGCCCGCGGCGTTCCCGCTGGTTCGATCCGGGTGGTCGATCCTTTCCCGGAGGCACAGCAGCGCCTTGCGCGGGATCTCCGCGTTCATGCCGCGGGGGCGCCGGACGCGGCGTTCGGCGCCAGCGACGTGCTAGTGCTGGCAGTCAAGCCACAGCAGTTTCGCGAGGCGGCGGCGCAATTGCTGCCGCATATGCCGGCTGGCGATGGCAACCTGGTGATCAGCGTGGCGGCCGGTATCCGGCTGCAGGACATGCAGCGGTGGCTGGGCGGGCGCAATCGGGTGGTGCGGGCGATGCCGAATACGCCGGCGCTGGCGGGAATGGGGATGACTGGCCTGGCGGCGCCGGCCGGGTTGTCGGACAGGGACCGAGACATCGCCAGTGCCGTGGCCCAGGCCGTGGGCAAGTGCGTGTGGGTGGAGAACGACGCGCAGATCGACGCCGTCACCGCCATTTCCGGTAGCGGCCCGGCCTATGTTTTCTATTTCATCGAAGCGATGCAGCGCGCCGCCACCGAACTGGGGCTGAGCGCCGATCAAGGGCGCGAACTGGCAGTGGAAACCTTCCGCGGCGCGGCCACGCTGGCCGGCCAGTCAGCGGAGCCGGTGTCGACGCTGCGCGAGCGCGTGACGTCAAAGGGCGGCACCACGTATGCGGCGCTGACGGCAATGGATGCGGGAGGGATCGCTGATACCTTCGTGCGCGCGATGCATGCGGCGGCGGCGCGGGGCAAGGAGATGGGGGCGGAGTTCGGGAAGGATTGAACGTCGATATCCTGATGGTTTCTCCCCTCTCCCATTTATGGGAGAGGGGCGGGGGAGAGGGCCGGCGTCTCCACGAAGTGTGACGCTTCGGTGCTTGCCACACGCCCGCCCTCTCCCCCGACCCCTCTCCCGCAAGCGGGAGAGGGGAGCAAACCCTCAGCAAGACTTCAACGCACCGCGTAAGCCAGCGCCGTCCCCGCAAACACACACGCCCCCAGCCAGTTGTTATGCCGGAACGCCGCAAAGCAGCGCATCCGGTCGCGATCGCGGATCAGCGTGTAGTGGTAGCCCGCGCACACAGCCGCAGCCGCCAGCCCCACCCAGTACGGCCAGCCCAGGCCCAGCAACATACCCGCCCACACCATCAGCGCCAGGAACGCGGCATAGCAAATCATGATCGCCATCACGTCGAAGCGCCCGAAGGTAATCGCCGAGGTCTTCATCCCGATCAGCAGATCATCATCCCGATCCACCATCGCATAAGCAGTGTCATAAGCCACCGCCCAAAACACATTAGCCAGCAACATCAGCCAGGCCACCAGCGGCACCTGATCCTGTATCGCGGCAAACGCCATCGGAATGCCAAACCCAAACGCGATCCCAAGATAAGCCTGCGGAATCGCAAAGAACCGCTTGAAGAACGGATAAGTCCCCGCCACCACCGCCGCCACCACCGCCAGCCACTTGGTCAATGCATTGAGCGGCAGCACCAACGCAAATGCCACCAGCGCCAACACGGCTGCGACAGCCAACGCCTCCCACGCAGCAATCTTGCCCGCAGTCAGCGGCCGCTCCTTGGTCCGCTTCACATGCTTGTCAAAATCCCGATCCGCCCAGTCATTGATCGCGCAGCCAGCCGAGCGCATCAGGAACGTCCCTGCCACGAAAATCCAGAACAACCCCCACGACGGCGGCCCGCCGGCTGCCATCCACATAGCCCACAACGTCGGCCACAACAGCAGCAGCGTGCCGATTGGCTTATCGATGCGCACCAGGCGCGCGTAGAGGGAAAGTCGTTCGAGCATGGGAGCGGGGGGCAATGGCGACAGGGACTGCACAGCGGGGATCCGGGAAGGAGGATTCAATGAAAACGCGCCGCAGCCCGGATGGCTGCAGCGCGCAATGCCGGCCGCCGCGTGGCAGCGGCCGGAAGTCGCTCAAAGGCGTCAGGCGAGCATCGCGCGCAGCATCCACGCGGTCTTCTCGTGCGTCTGCATGCGCTGCGTCAGCAGGTCGGCCGACGGCTCGTCGCCGGCGGCGTCGATCACCGGGAAGAGCGAGCGGGCGGTGCGCACTACGGCCTCCTGGCCTTCGACCAGCTTGCGGATCATCTCGGTCGCCTCGGGCACGCCCTCTTCTTCGGCGATCGACGACAGACGGGCGTATTCCTTGTAGGTGCCCGGTGCCGGGTAGCCCAGCGCGCGGATGCGCTCGGCGATCGAGTCCACGGCCAGCGCCAGTTCGGTGTACTGCGTCTCGAACATCAGATGCAGCGTATTGAACATGGGGCCCGTCACGTTCCAGTGGAAGTTATGGGTCTTGAGGTAGAGGGTGTAGGTGTCTGCCAGCAGCTTGGACAGGCCTTCCGCAATCTTCTTGCGGTCCTTGTCGGAAATACCGATATTCACGCTCATCTCATTCTTCTTTGCCATGGTAGGTACGCTCCGTTCTGGTAAAGCCACGAGGAGCACCGCCGGAATTGCCGAAAACACGGTTCCGGGCGGCGCGTTACCCGCATTATTGCATTAGCCCGCGATCCCGGCCAAACCCCGGGCTATCTCGATAAACATCACCCCGGCACCAAGCACGATCACGGCGACACCGACTTCCTTGCGCCACAGCTTGTGGCGCAACCGCGCGGCATCGGGGCGCTCGGGCTTGTCATGGCCGTCATGCCAAAGCTTCCGCCACTCGTCGATAAAAAACCGGATCATCGCCATGGTGGTTCTCCCGGGCGCGGCGGCCGTTGCCAGCCGCCGCGCCAGACAGGGTTACTTCAAGTCAAGCGCGCGCTTCACGCCCTCCCCATAGGCCGGATCGGCCTTGGTGAAATGCTCGATCTGCTTGCGCACGATCTCTTCCGGCACACCCTGCATTGCCGCCGCGATATTGGCGAACAGCCGCTGGCGCTGGCCCTCGTCGAACAGCCGGAACAGCGCGCCGGGCTGGCTGTAGTAGTCCGTGTCCACGCGGTGGTCCCAGCGGTCGGCCGCGCCGTCCAGCGCCAGCGGCGGCTCCGTCGCACGTTCGCTGGCACCGTAGGCGCTCTCGCGGTTCGGCTCGTAGTTCAGCTTGCCACCCTGGTTGCCGTCCACGCGCATCGCGCCGTCGCGGTGGAAGGTGTTGTGGAACGGGCATTTCGGCGCGTTCACCGGGATCTGGTGGTGGTTGATACCCAGCCGGTAGCGCTGCGTGTCGCCGTACGAAAACAGACGGCCTTGCAGCATCTTGTCGGGCGAAATGCCGATGCCCGGCACGATATTGGCGGGATTCATCGCCACCTGCTCGACCTCGGCAAAATAGTTGTCCGGGTTGCGGTTCAGTTCCAGCACGCCTACATCGATCAGCGGATAGTCCTTGTGCGGCCAGACCTTGGTCAAATCGAACGGGTTGATGTGGTATTTGGCCGCATCCGCTTCCGGCATGACCTGCACACGCAGGTTCCAGCGCGGGAAGTTGCCCTGCTCGATGTTCCCGAACAGGTCGCGCTGCGCGCTCTCGCGATCGTTCGCGACCACCTTGGCCGCTTCCTCATTGGTCCAGTTGGCGATGCCTTGCTGCGACTTGAAGTGGAATTTGACGTAAAAGCGCTCGTTATCGGCGTTGATAAACGAGTACGTATGCGAACCGAAGCCGTGGATCTGCCGATAGTTCTGCGGCAGGCCGCGGTCGCTCATCAGGATGGTGACCTGGTGCAGCGATTCCGGATGGCGCGACCAGAAGTCCCAGACCGCGATCGGGTCGCGCAGGTTGGTGCGCGGATTGCGCTTCTGCGTGTGGATGAAGTCAGGGAACTTGAGCGGGTCACGCACGAAGAACACCGGGGTGTTGTTGCCGACCACGTCCCAGTTGCCTTCGTCGGTATAGAACTTGACCGAGAACCCGCGCACATCGCGCTCGGCATCGGCTGCACCGCGCTCGCCGGCAACGGTCGAGAAACGGATAAACAGCGGCGTTTCCTTGCCGACCTCGGCAAAGATCGACGCCTTGGTGTACTTCGTGATGTCGTGCGTGACGCGGAACGTGCCATAGGCACCGGAGCCCTTGGCGTGCACGCGCCGCTCGGGAATGACTTCACGGTCGAAGTGGGCCAGTTTTTCGAGGAACCAGACATCCTGCAGCAGCATCGGGCCACGCGGGCCAGCGGTCTGCGAGTTCTGGTTGTCGGCGACGGGTGCGCCGGCTGCAGTGGTGAGAGTGTCCTTCTTGCTCATCTATTCCTCTTGTTGTGGGTAGGCTGGAAAAGATCGCCGCGTCAGTTCGCGGCGGCGTAGCAGGCAAGGCAATCGAGCAGGCAGCGCTTCATGCGGACAGCAAACGGGCGCGCTATGTTTGTGATTGTCTGGAACTGGGCGCTGGTGCTCATGATCGGCTCCTTGCTTCGCTCGATGCAGTTGGCATCGACAAAACCCAGTCTACAAACAAACTATTACATTGAGAATTTAATTATTTATACCTATGTATTAGGTCAAATCTATTCGATTTTGTTCTGCGTACGCCGGCCAACGTGACGAGCCGAGGACGAGTTCCTGGAATGCCGTATCGCGGGCGCGGAAAAGCGCGGAAATGCGCGGAAAAAACAAAGGCCGCAGCGGAAATCCCGCTGCGGCCTTGTCTTGAGTCCGGGGATGAATCAGGCAGCTTCCGCCAGTTCCTTGGCATCGAGCTTGCGCACGCCGGGCAAGTCGCAGGCGGCCACGGCATTGGCCAGCGCGTCCATCGCCGGCAGGCGGGTGAAGCTCTTGCGCCAGGCCAGTACCACCCGGCGGTCGGGCACCGGATCGGCGAACGGCACGTATGACAACATGTCGCCCTTGGCCTTCAGGTCAGGCACCGAGGTACGCGGCAGCACGGTAATGCCGACGCCGCTGGCCACCATATGGCGGATGGTTTCCAGCGAAGAACCTTCAAACGTCTTCTGGATGCCATCGGCGGCCTGCGAGAAGCGC
Organism: Cupriavidus sp. NPDC089707; assembly: GCF_044748965.1. NCBI lineage: Bacteria > Pseudomonadati > Pseudomonadota > Betaproteobacteria > Burkholderiales > Burkholderiaceae > Cupriavidus > Cupriavidus sp. NPDC089707. Next base: position 509,321 of record NZ_JBIVHB010000002.1, read on the forward strand.
GACAGCTCCGGGCACACACCCAGCACATGGTCGCGGAAGCAGTGGCCACTGCCCAGCAGCAGCATGGTCTGGCGCTTCAGCTCGTCCGGGTCGATCGCGTGCGCCTCGGCGAGCTGGTGACCGCGCGGCACGGCGACAACGAAGGGCTCGTCGTACAGAGGGCGCACCGTCAGGCCGGAATCGGGGAATGGCTCGGCCATTACCGCGCAATCGATCTCGCCCTGCTTGAGCAGTTCAATCAGCTTGTGCGTGTAGTTCTCCTGCAGCATCAGCGGCATCTGCGGCACGGTCTCGATCATCTGCTTGACCAGTGACGGCAACAGGTATGGGCCGATGGTATAGATCACGCCCACGCGCAGCGGCCCGGCCAGCGGGTCCTTGCCTTGCTTGGCGATCTCGCGGATGGCCATGGTCTGTTCGAGCACGCGCTGGGCCTGCGCCACGATCTGCTCGCCGATGGAAGTCACCGACACCTCGGAGGTGCCGCGCTCGAAGATCTGCACGCTGAGTTCGTCTTCCAGCTTCTTGATGGCGACCGACAATGTCGGCTGCGACACGAAGCAGGCTTCGGCGGCCCGGCCGAAATGGCGCTCGCGCGCCACGGCGACGATGTACTTGAGTTCAGTGAGCGTCATGACTTATCAAATCCGGGTAGGCGATAGATTTTACCTTCGATTCCGGGGATCTGTCAGAGCGCCCCTGCGATTTGTGCGGTATGCGTACGATGCAGCACAAGCACCTCCACCATCAGGCTTTCAGGTAGTGTTCGCGCCCGCCAAGCCAGCGCGACAAGTGCGCTTCCACCGCTTCCGGGAACTGTGCCAGCATCAGTTCCGCCACTTCCTGCGCGTACTCCACCAGCCACGCGTCGGTTTGCAAGTCGGCAAAGCGCAACATAGCCTCGCCCGACTGGCGCGCACCGAGGAATTCACCCGGACCGCGGATTTCCAGGTCGCGCCGCGCGATCTCGAATCCATCGGTAGTCTCGCGCATGGTCGCCAGCCGCTCGCGCGCGGTCGGCGACAACGGCGCCTGGTACATCAGCAGGCACACCGATTCGGCGCTGCCGCGCCCCACGCGGCCGCGCAACTGGTGCAATTGCGCCAGGCCGAAGCGCTCGGCGTGCTCGATCACCATCAGCGAAGCGTTGGGCACGTCCACGCCCACCTCGATCACCGTGGTGGCGACCAGCACCTGCAGGCGATTGGCGCTGAAGTCATTCATCACCGAGGCCTTTTCGGCAGGCGGCAGGCGGCCGTGCACCAGCCCGACGCGCAGGTCGGGCAGCGCGGCTACCAGCGTTTCATAGGTCTCGACCGCGGTCTGCAGTTGCAGCGCCTCGCTTTCCTCGATCAGCGGGCAAACCCAGTACACCTGGCGGCCCTCGGCGGCGGCGTGGTGGATGCGCGCGATCACTTCATCGCGCCGCTCGTCGTTGACCAGGCGCGTGACGATCGGCGTGCGGCCCGGCGGCAGTTCGTCAATCACCGATACGTCCAGGTCCGCGTAATACGTCATGGCGAGCGTGCGCGGGATCGGCGTTGCGGACATCATCAGTTGGTGCGGCACGGTATCGGGCGCCGGCACATCCGTCGCGCCGGCTTTGCCGCGCAATGCCAGACGCTGCGCTACGCCAAAGCGGTGTTGTTCGTCAACTACCGACAGGCCCAGCTTCGCGAAGCGCACCGTGTCCTGGATCAGCGCGTGGGTGCCGATCACCAGTTGCGCCTCACCCGACTCCACGTGTGCCGCGGCCTCGCGCTTCTCGCGCGCCTTCAGGCTGCCGGCCAGCCAGACCACGGGCACCCCGAGCGGCTCCAGCCACGCGGACAGCTTGCGGAAGTGCTGCTCGGCCAGGATTTCGGTCGGTGCCATCAGCGCGGCCTGGTAGCCGGCATCGATCGCCTGGCACGCCGCCAGCGCGGCGACAATGGTCTTGCCGCTGCCGACATCGCCCTGCAGCAGCCGATGCATCGGGTGCGGGTGCGTCATGTCGGCGGCGATCTCCGCCACCACCCGCTCCTGCGCGCCGGTCAGCCGGAACGGCAGTGCCGCCAGGAAGCGCGTCAGCAGGCCGCCTTCGCGGCGCGGCATGGTCGGCGCGGTCTTCTCGCGCCGCGCCGCGTGCGCGCGCCGCAGCGAGATCTGCTGCGCCAGCAGTTCGTCGAACTTGATGCGCTGCCAGGCCGGGTGCGTGCGGTCGGCCAGCGCTGCTTCGCTCTCCTCAGGAGGCGGCGCATGCAGCAGGCGCAGGCAATCGGCCAGCGGGCGCAACTGCAAGCGCGCCAGCGGCCCCTGCAGCACCGGGCGCGGCAGCGTCTCCGGCATCGGCGTACGTGACAGCGCGCCGCCGATGGCCTTGCGCAGGTAGGCCTGCGAGATGCCGGCGGTGGCCGGGTAGACCGGCGTCAGGCGGTCCGGAAGCGCTTCGCCCTCGACAACGGGACGCACCGTCGGGTGGACCATCTCGGCGCCGAAAAAGCCGCCGCGGATCTCGCCGCGCACGCGCAGCCGCACGCCTTCGGCCATCTGCTTGGTCTGGCTGCCATAGAAATTGAGGAAGCGCAGCGTCAGCTCGCCGGACGCGTCGGCAATCTTGACCACCAGTTGGCGGCGCGGCCGGAACGTGACTTCGTTGGAGATGACCTCGCCTTCCACCTGCGCCGGCTGGCCGAGCCCCGCGCGGCGGATCGCGTCGGCGATTGGCGCCAGGGTGGTCTCGTCCTCGTAGCGCATTGGCAGGTGCAGCACCAGGTCGACCGGGCGGCGCAGGCCGAGCTTGGCGAGGCGGGCTGCTGCTGACGAGGTGGCGGATGATGCGGGCTTGCCCTTGCCCTCCCCGGCCTTGCCGCGCGCGGGTGCGGCCGCCTCTTTGGCGGCATCGGCGGCGTCGGCGGAAAGGTCGGTCATTTCGGTTGCGGTTCCGGGCATCGGCAGCGAAGACTGGCGGCAGAGACGGCTGGAGCAGCAGGCATGGGCGGGAGCGCCGGCGAATAGCCGGTATCACGCCCCGCCCGGCGGCAAGCACGCCCGTGGCCTTACAATATCGGATTCGCCGATTGTACCCATGCCGGCTGCCACCACGGGCGGCGAGTGCCGCTTTGTGCCTCGCTTTCCGGCCCGTCGCAGGCCCGCGCGCCATTTCCACGATGTTGACGCTTTCCGATTTCGATTTTCCGCTGCCGCCAGAACTGATCGCCCAAAGCGCGCTGCCCGACCGCAGCGCCAGCCGGCTGCTGGTGGTGGAGCGGGTCGCACCCGCCGATACCGCCGACGCGGTGCGCCTGGCCGACCGCGCGTTCAGCGACATTGTCGACTACCTGCGCCCTGAAGACCTGCTGGTCTTCAACGACACGCGCGTGATCAAGGCACGCTTCTTCGGCCACAAGGCCAGCGGCGGCAAGGTCGAGGTGCTGGTCGAGCGCGTGCTGGACTCGCATACCGTGCTGGCCCAGGTGCGCGCCTCGAAAACGCCCGCCGAGGGCAGCGCGCTGCACCTGGCTGAAGACGCCTTCGCGGTGACGGTCGGACCGCGCGTGGACCAGTTCTTCACCCTGCGCTTCCCCGAGCCGGCGCTGGACCTGATCGAGCGCTACGGGCGCCTGCCGCTGCCGCCGTACATCACGCACGACCCCGACGCCTACGACGAGACCCGCTACCAGACCGTCTACGCGCGCAATCCGGGCGCCGTGGCGGCGCCGACCGCCGGGCTGCATTTCGACGACGCGCTGTTCGCGCGGCTGGATGCCGCCGGCGTGCGCCGCGCCTTCCTGACGCTGCACGTGGGTGCCGGCACCTTCCAGCCGGTGCGCACGGAAAACCTGGCCGAGCACAAGATGCACTCGGAGTGGTATGCCGTCTCCGAGGCACTGGCCCAGGCCGTGCGCGAGACGCGCGCCCGCGGCGGTCGCGTGATCGCGGTCGGCACCACCTCGCTGCGCGCGCTGGAATCGGCCGCGCAGCCTGACGGCACGCTGGCCGCCGGCAGCGGCGACACTGACATCTTCATCACCCCGGGCTACCGTTTCCGGCTGGTCGATGCCCTCATCACCAACTTCCACCTGCCCAAGTCGACGCTGCTGATGCTGGTGTCGGCACTGGCCGGCGTGGAAGCCATCCGCGCCGCCTACCGCCATGCGGTCGAGCAGCGCTACCGTTTCTTCAGCTACGGCGACGCGATGCTGCTGACGCGCCGGAATGATGCTGATACCGCAGATACCGCGGCCTGAACCCTGACATAAGCCATGCTTAACTTCGAACTCATCACCACCGACGGCAACGCCCGCCGCGGCCGCGTCACGCTGAACCACGGCGTGGTCGAGACCCCGATCTTCATGCCGGTGGGCACCTATGGCTCGGTCAAGGCGATGTCGCCGCTGGAACTGAACGAGATCGGCTCGCACATCATCCTGGGCAACACCTTCCACCTGTGGCTGCGTCCGGGCCTGGAAGTGGTCAATGCCCATGGGGGCCTGCACAAGTTCATCGGCTGGGACAAGCCGATCCTGACCGATTCCGGCGGTTTCCAGGTATTTTCGCTGGGCGATCTGCGCAAGATCACCGAGGATGGCGTCACGTTCGCATCGCCGGTCAATGGGGACAAGCTCTTCCTGTCGCCCGAGATCTCGATGCAGATCCAGCGCACGCTGAACTCGGACATCGTGATGCAGTTCGACGAGTGCACGCCGTATGAGATCGACGGCCGCCCGGCCACGCATGAGGAAGCGGCCAAGTCGATGCGCATGAGCCTGCGCTGGGCCAAGCGCTCGCGCGACGAATTCGAGCGGCTGGCCAACCCCAATGCGCTGTTTGGCATCGTCCAGGGCGGCATGTACGAGGACCTGCGCGATGAATCGCTGGCGGGCCTTTCGGAACTTGACTTCCACGGCTTCGCCATCGGCGGCCTGTCGGTCGGCGAGCCCAAGGAAGACATGATGCGCGTGCTCGAGCACGTGGCACCGCGCCTGCCGGCCAGCAAGCCGCACTACCTGATGGGCGTGGGCACGCCCGAGGACCTTGTCGCGGGCGTCGCCGCCGGCGTCGACATGTTCGACTGCGTGATGCCGACCCGCAACGCGCGCAACGGCTGGCTATTCACCCGCTACGGCGACGTCAAGATCAAGAACGCCGCGCACCGCAACGACCCGCGCCCGCTCGACGAAGGCTGCGCCTGCTACACCTGCCGCAACTTCTCGCGCGCTTACCTGCACCACCTGCACCGGGTCGGCGAAATCCTGGGTGCGCGCCTGAACACCATCCACAACCTGCACTACTACCTGCAGTTGATGCGCGAGGTGCGCGAGTCGATCGAGCAGCACCGCTTCGCCGACTTCCGCCGCCAGTTCGCGGCTGACCGCGCCCGCGGCACGCAGTGAATCAGAGCAGTGGCGCGAACTTTCGCGCCGCTGCCGGTCGAATACCGTGGCTGGCCTGCAGGTTGCACCCCGCAGGCAACACCCCGCTTCCCAGCACCTGCCGCGAGTCGCCTCGAAAGCACCCCGAAGAAACCCGTATTCCGCCCTAGAATGCCAAAAGCGGGCAGGATGCAAATGGTAGAATGATCAATTACTTGACTGACTTTTGTGACGGAGAATCAACGTGCTGATTTCTAACGCATTTGCCCAGACCGCCGGTTCCGGCGGCGCGGCTGGCGGCCTGATGAGCTTCCTGCCCATCATCCTGATGTTTGGTGTGCTGTGGTTCATCATGATCCGCCCGCAAATGAAGCGCCAGAAAGAATCGAAGGCAATGCTCGAAGCGCTGGCCAAGAACGACGAAGTCGTCACCGCCGGCGGTATCCTGGGCCGCGTGACCAAGGTCACCGACCAGTACGTCAGCCTGGAAATCGCTGAAGGCACGGAAATCACGGTGCAGAAGAACGCCGTGACCACGGTGCTGCCGAAGGGTTCGCTGAAGGCGCTCTAATCCGCCGATCGCCCCGATCGACTAAGCGACTCCCGCCTTTGTCTTTTCCGGCATGCCCGTTCGCGCATGCCCCGGCAGCCGCCTGATCCAGCCCGCCGGAGCCCCCGTGGCTCCGCTCCGTGGCTGCCAGGCGGCTGTTTGCCAAACCGGTTCGGCCTCGCCGACGTGGCGCGCCACGCCTGCGCCGGCCCCGCCAACCGCTGAATGACTGGCCCGAGATGAATCGTTATCCGCTTTGGAAATACCTCGTGATCCTGGTGGCGCTGACCATCGGCATCCTCTACACCTTGCCGAATTTCTTCGGCGAGGCGCCCGCCGTGCAGGTGTCCTCGGGCAAGGCCACGGTCAAGGTCGACCTGTCGATGCAGAAGCAGGTCGAAGAGATCCTGGCGCAGAACCAGCTGCAGCCTGATGGCGTCTTCTTCGATATTTCCGGCCAGTCCGGGTCGGTCAAGGCACGTTTCCGCACCACCGACGAGCAGCTCAAGGCCAAGGACGTGCTGTCGCGCGCGCTCAACCCCGACGCCGCCGATCCTGCCTATGTGGTCGCGCTGAACCTGCTGTCGGGCTCGCCGCGCTGGCTGACCTCGCTGCACGCACTGCCGATGTACCTGGGCCTGGACCTGCGCGGTGGCGTGCACTTCCTGCTGCAGGTCGACATGAAGGGCGCCGTCGACAAGAAGCTCGACAGCCTGGCCGGCGACGCGCGCACGCTGCTGCGCGACAAGAACATCCGCCACGGCGGCATCGACCGCGACGGCGAACGCCTGACAGTGCGCTTGAACAACGCCGACGAGGCCAACCGCGCCCGTGCCCTGCTGGCCGACAACCTGCGCGAAGTGGCCTTCGCCCTGGACGGCAACAACGTGGTCGGCACCTTCACCGAAGCCGCCCGCAAGGCCGTGCAGGACGCCGCGGTCAAGCAGAACATCACCACCCTGCACAACCGCGTCAACGAACTCGGCGTGGCCGAGCCGGTGATCCAGCAGCAAGGCGCCGACCGCATCGTGGTGCAGTTGCCGGGCGTGCAGGACACCGCCAAGGCCAAGGACATCATCGGCCGCACCGCCACGCTGGAAGCGCGCCTGGTCGACATCGACGCACCGCGCAGCCCGCGCCCGGGCGACCCGATCCCGTTCGGCAGCGAACTGTTCACGCAAGGCAATGGCGCCCCGGTGGTGCTGAAGAAGCAGGTCATCTTCACCGGCGACCGCATCGAAAGCGCTTCGGCAGGCTTCGACCAGAACCAGCAGCCTTCGGTCAACATCAAGCTCGACGCCCAGGGCGGCCGCGTGCTGCGCGACGTCTCGCGCGAGAACCTGAAGAAGCCGATGGCGATCGTGCTGTTCGAAAAGGGCAAGGGTGAAGTGCTGACGGTGGCGACGATCCAGTCCGAACTGGGCTCCAGCTTCCAGATCACCGGCTCCTACTCCACCGAAGCCGCCAACGACCTGGCCCTGCTGCTGCGCGCCGGCTCGCTGGCCGCGCCGATGGAGATCATCGAGGAGCGCACCATCGGCCCGTCGCTGGGTGCCGACAACATCGAGAAGGGTTTTGACTCGGTCGCCTATGGCTTTGCCGCCATCGGCGTGTTCATGATCCTGTACTACATGCTGTTCGGCGTGTTCTCGGTGCTGGCACTGGGCGTGAACCTGCTGCTGCTGATCGCGGTGCTGTCGATGCTGCAGGCTACCCTGACGCTGCCGGGCATCGCCGCTATCGCGCTGGTGCTGGGCATGGCCATCGACGCCAACGTGCTGATCAACGAGCGTATCCGCGAGGAACTGCGCGCCGGGGCATCGCCGCAGATGGCGATCGCGGTCGGCTTCGACCGCGCCTGGGCCACCATCCTGGACTCGAACGTCACCACGCTGATCGCCGGCCTGGCGCTGATGGCGTTGTGTTCGTGCGCGGTGCTGTTCTTTGCCGTGGTGCACTGCCTGGGCATCCTGACCTCGATGTTCTCGGCGGTGTTCTTCAACCGCGGCCTGGTCAACCTCTGGTACGGCCGCAAGAAGAAGCTGCAAAGCGTGGCCATCGGGCAGATCTGGAAGCCGGGCAATGCCTCCGACACGCCGGTCGCCAAGTAAGCGGCCAGGACAGTCGATCAGCAACAACTAGCAGTACAGAACAGGATTCAACATGGAATTCTTCCGCATCCGGCGCGACATTCCGTTCATGAAGCACGCGTTGATCTTCAACGTGATCTCCTTCCTGACGTTTGCCGCGGCCGTATTTTTCCTCTGGCAAAAGGGCCTGCACCTGTCGATCGAATTCACCGGCGGCACGGTGATGGAGGTCAGCTATCAGCAGGCGGCCGACCTGGAAAAGATCCGCGGCCAGGTGGGCAAGCTGGGCTACTCCGATGTGCAGGTGCAGAACTTCGGCACCTCGCGCGACGTGATGATCCGCCTGCCGCTGCAGAAGGGCCCGGACGGCAAGCCCGTGACCTCGGCCCAGCAGAGCGAGCAGGTGATGGGCGCGCTGACCACCGCGTCGCCTGACGTCAAGCTGCAGCGGGTCGAGTTCGTCGGCCCGCAGGTGGGCAAGGAGCTGGCCACCGACGGCCTGCTGGCGCTGCTGTGCGTGATCGTCGGGATCGTGATCTACCTGTCGTTCCGCTTCGAGTGGAAATTCGCGGTGGCGGGCATCATCGCCAACCTGCACGACATTGTGATCATCCTGGGCTTCTTCGCCTACTTCCAGTGGGAATTCTCGCTGTCGGTGCTGGCGGCGGTGCTGGCGGTGCTGGGCTACTCCGTCAACGAATCGGTGGTGATCTTCGACCGGATCCGCGAGAACTTCCGCAAGTTCCGCAAGATGACTACGCATGAAGTCATCGACAACGCGATCACCAGCACGATCTCGCGGACGATCATCACCCACGGCTCGACCCAGATGATGGTGCTGTCGATGTTCTTCTTCGGCGGCCCGACGCTGCACTACTTCGCGCTGGCGCTGACGGTGGGTATCCTGTTTGGTATCTATTCGTCGGTGTTCGTTGCCGCGGCGCTGGCGATGTGGCTGGGCGTGAAGCGGGAAGACCTGGTCAAGGCGGAAAAGAAGGGGGAGTCGACCGACCGGAACGATCCGAACTTCGGTGCGCAGGCCTGACGGTCCGCTGCCCCAATAAAAATGGCGCCCCGCGGGGCGCCATTTTTTATTGGGGCAGAGGCAACCGGATTAAACCGGTTCCGAAAACCGCTCAATCCACGCCGCCAGCCGATCAGCCGCGAACGCCTCGGTGCGCGGCGCTGTCCGGCACAGGATGGTTTCGCCATCACGCGCGAACTGCACCGCGCCGCCAACCTCATCAAGCCACAGCAGGCTCGCCAGCCAGGCCGCGTGATGGGGTGACACCGGCGTACCCACCGGCTGCGCCAGGAACTCGGCCAGCGTGGCCGGCGTGGTCCACACCACCGCATCGCCGTCGCGGCGCACCACGTCGCTGCCCAGCGCATCGGCAATGACCGCGACTGCATCGGCCGCGCCCTTGCCCGCGTTGGCGCTGCGCAGCGCTGCCAGCCGCATGGCCACGGCATGGCCGAAGCTGCCGCTGCGCTCGGACTCGGCGCGCACCAGGTCGGCATAGTCCATGCGCTGCCAGTCGGGGTCGGCATTGCGCGCGCCGGCCAGGTCGACCGCCGCCAGGTAGGTCTCCACCGGCTGGAAACGGCCCGGGCCGATCAGGCTCGCGCACAGCGCATGCAGCATGCCGATGCGGGTGGCCACGGTCTGCGTCTGCAGCACCGCCAGCTTCTCGCGCACCAGCTGGTCGCGCTCCTTGCGCAGTCCGGACAGCTCCAGCGCCTGCTTCAGTTCCATGCGCAGCGCGGTAATGTCCCACGGCTTCTTGATATAGCGATGGATCTGGCCCTGGTTCACCGCCTCGACGGTCTGATCCAGCTCGGAGTAGGCCGTTGTCAGGATACGCACGATATGCGGGTAGCGTTCGCGCGCATAGCGCAGCAGCTCGTTGCCGTATTCGCCAGGCATGCGCTGGTCCGACACCAGCACCGCCAGGCTGTCGGCGTGCGCGTCCAGCAGCGCCTTGCCCTCTTCCACCGAACCGCCGGTCACCACCGGTGCCAGCGCCCCGATCGCGCGCTGGAAATACTTGACGGCGGTTGCTTCGTCATCGACGAACAGAATCGCCGGGGGTGGTGCCTGGGTGGCATTCGGTTCGCTCATCGGTCACTCCTAATCATTCGATTCTTGAAACTTGGAAAGTCCAGCGTCACGGTCGTGCCGGCGCCGGACGCAGATGCGATCCGGATGCCGCCGCCAAAGGACTGCATGACGCGGTTGCAGAAAATCATGCCCAGGCCGCTGCCGCCGGCGCTGGCGTGGGTGGTCACGGGATCGACCAGCAGCCGCCCCATCACCTCGGGCGGGATGCCGGGGCCGTTGTCGCTGATATGGATTTCCTGGTGCGGCTGGGCCACCACCACGAAGCGCAGCGCCGGCGACGGCGTGCCGGCGAGCGCGCGCAGCGCGTTGCTCATCACCGACGACAGCACCAGCGCCACGCAGTTGGGCAGCGTCTGCACCGGGAAATCGCCGTGCATCTCGACCTGCACCCACTGGCGCTGGTCGCCGGAAAACGGGTAGGTATCGAGCAGCGACGCCACCAGCGCACCCGCGCTGACCTCGGCACCGGGCTCGGGCCGCGGGGCCTTGCTGCCGGCACTGTTGCGCACCGACTGCAGGAACGACGACAGCACCGCCAGGCAATACTGCGCGTTGTCGTGCATGGCACTGGCGGCCTGGCCGATCTCGCCCTGGCGCTGCTCGCTGTATTCGCCCGCGACCCGGCTTTCGATACCGCGCGCGAAGTTGGCGATCGCCGCCAGCGGCGTGTTCAGCTCGTGCGCCAGGAAAGCCAGGGTCTCGTCGATCGCCATCAACCGGTGCTGGCGCAGCGCCCGTTCACGGTGGCGCTCGCCGGCCAGGCGCAGCACGTCGCGTACCTGCGCCACGCTCAGCGGCTTCTCCAGGATGCGGAACACCTCGCCGCTGTTGACCGTCTGCAGCAGCATGTCCTTGTCGGCATACGCCGTCACCAGGATGCGCACAATCTGCGGGTAAAGCTGCGCCACTTCGCGCAGCAGTTCGCCGCCATCGCGGCCAGGCATGCGGAAGTCGGTCACCAGGACGGCGATGCGCTGGCCGTCGGTGGCAAGCGTGGCGATCGCGTCCTCGGCACTGGCGGCCAGCAGTACCTCATACTCCGAGCCCACCGCGCGCGCGAAATACTTGCGCGCCATGTCTTCGTCGTCGACGTAAAGCAGGGTCGGCCGCGCTTGCTGCACCTCGGTCATGGCACTCATGAGGGCTTACTCCGCGCGCGGCAGGTCGAAGCTGAACGCGGCCCACTGCCCCAGCTCGCTCTCGGCGAAGAGCTGGCCGCCATGGCGCTCGACCACCGCGTAGCTGATCGAAAGCCCCAGCCCCAGGCCCTGCCCCACGTCGCGCGTGGTGAAGAAGGGCTCGAACACGCGCGCCAGGTTTTCCTCGGCGATGCCGGGGCCATTGTCGCGCACCGTGACATGGAGCCGGCTGTCGGCCCAGCGCACCGTGGTATGGATAGCCGGCGCGGCCGTGCCGGCCTTGCGCATGGCCAGCGCGGCGTTGGAGAACAGGTTGATGAGCACGCCGATGACCGCGGCCTCGTCGCCCAGCACCAGGGTGTCGTCCGGCAGCTCGCGCGTCACCTTGACGCCGCGCAGCTCGTGCGCGGTCAGGCGGATCGACGAGTCCAGCGCCTTCTCGAACAGGAACGGCGTGCCCTCCACCTCGGCGCCCGGCTTGCGGTAGGCGAAGGTCTTCAAGTCCGACACGATATGCTGGATGCGCTGCATGCCCTGCTTGGCATCGACCAGGCATTCGTTCAGCGACTCGCTTTCCTTGGCCTGCGGCTCTTCCATCGCCACCTCGATCGCCATCAGGCAGAAGTTGACCGGGTTGTTGACTTCATGCAGCAGCCCCGCCGCCAGCGTACCGATCGCGGCCATCTTTTCCTGCTGCAGCATCTGGCCCTTGATGTCGACCAGCTTGCGGTTGATGACTTCCAGTTCGGCATTCTTCTCGGCCACTTCCGCCTTCAGGCGGAACAGCATGAAACGCGCGCGCTCGTTGAAGAAGGTATAGACACCGCTGGCCGCCGCCGCGAACAACAGGAACAGCGAGTTGACGATGAACGTCCCCATCGGCTCGATACCCCCGGCATGGAACAGGCACGCCAGCACGTACAGCAGGTAGGAAAGCAAGCCGAAGACCAGGTTCTGCCACAGCCCGAACGGCAGCGCGATGCCCGAGGCAAAGATCGCCAGGTTCAGCCCGACGTAGTAAGGCGACTGCACCCCTTCGGTCTGCGAGATCATCCACGCGATCATGATCTGCGGCAGCAGCAGCCAGGTCAGCGTCAGCCAGGGCGCGAACCGGCGCCCCATGGCGCTGTACAGCATGACCACCACGCCCGCGATCAGCAGCGATACCACCACGCGCGCCACCGCGAACGCCAGCTGCTGCTGCGGATACTGGCCGTAATCGAGCCCGACGCCGAGCAGGACCAGCACGATCGCGGTATAGGCGCCGCCGCGGCTGAACGCCAGGCGGAAGTCGGCCAGCTCGGACTGGTAGCCGGCGTAGAGTTGATTGGTGCTCATGGGGTGGTCCGCCCGGACAGCCTCATTCAATGGTGGCTTCGGCAAAGACGTTGACCCCGGTGGAGTCGACGTAAATTCGGTGCGAATGCGAATTCTCCGGCAGCAGCTGTGCCATGCCGGCATCGTCGCGGTAGATCAGGTACCACTCCAGCAAGTGCTCCATGCCAAACTTCTCGGGATTGTTGGCATGCACGTTGGTGACCAAAACCTGGCCAGCCGGACGCGAACGCGAGGCGAAATACGCCAGCAGCCGCGTGCAGACCTTGTCCGACAGGTAATCGAACAGCCCCGCGCAGTAGACCGCGTCGAACTCCCGCGCACTGATATCGTCGGGCGTGATGCGGCGCTTGAGCAGTTCGTGCACCGACTGGTGCACCATCTCCACCGACACCTTGCGCCCGGCGCCAGAGGCCGCCCGCTCGATCGAGCTGCGCGTGTAGTCCAGCGTCTCTTCGCTGAAGTCCACCAGCTGGAACGACAGCAGCTCGGGATTGGGATATTCCTGCACGAAGCGCTGGATCTCGAAGGCCGGCCCGCAGCCGACGTTGAGAACGCGGAACGGCCGGCCGGCGGCGCGCGCGCGCTCGGCCTGGCGCGTCAGGAAGTCCACCAGCAGGTCGATACGGTTGCGGTGCGCGGTCGCCACTGCCGCCTTCAGGAAGGCAGTGTTGACGATCTGGAAGTACGTGGTCGGACCTTGCTGCGGATCGCTCAGGATCTGGTTGACCATCTCGTAGTCGCCGGCGTAGCCGAGCGGCTTGGTGAAGGTCCGGTACACGAACGGCGCGCGCAGCAGCAGCGGGTGCAACGCGGACTGGGCATAGGTGCGGTGCACCGGCGCGATTTCCGGGTCAACGCGCTCGGCCTCGCCCTCGAGCCAGTCGAGATAGGTCTTGGTCTTGACCATGATCGGCGTGGCCAGCTCGTAGAACACGTCCTCGCGCAGCTTGCCGTCCTTCTTGGGCAGCGATTCGGTCAGGTCGACCTGCTCGACCCAGCGCGAGACTTCGGACAGGAAGGCGCGCATCTCGTTGACCACGATCTGGTAGTCGCGCCGGATATTGAAGCGCGTATCCCAGTCCTGCACGAACAGCTCGGCTTCGCGCGCTACCGATTTAGGCTCGTTGTTCAGGTCGGTCAGCTCGCGCCACTCGTCGATCAGCGTCAGCGATACCACCGCGGTCAGGCCGGTGTTCACCAGGCTCATCACCACGGCCTTGCCCAGATAGGCATTCTTGGCGCCCATGCGGACGCTGAGCTCGCTCAGCACCTCGCTGACCTGCACGATCGAATACGGATTGTAGATTTCCATCACCAGAGACTTTCTCTGGAGATTGATGATCGTGCCCCGCACCTGCTCGCCCTGCGAGTTGCGGAAACTAACTACCGGATCGATTTGCGTTTTGGAATACACGGTATTGCGCCAGGGAAATCCGAGAAACGCTGCGGGCCATACTGCGTGGGCGGGACGGCCGGGTACAGCAGGAGGGGCGAAGGGATCGCGCGGGGAAGGCTACCGGTATCGGGATGTGCAGCGAATGCTCATAGGGATGCGCTATAGCCTGTTGGCGGGCGGCGGCCTCACCCTGTGCGGGAGAGCACCGACAAGCCCGAATCGTCTGGAATTGCCGCGGCCCATTGTACTGTGGCAATTGGGCCGCGTACAACCAAGTGCCTTGTCCGCCCCCTCTTGCGAAGGGGTCGGCTACAGGATACCTAAAACCATGAAAAAAGGCCGGCGATCGCCGGCCTTGTGTCGCTTTACGTGAGCGGCCCGTGGCGGGCCAACCCAAGGCGCGCTTACTCGGCGCGCACGCCTTCCACCTGGATGGCGAGCTTGACTTCGGGCTTGAAGCCCATTTTCACGCCGTAGTCCAGACCGAAATCGGCGCGGTTGAACTCGCCCACGGCGTCAGCGCCGCAGGCTTCGCGCTTGAGCATCGGGTGCTGGATGCACTTGAAATCGCGGATTTCCAGCTTGACCGGCTTGGACACGCCACGCAGCGTCAGCACGCCGTCGACTTCGGTCGGCACGTCGCCCTTGAACTTGCTGAACTTGCCCTTGTAGCTGGCCTCGGGGAAGGCCTGGACGTCGAACATATCGGGGCTCTTGGCATGCTGGTTCATCTTGGCGTTGCCGAAATTGATCGACGCCGGGTCGATCTTGACTTCGACGGTGCCGCTCTTGGCGGCACGGTCCAGCGTGACGGTGCCGCTGGACTTGTCGAACTTGCCGCGCCAGGTCGACAGGCCGCCGAGGTGGTCGGCCTCGAAACTCGGGTAGGTATGGCTCGGATCGAGGTTGTACGTCACGGTATTGGCCGAAGCCACGCCGAAGGCGGCGGTTGCGGAAACGGCCGCGACGGCGGCAACGACGGAACGCAGTTTCATGGGATCTCCCGGCAAAAGCAGGTTTAAACAGGTTAATTGGAACGTTCTTGGTTATTAACGTCCTGGTACGTCAGCGGATTGCCGGCCTTACTGTTTGGCCAGCACGATACGGAACTTGATCTGCACATCGTCGGCCACCACCGACGTGTCCTTCCACTCGCCGTCGCCGATGTTGAACGCGGTGCGCTTGATCGGCAGCGCGCCCTCGAACACCTGGCTGGCGCCTTCCTGGCGGTAGGTGGCCGGCACCACCACATCGACGGTCTTGCCCTTGATGGTCAGCTTGCCGGCGACGTCGTACTTGCCCGGCGTGCCGTTTTTGATGCTGGTGGACTGGAACACGGCCTTGGGGTACTTGGCCGCATCGAACCAGTCCCTGCCCTTCACTTCCTTGGTGGTCTCGGCATCGCCGATCTCGAAGCTGGCGACGTCGATCTCGATCTTGGCCGACGAGGCGGCCAGCTTGGCGGGATCGAAACTGACCTGGGCGTCGAACTTCTTGAACTTGCCTTCCATCGGCACGCCGATCTGGCGCGCCACGGCGGTCACCGAGCTCTTGGCCGCGTCGACCTGGGCCCACGCCAGGTTGGCGGCGATGCCGGCGGCGGCCAGCACGGCTGCCACAGTGGCGTTGACGGCCAGCGAGCCGCGGCGGGAATGGCGATTCATCTTCAATGACTCCTGTCAGGTTCGAGGTTCGGCGCAAGGCGCCGCGGTACGGGAAATGTCAGCGCAGAACGTCAGCGCAGGAAGGGCAGCATCCGGCCCAGCGTGCCGTCGCGGTCGACGAACTGGTGCTTCACCGCCGCCGCCGCATGGACAACGACCACGGCGGCCATCAGATAGTTCAGCCAGACATGCGCAAACTTGAGCACTTCCTTCAGTTCGTCGTTCTTCTCGATCAGCGCCGGCATCTTCCACAGGCCGAGGTAAACCACCGGCACGCCAGCCGCCGAGCTATAGAGATAGCCGCTGATGGGAACGATCACGATCAGCAGGTACAGCAGGTGATGCGCGCCGGCGGCGGCCTTGGCCTGCCACGCCGGCGTGCCGGGCGCGACCGGCGGGGCCGCGTGCGTGGCGCGCCACAGCACGCGCAGCAGCGCCACGGCGAAGATTGTCACACCCAGCCACTTGTGCCACGAATACAGCTTCAGCTTGGTCGGCGTCAGCCCCGGGATGCCGGTCATGTACAGGCCGAGCCCGAACGCGCCGAAGATCGCCAGGGCGACGATCCAGTGCAGCGCGATGGCGGTGGCACCGTAGGCGGCCGGGGCATTGGCGGTAGAACGCATCAGTTTCCTCTCGCCCGCGTCATGGGCATTTCACAAATTTGGGGAAGCACCCTGGTATTGGATCCGCCGGAGCGCTGAAGATTCTCGCATTATTGCGGCGGGAAGTGCGCCCATGCAGGGCAGTCCTTCATTAAGTTATTCAAATGCTTTGAAGCGTCATTCTGCCGCAAGCGCCACAACGCCGCAGGACGTGCAAGCAGTTAGCGCAACCCGGTGCCGCCAAAGCAAAAAAGCCATCCTGGTGGATGGCTTTTTTGCTGCGCCGGCACAGTGGCCGAACGAATGTGACGTCAGATGCGCTCAGCAAGCGATGCCGCCTTGCCGATGTAGCTGCCCGGCGTCATGTCGAGCAGCAGCTTCTTGGCATCGTCCGGGATTGCCAGGCCGTTGATGAAGGTCTGCAACGCCTCGCGCGAGATACCCTTGCCGCGGGTCAGCTCCTTGAGCTGCTCGTACGGGTTGGGCACGCCGAAGCGGCGCATCACGGTCTGCACCGGCTCGGCCAGCACTTCCCAGCAGTTGTCGAGGTCTTCGTTCAGGCGCTCGGGGTTGGTTTCCAGCTTGCCCAGGCCGCGCAGGCAGGCCTCGTAGGCCAGCAGGCTGTAGCCGAAGGCCACGCCGATATTGCGCAGCACGGTCGAATCGGTCAGATCGCGCTGCCAGCGCGACACCGGCAGCTTTTCCGACAGGTGGCGCAGCACCGCGTTGGCCAGGCCGACGTTGCCTTCCGAGTTCTCGAAGTCGATCGGGTTGACCTTGTGCGGCATGGTCGACGAGCCGATTTCGCCGGCCTTGGTCTTCTGCTTGAAGTAGCCCACCGAGATATAGCCCCAGATGTCGCGGTTCAGGTCGAGCAGGATGGTGTTGGCGCGGGCGACCGCGTCGAACAGCTCGGCCATGTAGTCGTGCGGCTCGATCTGGATGGTGTACGGGTTGAAGCTCAGGCCCAGGCGGGTCTCGATGACCTGCTTCGAGAAGGCTTCCCAGTCGAACGCCGGGTAGGCCGACAGGTGCGCGTTGTAGTTGCCGACCGCGCCGTTCATCTTGCCCAGCAGCTCGACCTGCTCGATGCGCTGGATCGCGCGCGCCAGGCGCGCGGCCACGTTGGCCATTTCCTTGCCCAGCGTGGTCGGGCTGGCCGGCTGGCCGTGGGTGCGCGACAGCATCGGCTGGGTGGCATTGAGTTTGGCCAGCTCCACCAGGCGGGCGTGCACGCGCTTGAGCGCCGGCACCATGACACCGTCGCGGGCGCCCTTGAGCATCATGCCGTGCGAGGTGTTGTTGATGTCTTCCGAGGTGCAGGCAAAGTGGATGAACTCGCTGGCCGCTTCCAGTTCGGCATTGCCCTTGACCTGCTCCTTGAGCCAGTACTCGACGGCCTTCACGTCATGGTTGGTGACGGCTTCGATTTCCTTGATGCGGGCGGCATCGGCTTCGGAAAACTTGTCCACCAGCGCCAGCAGCGCGGCTTCGGAGGCGGCGGAGAACTTCGGCATGTCGGGCAGGCCGGTCTGGGCCAGCGCGATCAGCCAGTGCACCTCGACCTTGACGCGGTTGCGCATGAAGGCCGCCTCGGACAGCCATTCGCGCAGCGCGTCGGCCTTGGCGGCGTAGCGGCCATCGATCGGGGAAAGAGCGGTGAGCGGCGAAAGCGAGGAGGTGGTCATGCTGGAAACCGGGGAATGGAAGGAAATAGGGGACGTACGGTGCGCGCCGCGGGGGGCTGGCGCGATATCAGCGTCGGATCGGCGGAAGCGCCGGCAACAAGGGCGAAGCGCCCGATGCGCCGCACCGGCGGGTTCGCCCGCACGCGCTGCACCGGCAGCCGGCGCTGCGCAACGGAGGATTTTACCACCCCTGCCCCGGCTCCGGGGCAGCGGTCAAGTACGCCTGTGGGGCATCGGTGCGCGACCCCGCATTCGTCCGGCACCGCAGGTATACTCGCGCACGCCGTTCCAGTAGCCTGTTATGAAGTGCATCGGGCAGCAGCGCACCCCGGCGCTGCTGCCACGCAGAGAGACGATGCACTTCATAACAAGCTCAAGGGGAGAAACATGAAGCTGTATGCGTCCCATACCAGTCCCTACGCGCGCAAGGTGCGCGTGGTGATGGCGGAAAAGAAGATCGACTACCAACTGGTTGAAGAGGACGTCTGGTCGCCGGAATCGAAGATCGGCCAGTACAACCCCCTCGGCAAGGTGCCGTGCCTGGTGATGGAAGACGGCGGCGCCATCTTCGATTCGCGCGTGATCGTCGAATATGTCGACACGCTGACGCCGGTCGGCCGGATGATCCCGCAAGGCGGGCGCGAGCGGCTGGAAGTGCGCTGCTGGGAAGCGCTGGCCGACGGCCTGCTCGACGCGGCCCTGCTGGCGCGCCTGGAAGTGACGCAGCGCGAGCCGCACGAGCGCAGCGAGCGCTGGGTCAAGCGCCAGCTCGGCAAGATCGACGCGGCGCTGGCCGCCATGGCCAACGGCCTCGCCGACCGCCCCTTCTGCACCGGCACGCACTATTCGCTGGCTGACGTCGCGGTGGGCTGCGCGCTGTCCTATCTGGATTTCCGCTTCCCCGACATCGCCTGGCGCGAGCGCCATCCCAACCTGGCGGCGCTGGAAGAAAAGCTGTCGAAGCGGCAATCGTTCATCGATACCGCGCCGCCGCGCGGCTGAAATCTGCCTGCTCCCATAAAGAACACCCGCGCGCAGCGGGTGTTCTTTATTCAGCCGACAGCGGCACCTACTGGATGATGCCGCCGCCCAGGCACACGTCGCCGTCATACAGCACCGCCGACTGCCCCGGCGTGACGGCCCACTGCGCCTCGGCAAACCCCAGCTGCAGCCTGTCGCCGTCCGCTGCCTGCACGGTGCAAGCGGCATCGCTCTGGCGATAGCGGGTCTTGGCCGCCATCGCCGCGCCCGCGGCCGGCGGCTCGCCGGCTACCCACGACAAATCCGACGCGGTCAGCACCGGTGTCAGCAGCCACGGGTGGTCGTGGCCCTGCACCACGTATAGCGTGTTGTTCGCCATGTCCTTGCGCGCCACGTACCAGGCATCTCCATTGCCGTCGCGGCTGCCGCCGAGACCGATGCCCTTGCGCTGGCCCAGCGTATAGAACGCCAGCCCGATATGCTCGCCCACGACCTTGCCCTCGGGCGTCTTCATCGGGCCCGGCCGCGTCGGCAGGTAGCGGTTCAGGAAATCGCGGAACGGCCGCTCGCCGATAAAGCAGATACCGGTCGAGTCCTTCTTCTTCGCGTTCGGCAGGCCGATCTCGGCGGCGATCTCGCGCACGCGCGTCTTGGGGATCTCGCCCAGCGGGAACAGCGTGCGCGACAGCTGCGCCTGGTTCAGCCGGTGCAGGAAATAGCTTTGGTCCTTGGTGTGGTCGAATGCCTTGAGCAGCTCGAAGCGCCCTGCCGCGTTCTGGCGCACGCGCGCATAGTGGCCGGTGGCGATGGTCTCGGCGCCCAGCGACATCGCATGGTCGAGGAAGGCCTTGAACTTGATCTCGGCATTGCACAGCACGTCCGGATTGGGTGTGCGGCCGGCCGAGTACTCGCGCAGGAAATCTGCAAAGACGCGGTCCTTGTACTCGGCGGCAAAGTTGACCGCCTCGACGTCGACGCCGATCAGGTCGGCCACCGACACCACGTCCAGCCAGTCCTGGCGCGTGGAGCAGTACTCGCTGTCGTCATCGTCTTCCCAGTTCTTCATGAACAGGCCGATGACCTCGTAGCCCTGCTGCTTGAGCAGCCACGCGGTAACCGACGAGTCGACCCCGCCCGACATGCCCACGACCACGCGCTTTCCTTTCGCGCTCACAACTGTGCTCCCATGGACAACACCGAGGGGTGCGTGTACAGCGCATCCAGCGCGAAACGCTTGCCGGCCAGGTAGTCCTCGACGCAGGCCATCACCAGCGGCGAGCGGTGGCGTTCGGGGCAGGCGCGGATCTCGTCGGCGCTCATCCACATCGTGCGCACGATGCCGGTGTCGAGCTGGCGCCCCGCGTCGAGCGAGCCCAGGTCGCCAGTAAACGCAAAGCGCACGTATGTGACATCCGTACCGGTGCGCGAAGACAGCGAGCGGCCCATGTAGCAGCCCACCAACGCGCGCGGCTCGAAAGTGTGGGCGGTTTCTTCCAGGGTTTCGCGGATAACGGCGCGGATCAGGCTCTCGCCCGGATCCAGGTGGCCGGCGGGCTGGTTCAGCCGCAGGCCTTCCGCGGTTTCCTCTTCGACCAGCAGGAAGCGTCCGCCGCGCTCGATCACGGCGGCAACGGTCACGCTGGCATTCCAATCACGTGGCATGATGCTCAATTTTTAGGCAATCTCGCATTTTACCGGTTGCCGGGGCATCGTGCAGCGCCATGGGCCTGCCGGCCAGCCGGCCATGCAAAACTGTTCGGAACTGTCCGGAAATTCCGCTCCCGCACTGCAGCAAAAACCGACCGCGCGGTCACACCATAGTGCGTCAGATTGCTGTAAGCTGCGAAAAAATTGTGCGCTGCGGCCAAGCCGGCGCGGCGAACAACGGGCCAGACGTCGGTCCGACAACCAGATTACGACGCCAGCTAAAGGAGAAATCGACGATGTACATCGGCATCCCGCAGGAGACGCGGGCAGGCGAAACTCGCGTCGCCGCCACCCCCGAGACGGTTAAGAAGTACGTCACCCAGGGCCACAAGGTGGTCGTCCAGTCCGGCGCCGGCGTTCGCGCCAGCCAGCCTGACGGGGCGTATGAGGCGGTCGGCGCCACCATCGGCACTGCCGCCGAAGCGCTCGGAGCACAGCTGGTGCTCAAGGTGCGCGCGCCGGACGACGCGGAGCTGGCGCAGATGAAGCCGGGGACCGTACTGGTGGGCATGCTCAATCCCTTCGATGCCGAGAACAACGCACGCATGGCTGCGGCCAGCGTGACCGCCTTCGCGCTCGAGGCCGCGCCGCGCACCACGCGCGCGCAGAGCATGGACGTGCTGTCGTCGCAGGCCAACATTGCCGGCTACAAGGCCGTGCTGGTGGCCGCGCACCACTACCAGCGCTTCATGCCGATGCTGATGACCGCCGCCGGCACCGTCAAGGCCGCGCGCGTGCTGATCCTGGGCGCCGGCGTCGCCGGCCTGCAGGCGATCGCCACCGCCAAGCGCCTGGGCGCGGTGATCGAGGCGTCCGACGTGCGCCCCGCGGTCAAGGAGCAGATCGAATCGCTCGGCGGCAAGTTCCTCGACGTGCCGTTCCTGACCGACGAAGAGCGCGAGATCGCGCAAGGCGTGGGCGGCTATGCGCGCCCGATGCCGCCGGACTGGATGAAGCGCCAGGCCGAGCTGGTCCACCAGCGCGCGATCCAGGCCGACATCGTCATCACCACTGCGCTGATCCCGGGCCGCAAGGCGCCGGTGCTGCTGCAGGAAGCGACCGTGCAGCAGATGAAGCCGGGCTCGGTGGTGGTCGACCTGGCCGCCGCCCAGGGCGGCAACTGCCCGCTGACGGTGGCGGATGAAGTCGTCGAGCGCAACGGCGTCATCATCATTGGCCACACCAACCTGGCCAGCATGGTGGCGGCCGACGCCTCGGCGCTCTATGCCCGCAACGTGCTGGATTTCCTCAAGCTGATCGTCGACAAGGATGGCCAGTTCACGCTCAACCTCGAAGACGACATCGTCGCCGCATGCCTGATGTGCCGGGACGGCCAGGTCGTGCGCGAGGCGGCGTAATACCCCGTGGGCGCCCCGCGCGCCCGCTAGCTTTCGCATCAATATAAGGACGTATCACCCATGCAACGCATCATGCTCCGCGCCAAGCTCCACCGCGTCACCGTGACGCAGGCGGACCTCAACTACGAGGGTTCGTGCGGCATCGACCAGGACCTGCTGGACGCTGCCGACATGAAGGAGTTCGAGAAGATCGAGCTGTACAACGTCAACAACGGCGAGCGCTTCTCTACCTACATCATCAAGGGCGAGCGCGGCAGCGGCGAGATCTCGCTGAACGGCGCCGCGGCCCGCCGCGCGCACCTGGGCGACCAGCTGATCATCTGCACCTACGCGCCGATGAGCGACGAAGAGATCGCCACGTACAAGCCCAAGATCATCCTGGTCAACGAGAAGAACGGGATCAAGGAAATCAAGAAGGTTTGAGGTCTTGCTCCCCTCTCCCGCTTGCGGGAGAGGGGCCGGGGGAGAGGGCAGGCGGTGGCAATATCGACGGCTTGCACTTCGTCGACACACTTGCCCTCTCCCCAACCCTCTCCCGCAAGCGGGAGAGGGAGCATGCAATCGGTCATTCAGAGCCACTGATCGTTTGGTGCGCCGTAGTACAGCAATAAGAATCCAGTAAAAAACACGCTGCATCCCGGTTTCAAAGCAACGGAGGAGAAGTCGATGGAGATGGTGAACCACACGGTGATCAACCTGATCATCTTCGTGCTGGCAATCTACGTGGGCTACCACGTGGTCTGGACGGTCACGCCAGCCCTGCATACGCCGCTGATGGCGGTAACCAACGCGATCTCGGCCATCATCATCGTCGGCGCGATGCTGGCCGCGGGCCTGACCGAAGGCGCCACGGGCCGCATCATGGGCACGCTGGCGGTGGCGCTGGCCGCGGTCAACGTGTTCGGCGGCTTCCTGGTCACCCAGCGCATGCTGGAAATGTTCAAGAAGAAAGAGCCGAAGGCCAAGGCGCCCGAAGCCAAGCAGGCACTGGCCGGGGAGGGCGCGTAATGGCAGTCGGCCTCGTCAGCATGAACCTCGTCACCCTGCTCTACCTGGTGGCCTCGGTCTGCTTCATCCAGGCGCTCAAGGGCCTGTCGCACCCGGCCTCGGCGCGCAAGGGCAATGCCTTCGGCATGATCGGCATGGCCATCGCGGCGGTCACCACGCTGGTCCTGATCATCAAGCTCAAGAATGAATTCCTGGCAGCCGGCACGGCGCAGTCGTCGGTGGGCTCCGGCCTGGCGCTGATCTTTGGCGCGCTGGTGGTCGGCGGCGGCATCGGCGCCTATGTGGCGCGCAAGGTGCAGATGACCAAGATGCCCGAACTGGTCGCGGCGATGCACTCGCTGATCGGTCTTGCGGCGGTGTTCATCGCGGTGGCCGCGGTAGCCGAGCCGGCCGCGTTCGGCATCACGCCGGCAGGCTCGCACCTGATTCCGCTGGGCAACCGGATCGAGCTGTTCATCGGCTGCTTCGTCGGCGCCATCACCTTCTCGGGCTCGGTGATCGCCTTCGGCAAGCTGGCCGGACGCTACAAGTTCCGCCTGTTCCAGGGCGCGCCGGTGGTGTTTGCCGGCCAGCACTGGCTGAACCTGCTGCTGGCGGTGGCGATGGTCGGCTTCGGCGTGATCTTCTTCATGTCGCAGGACTGGCTGCCGTTCCTGATCATGCTCGCCATCGCCTTCGTGCTGGGCGTGCTGATCATCATCCCGATCGGCGGCGCCGACATGCCGGTGGTGGTGTCGATGCTGAACTCGTATTCGGGCTGGGCGGCGGCGGGCATTGGCTTCTCGCTGAACAACCCGATGCTGATCATCGCCGGCTCGCTGGTGGGGTCAAGCGGTGCGATCCTCTCGTACATCATGTGCCGCGCGATGAACCGCTCGTTCTTCAACGTGATCCTGGGCGGCTTTGGCGGCGATGCATCGGCTGGCGCGGCCGCCGGCGCGCAGGCGCAGCGCAACGTGAAGTCCGGCTCGGCTGACGATGCCGCCTTCCTGATGGGCAACGCCGAGACCGTGATCATCGTGCCGGGCTATGGCCTGGCCGTGGCACGCGCGCAGCACGCCCTGAAGGAACTGACCGAGAAGCTGGCCGAGAAGGGCGTGACCGTGAAGTACGCGATCCACCCGGTGGCCGGCCGCATGCCGGGCCACATGAACGTGCTGCTGGCCGAGGCCGAGGTGCCGTACGACCAGGTCTTCGAGATGGAAGACATCAACAGCGAGTTCGGCCAGGCCGACGTGGTGCTGGTGCTGGGCGCCAACGATGTGGTCAACCCGGCGGCCAAGACCGATCCCAAGTCGCCGATCGCCGGGATGCCGATCCTGGAGGCGTACAAGGCCAAGACCATCATCGTCAACAAGCGCTCGATGGCAGCCGGCTATGCCGGCCTGGACAACGAGCTGTTCTACATGGACAAGACCATGATGGTGTTCGGCGACGCCAAGAAGGTGGTCGAGGACATGTTCAAGGCGGTCGACTAAGACTGCCGTGCCCCCAGGCGACCGGGGCTTCCCGGCCGCCTGCGGCGCCGTGCCTTGCAAGGCAGCCACGGCGCGCTATACTGGCCTGCGAATGCGCACGCCGGCTTGCCGAATGCGCCGAACCCCTGCCCGCCGGCCCCGACGCCAACGCATCATGACCTTCAACCCGCATGACCGGAACCTGTCGGTCTTCCATCACCCGGTCCTGACCGTCCTGGTCGACGACAGCAAATCGTTCATCGACAGCCTGGCATTCCAGATGGATGCCTCGCGCGCGGTCATCACCTTCACCGACCCGCGTGAAGCGCTGCAATGGATCCGCGAGGCCTATGCCACCCGCTTCCCCGGCTTCCTGCCGGTGCGGGTCACGCATGACGACCTGACCTTCCTGACCGAGCGCCGCACCGTCCAGCTCGATATCGACCGGATCTACCGCCAGATCCACGATATCAACCGCTTCCTGCAGCCGGGCGTGATCGTGGTGGACTACTCGATGCCGCAGATGGACGGGCTGGAGTTCTGCCAGGCACTGCAGGACCTGCCGTGCAAGACCATCCTGCTGACCGGCACCGCTGACGAAAGCATCGCCGTGCAGGGCTTCAACCACGGGCTGATCGACCGCTACGTCAAGAAGCACGACAGCAATATGGTGGAGCGGCTGGACCAGGAAATCGAGGCCATGCAGCAGGCGTACTTCGCCACGCTGTCGCGCACGCTGCGCGAGCTGCTGACGCGGCATTCGTTCTCGTTCCTGTCCGACCCGGCCATGACCGAGCGGGTGCGCCAGCTCACGGCGCGCTACGGCTTTGTCGAGTACTACCTGTATCCCAACCCGGCCGGCATCTTGCTGTTGACTGCGCAAGGCCACGCCACGCTGATGGTGATCGAGACCCGCGCCGGCCTGATGAGCCAGGTGGAATCGGCCGAAGCCTACGACGCCCCCGCCGCGCTGATCGAAGGCCTGCGCGAGGGCCGCCTGATACCGTTCTTCTGGCCGGGCAACGGCATGTACACGCCCGCCTGCATCGACTGGGAACAATACTGCCTGCCGGCCGAGCGCTGCGAGGGCAACGAAGAGTTCTTCTACGCCCTGTTCGACCTGCCGCGACACCTGCTGCAGGAGCCGGTGGTCAGCCTGCAGGGCTTCCTGGCCGATTTTTCCCGTAATCCCGAGGCGTTGACGGGGCGCAAGCGCCCCTGACCCCGGCCGGGCACTGCCGCCCGGGGCCCAGAGGCGCTCAGTCCGCCTGCGGCGCCCGGTTGGTGCCACGCACCATGTCGAACCGGAACAGGCGGCATTCGATATTGCCGTTGTAGAGCGGCGTGCGGCGCGATTCCTTCAGCCGCAGCCGGCGCGGGAAACCCAGGTCGCCGGTAAAGACCCACGCCTGCCAGCCCGCAAAGTTCTGCTTGAGCGTCGTGGCAAAGGCATTGGCGAACTGGTTGGCGGCGGCCTCTTCCACCTCGTCGCGCGGCATTTCTTCCTCCGGCATGCGGCGCT
The DNA here is from genome assembly GCF_044748965.1 of Cupriavidus sp. NPDC089707. Classification (NCBI taxonomy): domain Bacteria; kingdom Pseudomonadati; phylum Pseudomonadota; class Betaproteobacteria; order Burkholderiales; family Burkholderiaceae; genus Cupriavidus; species Cupriavidus sp. NPDC089707. Next base: position 535,300 of record NZ_JBIVHB010000002.1, read on the forward strand.
GCCCGCGCAACGCGATACGCTCGCCGTACGGCGGGTTCATCAGCAGCAGGCCTGGCTCGTCGAACGGCGGCTGGACGAAACGCGCATCGACCTGCTTGGTTCGCACCTCGTCGGGCAGGCCGGCGCGCTGCCAGTTGGCCTGCGTGATCGCCAGCATGTCGGTCGAGATGTCCGATCCCACCACCTGCAGTTCATCCGCCGAGGCCAGCATGCGCGCGCGCTGGGCGTCGTCCTTGAGCTTCTGCCAAGCCTTGCGGTCGACGCCCTTGAGCCATTCGAAGGCAAAGCTGCGGCTGCCGCCCGGAGCGATGCCCAGCGCCACCTGCGCGGCCTCGATCAGGAACGTGCCGCTGCCGCACATCGGGTCATAGAACGGGCGGAAGGTCTGGCCAGGCACCCAGCCGGCCAGGCGCAGGATGCCGGCGGCCAGGTTTTCCTTCAGCGGCGCCTTGCCCTTCTCGGTACGCCAGCCGCGCTTGAACAGGGGTTCGCCGGTGGTGTCCAGGTAGAGCGTGCAGTCGCGCTCGGTCAGATGGGCATAGATGCGCACATCCGGACTGACCGTGTCTACGCTCGGGCGCGCACCCAGCCGATCGCGCATCGCGTCGCAGATGCCGTCCTTCACCCGCAGCGCGGTGAAATTCAGGCTACGCAGCGGCGATTTGTGCGAGGTGATGTCGACGCGCAGCGACTCGTCGGGCGAGAACCACTGCTCCCAGCGCACGCCGCGCGCCAGGTTGTAGATGTCGTCCTCATGGCGGTAGCCGCGCGCGGCCACGCGCAGCAGCACGCGGCTGGCGATGCGCGAATGCAGGTTGACCGCATAGGCGGCGGCCATCTCGCCGGAGAAATTGACCCCGCCCGGCACCTCCTGGTGCACCGTGAATGGCGCCAGCGCGGCCATGCCCGGCCGGGCGGCGATCTCGCGCAGTTCTTCAGCGAGGGCGCTCTCCAGGCCGCGCGGGCAAGGGGCAAAGAAGGCTTGGGTCATGGGTCAGGTTTCCTGCAAACAAAAACGTCCGCCGTAGCGGACGGGGGAGATATCCGATAGCTTAGTTCAAGCGGCGGCGAGCGCGCGCTCGAGGAAGTCGAGCCGGTCCTGGCCCCAGAAGGGCTGGCCGTCGAACACATACCATGGCGCGCCGAACACGCCGGCCGAGATCGCCTCCTGCGTGTTCTGCGCGTAGGCCGCCTGGACCGACTGGGCCTCGCTGGCCTTGAGCAGGCCAGCGCCATCCAGGCCAGCCTCGTCGGCGATCTGCGTCAGCGTGGCGGCATCGGCGATATTGCGTTGCTGCGCCCACACCGCCGCGCCGATCGCGCCAGTCAGCTGCATCGCGCGCGCAGTGCCGTGCGCCAGCTGTGCCGCGATGATCAGCTTGCTGGCCGCGTCGCCGGAGACCGGGAAGAAGGTCGGCTCCAGGTTCAGCGGCAGGGCCAGGTATGCGCTCCAGCGCTTGAGCTCGACCAACCGGTAGGCCTGGCGCTGCGGCGGACGCTGCGCCAGCGGCAGTCCGCCGGAGACGGAGAATACCTTGCCCATGTCGCACGGCTTCAGGTTCACCTGCACGTCGTGGCGCTCGGCAATGGCGGCGAAGCGCGCATGGCCCATGTAGACGAACGGCGATTGCGGCGTCAGGTAGTAGTCAACCAGCTTGCTCATCTCGATCTCGCAATTTGTGGAACGGGTGCCTGGCTCAGAACGGTTTGACAACCACCAGGATCACCACCGCCAGCAGCAGCAGCACCGGCAGCTCGTTGAACCAGCGATAAAACTTGTGCGAGCGCGTGTTGCGCCCGCCTTCGAACTTGCGCAGCAGCACGCCGCAGCCGTGGTGGTAGCCGATCAGCACCAGCACCAGCGCCAGCTTGGCATGCATCCAGCCCTGCCCGGTGCCGCGGCCGATGCCGTAGCCCAGGTACAGCCACAGCCCGAACACCACCGCCGGCACCGCCAGCATGGTCATGAAGCGGAACAGCTTGCGCGCCATCAGCAGCAGGCGCTGGATGCTGGCGGCATCGGTCTCCATCGCCAGGTTGACGAAGATGCGCGGCAGATAGAACAGGCCGGCGAACCACGAAACGACGAAGACGATATGCAGTGCTTTGACCCAGAGCATCGGCGGACAGACGTTGGCTTGCGGTTGTTATTGTTGTGGGCGGGCCGGCAAGGTGCGATTTCAGGTCCGGATCTCGCCGTGCCCGAACACCACGTACTTGAGCGAGGTCAGCCCTTCCAGCCCCACCGGGCCGCGCGCGTGCAGCTTGTCGTTGGAGATGCCGATCTCCGCACCCAGGCCGTATTCGAAACCGTCGGCAAAGCGGGTCGAGGCGTTGATCATCACGCTGGCCGAGTCGACCTCGCGGATAAAGCGCATGCCCGCCGAGTAGTCCTCGGTGATGATCGAATCGGTGTGGTGCGAGCCGTATTCGTTGATATGCGCGATGGCTTCATCCAGGCCGGCAACAGTCTTGATGGCGAGGATCGGGGCCAGGTATTCCAGGCGCCAGTCTTCCTCGGCGGCATCGACCAGGCCGCTGAAGCCGGCGGCCTCCAGCGTGGCGCGGGTTGCCGGGCAGACCCGCAGCTCGACGCCCTTTTCCTGGTAGATGCGGCACAGCGGCGGCAACGCGGTGGCGGCGATGTCCCGCGACACCAGCAGCGTTTCCATGGTGTTGCACGGTGCGTAGCGCTGGGTCTTGGCGTTGTCGCAGACGCGCACGGCCTTGTCCAGGTCAGCGGCGGCGTCGATGTAGACGTGGCAGATGCCGTCCAGGTGCTTGATCATCGGCACACGCGCTTCTTCCATCAGGCGCGCAATCAGGCTCTTGCCGCCGCGCGGCACGATCACGTCGACGAATTCGGTCATGGTGATCAGGCGGCCGACCGCCGCGCGGTCGGTGGTCTCGATCACCTGCACGGCCTCGGGCGGCAGGCCGGCGGCGGCCAGGCCTTCGGCCACCAGCGCGGCCAGCGCGGTGTTGGATTCAATGGCTTCGGATCCACCTCGCAGGATGGTGGCGTTGCCCGACTTCAGGCACAGCGCCGCGGCATCGATGGTCACGTTCGGGCGCGACTCATAGATGATGCCGATCACGCCCAGCGGCACGCGCATCTGGCCGACCTGGATGCCGGTCGGGCGAAACTTCATGTTCGAGATCTCGCCGATCGGGTCGGCCAGCGCGGCGATCTGCTCCAGGCCGGCGGCCATGGTGGCGATGGCCTTGTCCGACAGCGTCAGGCGGTCGACGAAGGCGGCGTCCTGGCCGTTGGCGCGGGCACGCTCCACGTCGCGCGCATTGACGGCCTTGAGCTTGTCGGCATCGCGGCGGATGGCGGCGGCAATGGTCAGCAGCGCCTGGTTCTTGTCCGCCGTGGAGGCACGCGCCATCGCGCGCGACGCCGCGCGGGCCTGGCGGCCGACGCGGTCCATGTATTGGTTGAGGTCGAGCTCGTTCATGTCAGTGGCCGGGGGAAGGCCGTCTATGTGTGTTCCTCCCCTCTCCCGCGAGCGGGAGAGGGGTTGGGGGAGAGGGCCGGAGCATCTCGTGGCGATATCGCCCGACCCACCGCCTGCCCTCTCCCCCGGCCCCTCTCCCGCAAGCGGGAGAGGGGAGCAAACCTTGGGGAAGGAGCTTCAGCGCGCAACCATCAGCGCCAGCTGCTGCAGGCCATCCCACGGCTCCGCCGGCAATGGCGCGCTGCCCGGTGGGGGCAGGTCCTGCAGGCCCTTGACCTGTCGGTCCAGCCGCGCCGCCAGCGCCAGCGCCGCTTCCAGCCGGGGCAGCTGCAGACGCTGCGCGGCCTGCGGCACCAGCCGCTCGCGCGGGCCCCAGACGCGCAGTTCGCGCATCAGCACGCCCGCTGGCTTGCCGGCCGCAAGGCCTTGCCGGACCTTGGATAATACGCGAATTTCCTCGGTCAGCGCCCACAGCACCAGCACCGTGGCCTCGCCCTCGCCGCGCAGCCCTTCGAGCATGCGCACCAGGCGTGGCACGTCGCCCGACAGCATCGACTCGGACAGCTTGAAAACGTCGTAGCGGGCCACGTTCAGCACCGCGTCGTGGACCTGATCGAAGCTCAGTTCGCCCGGCGGGTACAGCAAACCCAGCTTCTGGATTTCCTGGTGCGCCGCCAGCAGGTTGCCCTCGACCTTGTCCGCGATGAACTGCAGCGCACGCCGGCCAGGCTCGCCGCCCTCGACGCGCTGCTGCTGCAGCGCCAGCCGCTCGCCGACCCAGGCCGGCAGCCGGGCGCGGTCCACCGTATCGACCTTGATCGACACGCCCGCGCCTTCCAGCGCCTGGAACCACGCCGACTTGGAAGTGGCGAAATCCAGCCGCGGCAGCGTCACCAGCATCACCACGTCTGGCGACGGCTGCGCCGCCACCGTGCGCAGCGCCTCGCCGCCATCCTTGCCGGGCTTGCCCGACGGGATGCGCACTTCTACGATCTTGCGGTCGCCGAACAGCGACATCGACTGCTGCGCCTCGACCAGCTGGCCCCAGTGAAAGCCACGCTCGGCCACCAGCACCTCGCGCTCCGAAAACCCCGCTTCGCGCGCCGCGGCGCGCAGGCGGTCAACCGCCTCCAGCACCAGCAGGTGCTCGTCGCCGTGCACCACGTACAGAGGCGCCAGGCCCTTGGCTTTCGCCTGCTTCAGGTGCGCGTCGAGCCCGTCGAGCTTGAGTTGCATGCGTGCGTCAGATCGCCTTGACCGCGGCCAGCCGGCGCATCAGCTGCAGCACGATATCGCGCTGCATGTCGCGATAAAGCTGCTGCTCTTCGTAGTCTTTGGCCAGCGTGTTGGCTTCGTTGTAGGTCAGGTCGCGCGTCAGCACCAGCTGCGACGGGGCGATCAGTTCCTTGCCGGCGGCATCGCGCAGGCGGAAGGTGAAGCGCTGCGTCAGGCGGTATTCGCGCACCACGCCCTCGGTCGTGATCGACAGGATGGACTTGGTGCGGGTGTCCTGCAGCACGTCCAGCAGCGCGTCGGCCTCTTTCTGGTCGGCCACCACCTGGGTGTCGGAGCCGCCGCGGATCGCGCGGCGCAAGTCCGCGCCCATCAGCGAGTTGGGCGGAATCCCAATATAGAGCCGCTTGAACGCGAAGTCCGAATTGCCGCGCATATGGAAGCCGCAGCCGGCCAGCAGGCCCGTTGCCGGCACCGCCAGCATCGCCGTGAGCACCTTGCGGCGGCCCATGTTCAGTCGCTTCATTCTTGGCGATTCCTCAGTCAGGTTCCGGGCCGCTGACCCGTTACAGCACCACGTTCACCAGGCGGCCAGGCACCACCACGATCTTCTTCGGCGCCTTGCCTTCGGCAAACTTGGCCACGGTCTCGCTGCCGGCGGCGGCAGCTTCGATCGCGGCGCGGTCGGCGCTGGCCGGCACGGTGATGCTCCCGCGCACCTTGCCGTTGATCTGCAGCACCAGTTCGATCTCGCTGCGCACCAGCGCGGCTTCGTCGACCTGCGGCCACGGCGCGTCGAGCAGGTCGCCGGATTCGGCAACGAAGCCCAGCTGGTCCCAGAGGCCGTGGGTAATGTGCGGCACCACCGGGTACAGCACGCGCAGCAGGATGCCGAAGCACTCGCGACGCGCGGCCGGCGAAGCGGTCTTGGCGTCCTCCAGCGCGTTGAGCATCTTCATCGTGGCCGAGACCACGGTGTTGTACTGGATGCGCTGGTAGTCGTAGTTGGCTTGCTTGAGCACGCCGTGGATCTCGCGGCGCAGCTCGGCGTCATCGGCCGTGATGGCACTGCCGGCGCCATCGCGCAGCGCGGCGGCGTTGGCATAGCCGTAGTTCCACACGCGACGCAGGAAGCGCGAGGCGCCCTCCACGCCCGAGCCGCTCCACTCCAGTTGCTGCTCAGGCGGCGCGGCGAACATCACGAACAGGCGCGCGGTGTCGGCGCCGTACTGGTCGATCAGCGCTTGCGGGTCGATGCCGTTGTTCTTGGACTTCGACATCTTCTCGACGCCGCCGATCACCACCGGCTGGCCGTCCGCGATCAGCGTGGCGCCCACCGGACGGCCGCGCTCGTCGGTCCGCAGGTCGACCTCGGCCGGGTTGTACCAGTGCTTCTTGCCCGAGGCGTCTTCGCGGTAGTAGGTCTCGTTGAGCACCATGCCCTGCGTCAGCAGGTTGGTGAAGGGCTCGTCGAACTTGACCAGGCCCAGGTCGCGCATGACCTTGGTCCAGAAGCGCGCGTACAGCAGGTGCAGGATCGCGTGCTCGATGCCGCCGATGTACTGGTCCATCGGCATCCAGTAGTCATTGCGGCCATCGACCATGGTGGCCGCGTCCGGGCAGGTATAGCGCATGTAGTACCAGCACGAATCGATGAAGGTATCCATCGTGTCGGTCTCGCGGCGCGCGGGCTTGCCGCACGACGGGCAGGTGCACTGCAGGAAGCGCGGGTCCTTGGCCAGCGGATTGCCGGTGCCGTCCGGCACCAGGTCTTCGGGCAGCACCACCGGCAGGTCCTTCTCAGGCACCGGCACCACGCCGCAGCTGTCGCAGTGGATCAGGGGGATCGGCGTACCCCAGTAGCGCTGGCGCGAGATGCCCCAGTCGCGCAGGCGCCAGGTGGTCTTCTTCTCGCCCAGGCCCATGGCGCCCAAGTCCGCCGCGATGGCTTCCACCGCGGCCTGGTAGCCGAGGCCATCGTACTTGCCGCTGTGGATGCAGGTGCCGTTTTCCTTGTCGCCGTACCACTCCTGCCAGGCTTCGGTCGAGTACGGCTGGCCCTTTACGTCGATGACTGGCTTGATCGGCAGCTTGTACTTGAGCGCGAAGGCGAAGTCGCGCTCGTCGTGCGCGGGTACGCCCATCACGGCGCCGTCGCCGTAGCTCATCAGCACGTAGTTGCCAACCCACACGTCGATCTTTTCGCCGGTCAGCGGGTGCACGACCTGCAGGCCGGTCGGCATGCCCTTCTTCTCCATGGTCGCCATGTCGGCTTCCATGACCGAGCCGTGCTTGCATTCGTCGATGAAGGCAGCCAGTTCAGGGTTGTCCAGCGCGGCGTGCGTGGCCAGCGGGTGCTCGGCGGCGACTGCGCAGAAGGTCACGCCCATGATGGTGTCGGCGCGCGTGGTGAAGACGTAGAGCTTGCCGTCGTTGATCGGCTTGCCGTCTTCGCCCGGGGTGTCATGGGTGAAGGCGAAGCGCACGCCCACGCTCTTGCCGATCCAGTTCTGCTGCATCACCTTGACGCGCTCGGGCCAGCCCAGGCCGTCCAGGTCGCCAAGCAGTTCCTCCGCATACTCGGTGATGCGCAGGTAATACATCGGGATCTCGCGCTTCTCCACCACCGCGCCCGAACGCCAGCCGCGGCCATCGATGACCTGCTCGTTGGCCAGCACGGTCTGGTCGACCGGATCCCAGTTGACGGTGCCGGTCTTGCGGTAGGCGATGCCCTTTTCCAGCATCTTCAGGAACAGCCACTGGTTCCAGCGGTAGTAGTCCGGGCTGCAGGTGGCGACCTCGCGCGACCAGTCGATCGCCAGGCCCATCGACTGCATCTGCTTCTTCATGTAAGCGATGTTGTCGTAGGTCCAGGCGGCCGGCGCCACGCCATTGTTCAGCGCGGCGTTTTCCGCCGGCATGCCGAAGGCGTCCCAGCCCATCGGCATCAGCACGTTGTTGCCGTTCATGCGCAGGTAGCGCGCCATCACATCGTTGATGGTGTAGTTGCGCACGTGGCCCATGTGCAGCTTGCCCGACGGGTACGGCAGCATCGAGCAGGCGTAGAACTTGGGTTTTTCCTTGCCGTCGGGGCCCGCTGCATGCTCCGACACGCGATAGGCGTCGATGGCTTGCCAGTGCTGCTGGGCGGCTTGTTCAACGGCGGAAGGAAGGTATTTGTCTTGCATGGTCGGGACAGCAGTCAGAGCAATGGTCAGTTGCAGCGTCTGCGCGGCAACTGGCCTGCCGGCATCCGGGGAAGCGTTGGAATGTGGGCGGCGGGCGCCCGTCTGGGCGCCCGTCCGGCGAGCAATGCTAAAGCAATCGATTATAACCGTGGCACCAGGCCTGGCCGCCCCGGGGGCTCCTTACTTCAGGCCCAGCACGTCCTGCATGTCGAACAGGCCGTTGGGCTTGTCGGCCAGGAAGCAGGCCGAGCGCACGGCACCGTCGGCATATGACTGGCGGCTGGACGATTTGTGGCTGATCTCGATGCGCTCGCCGATGCCGGCAAACATCACGGTGTGGTCGCCGACGATGTCGCCGCCGCGGATGGTGGCAAAACCGATCGAATTAGGATCGCGCTCGCCCGTATGGCCTTCGCGGGCATAGACGGCACAGGTCTTCAGGTCACGACCCAGGGCCTCAGCGATCACTTCTCCCATCTTCAGCGCGGTGCCCGACGGTGCATCGACCTTGAAGCGGTGGTGGGCCTCGATCACCTCGATGTCATAGCCGGTCGACAGCAGCTTGGCGGCCACTTCCAGCAGCTTGAAGGTGGCATTGACCCCAACGCTGAAGTTGGCGGCAAAGACAATGCCGATGGACTTGGCGGCGTCGGCCAGCGCGGCCTTGCCGGCATCGTCGAAGCCGGTGGTGCCGACCACCATCTTGACGCCCAGCTTCTTCGCCGCGGCCAGGTGCGCCAGCGTGCCTTCCGGACGGGTGAAGTCGATCAGGCAGTCCGCGCCGGCCAGCCCGCCTTCCACGTCGGCGGTGATTGCCACGCCGGTATTGCGGCCCAGGAACAGGCCCGCGTCCTGGCCCAGCGCCGGCGAACCCGGCAGGTCGAGCGCGCCCGACAGCGTCACGCCCTCGGTGTTCAGCACTTGTTCGATCAGCATGCGGCCCATGCGGCCTGATGCGCCTGCGATGGCGATGTTCATTGTGTCTGGCTCAGCGGAGTGTGCGCAATACGTGAAAAGTGAATGGGCCGGTCATGGCTGACCGGCCCCGGAACAGATGGCAAGCCGCGAATGGCGGCTCAGTTGGCTTTGGACGCGTCGGCGGGGGCGGTGGCCTGGGCCGGGGCAGCGGCCGGCGGCGCCTCGGACGCGGGGGCAGCGGGCGCGGGCGTCGCCGCCGGCGCGGCAGCTGCCTCGGTCGCCTGCCGCGGCACGAAGTTCTCGACGGTGGTCTGCGGCTCGGACTGGGCGGCAGCCGTGCCAGCCGTGCTACTGGTGGAGATCTTGCCCGGGGTCTGGTCCTTCAACGCCTTCTTCATGCCGTCGATTTCAGCGATCAGCTCGTACTCGGAGGGCAGCTCGTCACCGCCGAACTTGACCAGGCGGTCGCCATCGAAGAGGACCGTGTAGCGGCGCTGCTGCACCACGGCGGTATTGCCGCGGCGGAACGAAAACACGTAGTCCCAGCGGTTGGCGTGGAACACATCGGTCAGCAGCGGTGTGCCGAGCAGGAACTTGACCTGCTCGCGCGTCATGCCTTCGCGCAGCTGCGAAGCGGCTTCGCGGGACACGAAGTTGCCCTGCACGATATTGATCCGGTACGGCGTGATGGCGTTGGCTACCTTGCGCGAGGTGGAATCGTAGGCCGAGCAGGCGCCAGCCAGCAGAGCCGCGGCCAGCAGGGAGGCAACCAGCGTCGGGCGCATGGCGGACGAACGGGTATAACGCATGTATCTCGCTTCCGGGAGGGAAAGGGAAAGTACGGAAAGTACCGCGGAAGACCGGCGCAACAAGCGCTGCAAGAGCCGGATACAACACATGCGCACAGGGCGCCTGCCGCGGCAACCACATGGGATCGAACGCAAAGGTCTGAGGCGCGTTGCCCACATGGGACATGGCACCGCGGGCGACTTTTGCTGTCAAAACCCTTATGATTCAACTATCCAGACATTGTACTCTAGGGAGTCAAGCCCATGCCGAGTCCGGCGGACCTCAAGAATATCGGCCTGAAGGCGACGGTGCCCAGGCTGAAGATTCTTGAAATTTTTCAGACCAGCGAACAGCGGCACCTGAGCGCGGAAGACGTTTACCGTATCCTGCTGAACGAGCATATGGATATCGGCCTCGCCACCGTCTACCGCGTGCTGACCCAGTTCGAACAGGCAGGCCTGCTGTCGCGCAACAACTTTGAATCCGGCAAGGCCATTTTCGAACTCAACGAAGGCAAGCACCACGACCACCTGGTGTGCCTCGATTGCGGCCGCGTCGAAGAATTCTTCGATTCCGAAATCGAGCATCGCCAGCAAAGCATTGCGCGCGAGCGCGGCTTTACCCTGCAGGAACACGCACTGTCGCTGTACGGCAACTGCACTAAAACCAACTGTCCCCACAGACCCAAACGATAAGCTGGCGCACGCATCGCGTAGCGCATCCGGCAAAAGAAAAACCGGCGCCTGGCGCCGGTTTTTTTTCTGCGCGTGCGCAGTTCAGGGCTCGCGCAGCGCTTGCAGGTCTTGTTCGGCAACCACGCGCGGCGGGCGCGACGCAGGGAGGCCTACAAACTCGGCCACCACCTGGCGGAACAGGTTGCGCGCCCAAACCAGCATCGGATGGGTGTTGCGACTGCGATGCCAGAACATGTTCAGGCCAACCGTGGTGTTGAGTTCCGCCGGCAGCGGGAACGCCTTCAGGCCATAGGTTTCGCAGGCCATGTCCTTGGTCAGCGCATTGACGGTGAAGATCATGTCGGTCTGCGCAGCCATCTCGGCCTGGGCCCGCCACGAATGCACCGTCAGCGTCGCATTGCGCTTGAGGCCGCGCTGTTGCAGCGCGTAGTCAAGCGGGATCAGCGACGGTGCCGGACGGCCCGCCCCGCCGGAATGCGCCATGAAGATATGGCCGCAGTCCAGATATTGCTCGAGCGTGCAGTGGTTCTTCAGCAACGGATGGTTCTTGCGCGCGCACACCCACAGATTCAGCGACGTCACCATTTCCTCGACGATTTCCGGATGCCGGGTCGGGAACGGGGAGAATGCCAGATCCAGCTCATTGGCGCGCATCGAGGCCACGTCGGCTTCCCAGGAATGGGATTCGACCAGCTTGATATGCAGGTCCGGCGCCAGTTGCTTGATGCGCAGCACGAAGCGGTTGAACACCGTGTCGCCCAGCTCGGCAGCAAAACCGATGCTCAGCGTGCCGGTGGCCACTGCGGGATCGAAATTGTCGGCGTCGCCTTCGTTGATCGACGACCACAGGTCCAGCATGTCGCGGATCTTGGGGCCCAGCTCCAGCGCGCGGGGGGTGGGCGTCAGGCCGTGGGGAACGCGGATGAAGAGCGGGTCGTCGAAGATCTCACGCAACCGGCCCAGCGAATGCGACACGGCCGGCGCGGTCATATGCATCTTCTCCGCAACGTAAGTGGCGTTTCGCTTACTCAGCAGTTCGGTGAAGATCACTAAAAGCTTTGTGTCTACGTTCACCATGATCAGGCCCAGGTCAGATTTTTCTTAGCAAAGATGGCCCCACCACTTGCACTGGCTGCACATCAGATTTCAACCGCGTCTTGGTAGTGTAAGAGGAAAAAACAAGCACGGAAAGCAAATTCGGCATTTCTGGAACGCCGAACCCTGCCATATTTCCGAAAAATAGTGTCGTTTTTATGAAGTTGGTCTCATATACGCCCACTTTCAGTCCACAGCAGACCTGCGCGCATCGGCGTATATTGGCTGTCGCCGTCCCATTTTTGTCATTCTTTTCCTAGGATGCCGACGCGTCCGTCATCATGACTGACTCCCGAGCCGACCATTCCCGCCTTCCTGTCGACCTGCCCAAGGCCTACCGGCTGCTCAACCATGGCCCGACCGTGCTGGTCAGCGCGGCCGCCGGCGGCAAGCGCAATATCATGGCCGCCGCCTGGGCCATGCCGCTGGATTTCGCTCCACCCAAGGTCGCGGTGGTGCTGGACAAGAGCACCTGGACCCGGCGCCTGCTGGAGGAGAGCGGGGAATTTGTGCTGCAGGTGCCCACCGTCAGCCAGGTCGACTTGACCGAGGCGTTGGGCTCCAGCTCCGGGCTGGCCTTGCTGGAGCAGGAAGGAACCGACAAGTTCGATGCCTATGGGCTAGGCACCTTTGCCGGGACCGTCGTCAGCGCGCCGCTGCTGGAAGGCTGCGCGGCCTGGCTCGAATGCAGACTGCTGCCCGAGCCGGCGACGCAGCAGACCTATGACCTGTTCCTCGGTGAGGTGGTCGCCGCGCATGCGGATTCGCGCGTGTTCAGCAATGGGCGCTGGCATTTCGAAGGCCACGACGCGCTGCGCACCATCCACCATGTCGCCGGCGGCCACTTCCTGGTGGACGGCGCGGCGGTCGACGCGCGCCCGCTGGCGCCGCGCCAGGCCGGCTGAACGGCCGCCGCACCCAAAGAAAAACGCGCCCGAAGGCGCGTTTTTCTTTGCAAGGACAGCCCGATTACTTGGCCACCACGCGTGCCATTTCCAGGCACTTGTTCGAGTAGCCCCACTCATTGTCGTACCAGCTCACGACCTTGATGAAGGTGCCGTCCAGCGCGATGCCGGCTTCAGCATCGAAGATCGAGGTGCGTGCATCGCCGCGGAAGTCCGTGGCAACAACCTTGTCTTCGGTGTAGCCCAGCACGCCCTTCAGCGCGCCCTCGCTCTGGGCCTTCATCTCGGCGCAGATTTCTTCGTACGAAGCGGACTTTTCCAGCTCGACGGTCAGGTCGACCACCGACACGTCCGAGGTCGGCACGCGGAACGACATGCCGGTCAGCTTCTTATTCAGTTGCGGAATCACCACGCCCACGGCCTTGGCGGCACCAGTCGACGACGGGATGATGTTTTCCAGGATGCCGCGGCCACCGCGCCAGTCCTTGTTGGACGGGCCGTCAACGGTCTTTTGCGTGGCGGTGGCAGCGTGCACGGTCGTCATCAGGCCGCGCTTGATGCCCCACTTGTCGTTCAGCACCTTGGCCACCGGGGCCAGGCAGTTGGTGGTGCAGCTGGCGTTCGAGATGATCGCCTCGCCCTTGTACGTTTCGTGGTTCACGCCGTACACGAACATCGGGGTGTCGTCCTTCGACGGAGCCGACATGATCACCTTCTTGGCGCCCGCGTCGATGTGCTTCTGCGCGCCTTCCTTGGTCAGGAAGATGCCGGTCGACTCGATCACCACGTCGGCGCCGACTTCGCCCCACTTCAGCTCGGCCGGATCCTTGACGGCGGTCAGGCGGATCTTCTTGCCGTTGACGACCAGGGTGTTGCCGTCGACCGACACTTCGCCGTCAAAGCGGCCGTGCACCGAGTCGTACTTCAGCATGTAGGCCAGGTAGTCGGGCTCGAGCAGGTCGTTGATGGCAACGACTTCGATGTCCTTGAAGTTGGCGGCGGCGGCGCGGAACACCATGCGTCCGATGCGGCCGAAGCCGTTGATGCCGATCTTGATGGTCATGACTGTCTCTCCTGAGGATCGATGAAAACCGGTGGGCGCCGCTGCTGCCGCGCGGCGCACCGCGCGGCTCCAGCGCCCGGATGCTTAGATAAGGGTGTCTTTCACCGTACGCACGACGTTGTCGACGGTGAAGCCGAAGTGCTTGAACAGCACGCCGGCCGGAGCCGATTCGCCGAAGGTGTCGATGCCCACTACCGCTTGGACCTGGTACTTCCACCAGAAGTCCGTCACGCCCGCCTCGACCGCCACGCGCGGCACGCCGGCCGGCAGCACGCTGGCCTTGTAGGCGGTGTCCTGCTTGTCGAACACGGTGGTGGCCGGGACCGAGACCACGCGCACATGCACGCCTTCCGCAGCCAGTGCGTCTGCAGCGCCAACGGCCAGGCCCACTTCCGAGCCGCTTGCCATGATCACGGCGTCCGGACGGCCAGTCTTGGCGTTGACGCTGTCGCGCAGCACGTAGCCGCCGCGCGCGATATTGGCGCGGGTGACGTCATCGCGTTGCTGGAACGGCAGGTTCTGGCGGCTGAAGATCAGGCAGCTCGGGCCGTTCTCGCGGCGGATCGCCTCGGCCCAGGCCACGGCGGTTTCGGTGGTGTCGGCGGTACGCCAGACATCCATGTTGGGGATCAGGCGCAGGCTGGCAACGTGCTCGATCGACTGGTGCGTCGGGCCATCTTCGCCCAGGCCGATGGAGTCATGGGTGAACACGAACAGCGAGCGGATCTTCATCAGCGCCGCCATGCGCAGCGCGTTGCGGCTGTAGTCCGAGAACGTCAGGAAGGTCGCGCCGTAGGGGATGTAGCCGCCATGCAGCGTGATGCCGTTCATGATGGCGCTCATGCCGAACTCGCGCACGCCGTAGTTGATGTGGTTGCCCCAGGCATCCACGCGCACGGCATTGCTGCCCGACCAGTTGGTCAGGTTCGAGCCGGTCAGGTCGGCCGAGCCGCCGAGAAACTCGGGCAGCACCGGGCCGAAGGCCTCGATGGTGTTCTGGCTGGCCTTGCGGGTGGCGATGGTCTCGGCCTTTTCCTCGCACTTGGCGATAAAGGCTTCCACGGCGGCGTCGAACGAACCCGGCAGCTCGCCCTTCATGCGGCGGCGGAATTCGCCGGCTTCATACGGGTGGCGCTCGGCGTAGGCGTCGAACAGCGCGGTCCAGGCGCGCTCCAGCGCCTGGCCGTTGGCCTTGGCGTCCCAGGCGTCATAGACGTCGCCCGGCACTTCGAACGGCGCGTGGGCCCAGCCCAGCGCCTCGCGCGTGGCCAGCACTTCGGCGCCGCCCAGCGGGGCGCCGTGCACGTCGTGGCCGCCTTCCTTGTTGGGGGCGCCCTTGCCGATCTTGGTACGGCAGCAGATCAGGGTCGGCTTGTCGCTGGCCTTGGCCTGCGAGATCGCCAGGTCGACGGCGGTGACGTCATGGCCGTCGATGGCGCGGATCACATTCCAGCCGTAGGCCTCGAAGCGCTTCGGGGTGTCGTCGTTGAACCAGTGCACGACGTCGCCATCGATCGAGATGCCGTTGTCGTCCCACAGCGCGATCAGCTTGTTCAGCTTGAGCGTGCCGGCCAGCGAGCAGGCCTCGTGCGAGATGCCTTCCATCAGGCAGCCATCGCCCAGGAAAACGTACGTGTGGTGGTTGACGATATCGAAACCGGGGCGGTTGAATTCTTCGCCCAGCAGGCGTTCGGCCAGCGCCATGCCGACCGCGTTGGTGATGCCCTGGCCGAGCGGACCGGTGGTGGTTTCCACGCCCGGGGTGATGCCGTATTCGGGGTGGCCGGCGGTCTTGCTGTGCAGCTGGCGGAAATTCCTCAGCTCTTCGACCGGCAGGTCATAGCCGCTCAGGTGAAGCAGCGCATAGATCAGCATCGAGCCGTGGCCGTTCGACAGCACGAAGCGGTCGCGGTCGGCCCACTGCGGGTTGGCCGGGTTGTGCTTCAGATGCCGGCCCCACAGCGCCACGGCGATATCCGCCATGCCCATCGGCGCACCGGGGTGGCCGGAATTGGCCTGCTGGACGGCGTCCATGGCAAGCACACGGATGGCATCGGCCATCAGCTTGGCGGGCTGGGAAGCAAAGGGACTCGTTGCGGGATGGGCTAGGGCGGACATTCGGGCGATCTTGGACGTGAGCTTGGACGCGGGCGGGCGTGAGCCTGTCGGCGGGAAAACCGCAATTTTAGCAGAAGCTAAGGGGTTTTCCGGACTCCCGGACACCGGTGGCGGGCATGGCTCGGGGATCACCCGCACGGGATGGGCGCCGGCGCCGCACCGCACTTCGACAGCGCAGCGCAGCGCGCGTAAGATGCACACTCGCACCGCGCGGCCCGGCTTAGCGACAGACTGGCAACAGACCGCGCCGGGTTTCCCGCATGACAGGAGACGATCATGAGCAGACCGGCCAACACCCCCTGGCTCACCCCCTACCTGACCGTCGCCAACGGGCGCGCCGCGCTGGATTTCTACAGCCGCGCCTTCGGCTTTGCCGCCGGTAACGTGGTCGATGAAAACGGCGTGCCGACTCACGCCGAAATGCACTACCAGGGCGATCTGGTGGTGATGTTCGCACCCGAAGGCGCCTGGGGCAGCACCGCCCGCACGCCCCGCTCGCTGGGCGTGGAATGCCCGCAAACCTTCTATGTCTACTGCGACGATGTCGACGCGATGCACCAGCGCGCGGTCGACGCCGGCGCCATCAGCCTGATGGCCCCCGCCGACCAGTTCTGGGGCGACCGCTACTGCATGGTCGAGGATCCGGACGGGTACCGCTGGGGCTTCGGCAAGCCGCTGGATCCGAACGGGAGCAAGGCAAGCTGATGGCCCCGCGTTTCTTTGTCGGCGGCCCGGACACGATCCTGGCCGCCGAAGCCGAATTTCCCCTGCCCGAACCGGTGGTACGCCACGCCCAGGTGCTGCGCCTGGCGCCCGGCGACGCCATCACGCTGTTCGACGGTCGTGGCGGCAGCCACGCCGCCACCCTGCTTGAACTGGGCAAGCGCCATGCCGTGGCACGCATCGGCGCGCACGACGAGGCCGAGGCCGAGCCTCCCTTCCGCGTCACACTGGCGCAAGGGCTGGCCGGTGGCGACAAGATGGACTGGCTGATCGAGAAAGCGGTCGAACTCGGTGTCGCCGCGATCCAGCCGCTGCAGGCCAACCGCTCGGTGGTGCGCCTCACCGGTGACCGCGCGCACAAGCGCCAGGCGCACTGGCAGGCGCTGGTGCAGGCCGCCTGCGAACAATGCGGGCGCAATCGCTTGCCGGAAGTGGCCCCGGTCGCTAACTTTGAGACGTGGCTGGCGCAGTCCGGCGGCAGCAGTTCCGGGGCACGGCTGCTGGTGTCGCCGCGGGCAGAGCAGTCGCTGCCGGCCTATGCGGCCGAGCGCCGCGACACCCTGCTTGCGGATGGCGTCACGCTGCTGATCGGCCCCGAAGGCGGCCTGTCGCCGGACGAAGAGCGCGCGGCACTGCAGGCCGGCTTCACCGGTGTGTCGCTCGGTCCGCGCATCCTGCGCACCGAGACGGCCGGGCTGGTCTGCCTTTCCACGCTCAACGCCTTGCTCGGCGGATTCTGACGGCGGCGGCCATCCGGCCAGCGCCAACCTTGACTGAAAGGAGTCGACCATGGGACTACTCGATAGCGTGCTGGGCGGCGTGCTCGGGCAACTGGGCAATGCCCGCGGCGAGGAAGGCGGTGCCGGCGGGCTCAATCCGAAGCTGATGATAGCGCTCGGCCTGCTGGCAACGCTGGCCATGCGCAACCGCGGCCAGGAAAGCGGCTCCGCAGCACCGGTCGACGATGGGCTGGGCGGACTGGGCAGCCTCGGCGGGCTGCTGGGCGGCATGCTCGGCGGCAATGCCAGCGCGCCCGGCGCCACGGGCGGGCTCGACCTGGGCTCCCTGCTCGGTGGGCTGCTTGGCGGCCAGGGCGGCGCCCCGGCCAACAGCCAGGCGCTGGGCGCCGCCGCCGGCGGCATCGGTGCGCTGCACCAGATCCTGGCGCAGGCCGGGCTGGGCGAGCAGGTGGATTCTTGGATCGGTACCGGCGCCAACCAGCCGGTCACGCCGTCGGCGCTGAGCGAGGCGCTGGGCGGCACGGGGGCACTGGACTCGCTGGCACAGTCGACCGGGATGTCGCAGGAGGACGTGGCGGCGCAACTGAGCGAAGGACTGCCCGAGCTGATCGACCGGCTGACACCGCACGGGCATGTCCCTGCGCAGGAGTAAGCCGGCACGGGCGGGCCGCCGCCAGGCAAAAAGCCCGCAATTGCGGGCTTTTTGCTTAATACGGAAAGGTACCGGCGCTCAGGCGAACGAGTAGAACACCCGGAACTGCACCTTGCGTTCGCCCCAGAATTCAGCAGCGTCGCGGAACACGTCGAGCAGCACCTCGCGCCCTTCCTTGTCGAATTTCTGCGCAATCGGCAGGCCTTCCAGCACGATTACGAAACCCGGCTGCGGGCCAGCCTTGTAGATCAGGTCGGTCAGGCAGTCCGCCAGCGCATCGAAGTTCTTGCCGAAATGCTTGGGAAAGATAAACGACGTTGCGATCGTTTCCAGAACCTCGGCCTTGCTGGCGCAATGCGCGCAGTTGGCATACAGGAAATGCTGGCCGAGATCCGCGGCCGCCTGGGCCAGCTCGGGCACGCGGAAGGCACGGATCGACTGGACGATGTTCGGACGCACCGTCTTGAACAGGTTCATGGCCCCCTCGCTGGTGCCGTCAGCCCAGCCTGCACCAGCCGGCATGGCCACGGGCGCGTTCGCGGGCGGGAGTTTGTGCGTGAGCTCTTGGCGCTGCGGCATCATCAGCACGTTGTCATATAGGTTCTGGGCCTGCTGCTGAGCCCGCTGCCAGCCATCTCCGGCGCCGCGCTCTTCGCGGGCGGCAAGGGCGTCGCCCAATCCGAAAATGTCAGTCATCATTTGAGTATCCGTTTGAAGCTGTTGTAGTGGTCTTCCGTGTAGTAACAATCGTTGGCAGCGCGCTGTTCCCCGCCGCATACGATCCGCCTGGCTCCCCGGTTCCGGCTTCTGGCGCTCTTTACCGTGTACTCGCGGTAGTACCCGCGTTCTTTTTGCGGCAAGAGGCGTTCGTAATTGCCGAACCTGGTTCCGTCCTTGTCATACGGGAACGGGCCGCCGGCTTCGATGCGCTCCAGCGTCTGCCGTGCTTCGTTGGGCAACTGCTGCACTGCAATGGTTCCCATGCCTTCGGTCTGCGCCTGGCGCGCCAGCGCGGGCTGCGCCAGGGCCAGCACCAGCGCCGCGCCGGTCATCGACCGGGCCAGCATCCGCGCCGCCTGCTGCATCAAAGGTACTTGGGAAACCACGTTGCTTGTCTAGGTTGAACCGGAAATCGAGCCTGCCGCTGTTTGGGTAGACGATCTGTCCGGGCCACCCTGGCCGGCAACCTCGCGCGCCTTGCCCTGCACGCGCCGGATGCCAACCGCACCGGGGCGCTCATGGCGAGCGCCTGTATCAAAGGCGTAAGGTTACGCGCATGCACGCAATTAATCAATCCCGGCCCCGGCGTGGCGGGAATTCTTCAATTGTTTCAATATGTTAAGCGTATGTGTGCGCATACTAACTGTCATCGCCAAGCGACAAAAAAGCCGGGCGAACCCGGCTTTTCCGCAACCTTCGCAAGGTAGGAGGCTTAACGCTTGGCAGCAGCGTCCACCACCACCAGCGAGGTCATGTTGACGATGCGGCGCACCGTCGCCGACGGCGTCAGGATGTGCACCGGCGCCTTCACGCCCAGCAGGATCGGGCCGATCGCCACGTTGTTGCCCGCGGCAACCTTGAGCAGGTTGTACGAGATATTGGCGGCGTCGATGTTCGGGCACACCAGCAGGTTGGCTTCGCCCTGCAGCGTGCTGTCCGGCACCAGCTGATCGCGCAGCTTCTGGTCGAGCGCGCTGTCGCCGTGCATTTCACCGTCGACTTCCAGATCCGGTGCCTGTTCCCGCAGGATGGCAAGGGTTTCGCGCATCTTGCGGGCCGAAGGCGCCTCGGACGTGCCGAAGTTCGAATGCGACAGCAGGCCGACCTTGGGCTCGATGCCGAAGCGCTTGAGTTCTTCGGCCGCCATCAGCGTGATCGCGGCCAGCTCTTCGGCGGTCGGGTCGACGTTGACGTGCGTGTCCACCAGGAAGATCTGGCGACCCGGCAGCACCAGGCCATTCATGGCCGCGTAGACCTTGCTGGTTCCGCCCAGCACCTGGTCGATATAGCGCAAGTGCGCCGCGGTGGTGCTGACAGTGCCGCAGATCATGCCGTCGGCCTCGCCCCTGTGGACCAGCATCGCGCCGATCAGCGTGGTGCGGCGGCGCATTTCCAGCTTGGCGTACTGGGGCGTGATGCCCTGGCGCGCCATCATGCGGTAGTAGGCCTCGGAGTAGTCGCGGAAGCGCTCGTCGTGCTCGGGGTTGACCACGGTGAAGTCGACGCCGGCGCGCAGGCGCAGGCCGAAGCGCTCGATGCGGTGCTGCAGCACGGCCGGGCGGCCGATCAGGATCGGGTTGGCCAGCTTCTCATCGACGATCACCTGTACGGCACGCAGCACGCGCTCTTCTTCGCCCTCGGCAAAGACGATGCGCTTCTTCTCCATCTCGACCTTGCGCGCGGCAGCATAGATCGGCTTCATCAGCGTGCCCGAGTGGTACACGAACTGCTGCAGCTGCAGGCGGTAGGCGTCCATGTCCTCGATCGGGCGGGCTGCCACGCCCGACTTCATCGCGGCTTCGGCCACTGCCGGGGCCACCTTGACGATCAGGCGCGGATCGAACGGCTTCGGGATCAGGTATTCCGGGCCGAACGACAAATCCTGGATGCCATAGGCGGTGGCAACGATGTCGCTTTGCTCCTGGCGCGCCAGCTCGGCCAGCGCGTTGGCGGCGGCAATCTCCATCTCGCGCGTGATGGTGGTGGCGCCGCAATCCAGCGCACCGCGGAAGATGAACGGGAAGCACAGGACGTTGTTGACCTGGTTCGGGTAGTCGGTACGGCCGGTCGCCATCACCGCGTCCGGCCGCACTTCCTTGACCAGCTCGGGCGCGATTTCCGGATTCGGGTTGGCCAGCGCCAGCACCAGCGGCTTGTCGGCCATGCGCTGGACCATGTCCTGCTTGAGCACGCCCGCGGCGGACAGGCCCAGGAAGATGTCGGCGCCGTCGATGACCTCGCCCAGCTTGCGCTTGTCGGTTTTCTGCGAGAAACGGGCCTTCTCCGGGTCCATCAGCTCGGTACGGCCTTCATAGACCACGCCGGCCAGGTCGGTCACCCAGATGTTCTCGATGGGCAGGCCGATGTCGACCAGCAGATCCAGGCAGGCCAGCGCGGCGGCGCCGGCGCCAGAGGTGACCAGCTTGACCTTGGCGATGTCCTTGCCGACCACCTTCAGGCCGTTGATGATGGCCGCGGCCACCACGATCGCGGTGCCGTGCTGGTCGTCGTGGAAGACGGGAATCTTCATCTTCTCGCGCAGCTTGCGCTCGACGTAGAAGCACTCCGGCGCCTTGATGTCTTCCAGGTTGATGCCACCGAAGGTCGGCTCCAGCGCGGCGATGATCTGGACCAGCTTTTCCGGGTCCTTCTCGTCGATTTCGATATCGAACACGTCGATACCGGCAAACTTCTTGAACAGGCCGCCCTTGCCTTCCATCACGGGCTTGGAAGCCGCGGCGCCGATGTCGCCCAGGCCGAGCACGGCGGTGCCGTTGGTGATCACCGCGACCAGGTTGCCACGCGCGGTGTAGCGGAAGGAATTGGCCGGGTCGACCACGATCTCCTCACAGGCCGCGGCCACGCCTGGCGAGTAGGCCAGCGCCAGGTCGCGCTGGTTCGACAGCGGCTTGGTCGGGGTGACGGAAATCTTGCCGGGGGTCGGAAACTCGTGGTACTCGAGCGCCGCTTTGCGCAGCGCCTCACGCTGCTGCTGTTTCAGATCGTCTTGGGACGGGGACTGCTGAGGGCTGGTCATCGGCGCATTTTCCAATCGGTGGAGCCGTCATTGACTTGGCGGGGACGATCGGCGGACCGGCTCCACGTGTCCGCCCTTCTCTTCCTTTGGAACCCAGCATTTTATATAGTGAAATACTATTTCACAATAAGCCTTTTGCTTGGGGCACCTTTGCTATTCGGTACAATATGCCCCATCCAACGGGGCATTACCAGCAAGCGTAGCGCCGCCCGGCGCAAGGCCGGTGACTCGCTGCGGTCATGGCTGTCATGCGCGGCAGTATCTTGCTGAAACGCTGCCGCCGCCGCATCCTGATGCGCCCTTCCGAGCCCTCCCGTCCCTCCGGTGCCTGCCGGCCGGGCAAACACCTGTCCACTGCCAGCTCGCCGCGATGTCCAACGCACAGCCCGCTCCGCCCGCCCCACTTTCCGAGTTCGACCTGATCCGCCGCTACTTCACTCGGCCGGTGCACAAAGCCGCACTCGGCGTGGGCGACGACTGCGCACTGATCGAAGGCCGCCCGGGCCACCACCTCGCCATCAGCACCGACATGCTGGTCAGCGGCCGCCATTTCTTTGCAGACGTGCCCCCGCGCGCGCTCGGCCACAAGGCGCTGGCGGTCAACCTGTCAGACCTCGCCGCGATGGGGGCCGAGCCGCGCGCCTTCACGCTGGCGCTGGCCCTGCCCGAGGCCGACCCGGCATGGCTGGCCGACCTGGCCGACGGCATGCTGGCCCTTGCCGACGCCCATGGCTGCGAACTGGTCGGCGGCGACACCACGCGCGGCCCGCTGACGCTGTCGCTGACCGTCTTCGGCGATGTCCCGCACCGCGCCGCGCTGCGCCGCGACGCGGCACGCCCGGGCGACGATATCTGGATCTCCGGCACGCTTGGCGACGCACGCCTGGCACTGGGCGACTGCCGTGGCGAATGGCTGCTGCCCGAGCCCGACTTCACCCAGGTACGCCCGCGCATGGACACGCCGACACCGCGCGTGGCGCTGGGCATGGCGCTGCGTGGTGTGGCGCATGCAGCACTCGACATCTCCGATGGCCTGATCGGCGACCTCGGCCATATCCTGGCACGCTCGCAGGTGGGCGCACTGGTCGATGTCGACGCCTTGCCGCGCTCGGCGGTGCTGGCCAGCCAGCCGGAAGCGATCCAGCGCGAATGCACGCTGGCCGGGGGCGACGACTACGAACTGTGTTTCACCGCCCCGGCGGGCAACCGCGACGCGCTCGCCGCGATCAGCGAACGGCTGGCGCTGCCGCTCACACGCATCGGCACGATCACGCCGGAGCCGGGCCTGCGGCTGGTCGACCATGCCGGCAACCCGACCCGCTACACCGGCGCCAGCTTCGACCACTTCGCCTCCTCCTGACACCGGGGCAGAGGCGTGTCATGATGCCGGCATCGGCGCGCCGCGCGGGAACGGGAGTCCCGCCGTCAGCAGCAGTGACAGCAGCAAGCCGGCCATAACCACAAGCAGCATCCGCATCACACGAGCCAACCTTGATGTCCACCATCCCCTCCGGGGCCGCTCCCCGCGATCCCGCCATGACCCTGGAAGCCGGCCAGACCGTCAAGGTCACGCGCCCGACGGCGCGCTTCATGCTGGCCCATCCGGCCCACCTGATTGCCTTTGGCTTTGGCTCGGGCCTGTCGCCGGTCAGCCCCGGCACGGTCGGCACGCTCTACGCGTGGCTTTCGTTCGTGGCGGTGTCGCTGTGGATCGAGCCGACCACCTGGCTGTGGATCATCGGCGGTGGCTTCCTGGTGGGCTTGTGGGCCTGCGCCAGGACCGCCCGCGACATGGGCGTGCATGACCACGGCGGCATGGTCTGGGACGAGATCATCGCGTTCTGGCTGGTGCTGGCCTTTGTCACGCCGACCGGATTCTGGGGGCAGTTCGCCGCCTTCCTGTGGTTCCGGCTGTTCGATATTGCCAAGCCCGCGCCGATCGGTTACTACGACCGCACGCTCAAGGGCCCCGGCCTGCGCGGCGGCTTCGGCGTCATGTTCGACGACATCTTCGCAGCCTTCTACACACTGCTGGTGTTCGCGCTGTGGCGCTCGTTCTGAGCCCGGCCCATTCCAACAAACCCCGAGTCCATCATGTCAGTCAGCCGCCTGCTCGACCAGCTTGCCGTCCAGTCCGGCGTCGCCCTTGCCGAAAAATCCCTGATGCTGGCCAGTGCCGAGTCCTGCACCGGCGGGCTGGTCGCCGCCGCCATCACCGATGTCTCGGGTTCGTCCGGCTGGTTCGAGCGCGGCTTCGTCACGTATTCCAACGAAGCCAAGTCCACCATGCTAGGTGTGCCGGCCAAGCTGATACGCGACCACGGCGCCGTTAGCGAAGAGGTCGCCCGCGCGATGGCGGAAGGGGCGCTTCTGAACAGCCGCGCGCAGGTTTCCTTGTCGATCACCGGCGTGGCCGGCCCCAACGGCGGCACGCCGGAAAAGCCGGTGGGCATGGTGTGCTTTGGCTGGAGCAACCGTATCACCACCATTGTGGAAACGCAGCGCTTTCGCGGCGACCGGGCGCAGATCCGGCGCCAGGCGGCGGAACACGCGATGCGGGGGTTGCTGGAGTTACTGCGGAATGAGGCCTGAAGGCCCGCCGCCCCACGCAGCCCGACAAAAAAACGCGCCAGCTGGCGCGTTTTTTTATCCTGGCGCGCGCGGCAATCAGCCGTGGCGGTAGCGGTTGATAGTCTCCCGCGTCTGCAGCGCTACGTTGCGCGCCGCCGCCGCGAAATCCTTCTCGCGGCTGGCGTACAGGATCGCACGCGACGAGTTGATCATCATGCCGGTGCCATCCGCGGTACGCCCGGCCTTCACGGTCGCCTCGATATCGCCGCCCTGCGCACCGATACCCGGTATCAGCAGCGGCATGTCGCCGACGATCTGGCGCACGCGCGCGATCTCGTTGGGGAAGGTGGCGCCCACCACCAGGCCCATCTGGCCGGTGGTGTTCCAGCGCTCGCGCGCGGCCTCGGCCACCAGCTGGTACAGCGGCTTGCCCTCGACCTGCAGGAACTGCACGTCGGAGCCGCCGGGGTTGGAAGTGCGGCACAGCACGATCACGCCGCGGTCCGGGTAGGCCAGGTACGGCTGCATCGAATCGAAGCCCATGTACGGGCTGACCGTGACGGCGTCGGCCCGGTAGCGCTCGAAGGCTTCCAGCGCATAGTGCTCGGCGGTCGAGCCGATATCGCCGCGCTTGGCGTCCAGGATCACGGGGATGCCGGGGTGGGCGTCGTGGATATAGTGGATCAGCTGCTCGAGCTGGTCTTCGGCGCGCTGTGAATGGAAATATGCGATCTGCGGCTTGAATGCGCAAACCAGGTCGGCGGTGGCATCGACGATCTCGCGGCAGAACGAGAAGATGGCGCCGCCCGCGCCGGTCAGCGATAGCGGCAGCTTCTGCGGATCAGGATCGAGCCCGACGCAGAGAAGGGAATCGTTGCGCTGCCAGGCGGCAGCAAGCTGCTCGGTGAAAGTCATGGGATGCTCGAAATATCCTGGTGGCGCCGGCGCCTCATGGAACATCAAAGTCCCAGGCCGGCACGGTTGGCCGCAGCGGCGTGAAAACCTTTCATCCCTGCAGCATATGTCGTTTCCGGCAATTTTACCCGCTGCGTGCTATCGTTTTGCGCTTCCTCTCAAAACAAAGAGCGGCATCACGCACAGCCGCCATCCTGCAGTCATGCCTCTCGATCGCCGCGGTATTTTCCTGCTTGTCCTGCTGACCCTCGCCTGGGGCATCAACTGGCCCATCATGAAGGTCGGGGTTGCGCATTTTCCGCCCATGGGCTTCCGCCTGCTGTGCATGGCCGGCGGCGTGGTTGCGCTGGGCTTGGCGCTGCGCCTGCGCGGCGATTCGCTGGCCGTGCCGCGGCGCGAATGGGGCACGGTGTTCCGCCTCGCCCTGCCCAACATGGTGGTGTGGCACCTGTTCGCGATCTGCGCGATCAAGATGCTGTCGTCGGGACGCGCCGCCATTCTTGGCTACACCATGCCGATCTGGGCCGTGGTGTGGGGCCTGGTCTTCTTCCGTGAACGCATCGGCGGCTGGGCCTGGGTTGGCATCGGCTGCGCGCTGGCGGGCACGGTGCTGCTGCTGTCGGGCGAGATCAGCGCACTGACCGGCAGCCCCGCCGGCACGCTGCTGATGCTGCTGGCCGCGGCCGGCTGGGGCTTCGGCACCCAGCTGATGAAGCGCACCCAGACCGACGTGCCGATCGGCGCCATGACCTTCTGGATGCTGCTGGCGACCCTGCCCTTCCTGCTCGCCGGCACGCTGCTGCTGGAGCACGGCTGACGCATGCCGACCGCCGTCGAATGGGGCGCGATCGCCTACAACGCGGTGGTGGTCTTCGCTTTCTGCCACCTGGTCTGGTTCGGGCTGGCGCGCAGCCTGCCGCCGGTGGTGTCGAGCCTGTCGATCATGTTCATCCCGGTGGTCGGCGTGTTCTCTGGCATGTGGCTGCTGGGCGAGCAGCCACACTGGCAGGACTACGCCGCCATCGTGCTGATGTTCCTGGCGCTGTCCTCGGTGATGCTGGCGCCGCTGTTGTGGCGCCGGCTGCGCGGAGCCGTTGGCTGAGGCCTCCGGCCCGGGCGAGCACAACGGCTGCGCCACCTCCACGGAGATTTCACTTAACAAGCGCCCCTTCGTTGGGCTACACTCGCGGCCATCACAATCCCGGAGAAATTACGTGGGCAGTAGCATCGGGTGTTCGAGTTGGCGCAGTCATGCGGCCACTGCGAATGCCATGTCACTGCGGGCTGCGTAACGACGACCCGCCCGGAGCACCCGGCTCCGCGCTTCGTCGGCCTTGCCCGCAGTCAGAACTGCGGGCGAGTGTCTTTCCGTGCCACCGGCGGCGCCTTCTTGCGCGCCCCACCGTGTCGGATCTTCCCTCTCCCGGCTAGCCAGCCAACCCAGGCAAACGCCATCGCCTTGTCCGCCCTGCCCCGCGCAGCCGCGGGACAGCGCGATCACGCTTGCCCGTGGCCCGGCCTCTTGCGGCTTGCCGCTGGGCCATGACGGGGCATGCGCAATACCTGGGATGCGGCGAGCCGCCTGCGCTTGTCTTCGCGCTTGTCATTGTTTTTCGTCGCAAATCAGCAATAAGGAATCCCGGGGATGATCAACCTGTTCGTCCTGCAGAAAGGCCGGCTTGCCCAGGAGCAAGTCGACGAGCGCAATGAGCTGCTGCAGCACAAGCCGATCTGGATCGATGTCGTCAACCCTGACGACGAAGAGCTGAACTGGATCAAGGAAGCCTACGGCGTCGCCCTTCCCGAACTGGAAGACCTGGGCGACCTGGAGGCGTCGGCGCGCTACTTCGAGGGCGAGGACGAGAATATCCATATCCGCACCGACTTCCTGCTCGCCGAGGAAGAGGTTTCGCGCAACGTGCGCGTGGCCTTCGTGCTGACCAAGGACGTCCTGTTCTCCATCCACGACGAAGACCTGCCGGTGTTCCGGCTGGTGCGGCTGCGC
Organism: Cupriavidus sp. NPDC089707; assembly: GCF_044748965.1. NCBI lineage: Bacteria > Pseudomonadati > Pseudomonadota > Betaproteobacteria > Burkholderiales > Burkholderiaceae > Cupriavidus > Cupriavidus sp. NPDC089707. The sequence continues at coordinate 562,128 of NZ_JBIVHB010000002.1, forward strand.
GCACGCATGCGCCCGGGGTCGGTGCGCAACGCCAAGGACGTACTGATGGACCTGTACGCGACCGATGCGGAGTATTCGGCCGACTCGATCGAGGAAATCTACGAACGCCTGGAAGAAGCCAGCCGCCGCGTGCTGGCCGAGAACGTGACAGATGCCGCCGCGGCCGACGTGCTGGAAACCATCGCGCGCGAGGAAGACCTGAACGGCCGCATCCGCCGCAACGTGATGGACACGCGCCGCGCGGTGTCCTTCCTGATGCGCAGCCAGCTGCTGTCGGCCGAGCAGCAGGACGAAGCGCGCCAGATCCTGCGCGATATCGACTCGATCGAGAACCACACTGCGTTCCTGTTCGACAAGATCAACTTCCTGATGGACGCCACCGTCGGCTTCATCAACATCAACCAGAACAAGATCATCAAACTGTTCTCGGTGGTGTCGGTGGCATTGATGCCGCCCACGCTGATCGCCAGCATCTACGGCATGAACTTCAAGTTCATGCCGGAGCTGGACTGGGCCGCGGGCTATCCGTGGGCGATTGCGCTGATGGCGGTGTCGGCGGTGATTCCGCTGGCGTATTTCCGCAGGAAGGGGTGGTTGAGCTGAGGCTTTGACCACTGCCTCGCTCCCCTCTCCCACAAGTGGGAGAGGGGAGCAAACCCTCAGTCCGGCAACGTGGCCGCCCCCATCCGCCGCGCGATGATCCCCGCCTTGGCGCGGAAATTCACCCGAACGTTGGCGCAGTACTCCCTCTTGTCGAAGCACTTCGGCGCCGGCAGCGCCGCGGCCAGCCGCGCGGACTGGCCGATGCTGAGCTTGTCGGCACTGGTGCGGAAGTAGTGCTGCGCCGCGGCCTGCGCGCCGAACACGCCCTCGCCCCACTCCACCGAATTCAAGTAGATCTCGTAGATGCGCTGCTTGTCGAGCCAGAACTCCAGCATCCACGTGATCGCCAGCTCCTGCCCCTTGCGCAGGTAATGCTGCTCGGATGACAGGAACAGGTTCTTGGCCAGTTGCTGCGTGATGGTCGATGCGCCGCGCACGATGCGGCCGCGCTTCTTGTTGCGCTCCCAGGCATCGAGCATGGCATCGAGCTCGTAGCCGGGATGATTGACGAAGCCGGAATCCTCGCTGGCGATCACCGCGCGCTTGAGGTTGCGCGAGATGCGCTCATACGGCACCCACTCGCGCTCCAGCCCGCAGCTCCACAGGTTCAAGCCGCACAGCCGCCAGCGCTCGGCCCGCATGAAGGTCGTGCTCGACGGGTTGACATACTGCCAGCTGGCAATCTGCACGAAGAAATACAACTGCATGGCCAGCACCCCCGCGACCATGCAGCCCAGCAGGTAGCCGAGCCAGCGCAGCGGATTCAGTACCGAGCCGGCGGAAGCAGCGCCGCGGGCAGCGCTGGCCGTGCGGTTGCGGGTGGCCACGGCTGGCGACGCCCCGCTCAGCCCTTGCGTTCGGCCTGCAGCGCCTCGCGCAGCTCGGCCAGCACGGGAGCGGTGCGGGGGCGCACGCCGCGCCAGATATAGAAGGCCTCGGCGGCCTGCTCGACCAGCATGCCCAGGCCGTCGCTGGTGCGCGCGCCGCAGCGCGCGGCAAACTGCAGGAACACGGTCGGCTCGGCGCCGTACATCATGTCGTAGGCCAGCACGCCTTCGCCCAGCAGGAACTCGGGCAGTGGCGGCACCTCGCCGTGCAGGCTGCTCGACGAGGCATTGATCACGATATCGCAGGCCTCGTCCTCGGACAGGCCTTCCAGCGCATCGAGACCGCCGCCCCAAAGTTCCACGCCGAACTGGTCGGCCGCTTCGACGAACTCTTCCAGCATGTCGCTGGCGCGCGACGCGGTGCGGTTGGCCACCACGATGCGCGACGGACGCGCTTCGATCAGCGGCAGCATCGCGCCCATGGCCGCGCCGCCCGCGCCCAGCAGCAGCACGCGCTTGCCTTCGACCAGCGTATCGAGGTTGTCCTGGATATCGCGCACCAGGCCCACACCGTCGGTGTTGTCACCGTGGATCAGGCCGTCCTCGATCCACAGCGTGTTGACCGCGCCGGCGGCCTCGGCGCGCTCGGTCAGGCGGTCGGCCAGGTCATAAGCCTCCAGCTTGAACGGCACCGTCACATTGCAGCCGTAACCGCCGTCGGCAAAGAACTTGCGCACGGTACCGGCAAACCCGTCCAGCGGCGCCTCCAGCCGGTCGTACTGCACCGCTTCGCCGGTCTGGCGCGCGAAGGCAGCGTGGATCGCCGGCGAGCGGCTGTGCGCGATGGGATGGCCGATCACCACATACTGGTCCGGCGTGTTCTGGGTGCTATCTGGCGTAGGGTCTGGAGTTGTCATCAGCGTGCCTGCAGCCGGGTTTCCAGCCCGCTGCGCGAAAACTTGAAGGTGGAAATGACTTCCAGGATGTCCTGGCGGGCCGCCATTTCCGCGGTGAAGGCGCCGAACGGCGCGGCCGCGCGCACGATCGCCACGGCCTGGCGGTCCAGCGCGGGATCGCCCGAGCTCTTGACCACGTCGATGGCGTCGATGTTGTAGCCGTCGCGGTTATAGCCGAGCTTGCCGAGCCGGTTGACGTTGATCACCAGGATCAGTTGGCCGTACAGCGGCTTGCCGTTGCGTTGCGGGAAATCGGTGGTGCCGCGCGCCTCGATCTTGCGGCGCAGCCGGTCGTAGTACTGCGCGTAGTCGACCGCCTGCGCGCTGGTGGCGGTCAGCTGGAAACGCTTGGGCCGCTTGGCGTAATGGTCCAGGTTGCGGCCAATCTCGGCCTCGAGCTTGGCCATCTCGTCGGCCGAGGTGCGCTCGTCCTGGCCGCGCTGGGGATTGTCCTGGCGCTTCTCGCCGGGCTTCAGCGGCTGGCTGCGCACCGCAGGCGCGGGCTCGCGCGCCTGCGTCAGCAAGCGCTGTTGCTCCAGTTCGAGCTGCTCGACGCGGCGCTGCACCTGGCGCACGAGGTCGCCCTCCTGCGTCACGGTCTGCGCGGGCAGCGGCGTGGTGGCGCGCTGCAGGTCATGATCGCCGCCGCCGTCCAGGTTGGCTTGCGCCAGCGCGGTCGGGTTGCGCGGCTTCTGTGCCGATTTCGCGTTGACCAGCACCACGTCAAGCGGCGAATCCGTGCGCTTGATCTCGAACACCTCGGGCGCTGCTATCCGCACCATCAGCAGCAGCGCATGCACGACCACGGAAATGGCCAGCGCCTTGGCCAGCGTACTGCTGTTGTGCCACCTGGCGTGCCACCAGTGGCGGGGAGCGGCGAGTGCGGCGTTCACGATGGCGGGAATTTGGCTCGGAAGGTGCGAGGCGACAGGTGGATGGGCATTCCCCTCCAGCCGGGAATGCCGCTAGGCATTGTAAGTGAGCCCCGCCGATTTCCGAAGGCTTCAGCCAGCGGCGGTGCCGCCGGTGTCGCGCTCAGCCGACGGCTGCGCCGGCGCGTCTCCGCCAGCGTCTGCCGCGGCCTCGTGCGCGACCCCGGCGGCCTGCTCGGCGGCGTCTTCGGCGGCAGCTTCGGCAGCGGCTTCAGCCGACATTTCAGCGGCTTCCTCGTCGCTTTCCAGCTCTTCCTCAGGCAATACGCCCTCGCCGGCAAAGATCTCCAGCACGCGGCAGGAGACTTCCAGCGTGATCTCGTCGGTCTCGCCGATCTCCAGCAGCACCTGGGTGCCGCGCTGCGCCTGGACTAGCTCGGGCACGCGCGTGACCAGCGGGATCTCGGTGAAGCGCACCGCGCCTTCCTTGAGCACTGCGGCGACCATGCGCTCGCGGTTCTCCTGCTTGAGCCAGCGCAGGCACCAGTAGCGCTCCATGGTCGACTGGTGGTCGGCATAGGCGGCATAAGTGCCTTCGAAGTCAGCCACGGCGGCCAGCAGGTCGGCATCCTTGGGCTTGAACGGCGCCACCAGCTTGGCGGTCACGCCATGCTGCGCCACCGCCAGGATCTGCCACTGGTTGACCAGGTCGACGTAGCGGCGCAGCGGCGAGGTGCTCCACGCGTACTGCGCCACGCCCAGCCCTTCGTGCGGTGCCGGATAGGTCTGCATGCGGGTGCGATGCATGCCCCACGCCTTCTGCGTGCGATAGATGCCAGGCACGCCGTTGTCCGCCAGCAGCTTGCCCCACGTGCTGTTGGCCAGGATCATCAGCTCGGCCACAATCTTGTCCAGTGGCGACCCACGCTTGCGCTGCTCGATGCGCACGCGCTGGCTGCCGTCGGGCTGGTCGTCGAGGTAGAAGTTGAAGTCGGCGCGGTTGTGCGTCTCGGGTCGCAGGCCACTGGCCAGGCGCGCCTTCTGGCGCTCGTCGTACAGGTAGCCGGCGAAGTGCCACAGCTGGGTCAGCGCCTCGCGGAACGGATAGTCGCCGGTGCCCTCGGCCAGCGAGGCCTCGGTGATGACATCGTCCAGCAAGTTGTGGCGCAGGTTGGCGGCAATCGGCACCATCTCGGCGCGGGTTTCGCTGCCGGTGATCAGCCACACCGTCGGGTCCACCGTCACGTACAGCGACAGTGCCGGGCAAACCCGGCCTTCCTGCAGCGTGTAGCGCTCTACCATCGGGTCAGGCAGCATGGTGATCTTGTCGCCCGGGAAGTACACCGTGGACAAGCGCTGGCGCGCGATTGCGTCGAGCGGCTCGCCACGGCGGATACCCAGCGCGGGCGCGGCAATATGGATGCCGATGCGCAGCTTGCCGTCGGGCAGCTTCGTCACCGACAGCGCATCGTCGATCTCGGTGGTGGTGACGTCGTCGATCGAGAACGCCTCGACCTCGGCCAGCGGCAGGTCGGCGGACGGCTCGGGCACGTCGGAATCGGGAAAGCCGGTGCCCTTGGGGAAGCACTCGGCGAGGAACTTGGCCTCGTGCAGCGCGCGCGCGCTGGCGACGCCGCCGGCGGCCACCATCAGCCGCATCGGCGTCATGCCGAGCGCGGTACAGGCCGCGTCCATGGCCTTGTATTCCAGGCTGTTCTTGTCCGGCTTGAACAGCAGCTGCAGCACCTTGTTGCGGAACGATTCCGGCAGCGTCAGCGCCTTGAGCTGGTCTTCATATTCGGCCTGCACCAGCGCCTGCTGGCGCTTTCGCTCGAGCGCGGCCAGCGCGGCCTTGAGCTGGTCTTCGGGCGCGCGCTGGTAGCGGCCACGCCCCTTGCGGCGGAAGTACACCGGGTTGCCGTGCAGCGCCATTGCAAGCGCCGCCTGCTGCACCGCGCCGGGCTCGGCACCGTAGTACTCGGCGGCCAGCTCGGCAAAGCCGAACTCGGCCTCCGGCGCGCATTCCCACAGGAAATCCAGGTCGATCTCGGCCACCATGTCGCCGGTCTGGCGGACCAGCTCGATCGCCGACGGCTGCGCAAACTGCAGCAACACGTCGCGCGACTTGACCTTGGTGCGCTTGCCGGCCGGCAGCTCCACCTGGTAAGCCTCGCCCTGCTGGTTCAGCACGGTGCCGGCGCGGATCTCGCCGCCTTCTTCGAACAGCAACTGCATCGATCGGTACTTTCAGAAATGCGCGGAACCGCGTCGGGGCGCCACGAAGTGGGCGCAGCGGCGGATCCTGTGGGAGAAATGGTGCGAACGGCATCGGCCGGCGGCGCGCTGCACGCGGCGCCGCGCCATGGCCACGAGGCCAGGCCGCAGACCCGGAATGATACCGCACCGCCGCTGCGGAGCCCGGCGCGCGCCCCCGGGGCGGTGCACGCCGACGGACGCCGGGAACGGTCAGAGCGACATGCCGCCGCTGGCCTCGATCGCCACGCCGTTGACGTAGCTGGCGTCGTCGCTGGCCAGAAAGGCGTAGATGCTGGCGATCTCGGCCGGCTCGGCCAGCCGGCGCAGCCCGTTATCTCTTGATATCGGTAGTGTGTGAAGTGATGGGGCCGCGGTCTGTGGTGCGCCGGAACATCGGTAACGCAATCGCCTTGGTCCCCGGGGCTGGCCGTGCCAGCAGGTCCGGCAAGAAGACCTCTGTCACGAGCATGACGCCGTCGCCGCGCCGGAATACGGAGCGCCGCGCAGGCAGCATGGGCAGCGGCGCTATCGCCGGCAGCACACGCTGCAGCGCCTGGCGCAATGGATGGTGCGGCAGCAGCCGCGCGAACTGGAACGGGTCGCGCGTCACTGCCGGGTCGATGAACAGCCGGCCGCCCAGCGGGCGCGCGCCCAGCCCGCGCAGGAACGGCCAGTCGCGCCGCGCATGGCGCAGGCGCACCACGGTGTGGGCAAAGACGGCGGGAGTATCGTCGCAGATGAGCAGCACTTCGCGCGTCAGCGCCGGGACGCGGTCGTGCTGGCCCAGCACCTGCCATTCATCGGCCAGCGGCCGCAACGGGCGCTGCAGCAGCTGCGCCACGCGGAAGCGCTCCGACGCGGCCACCAGCCGCGCGGTCAGCGAACCGTTGTCGCCGGTCACCCAGCGCCGCAGGTTAGGCGTGATCGCCGCATCGAAAGCCAGGTGCGAACTCCAGCCGCAGCGGCGCGCAGACTGCGCGCTCATGCCGCGCCCGCGCCGGCCGGCACCTTGGGCACCTTGCCGCCCGGGCCATAGCCGCAGAAGGCGAGCACTTCGTCGACGTAGTCGGCAAATTCACTGATGCCGTGGTCGCTGCCCTCGATCACGCGAATGTTCGCGCCGGGGCAGGCGGCCACCATTTCCCGGTAGTCCAGCACCTCGTCGCCGGTGGCGGCGAGCAGGTAATAGCGTTCAGGGTGGCTGATGGCATCCACGCGCAGGTCGAGCAACTCCTGCAGGTGGCGGCGCTCGACCGTGACCGAGCCACCGCCGTGCCAGAGCGGCTGCTCGCCGAGGTACTGCTCCAGGTCGGTCCACGGACGGATCGCCGGGTTCAGCAGCACGGTCTTGCAGCCGTGGCGCTCGCCGAGCCAGCGGGCATAGAAGCCGCCCAGCGACGAGCCCATGATGGCGACTTCCTGGTCGCCGCCAGCCTGGGCGGCGCGGATGGCGGCCTCGGCCTGGGCGATCGCCAGCGCCGGCGAGACATTGAGTTCCGGGCAGGCGTAGTAGCGGCCCACGCCCCACTCGCGCATGCGCTCCTGCACCAGCCGCGCCTTGAACGACTGCGGCGAGGAGCGGAATCCGTGCAGGTACAGCAGCATCGCGGTCCCCTGCGGCTCAGGCCGCCGCGGCCAGCGCAGCCAGCAGCTTCTGGTGCACGCCGCCGAAGCCGCCGTTGCTCATCACCAGCACGTGGTCGCCCGGCTGCGCCGCGGCGCGCACGGCCTGCACCAGCGTGCCCAGGTCCTGGAACGCGCCAGCCTTGTCGCCCAGCGGCGCCAGCGACGCGGCCAGGTCCCAGCCGAGCGCGTCCTTGCCGGCCGGGGCGCCATAGCCAAACACCAGGTCGGCCTGCTCCAGGCTGGCCGGCAACTGGGCTTTCATCACGCCCAGCTTCATGGTGTTCGAGCGCGGCTCCAGCACCGCCAGGATGCGGGCATTGCCGACACGGCGGCGCAGCCCTTCCAGCGTGGTCTGGATCGCGGTCGGATGATGGGCGAAGTCGTCATAGACGGTCACGCCGCCGACCTCGCCGCGTACTTCCATGCGACGCTTGACGTTGGCGAAGCGCGACAGCGAGGCTATCGCCTGCTCCGCCGGCACGCCCACGTGGCGCGCCGCGGCGATTGCCGCCAGCGCGTTCATGCGGTTATGCGTGCCCTGCAAGTCCCACACCACGGTGCCGACCACGGCGCCGCCGAACCAGACATCGAAGGCATCCTTGCCCGACTGTGCGGCGTGGGCGGCATCGCTCTCGCGCCAGTCGCCCACGCCGAACTGTTCGACCTCGCTCCAGCAGCCGCGCTCGAGCACGCGTGCCAGGCTTTCCTCGACGCCGTTGACGACCAGCCGGCCCTGACCCGGCACGGTACGCACCAGGTGATGGAACTGCGCCTCGATCGCCGTCAGATCCGGAAAGATGTCGGCATGATCGTATTCCAGGTTGTTCAGGATCGCGGTTCGCGGGCGGTAATGCACGAACTTGCTGCGCTTGTCGAAGAACGCGGTGTCGTACTCGTCGGCCTCGATCACGAAGAAGTCGGATTCGGTCACACGCGCCGAGATGCCGAAGTTCTGCGGCACGCCGCCCACCAGGAAGCCCGGGTTGTAGCCGGCATCCTCCAGGATCCAGGCCAGCATCGACGTGGTGGTGGTCTTGCCGTGCGTGCCGGCCACCGCCAGCACCCATTTGCGCGCCAGCACGTGCTCGCCCAGCCATTGCGGGCCCGACACGTAAGGCAGGTTGCGATCGAGGATGGCTTCCATCAGCGGATTGCCGCGCGAAACCACGTTGCCGATCACGAACAGGTCAGGCTCCAGCGCCAGCTGGGCGGGGTCGAAGCCTTCGATCAGTTCGATGCCCTGCGCTTCCAGCTGGGTGCTCATCGGCGGATAGACATTGGCATCGCAGCCGGTGACGCGATGGCCGGCCTGCTTGGCCAGCACCGCCAGGCCGCCCATGAAGGTGCCGCAGATGCCAAGGATATGAATATGCATGGGTTCCCGGAAAACATGAAGCCCGCAGGCTTTGGGGACTCGGCACCCGGCGCTCGCGCGGCGGCAGCGTGGCCGCATGGTGGTGGCAGGCCGGGCAGGAAGCCTTCGATTGTACCCGAGCGCCAGCGGCCTTCGCTGCACCGCGGCACCGGCAGCCGCGTCCGTGCGGCGCCCGGCGTGCGCTCCGGTATCATGGGGCAATGAGCCGACGTACCCCGCCCGACCCCACTCGCCTGCGCGAGGAAATCGCCCAGGCCGCCGCCCGCATGATCGCCGAGGACGGCGCCGACTACGCCACCGCCAAGCGCAAGGCCGCGCGCCAGGTGCTGGGCGAGCAGCGCGTGCCCGGCGAATGGCTGCCCGACAACGATCAGGTCGAGGCCGAAGTGCGCGCCTACCAGGCGCTGTTCCATGGCGACACCCAGCCGCGCGTCCTGGCCTTGCTGCGCCGCGTGGCCCTGCTGGCCATGGAGGACCTGGCGCCGTTCCGGCCCTACCTCGTGGGCGCTGTGCTGAACGGCACTGCCACCGAGCACTCGGACATTTATCTGCAGTGCTTCTGCGACAGCGCCAAGGACGCCACGCTGCACCTGCTGAACGCCGGGGTCGACTTCGAAACCAGCGAAAGTCGTCACTTCGGCGGCCGCGCCGATGTCGAAACGCTCAGCTTCCTGTGGAAGGGCCAGTGGCCCGAGCGCCGCGAGGCCCGCCAGCTGGCCGGCGAGGTGCGCGCGGAACTTGGGGCACCCGTCGGCATCCATATTGCACTGTATGATGCCGTCGACGAACGCGGCGCCGTGCGTGCCGACGCCTCCGGACGGCTTGCCCGCGCGGACCTGCAGGCCGTACGGATGCTGATCGGCGAAGATGCCGGCACCGGGCCGAGCTAAGGCGCGGCCCCACTTAAGCTACCAATATTCACCCGCCCAGCTTGCCCCCAATGACTGATTCCGTCTCCTCGCCCATCCGCCGCTCCCGCCTTCGGCTGTGGATTGTGGTTGCCGTAGTGGCTTGCGCCGCGGGCGCGTTTGCCGGCCACTTCGTGTTCTCACCCAGAGCGGCCAGCGACCAGGCCGTGGAAGCATTCTTCCAGACGCGCCTGCCGGACCCTGCCGGCACTGAGCTGGACCTGGGCAAGCTGCGCGGGAAGACGCTGGTGGTGAACTTCTGGGCACCGTGGTGCGGCCCCTGCGTGGAAGAAATGCCCGAGCTGACCGCACTGCACGAGGAATACAAAAACCGGCAAGTCGAGTTTGTCGGCATTGGTATCGATTCAGCCAGCAATATCCAGCAGTTCACCAAGAAGGTTCCGGTCGCCTACCCGCTCGCGGTGGCAGGCTTCGCGGGCACGGAGCTGTCGCGCAATTTTGGCAACAGCGCCGGCGGCTTGCCCTATACAGTGGTCATCAACCCCGACGGCAGCGTCAAGTACCGTAAGATGGGCCGCGTCACCGCGGAAGAGTTGCGCGCGGTGCTGCCGCGCACCTGAGTAAGTTCTTTCGGTATCTCCGGTCAATTTCGGATTTCTCTCGCGATTTGTTCCGTTTCCGGGCTTAGTCGCTGAGAAAGTGCCGAAAGCGTCGCCGAATAGCTCCGAGCACCGCCAAGCCTTGTATCCCGTGCTAGACAAATCCCTCTAAGCTACGGTAATCTCCGCGCAATTTCGTTGATCTGGTCGAGCCGCCGTGACTGCAACCCGCTCCATCCGTCGCTCAGCCCGCTACCGCAAGGTGCTGGTCCTGCATGGGCCTAACCTGAACCTGCTGGGCACGCGCGAGCCGGAGACCTACGGGCACACTACCCTCGCCGATATCGACGCAGCGCTGGCCGATCATGCGTCTAAGGCCAGTATTTCCCTGGCTTCGTTCCAGTCCAACCATGAGGGGGCACTGGTCGACCGCATCCACGCCGCGCGCGCGGAAGGCGTCGATTTCATCATCATCAACCCAGCGGCTTATACGCATACCAGCGTGGCCCTGCGCGATGCGCTGGCCGGCGTGGCCATCCCGTTCGTGGAAGTCCACCTGTCCAACGTGCACCGCCGCGAGAGCTTCCGTCACCACTCCTATTTCTCCGACGTGGCTGTCGGGGTGATCTGTGGGCTGGGCTGGCAGGGATACCTGCTGGCACTTGACTATGCGCTCGCCCAGGAACAGCCGCCGCCAGGGAGCCCGGGGCGCTGACCCCTGCCAAAAAATTTTGACGAACCTGCGCGCGCCGCCCGGCGGTCCGCGCCCGTTGCGCGTGCTGCGGCACGGCGGGCGCGGCTCCGTGGTGGCCGCCATAACGATTTCTTCCGCCGCAGCCCAGCGGGCAGCGGCCGGACAACCTGATTCAGGAGGATAAGAAGATGGACCTGCGCAAGCTGAAGACGCTCATCGACCTGGTGGCCGAATCCGGCATCTCCGAGCTGGAAGTCACCGAAGGCGACGGCAAGGTACGCATCGTCAAGCAACCGCCGCAAATTGTCGCCGCGCCAATGGCGATGCCGCAGCTGCAGGCACTGCCGGTCGCGCCGGCCGCTGCCCCGGTCGGCACCGCCGCCCCGGCCGCCGAGCCGGTTGCGCAGTTGCCCGCCGGCCACATTGTCACCTCGCCGATGGTGGGCACGTTCTACCGCGCACCGTCGCCGGGCGCCGCCCCGTTTGTCAATGTCGGCGATTCGGTCAAGGAAGGCCAGACCGTCTGCATCATCGAAGCCATGAAGCTGCTCAACGAGATCGAGTGCGACAAGGCCGGCGTCATCAAGGAAATTCTGGTCGAGAACGGCCAGGCTGTGGAATACGGCCAGCCGCTGTTCGTCATCGGCTGAACCTGAAAGACATGCCGCGCCCAGCGCTGCCAATGGCCGCCCACGCGGCCGCAGGGACAGCTCCGGCGCGGCCCTCTACGGCGTTTCGTAACGCCTGGGACGTTGTGGGCATCGCGGCCCGTTCCGTGCAGTTCCATGCAGTTCCGCGCTTTAGTGCGGCCCGGCGGCCAGCCTGACCGCCGCGCGCCCGATGTGCCGTAGCGGCACGCAGCGGGACCGCTCCCGTTCTCGCAGAGAGAGACCATGTTTGAAAAAATTCTGATCGCGAACCGCGGCGAAATCGCACTTCGCATCCAGCGCGCCTGCCGCGAACTGGGCATCAAGACGGTGGTGGTGTACTCCGAGGCCGACAAAGAAGCCAAATACGTGCGCCTGGCCGACGAAGCCGTCTGCATCGGCCCGGCCCCGTCGCCGCAGTCGTATCTGAACATGCCGGCCATCATCTCGGCCGCCGAAGTGACCGATGCGCAGGCCATCCACCCGGGCTACGGCTTCCTGTCGGAGAACTCCGACTTCGCCGAGCGCGTGGAGAAATCCGGCTTCGTCTTCATCGGCCCGACCGCCGACAGCATCCGCCTGATGGGTGACAAGGTCTCGGCGAAGCAGGCCATGATCAAGGCCGGCGTGCCTTGCGTGCCCGGCTCTGACGGCGCCCTGCCCGACGATCCCAAGGAAATCCTGGCGACCGCGCGCCGCGTTGGCTACCCGGTGATCATCAAGGCCGCCGGCGGCGGCGGTGGCCGCGGCATGCGCGTGGTGCACACTGAAGCCGCGCTGATCAACGCCGTCAACATGACGCGTGAAGAAGCCGGCCGCGCCTTCGGCAATCCCGAGGTCTACATGGAGAAGTTCCTGGAGAATCCGCGCCACGTGGAGATCCAGATCCTGGCCGACCAGCACAAGCAGGCGATCTGGCTGGGCGAACGCGACTGCTCCATGCAGCGCCGCCACCAGAAGGTGATCGAGGAAGCCCCGGCGCCGCATATCCCGCGCCGCCTGATCGAGCGCATCGGCGACCGTTGCGCCGAGGCCTGCAAGAAGATGGGCTACCGCGGCGCCGGCACGTTTGAGTTCCTGTACGAGAACAACGAGTTCTACTTCATCGAGATGAACACGCGCGTACAGGTGGAGCACCCGGTCACCGAGATGATCACGGGCATCGACATCGTGCAGGAACAGATCCGCATTGCCTTCGGCGAAAAGCTACGCTTCCGCCAGAAGGACGTGCAGTTCCGCGGCCACGCGATCGAATGCCGCGTGAATGCCGAGGACCCGTTCAGGTTCACCCCGTCGCCGGGCCGCATCACCGCCTGGCACATGCCGGGTGGCCCCGGTGTACGCGTGGACTCGCACGCGTATGATGGCTACTTCGTGCCGCCCAACTACGATTCGATGATTGGCAAGATCATCACTTACGGCGCCACGCGCGAGCAGGCCATCGCCCGCATGCGCATCGCGCTGTCCGAAATGGTTGTGGACGGTATCCAGACCAATGTTCCGCTGCACCGAGAGCTGATGATGGACGCCAACTTCGTCGAAGGCGGCACCAGCATCCATTATCTTGAGCATCGCCTGGCGGAGCGCGCGAAGGCCTGAGTAACGTTACCCCAACGTTACCCGCAACACACACGCAGCAAGCAAGGAAGCCCGTGGCATTTCAGGAATGTGTGATCGAAGTGGCGCAGGACCAGGCCGAAGCCTGGTCTGAAGCACTGTTCGACCTCGGTGCGCTGTCGGTCTCGGTGGAAGACGCCGATGCCGATACGCCCGATGAGCAGCCGCTTTTCGGCGAGCCCGGGCTCGAACCCAAGCAACTCGCGTGGAACCGATCGCGCGTGGTGGCGCTGTTCGGCGACGATGCCGATCCCGCCGTGGTGGTGGCCGCTGCCGCCAACCAGCTTGGCATCGATCCGGTGCCGGCGTACGAACTGCGCGCGGTTGAAGACCAGGACTGGGTGCGCCTGACGCAATCGCAGTTCGAACCGATCCGCATCGGCGAGCGCATCTGGGTGGTGCCGTCGTGGCACGACGCGCCCGAGCCCGATGCGGTGGTGCTGGAGCTGGACCCCGGCCTGGCCTTCGGCACCGGCAGCCATCCGACCACGCGGCTGTGCATGCAGTGGCTGGAGCAACACGTGGTGCCGGGCGAGACCGTGCTCGACTATGGCTGCGGCTCCGGCATCCTGGCGATCGTCGCGCGCAAGCTCGGCGCGGGCGATACCGTCGGCATCGACATCGATCCCAATGCCGTGGAAGCGTCGCGCTACAACGCCGAGCGCAACCAGGTCGAGGCGTCATTCGCGCTGCCCGAGTCGGTGTCGGAAGCCACCTATGACCTGGTAGTCGCCAATATCCTGTCGAACCCGCTCAAGCTGATGGCCGCCATGCTCAGCGCCCGCGTGCGCCCCGGCGGCCGGCTGGTGCTGTCCGGCGTGCTGGAGCGCCAGGCGGAGGAAGTCGCAGCCGCCTATGCACCGTGGCTGCCACTGACCGTATGGCGCGCCGAGGAAGGCTGGGTGTGCCTGCACGGCACCCGTCCCTGATCAGTCCAGATGGCCGCCGTCAAGCTCGTCACGCGCTGCCCGGCCTGCCGCACCGCCTTCCGGCTGGTCGCCGACCAGTTGCGCCTGCGTCAGGGCCTGGTGCGTTGCGGCCACTGCGAAACGGTGTTCGATGCGCGCGAGCACCTGATCGAGATCCCCTTGCCGGCAGGCAGTGCCACGCCGCCGGCATCCGCCGTACCGGCGACAACCACACATCCCGCGGCCACACTCGCACCGGCAGCTGAAGCTTCGCATCCCGGCGAGTCCGCCCCGGCACCGCAGCCGGCACCTGCGCCGTTCACGCCCACCATCGATCCCGGCTATGACGTGCCGGCGCTGGACGCGCCTACCATGCTCATGACCTCGCCCGAGGATCTGGACGTCCCCGCACCGGCCGACGCGGACGTGCATGACGACGAGATCGAACGTGCGCTGCGCGAGGCCAACGAGGCCGTTGCCCAGCGCGACGCGCGCGATGCGGAGCGGCAAGCCGACGTCGAGCCCGTGTCGCAGCAGACGCCTGCGGCGGAGACCGCGCCGGAACCGGAAGCCGTGACGGAGCCACAGGCAGAACCACAGGCGGAACAACAGGCAGAACCTCAAGCTGAGCCTGAACCGGAGCTTGAAGCGGCGCCCGACGCAGACGCCACCGCCACGCACGCGGCACCACAGCCGGCCGCACCGGACGCTGCAGCGCCGGCTTGGCCCGCGCTGAACCACAACGCCCTCGATCATCCCGCGCTCGATGAGCCGGCACCGATCCACAAGACCGCGCAAACCGAAGCGGAAGCGGAAGCAAAAGCGGAAGCGCCCAAGCCAGGCGCCATGCCCGCACCCGCGGCCATCCCGAGTGCCAGCGAATTCCTGCGCGCGGCATCGGCGGACATCGGCCCGCCACCGGCGATCCATCCGTCGCAGGCAGACACGCCCGAGGCTGCGGCCGAACCGCCTGAGAGCGAGGCTGCCGAGCGCACCGACGCCAGCAATACGCGCTACGGCCGGGACGCCGAGCCCGCGCTCGACACCGGCGAACCCACGAGCACCACTGGCGAAGCCGTCGCACGCGAGCAGACTACCCGCCGCTGGACCCGCACCGAAGCCCCGACCGGTCCCGTCTTCGCCCCCGACTTCCTGCGCCACACCCGCGAACGCGAGCGCGAGCGCGCCCCCGCGCGCAGCCGCGCGCCGGCGCCGCGCACGCTCTGGTACGTCGCGGCAGCAGTGCTCGCTCTGGGCGCGACGGTGCAAGCGGTGTATCTCGCGCGCAGCCCGCTGGCCGGACAGTTTCCGATGCTGCGTCCGGCACTGGAAGCCGCATGCGCCCCGTTCGGCTGCGACGTGCCGCCGTGGCGCGACATCGACGCACTGCGCATCGAGAGTTCGCAGCTGCAGCGCCTGGACGAAGGCGGCGATGCCTACATGCTCGCCGTCACGCTGCGCAACCTGGGCCGCGCCACCACCGCGCTGCCCGCGATCGAGCTGGTCATGACCGACCTGCAGGACCAGCTGCTGCTGCGGCGTGTGCTGCAACCGGCGGATTATTTGGACCCATCGCAAAAGGCCTTCGCCACGGAGGGTCTTCGCGCCGGCATGGAGCTGCCTGTTCGGGTACGATTCCGGACGCAGCAGGCGCCATCCAACTACCGCGTGCTGATTTTTTACCCCTGAATTCCGCGGCCTGCCGCCAGACCGAATCCGAGTCCGGCGGCGGGCAGCGCCCCCCACCGGGGCATTGGCCGGCCAGGCGCCGGAAACTGAACCGGAAACCATCAGATATCAAGGAGTAGACATGAGCAACGTCACCCTCGGCGGCAACCCGATCGAAGTCGCAGGCAAGTTTCCGCAGGCCGGCGACAAGGCGCCCGCCTTCTCGCTGGTCGGCAAGGACCTGAAGGACGTCACGCTGGCCGACTTCGCCGGCAAGCGCAAGGTGCTGAACATTGTCCCGAGCCTGGACACGCCGGTGTGCCAGGCTTCGGCCCGCAAGTTCAACGAGGCCGCCAACGGCCTGGCCAACACCGTCGTGCTGACGATCTCGGCCGACCTGCCGTTCGCGATGGGCCGCTTCTGCACCACCGAAGGCCTGGCCAACGTGGTGACGCTGTCGACGATGCGCGGCGCCGAGTTCAAGGGCAACTACGGCGTGGACATCAAGAGCGGCCCGCTGGCCGGCGTGACCGCGCGCGCGGTGGTGGTGCTCGACGAGAACGACACCGTCAAGTACGCCCAGCTGGTCCCGGAAATCAAGACCGAGCCGGATTACGAAGCCGCGCTGGCCGCGCTGCAGTAACGCGCGCCACCTGACGACAGCGGCCGCCCGCGGAACCGGGGCGGCCGTTTTCGCTTTATCTGACCCATCCAACCAACAACCTACCACCTGGAGAGAGCATGGCCAGCCTGATCTGCGGCTCCGTCGCCTACGACACCATCATGACGTTCGACGGACGCTTCCGCGAACACATCCTGCCGGACCAGATCCATATGCTGAACGTCTCGTTCCTGGTGCCCGGCATGCGCCGCGAATTCGGCGGCTGCGCCGGCAACATCGCCTACACGCTGAAGATGCTCGGCGGCGACCCGGTGGTGATGGCCACCGTCGGCACCGATGCCGAGCCCTACCTGGAATACCTGCGCAAGCTGGAGATTCCCACGAGCCACATCCGCGTGCTGCCCGAGACCTTCACGGCGCAGGCCATGATCACCACCGACCTGGACAACAACCAGATCACTGCCTTCCACCCTGGCGCAATGAGCCAGTCGCAGCTGAACAACGTCAAGGATGCGCTCGGCGGCGGCAAAGCGCCGGCGCTCGGCATCGTGGCCCCGGACAGCCGCGAAGGCATGCTGCACCACGCGCGCCAGTTCGCCGAGGCGGGCGTTCCGTTCATCTTCGACCTGGGTCAGGCAATGCCGCTGTTCAACGGCGAAGACCTGCGGGAGTTCGTTGAACTCGCCAGTTACGTGACAGTCAATGACTACGAGGCGCAGGTCCTGCTGTCCCGCACCGCGTGGACCAGTGCCGAGGTTGCCGCCAAGGTCCGTGCCTTCATCGTCACGCACGGCGAGCGCGGCGCCAGCATCTATGCCGATGGTCAGCAGTACGCGATCCCGGCCGTGCAGGCCGAGCGCATCGTGGACCCGACCGGCTGTGGCGACGCCTTCCGCGGCGGCCTGCTCTACGGCATTGAAAACGGATTAGACTGGGAAACGACCGGCCGCCTGGCATCGCTGATGGGGTCGGTCAAGATCGCGCAGCAGGGTCCGCAGAACCACTGGTTGCCGCGCGAGGAAATCGGCAACCGGTTCCAGTCGGCATTCGGATACCGCTACGCCTGACCTGCGGCCAGTGCGTGGCATTTTCGGGATTTGACATGAACAACAAGTTCCGTGGCGGCGCGCTTGCCGTCATTGCCATCGCGGCCCTCGTCGCCGGCTGTGCGACGGAGTCCAGTTCCAACAGCGTCTACAGCACCGGCCAGGCGCAGCGCGAGCAGACCGTGCGCTACGGCGTGGTCGAGGGCGTACGTGAAGTCGCCATCCAGCGCAGCCAGACCGGCGCTGGCACGCTCGCCGGCGGAGCCATTGGCGGCATCGCTGCCGGCAGCACCATCGGCAGCGGCAACGGCGCGGTGGCGGCGGGCATCCTCGGCGCGATACTGGGCGGCATCGCCGGCAGCGCTGCCGAGAACAAGATCAACGAGCGGCGCGGCCTGGAGATCACCGTGCGCCTGGACAACGGCGAGATGCGCGCGATCACGCAGGAGGCCGACGAGGTCTTCCGCCCGGGCGAGCGCGTACGGCTGCTGTCCTCGGGCGGCGTCACCCGCGTCACGCACTGAACCACCGCGCCCCTCCGGGCGCCAGCATGCAACGCATCCAGGCGCCGCGCCCGCAAGGGCCGCGGCGCTTTTTCTTTGCTCACGCGCCAATGAAAAGACCCGCCGGGCCAGCGGCCATCGGCGGGTCTGCAAGACTGGCGTCTTGCTGACCGGATACGCAGTATCCGGTCATGCTGGCACGCACTGCGTGCCGATGTGGTTCCGTACGGAACGCGTAAGTCCCACGCCGTGGCGGCGCAGCTTACGGACGGTTGCCCGTCGGGAACGGCCAGGCAGCAGCCGGGTTCAGCGCGGTCTTGGCAGCCGAAGCGGGAGCAACGGCAGGGGCAGCGGCAGCCTTCTTGGCAGCCGGCTTCTTCGCAGCAGCCTTCTTGGCAGGAGCCTTCTTGGCAGCCGGCTTCTTCGCAGCAGCCTTCTTGGCCGGTGCAGCCTTCTTGGCGGCTACCTTCTTGGTTGCAGCCTTCTTGGCCGGCGCAGCCTTCTTGGCGGCGACCTTCTTCACTGCGGCCTTCTTGGCCGGTGCTGCCTTCTTGGCGACGACCTTCTTGGCGGCGACCTTCTTGGTTGCACCCTTCTTGGCGGCGACCTTCTTCACCGCGGCCTTCTTGGCGGGGGCCTTCTTGGCCGCAGCCTTCTTGGCCGGCGCAGCCTTCTTGGCGGCGACCTTCTTCACGGCGGCCTTCTTGGCCGGTGCCTTCTTGGCGGCCGGTGCTGCCTTCTTGGCGGCTACCTTCTTGGTTGCGGCCTTCTTGGCCGGAGCGGCCTTCTTGGCGGCCGGCTTGGCGGCCTTCTTAGCCGCCGGCTTTTTCTTTGCAGCAGTTGCCATGGATAACTCCTTCACTAGAGAGTGAATATCGAATGACCTAAGTCAGGCGACCCGACCGACCCGAGGCGTGATACCACAGCGCGACCCCAGTCGAGCGAGCGATTCATCGGCGCGCGGCCCGACTGCGGCTGCACGCTAATGAATTCAGTTGCAGGCGCACCGCCCGTGGCGGTGACTTCGCGGCAGTTGCGGACCCGCAAGCGGGACCGGGGCACTTGCCGCGCCCTGGAATATTCGATCGGCCCGCCCCGCCCGTTGGGTCGGCGCGCGGCCTGAAAAGAGGAGATATCGGACAGCAGGCCCGCAGTGCGGGCATGGCCTCGCGCACGGCAAGCGGCATTCATTCGGTGTAGCTGGTCCAACCCGTCAATGGACCAAGGGAGACTGCACGCGTTTTAAGAAGCCGGCTCGGCCAAGTCTGCGTCAACGTTTTCGTGCTCCTCAGCTACAACCTTCATCACTGCATTGAAGCGCGCATCGCGCTCGTCGTTCCAATCTTGCTTCCTGCTTCTCTGCAATGAAGTGAGACTCTTGTCAAGGCGAATCATAATTCGTTTGCACGATGATGTTAAGAAAAAAGTGCAAAAAAACTTGCCTGCATGCGTTGCTCAAACTAGTTCTCTCGCGCGTCGTCACGAAGACGTTGCCGATGGCATCGCAATGCATCGCTCGCACACTGGTGCGAAGGCACGCTTCGCGCGTTCGCGCACGCGTCGCGGCTCTCCATTCCGCCCCGCGCGCGCGCAGCTTTTGCACGATGCACAGCACCCGATTACAAGCCGCGCAGCGCGCATCGCAGGAGCGCGCGCGCCCTGCTACGCGCGTCATCGCGCTTTCCGAAAAGCCGCATGGACAAAGGCTTTGCGGGCGATACATCGATACGCGCGCAACCTGCGCGGCAGTGTGCGAGCACGTGAGCGCGCGCGCTGGAAACTGGTAGCGCGCTTCGTCGTCTGCATGCGTTACACAGTCGTCATCGCGCACGCGAGACGCGCGCTGGGCTGATGACGACGACTCGCACCGCCGACGTGGTGCGAACACGCTGGACCAGCCGTCGAAGAGTGATGCGCGAACGCAACGGTTTGCATCGAAGCAACAGCGCGCGGACATCGAAGCGTTGCGATTGAGCAAAGCGGCGACGCGCGCGAAGCATCGCGGCAACACTTCGAACGCTTGTCGGAGACAGCTGCGCCGACCGCATCGCGATCGCTGCTCCCATCCATTCGGATGACTCCGATCTCGCACCACAGATCGCTGCGCGCAGCGCGCGATGCCAACTGTCCCACCACGCTTCGCAGCGCTTGCGATGGGCTTGCCGATCTCGCCGCGAGGGCCCTGCGGTACACCGCACGTCCGCTTAGAGGAATGCTTCGGCAGCACGCTCGGCGACCCGATTTGCTGCAACACAAAAACCCGCAAACCACGGCTGCATGCGGCTTTGCGGGGAGCATGCAAGCCGCGCGCAGGGGCTACCGCGGATGTCGGCGCAGCATGTCGGACGATTGCGGCGCGGCGGCTGCGACAGTAGATTGGCGTGCGCGCCCGCCGCCCGGCCCGCGCTGCTTCGACGCAGCGGCAGCCGCCGCGCGGCGCATCGCACCGGCGCCCTGCCGGTGGCAACGAACTTCAAAGGAGACATCATGTGCAAACCATCCCACCTCGCCGCCGTCCGTCCGCTGGTGCGTCCGGCATTGCGTGCCGCAGTGCTCGCCGCCGCCCTGCTCGGCAGCGCCGCCGCGATGGCGCAGGCCTCGCCCAGCGGCATGTGGAAGACCATCGACGACAGCACCGGCAAGCCGCGCGGGCTGGTAGAGATCAGCGAGAAGAACGGCGTCTACAGCGGACGCCTGGTGAAGACGTTCGTCGAGGGCGACGGCAAGCCCAGGGTCTGCGACAAGTGCACCGACGCGCGCAAGGATCAGCCGCTGATCGGCATGACCATCCTGACCGGCCTGCGCAAGACCGGCGACAACGAGTGGAGCGGCGGCGAGATCCTCGACCCGGAGAACGGCAAGGTCTACAAGAGCAAATTGTCGCTCGCCGAGGACGGCAACAAGCTCAACGTGCGCGGCTTCATCGGCATCAGCCTGATCGGCCGCACCCAGACTTGGGAACGCGACCACTGAGCGACGACGTTTCAGTGACTCAGGGTTTCTCCGCAGTCGCCGGCAACGCGCCGCGACGCGCCTGGAGCATAAAAAAAACCGGGCGGTCCTCACCGCCCGGTTTTTTTGTCCTCGATGCTGCGCTTTACATCCGGTACCGCAACGTCGCCATCACACTGCGCGGGGCGCCGGGCATGTTCAGGTTGGGGTTGGTGCCGTGCGCCGAGACGATGTAGCCCTTGTCGAACAGGTTGTACACGTTCAGCTGCGCCTCGAACGCGCCGCGGCGGTACCAGGCCATGGCATCGGCGGTGACGTAGCCGGGTAGCGTCACGGTGTTGCCCGGATTGGCGAAGCGCTTGCCGACGAGGTTCAGGCCGGCGCCCACGCCAAATCCGTGGCCGAGGTCTTTGGTAAGCCAAACGTTGCCGCTGTGCATCGGCGTCAGCGTCGCGCGCTTGCCCTGCACCGGCTGTCCGGATTCAATCTGCGTGGAGTTGGTCACCCGGGCATCGAGATAGGCATAGCCGGCGAGTATGCGCCATCCCTGCGGGAGCTCGGCCGCGCCAGACAGCTCCATGCCGTCGGTGCGCTGCGTGCCAATCGGCAGGATGGCGTTCCCAGCAGCATTCTGCACCTTTATGTTGTTCCGCTCCAGGCGGAACACAGAAATCGTAGTGCTAGCCTTGCCATTCAGCCAGTCGTACTTGGCGCCGACTTCGGTGTTGTTGGTGGTCTCCGGCGCCAGGTCGGCATTATTGCCCGCCAGCGCAAAGGCCTCGCCCGACGGCTGGAACGACTTGCTCCACGACACGTAGTATGACTGCGCCTTCGACGGCTGCCACACCAGGCCGGCGCGTGGGCTCCAGGCGGTGTCGGTGCGCGACAGGTCGCGCTGGCCAGCGATGCGGTTCTTGGTCTGCTGCTGGAAGTTGTCGTAGCGCACCCCGACCAGCGCCTTCCACTGCTCGCTGAACTTGATCATGTCCTGGGTATAGAAGGCCAGGGTGTTGAAGACGCCAAGGTTTGACAAGCTCGGGTTGCCCGGCACCATGCGCGGCAGCGTCGGCAACACGGGGTTGAACAAATCAAATCGAGCGACGCTGCCATCGGCCGCTAAGACCGCCGTGGTGTTGTTGGTCTGGTCCTTGTTCTGCTGCCCGATCTCCATGCCGTACAGGATCTCGTGCTCCATGCCCAGGAAGGTCGCCTTCTGGGTCAGGTCGGTCTGATTGAACCAGCCATGCTCTTCGCGGCGGACATTGCCGTGGTTCATGGCCAGCGTGCGCGCCGCCTCGTCGACCCTGGCGGTCAGCGTGTTGTTGCGATCAAGCGAGTAGTGGTAGTAGCGCGTCGCATTGCGGATCGACCAGTTCTGGTTGAAGCGGTGGTTGATCGTGGCGGTGCCGGAGAACACGCGCGACTGCGAGTAGTCGGCATCGCGCGCATTGGCCGCGCCATAGTAGCGCGAGGCCGGCACGTCGACCGGGCGGCCCCGGTAGGCCGGGATGCCGAAGTCGGTGACGCGGCGGTCTTCCAGGTAGTCGGCCTGGAACAGCACGGTGGTCTCCGGCGCCACGCGCAGCTCGAGCGACGGCGCGATCGCCTTGCGGTCCAGGAACTGCTGCGAGCGATAGCTGTTGGCCTTCTGCACGGCGCCGGTGATGCGGAACGCGGCAGCGCCGTCGGCGAACACGCGGCCGACGTCGGCCTCGGCGCGGCGGTCGGCCCACATGCCGTAGCTCAGCGCGAAATCGGTGACGTCGATGCCGGGCTTCTTGGTGACGCGGTTGATCAGGCCGCCGGCCGAGCCGCGCCCGTACAGCACCGCCGCCGGGCCCTTGACCACTTCGACGCGGTCCACGTTGGAGAGGTCGCGGAAGTACAGCGCGTCGTCACGAATGCCGTCGACGAACTGGTCGGCGATCGCGGTGAAGCCGCGGATCGAGACCTGGTCGCGCTGGCCGTCGCCATGCGAGAACGACACGCCGGGCACGTTCTTCAGCGCATCCTGCATCGACGTGGCGTGCTGGTCGCGCATCACCTCGGCGGTGACCACGTTGACGGTCTGCGGGACGTCGCGCAGCGGCGCTTCGGTCTTGGTCGCGCTGACCGCGTTGGGCGGGTTATAGCCGGCACCCAGCTCGCGGCTGACGTCGGCCTTGACGGTGACCTCGGGCAGCTGCGCCGCTGCCGTCGGGGTCGCCTGCGACCAGGCTGCCATCGGTTGAAAAACGAAGGTTCCCGCCACCGCGGCGCAGATCGGGTGAAGTTTTATTCTCATTTCCCTGTAATTGACTGTAATTTTTTTTAAGAAAGCGACGCATTATCAATTATGAGAATGAAGGGGTCAACGAGATTGCGAATTATTCCCATTCAATGCCGTATGGCGTTGTTTTCAAATCGGCGTTGACCGGGGGCAGTACGCTGGTGCCTGACTTGTGAGCCGACTCAGGCCAACTGCTCGGCCAGGACGTTGCGGGCCTCGGCAATGAACGGCGATTCGCTGCGGCGGGCCGGTAGCAGGAAGAACTCCGCTTCGGGCAGGCGCGGCAACCCGAGCCGCGCGACCGTGCCGCCGTCCAGCGGTGCGACACCTGGCCCGATCGCCGATGCATTCAGGCAGGACAGCCCCAGCCCGGCTGCTAGCGCGAGATGCAGGCCCGCCACGCCCGAGGCCGAGTGCGCGACCTCGAACGGCAAGCGCTTGCGCAGCAGCAGCTGCACCACGAACTGGTGCAGCGAGCACGTGTCGGGCAGCAGCACCAGCGGCAGCGTGGCGGGCAATGCGTCGGCCTCGCCGGAGGCAGCCACCCAGGCCAGCGGTTCGCGCCGCAGCACCATGCCCCGCGCGCGCTTGCCCTGTGTATCGCGGCCGCGCGGCAGGCGCATGCTCAGCCCGATATCGAAAGCATCCATCTCGGCGGCAGCATCGATCGCCGCACTTTTCATCACCGTCACGTGCAGCCGCAGGTAGGGATAGCGTTCGCGCAGGCGCCGCAGCATGCCGGCGATCTCGCCCGGGCGGAAGTAGTCGGTCACGGCAAGCCGCAACTCGCCTTCCAGCGCGTGCCCGCGCAGCTCCTGCAACGCCAGCTCGTTCAGCGCGAGGATGCGCCGCGCGTGCTCCAGCAGCCGCGCACCGGCCGGTGTCGGCACCGCGCCGTGCCGCCCCCGCGACAGCAAAGGCACGCCGGCGCGCTCTTCCAGCTTGCGCAGCTGCTCGCTGACCGACGACTGCGACAGGAACAGCCGGGGCGCCGCGGCGGACAGGCTGCCGCTGTCGGCGATGGTGACGAAGGTGCGCAACTGGTCGGTTTCGAATCCGCGCATGATGGGACTCCGGCAAGGGATGGCAAAGGCAGCGACGGCGCCGCGATTACTTCGGTTGATCCGATGGATCATATCGGATATTCCCGCTTATCCGATACCAACCCGGCTCCTAACATGGCATCACCCACCCACGAGACAAGGAGCCAGCCATGCCCCACATCGTCCTGCACCTCTCCGGCCAGCCCGATGCCGCCCTCACCCGGCGCAGCGCCGCCGCCATCGCCGACCTGACCGCAGGTGTGCTCGGCAAGAAGCGCGACGTGATTGCCATCACCGTCCACTACGTGCCGCACGACAGCTGGATCATCGGCGGCGTGCCACTGTCCGAGCAGGACCGCAATGCCTTCCACCTCGATGTCAGCGTCACCGACGAGACCAATACCAAGGCCGAAAAGGCGCAGTTCATCCAGGCCGTGTTCGAGGCCATGGCGGGCCTGCTCGGCAACCTGCATCCCGTCTCTTATGTGCATGTCATCGATGCCCGCGCGGCGGCGTACGGCTATGGCGGCCGCACGCAGGAGTACCGCCACCAGCACGGTTGAGGCGCGCATCCACCTCAGGTCCGGCTGCTGCCACGCCTGGCCACGCCGCGAACGGGTGTTTCGCCGCGAGCCCGCCTGTGGCAAAGTCGCCGGCTGATCCCTTGCCCTGACGGACCTACCCACAAGGCGCCACAAGCGCCAGCCCCGCGCGGCATCGCACCGCCCCTCAGGACAAGGCCAACCTGAAGGAGAACCGATGTCGTTCTTGATTGTGCTGGCCGCGCTGGCCTTCCTGATGTTCGCCGCTTACCGCGGCTACAGCGTGATCCTGTTCGCGCCGATCGCCGCACTGGGCGCGGTGCTGCTGACCGACCCGTCCGCGGTCGCACCGGTCTTTACCGGCATCTTCATGGAGAAGATGGTCGGCTTCGTGAAGCTCTATTTCCCGGTGTTCCTGCTGGGCGCTGTGTTCGGCAAGGTGGTCGAGCTGTCGGGCTTTTCCGAGTCGATCGTGGCGGCCGCGATTCGCTATATCGGCCGCTCGCGCGCCAATGCGGTGATCGTCACGGTGTGCGCGCTGCTGACCTACGGCGGCGTGTCGCTGTTCGTGGTGGTGTTCGCGGTCTACCCGTTCGCCGCCGAACTGTATCGCCAGAGCAATATTCCCAAGCGACTGATGCCGGGCGCGATCGCGCTGGGCGCGTTCTCGTTCACCATGGATTCGCTGCCGGGCACGCCGCAGATCCAGAACATCATTCCGACCAACTTCTTCAACACCACCTCCTGGGCCGCCCCGGTGCTGGGGGTGGCGGGATCGGTCTTTATCATCGTGGTCGGCCTCTCCTACCTGGAATGGCGCCGCCGCTCCGCCGCCGCGCGCGGCGAAGGCTACGGCACCAACCTGCGCAACGAGCCCGAGCGCAGCCAGTCTGGCCAGCTGCCGCATCCGCTGCTGGCGCTGCTGCCGCTGGTGGTTGTAGGCGTCGCCAACTTCTGGCTGACGCGGATGATCCCGCTCTGGTACGGCGAAGCCAGCAGCGTGACGCTGCCTGGCCTGCCCAAGCCGGTGGAAACCAAGATCGCCAGCGTGACCGCGATCTGGGCGGTGGAAGGCGCGCTGCTGCTGGGCATCGCCGTGGTGCTGGTGACCGCCTTCGGCGCGCTGCGCGAACGCTTTGCCGAAGGCACCAAGGGCGCGGTCGGCGGTGCGCTGCTGGCGTCGATGAACACCGCTTCGGAATACGGCTTCGGCGGCGTGATCGCCGCGCTGCCCGGCTTCCTGGTGGTCAGCGACGCGCTGCGCGCCATCCCCAACCCGCTGGTCAATGCCGCCGTTTCGGTCAGCACGCTTGCCGGCATTACCGGCTCGGCATCGGGCGGCATGAGCATTGCACTGGCAGCGATGTCGCAGACCTTTATCGCGGGCGCACAGGCCATGCAGATCCCGCTGGAAGTGCTGCACCGGGTGGTGTCGATGGCCAGCGGCGGCATGGACACACTGCCGCACAACGGCGCGGTGATCACGTTGCTGGCGGTGACCGGACTGACGCACCGCGAGTCCTACCGGGATATCTTCGCCGTCACGCTGATCAAGACCGGTGCGGTGTTCTTTGTGATCGGGCTGTATTTTGTGACCGGACTGGCCTGAAGCAATCGGGCGGCCCGCCGCTTGTACATTTAGTGCGTTGTTAACTAGTGTGGTTGGGTGCCACCGGCACCCAAACCGCCCCCCTGGAATCCGACGCATGAAACAGATCACCCTGCCCGACGGCGAGCGCATCCCAGCGCTCGGCATGGGAACGTGGAACATGGGCGAGACGCCCGCCGCGCGCGCCGAAGAAATCGCCACGCTGCGCCTGGGACTGGATCTCGGCCTGCGGCTGATCGATACGGCCGAGATGTACGGCGAGGGCCAGTCCGAGGAAATGATCGGCGAGGCCCTGGCCGGACGGCGCGATGAGGCCTTCCTGGTCAGCAAGGTCTATCCGTTCAACGCCAGCCGCCGCGGCACCGTGCAGGCGTGCGAGCGCAGCCTGCGGCGGCTGCGCACCGACCGCATCGACCTGTACCTGCTGCACTGGCGCGGTGGCGTGCCGCTGGAAGAGACCGTCGCCGCCATGCGGGCGCTGCAGCGCGACGGCAAGATCCGCCACTGGGGCGTCAGCAACCTGGACCTCGCGGACCTGCAGGAGTTGTGGGACGCGCCCGGCGGCGACGGCATGGCCACCAACCAGCTGCTGTACAACCTGGCCCGGCGCGGCATCGAGTGGGACCTGCTGCCGTGGCTGCGACAGCGCGGCATCCCGGTGATGGCCTACTCGCCGATCGAACAGTCGCGGCTGCCGGGCAACCCCGGGCTGAAGCGCTTCGCGCGGGACCACGGCATGACCGCGGCGCAAGCGGCGCTGGCCTGGCTGCTGGCGCAGGACGGCGTCATCGCCATTCCCAAGACCAGCCGGCGCGAGCGCCTGCAGGAGAATATCGGCGCGCTGTCGCATCCGCTCTCGGCGGCCCAACTGGCCGAACTCGACCGCATCTTCCCGCCACCGGACGGGCCGGGGGCGCTGGAGATGCTGTGAGCGCGCCCGCGGCGCGGCGTCAGTTCAGGCGCGACGCGTAGCGTTCGCGCTCGACGTAGCGCACCAGGTAGTTGCGCGCCTTGTCCCGGGTATCGGCAGTAACGCGCGCCGCCGCCTGGCGGGCGCTGTTCTTGCCATGCGACGACGACATCTGACCGTCCAGGTAAGTGCGGAAAGCGTCGTGCATGGCGTTCAGGTCCGACTGGCAGGCCGCCAGCGCCGCATTCGCCACGTCCTTCGACTGGCCCTTGGATGCCAGGTTGTCGTCGGCCTTTTCCTTGACGCAATCCATGTACTTGGCGCGCAGCGACTGCCAGCCGCTGCTGTCGGCGGTCGCGGCAGCGCTGGCGCTATCGCTGGCGGGTCCGGTCGAGGGCTGGGAAGCGCACGCAGCGAGAAAGGCCAGTGGCAGGGCGGAAAGGATTTTCTTCATGCGTTGATGATGCGATGCGGCGGCGCCGCATGGATGCGTGGTCGTTTCGGGAGCCGTCAAACTGCCACGAATGCCAACGCGAGGCTACCTTCGTCACAAATGGAAACGACTCGTCACCACGTGATTATTTGTCCGAGTGCTTCTGGCGCCTATGCTTCAGAGACAACAACAACACCCAAGGAGACGAGATGAAACGTCGAAACTTCCTGACCGCCAGCGCGGGCCTGGCCCTGGGCAGCCTGGCACTGGGTGCCTGCACCACCACAAAGCCCGATGCGCCGACCGACAAGGCGGCACGCCGTCGCGAGCTCGACTCCGGCGTCGATGCCACGCTGTCGCGCCTGTATGGCTCGGTCAACGGCTCGCGCGAACTCGGCAACCGCGCGCGCGGCATCCTGGTGTTCCCCAAGACATTGTCGGCGGGCTTTATCGTCGGCGGCGAATACGGCGACGGTTCGCTGCGCTCCGGTGGCGCCACGCGCGGCTACTACCGCCTGGTGTCCGGCTCGGTCGGCTGGCAGATCGGCGCGCAGTCCAAGTCGGTGATCCTGATGTTCCTGACGCAGGACGCGTACGACAAGTTCGTGCGCAGCTCAGGCTGGACCGCTGGTGTCGATGCCACCGTCGCGCTGGCGACGGTCGGCGCCAGCGGCGTGCTCGACACCAACACCGCGCAGCAGCCGATCGTCGGTTTCGTGATGACCAACGCGGGGCTGATGGCCGGGTTGAGCCTCGAAGGCAGCAAGGTCACCCGGCTCGACCTGTAAACGTCAGGCGCGAGCTTGCGCCGCACGCCCGACGGCCGTGCGGCGGCAGTTTTTTCGCGGCCACTTGCCGCGAGGGGATAGAATTCGTCCCTTTGGCCGAATTCTCATGTGGTTCAAGAACCTGCAGGTCCATCGTTTCTCCGCTCCGTGGACGCCCGGCGCCGCCGAGGTCGAAGCCAGCCTCGCGAAGCACGCCTTCTACCCCGGCACCAGCCTCGAAATGCAGACGCAGGGCTGGGCCTCGCCCCGTGACAACGGCCAGCTGGTCCACGCCGTGGGCCGCCAGATGCTGCTGACGCTGCGCACCGAGAAGAAGCTGCTACCGACCACCGTGGTCAATCAGGTCACGCGCGCACGCGCCGCGGAGATCGAAGAGCAGCAAGGCTACAAGCCGGGCCGCAAGCAGATGAAGGAACTGAAAGAGCAGGTCACCGAGGAACTGCTGCCGCGCGCCTTCAGCATCCGCCGCGACACGCGCGTGTGGATCGACCCGGACAACGGCTGGCTGGCGATCGACGCCGCCGCCGCGGCCAAGGCCGATGAAGTGCGCGGCATGCTGTTCAAGGCGCTGGATCCGCTGCCGCTGGTCAACCTGCATGTCAACCAGTCGCCGGTGGCGGCGATGACCGAATGGCTGGCCGGCGATGCCGCGCCGGGCGGTTTCACCGTCGACCAGGAAATCGAGCTGCAGTCTGGCAGCGAAAGCAAGGCCACCGTGCGCTACGTGCGCCACCCGCTCGATCCCGAAGACCTGCGTCGCCACATTGCGGCCGGCAAGCGCTGCACGCGCCTGGCGATGACCTGGAATGACCGGGTTTCGTTCGTGCTGACCGACGGGCTGGTCGTGAAGAAGGTCGCGCCGCTGGACGTGATCAAGGAACAGGCAGACGGCACCACGCATGACGAAGACGAGCGCTTCGATGCCGATTTCGCCATGATGGCCGGCGAGCTGTCCGGCTTGCTGGGCGACCTGACCGAAGCGCTGGGCGGCGAGCGCAAGAGCTGAGGCAGGCGGCGCGCGCTGCCGCGCGCCGGCTCCCCTCTTACGCCAGGTACGTCAGCTACACCACCCAGTTCACCTTTGGGAAACGGCCGGCAAACCCGACCGGCATCGGCACCACGGTCTTGCCGACGTAGTCGAAGAACACGAAGCCCGACTTGGCCTTGGCGATCAGCGCGCCGTCAGCCGGACGCGTGATGCGGAAGATAATGTCGCCGCCGTACTTGTTGAAGTCCATCACGCCGACTTCGAACAGCAACTGGTCGCGCGCATGCGCTTCGTTGCGGTACATGGTGGCCAGGTCCGTGACGATGATGCCGAAACCCTCCACCTTGTCGCCCTCGCTGCCGAACTCATAGAGAAAGCGGGCGCGCGCCTCGGAAATCATCGAAATCATCGAATCGTTGGCCAGGTGGTTGGCTGAATTGATGTCGGTGACGCGCACGGTCAAGTGGGTCGAATAGCAGAACTGGTCGTCGGGAAGGTCGAGTTGAAGACGGGCCATGGCAGCATCGGGCAAAGTGGACAAGAAGCCGCCACCAGGCGTGTGCAAGGGTCATCCGATCCCGGGCAGGCTGGCGGCGAGGCGCCCATCATAGTCGATCTGGCCAGTTCCTCCAGCGGCGCTCAGGGATTGAGTGGCGGCAGGGCTGCAGGCGTCGCCCGATGCGCACGGACAGGCCGGCGTGGGAGGCCGTACTTCGGCAACAGGCCCGCGAGTTCGCCGCCGTTCCATGGCCCCGTGCTGGTGCCGGCACCGAACAGGCGCCGTTCGAGTTCATCGACGGCGGAAACCAGCGCCGCGTCGCCGGTGCCTGCCGACCATTCCGATGGGGCCTTGCCCCACGCGGTGCGCGACCACACGCCCAGGGCGCGATAGGCTGCCGGCGCGTCGTTCGCGCGGCAGGCCTGCAGCAGCGCCGCGAGCCGCGCCTCACTTCCGGCCGCCCTGGCGCTGCGTCGTGCCGCCAGCGCCCGGCGCAGGCGTGCCACGCGCGGCCGTGCCCAATGCAGCAGCAGCCACGCCAGCAGCAGTACCAGGGCGCCCCCGGCTGCCCACAGCCACAGGCGCCACGCGGTGCCGCCCTCCCCGGGCAACTGCGCGGCGTGCGGGCCGGTCGGGGACAGTCCTGCGAGGCGCGGCGCGGAGGCCACGTCCACCTTCACCTCGGGCGCCTCCGATTCGCCCGGCTTGCGCGTGACCGGGTCAAACCATTCCACCTTGATCGCCGGCAGCGTATAGGTCCCGGCATGCTCGAACACATAGGTGATGCGGTCCGTGCGGCTGCCGCCCGTATTGCCCGCGCTGTCGTGCGCGGTATCCCTGAGTTGCGGATCGCCAGCGAACACGCGCACGCCGGCCGGCGCCTCCGCCTTCGGCGGCCGGATCATCATGGCCTGCGTCTGCGGCGCGAACGTTGTGATGGTGCGCACCAGCGCGTCGCCGGCATGGAATTGCGCCTGAGGGCCGCTCACCGGTCGGTCGAAGCGCTGCGTGACGTTCAGGCGCGCCACCGGCAGCGTGGCACCCGCCGGCGCGCCCGCTGCGCCCGCGGCGCGGATCGTGGTGGCTGGCAGCGTCACGCTGCCTTGGCGCGGCTTGCCATCGTCACCGGCATAAGTGAAGGCGATGGAAACCTGTGGCAACCGGAAGTCACCGCTCTGCTCCGCGGCAAACAGGTAGGTCTTCCGGATGCCGGCGTAGCTCACGCCGTCGATGGTCTCGACCGTGTTCAGGCCGCGGTCGTCCGGCATGGTGACGATCGCGCCGGGCACCTGCAGCGTCGGAAAGAGCGGCGCCGACAGGAAGAAATTGGGCGCCAGTACCGTCACGTCGATGTGGATCTGCTGGCCCGGCAGCACGGGCTGCTGCGCCGCCACGTCGACGCGCACGATGGGGTCGGCCGCCAGCGCGAGCCCGCTCGCCAGCCCCAGCGCAAGGCCAGCGAGCCAGATGCCGAAACTCCGACCCGCGCGCGTCATGGTTTGGCTCCGGCGGCCGGCTGCGCCTGGCTCTGCTGCAACGCGAACTTGCGTTGCAGCAGTTCGGTCGGCGTGTTCTGGATCGCGCGCATCCAGGTCTCAGCGCTTTCGACCGCGCCCATCTCCTGCTTCCTGCCCTCGCCTTCGGGCGGCTTGGACTCGCTGTCGTACTTCACTTCGTCGGGCTTGATGTCGGGCGGCTCCTCGCCTTCTTTCGGCTTTTCCGCCTTAGCGGCCAGCTTCTCCATGAGCGCAAGGTTGGCCGCTGCCGCAGGCCATTGCGGGCGGCGTTTCAGGGCCTCGCGGTAGCGCGCCGCCGCGTCCTTGTACTTGCCCAGCCGCGCCAGCGCATCGCCCTGGTTGAAGTCGCTCTCCGGCGAATCGATCAGCGCGAAACTCTGCACCGCCTGCGCGTACTGGCCCGCGCGGTACTGCGCCACGCCGCGCCACATGGGATCGTCGAACAGCGCGGCGGCACCGGCAAAGTCGCCACGCTCGAACGCCCGGCGGCCCTGCTGGTCAGGCGTGAACCACAGGTCAACAAAGCGCCACGCGCGCGGCGCGGCATCGGGCAACGGCGCCTGCGCGCGCAGTTCCTGCGGCGGCGCCCCCAGCGCCACAGCAAGCAGCACGCCAGTGATCCAGCGTACGGTCCAGCCCTTGCGGAACCACAGCACGCCGAGCAGTGAGATGGGAATCATCAGCCACCAGCCCTCATCCTTCCAGCGCGTGTTATCCGCCGACTGCTGCTGCGCGAGGTGCGACTGCACATGGCGCTGCACCCATGCGACGTCGTCGTCGCTGTCTGGCGTGAACGTGGCGACCGGCACGCCGGTATCGTCGCCAAAGCGCTTGAGCGCGGCCATGTCCATGCGCGCGAACACGCGCACGCCGTCCTTCTCCACAAAGCCGTCGGTGCCGCTGCGCAGCGGACCGCCGCGTTCGGTGCCGATTGCCAGCACCACCGGCTGGCTGCGCCCGCTGCCTGCCTGGGCCTTGAACGCGCGCACGGCGGCGGTCTCCAACCCGTCGGTCAGGAACAGGATGGTGCCGGGCACCTCCTCGTGCGCGAGCGCCGCATCGATGGTGCGCAGCGCAAGCGCGGTGTCCCGGCCGGGCGCCGGCATGATGCGGGTCTGCAGCGCATCGACAAAGGTCTGCAGCAGCGTGGCATCGTCGGTCAGCGGCAGCACCAGGTGCGTGGAACCGGCATAGGCCCAGATGGCGGTACGTCCGCCGTCGCGGCGCGCCAGCAGCGCCTTTACCTTGAGCTTGGCGCGCTCGAGCCGCGTGGGCGTCACGTCGATGGCATCCATGGTCGGCGACAGGTCGATGGCAATCGCCAGCGGCGCCTTGTCGTCGAGAAACGGCGGGCGTTCGCGCTCCCACGCGGGACCGGCCAGCGCCATAGCGCCGAGCGCAAGCAACAGCGCAGTCAGGTGCACGGGGCGGATGGCCAGCCGGCGGCGCTCGCCCACCATCAGTGCGTCCAGCAGGTGCGGGGCGATGGCGTCGCGCCAACGGTGCCGTACGTCGCCGCGGCGGCGCATGGCCCATACCAGCAGCACCGCCGGGATGAGCGCCAGCAGCCACCACGGGCGCAGGAAGTGGAAGTCCGCCAGCGCCTGCATCACGGCTCCTCCGCTACCGTTTGCGGCGCGCCGTGCCGGCGCGGTCGCGACAGCCAGGCTGCCCACACCGCCATGATGAGCTGGTACGCCAGCACCACGCCCACCGCGGCGCCGAGCGGCCACATGAACAGCTCTCGGCGCGGCCGCCACGACAGCGTCTTGTGGTTGTGCGGCGTGATGCGGTCCAGCGTCGCGTAGATGCTTTCGAGCCCCGCCTGGTCGGCGCCGAAGAAATAGCGTCCGCCCGTCTGCGCGGCGATGCGCTGCAGCACACCGAGATCGACGCGCTGCTCGCCCTCGGCGGAAGGATCGCCGATGCCGATCGTATGCACGATCACATGCCGATGCCTGGCGATGTCCGCGGCGCGTTCGGGCGGCATCTTGCTGGCGGTGTCATTGCCGTCGGTCAGCACGATCAGCACCTTCTCGGGCGCCTGGCTCTGGTCGAACATCTTGATGCCAAGGCCAATGCCGTCGCCGAGCGCCGTGCTGGGCCCGGCCATGCCCGGCATCAGGTCATGGATCATAGTCTGCACCAGCGCATGGTCCAGCGTGAACGGCGCCAGCGGGTATGGCGCGTCGCCGAAGACGATCAGGCCGATGCGGTCGCCCGGCCGGCGCGTCACGAAACGGCTGACCACTTCACGCACCGCCTGCACGCGCGGGATCCGCGCGCCGGCCGGATCGCGGAAATCCTGCGTATCCATCGACTGCGACAGGTCCAGCGCGAGCAGCAGGTCGCGCGCCGGCTGCACCTTCTCGATCGGCGCCTCCAGGAACTGCGGGCGCGCCAGCGCCGTCACCAGCAGTGCCCACGCGAGCGGCGCCAGGATGCGCTGCAGCCAGTTGCTGCGCGGCACGACCGCGCCCGGTGCCGGCTTGAGTCCCACGGCGCTGGCCACCTCGCCGAAGAACGGCAGGCGCACCGAAGGGCTTTCCTCGCGATACGGCGGCAACAGCCACCACAGCAGCAAGGGCAGCGGCAACAGCACGAAGAGCCAAGGATATTCAAACTGGTACATGGTGGCCGGCAATCCATTGCTGGCAGGCCGCGGCCGTGGCCGTCACCTGGCTGTCGGGCCATTGCGCCAACGCCCCGGCATCGCGATACTGCGCGTCGTTGACGAGCGTGGCGAGCATCGGCACCGCCGCGCCGGCCTTGCCCGCATGGGCGCGCAGGAACCGCGCCCACTCCGCACCGGCCATACTGGCCACCTCTGTGCGCGGCCACGCCGCCAGTGCTGTGCGCTTGAGCAGTTCCGCCATGGCGGCCAGCGCCTGCGCGCGCGCCTGCGGCGACGCGGACATGCCCGCGCGCAATCGCGACAGTTCGGCCAGCGCCTCGCGGCGGTAGCGATTGGCGCGATAGTGGCGCCACCAGCGCCAGGTTGCGAAGGCCAGCAGCGCCAGCACGATCGCGCCGGCCACGGGCCAGCCGATGGTCTGCGGACGCCACGACGGCGGCGGCGGCACGACCACCTCGGCCATCTGCTGGAGATCGCCGGCAATCGTGGCACTGTCGGGCGCGGCCGTGCTGTGCGTCAGGTCGCTCATGGCCGCCCTCCCTGCCGGGCACGCAGCGTTCCCTGGCCTTGCGGCAGCGCTTGCCCGAGCAGGCGGCGCAGCTGCAGCGGCGTTTCCTCCGCGGCCGACAGCGGCAGCAGCGGCACGCCGATGGCACGGTGCCAGGCCAGCAGGTTGCGGCTCTGCGCATCGACGAATTCGGCGATGCCCTTGCGCGTCGAGGCGTGGCCGAACCCCAGCTCGACCTGCAGCTC
The DNA here is from genome assembly GCF_044748965.1 of Cupriavidus sp. NPDC089707. Taxonomy (NCBI): domain Bacteria; kingdom Pseudomonadati; phylum Pseudomonadota; class Betaproteobacteria; order Burkholderiales; family Burkholderiaceae; genus Cupriavidus; species Cupriavidus sp. NPDC089707. The sequence continues at coordinate 596,754 of NZ_JBIVHB010000002.1, forward strand.
GCCGTCGCTGACGACAAGGTGGCCGGAGTCCGGCAGTTCAAGCAGGAACGGGTCATAGACCAGCATCGTGAGCAGGTCGTTGCGGGCGCTCATCGACAGCATCAGGTCGCGCGTGGCCGCGTCATGTCCGTCGAAGTCGCTGATGACGATGACCAGGTGGTCATGCCGCGCGAGCCGTGCGGCGCGCTCGAGCGCGGCATTGAGCTGGCCGGCGCCGCGCCGCGCTGGGGCATCGGCACGCAGCGCCTGGTTATGGCGCGCGATCTCGCCGAGCAAGTGCTCGACGGCCTGGCGGCTGCGGCGCGGCGCCAGCTCGGTGCATCCGCCGTCGCCGAACACCAGGCCGCCGACACGGTCGCCCTCGGACAGCACGCGCCACGCGGCCAGCGCCGCAGCCTCTGCCGCGACCACGGACTTCATCGCGCGGCGACTGCCGAAGAACATATTGATGCGCTGGTCTACGAGCAGCAGCACGGGCCGGTCCTTCTCCTCGCTGTACACGCGCACGTGCGGCTTGCCGGTGCGCGCCGTGACGCGCCAGTCCATGCTGCGGATATCGTCGCCGGGCAGGTAGCCGCGCAGCTCCTCGAAGGTCAGGCCGCGCCCCCGTACCCTGGACGCATGCCGGCCCGCCAGCACGCTGTGCACCGGCTGGCGCGGCAGGAAATGGAAATCGCGCGCGGCGACTTCGAGCGCTGCCAGCGCCGCGGCATCGACGCTGACGCCGGGCTGCGCGCGCGTGGCCTGGCCGCGCCCGGCTGGCACCGGCGAACGGCCGAGCGAGGCAAGGTGGGAACGCATGATGCCGCCCGGCGGGTCAGGCCACGGCCACCTGCTGCACCAGGCGGTCGATCACGGCATCGGCGCTGACGCCGGCCGCGTGCGCCTCGTACGACAGGATCAGGCGGTGGCGGAACACTTCGTGCACCACGGCCTGCACGTCCTCGGGCGAGACGAAGTCGTGCCCGTGCAGCCAGGCATGCGCGCGCGCCACCTTGTCCAGGCCGATGGATCCGCGCGGGCTCGCGCCGACCTGGATCCAGCGGTCCAGCTCGTCGTCGACGGTCTTGGGCTCGCGCGTGGCATGCACGAGCGCGACCATGTAGCGCGCGACCGCATCGCTCACGTGGATGCCGTGGATCTCGGCCCGCGCGGCGAAAATGACTTCGGGTGCCAGCCTCTGCATGGAGCCCGACTGTGCAGCGGCGGCGGCGCCGGACTCCTCGGCGCGCGCCAGCGCGACGATCTGCACCTCGGCGTCGGCTTCGGGGTAGGTCACGCTCACGTGCATCAGGAAGCGGTCCATCTGCGCTTCGGGCAACGGGTAGGTGCCTTCCTGCTCGATCGGGTTCTGCGTGGCCATGACCAGGAACAGCGGGTCGAGCTTGTGGGTGACGCCGCCGACGGTGACCTGGCGCTCTTCCATCGCTTCGAGCAGTGCCGCCTGCACCTTGGCCGGCGAGCGGTTGACCTCGTCCGCGAGCACCAGGTTGGCGAAGATCGGCCCGGCCTGGAAGCGGAATTCGCCCTTGCCGCCCTCGGTGTAGTACACCTCGGAGCCCGTAATATCGGCCGGCAGCAGGTCAGGCGTGAACTGGATGCGCGACAGCTTCGCCTCCAGGTTCCGCGCCAGCACCTTGATCGCACGCGTCTTGGCCAGGCCCGGCAGCCCTTCCACCAGCAGGTGGCCATCGGCCAGCAGGCCCAGCAACATGCGCTCGATCATATGCTGCTGGCCAACGATCGCTTCGCCCATCCGCTGCTGCAATGCCAGCACGTCGTCACGGGTGCTCATGGGGCATTCCTCGATGGCGCCGGGCCGGGTGTTCGGCGGCCACCTCCGAACCAGGCGTAGTAAGGGTTGTCAGGATCGGTACGCATGACTTGTTGCATATGCAGCGCCCAGGCGTCGCGGTCGCCGTAGTAAGCGTCGAGGCCGGCGGTGTAGAAGGTGTGCAGCGTTTCGCGTTCGAGCGCGATATTGGCGATCAGCCCTGCATCGGCACCCGTCAGCGGCGGCTCGGTCTGCAGCGTCAGCAGGCGCTGGAGGACCTGCGGGAACTCGGCGCGCCGCACCCACGCCGCGTATTCGATGCGCGGGCGGTCGTCGGTCACGGCGGGCGCATCGCCGACATAGCGCTCCAGGCCCGCGCGGTCCGTCACCCAGGTCGCCAGCAGCGCTGCGGGCGACGCCACGCCCACCGCCCGCAGCGCCGCCGCGACTTCTGGCTCCGCAAAGCGCTGGCGGATATGCGCCGCACTGAGTGTGATCGGCGACAGGGAGCCCACCAGCATCATCTCGTGCAGTTCGGTGGTCCACAGCGTCGCGTGCGGAAACACGTCGAGGAAACTGCGCACCAGCGAACGCGTGTCTTCGTTGTTCTGCGTGGGCAACGGCAGCCATTGCGCGACCAGTCCGCCCGGCTGCAGCCGGGCCGCGGCGAGGCGATAGAAGTCGGTCGAGTACAGGTTGACCACGCCTGCGGCCGAAGGCGGGGGCGGCTCCAGCGTGATCAGGTCGTAGCGTTGCTCGCTCTGCAGCAGTTCGCGCCGACCGTCGCGCAGGCGGATATCGACGCGCTTGTCTCCGGCCACGCCGAAGTTGCCCTGGAACTGTGGCACGGCACGCAGCACCGGCGGCAGCAGTTCGGCCACCACGCGGTGTTCGAGGCCTGGATACGGCAGCGTGGCACCGGCGGTGATGCCGGTACCGAGGCCGATCACCAGCGCCGAGCGCGGCGTGCCGCCGTGCACGATCAAGGGCAGCAGCGCCTGCAACCGCATGTAGCGCAGCGACGTCATGGTGTCACCGGAATTAGACACGCCCTGGATATAGAGGCGGTTGAACGTGTGGCTCGGCGACGATTGCTTCACCACCGCCACGGTGGCGCCGCGGCCTTCCTCGTAGAACACGATCTCGCCGCCACGCGCCCTCGCCAACAGCGTGGCGAGCCGGTCCGCAGGCGCGAGCGCCGCGGCAATCACCGCAAGGACCGCCACCATCGGCACAGACCAGCGCGCCAGCTTGCGCACACCCGAGCCGAGCGCGACCGCGACGATGCCGACCATGCCGGCACCCACGGCCAGCAGCGACAGCGTATGGACAAGGCCGATGCTCGGCACCAGCACAAACCCCGCCACCACCGTGCCAACGATGCCGCCCAGGGTGTTGAGCGCGACCACCGCGCCAACGCCGGCGCCGAGCCGGTGGTTGTCAACGCCCACGCGCAGCACGAATGGGAACGCGGCGCCCAGCAGCAGTGTGGGCACGAACACCACGCTCAGCGCCGCCACCGCGAAGCTCGCGCAGGCTGCCGCCAGGCCGCTCGAAGTGGCCGACTGCACCCAGTCCGATACCGCTGACTGCGCCCGCAGCAGCCATTCGCCAAGCACCACGATTTCGAGCAGCGCCACCAGCCCGGCGGCGGCGATCAGCATCGCGAACGCACCCCACGGATCGCGCGCACGGTCGGCTCGCCGCGCGGCCAGCGCGCTGCCGATGGCAAGGCCCGCAAGGTAGGTCGCCAGTACCACCGTGAAGGCAAAGGTGCGCGTGCTGATGAACTGCACGATGGCTTGCGACCACACCACTTCATAACCCAGCGCGATTCCACCCGCGGCGGCATAAAGCACCAGCGCCAGCCGCCCGTCGCCAGCATCGCGCGCGGGCTCTGCAGATGCCGGCGCGGCAGCGGTGGCGGCCGGTTCCTGCGCAGGCATCGCACGCGAAGCCAGGGCCAGCGCGACCACCGCAGCAAAACCGTTGAGCGTGGCCGCGGCCAGCGCGCTGCCGGTGATACCGAGCCACGGGATCAGCACGAAGCCCGCCAGCAGCGTGCCGGCAATGGCGCCTGCGGTGTTGGCGGCATAGAGGCGTCCGCCATGCGTGCCGACCTGGCCCGCGCGCGACGCCAGCACACGCATCAGCACAGGCAGCGTGCCGCCCATGGCCGCCGCGGGCAGGATCACCAGCACGAACGGCAACGCCCAGGCCAGCAGGCCAACACGGCTTTCCAGCCACGCGAACGGCGCGGCGGCACGCGCCAGCGCCAGCGTGGCGCCAATGGCCAGCGCCAGCACGGCGATTTCGAGCCACGCATACAGCCGCAGCGGTTGCGCGTGCCGATCGGCTACGCGCCCGAATAGCCAGCCGCCCAGTGCCAGCCCAGCAAAGAACGCACCCACGGCGGTGGTGACGGCGTGGACATCCACGCCGACCACCAGCGCGAGCTGCTTGATCCAGAGAACCTGGTAGATCAGTCCGGCCGCGCCGGACGCGAAAAGCAGCAGGGCAGGCGCCAGCATGGCGCGGTGAGGTGCCAACTGACCCTGCCCTGCCTGCAAGGCAGCACTTTCCACGCGTCGCGGTTTGCCGGACCTATGCCGCGCTTGCTGCTTGCCGGCGCTTGCGCCGGCATGCGCTTCTCCCATGGTGTGATCCTGGTGAAGAGGTTCGCCGGGAGGTTTACTTTCCTCCCGCCGCCCCCTTGTCGAGGGAGTTCATCAACGCCTCGGTCATCTGGTCAATGGTGAAGCTTGCCGGCCTCTGGCTGGGTGGATAGGCCTTGAATGTCTGGAGGAACGGCGCTACCCGCGACGACGCATAGCTGATCATGTAGGCATTCTTCGCGGTCCAGTCATAGTACTGATCGGAAACGATATCCGCCCGCTCATAGGGATCCATGCGCAGGTTGAATGCCTTCGGCACGCGCAGGCAGGTAAAGGGGTTCGTCCACACCTCGAAGCCGCCCGGCCGGCGCTGCTCGCAGAAGACGAACTTCCAGTCGTTGTGCCGCATCGCCACCAGTACGCCGTCATCGTTGAAGTAGTAGAAATCCTGGCGGGGCCCGGTATTGGTTTGACCGGTCAGGTATGGCAGGAAATTGTAGCCATCGAGGTGAACCTTGAATGACTTTCCGCCGATGCTGGTGCCCTTGAGCAGCCTGTCCTTGATGTCAGTATCGCCGGCCGCGGCAAGCAGGGTCGGGAACCAGTCGAGCCCGGACATCATCGTCGTGGACACGGTACTGGGCTTGATGCGGCCGGGCCACCGGACGATCGCCGGCACGCGGAATGCGCCCTCCCAGTTGGTGTCCTTCTCGCTGCGGAACGGCGTGGTCGCGGCGTCTGGCCAGCTGAACTGGTTCGGGCCGTTGTCAGTCGTGTAGATCACGATCGTGTTGTCCGCGATCTTCAGGTCATCCAGTGACTTGAGCAGCTTGCCGACATCGCCGTCGTGTTCGATCATGCCGTCCGCATATTCATTGCCCGGCATGCCGCTCTGCCCGCGCCTCGACTCGCGTACGTGGGTGAACAGGTGCATGCGCGTAGTGTTCATCCACACGAAGAACGGCTTGTCGGCCTTGACCTGTTTCTCCATGAAACCGATCGCGGCCGCCGTGGTCTCGTCGTCGATGGTCTCCATGCGCTTGCGGTTCAGCGGGCCGGTATCCTCCACCTTGCCGTCGGCAAAGGAACGGATGACGCCGCGCGGCGCGTTCGCCTTCACCCAGGCCGCGTCGTTCTTCGGATAGTACGGGCGCTCGGGCTCCTCTTCCGCATTCAGGTGGTAGAGGTTGCCAAAGAACTCGTCGAAGCCATGCGCGGTCGGCAGGTACTCGTTGCGGTCGCCCAGGTGGTTCTTGCCAAACTGTCCGGTGGCATAGCCAAGCGGCTTGAGGGCCTGTGCGATGGTGACGTTCTGCGCCTGCAGGCCGACTGGCGCACCCGGGATGCCGACTTTCAGCAGGCCCGTGCGCAACCCGACTTCACCGGTGATGAAGGTGGAGCGGCCGGCCGTGCAGCTGTTCTCGCCGTAGTAGTCGGTGAGCATCATGCCTTCCTGCGCGATGCGGTCGATATTGGGCGTGCGATAGCCCACCACACCGTGGCTATAGGCGCTGATGTTGGTCTGTCCGATGTCATCGCCGAAGATGACGAGGATGTTGGGCTTCTTGCCGGACGGCGCGGTGGCCGCCAGCGCGGGCGCCGAAGCCGCGGCAACCGGCGCGGTGGCCGCCACCGGCGGGCTCTCCCTGGCTGGTACTGGCTCGGCCGCGGTGGGTGCCGGCGCCGCCGCAGGCGCCTGTGCCGCCGGCTGCTGTTCCTTGGGCGGCGTCTCCTTCTTGCCGCAGCCCGCGATCGTGAACACGGCGGCGGCCATGGCCAGCATCACCAGCCTGGAGCCCCGCCCTTTCGTTATGCCTGCTTCAACTCGGTGCATGTTCCGCCTCCGTTCATTGACCCGTTACGGTCGGTTCACTGCTGCTCTCATCGTGCTCATGGCTTGCCGGCCGGATAAATCTGCTGCCAGTCCTGCTTCATGCTGACCACGGCCCAGCCCTTTGCTCTGGCCGCATCCAGGGCCTTGTCGAGCTTGCCTACCTTGGACTGGCGGTCGTAGGCGAACTCCCGCTCGGCATCGTCGTGATGCACCAGCACCGCCATGCGCGGACCGTCGCCGCCGGCGGTGTACTCGAGCATCTGCAAGTCGCCGTCCGAATTGCCGACAGCGAGGATGGGCCGGCGGCCAATATGGCGGTAGATGCCGACCGGCTTGCCGGGGCCGTCATCGATAAAGTCGAGCTTGGGATCGCGCACCAGCACGGGCTTGCCGTCGCGCACCATGTAGCGCACCGCCTGGGACGAGCCAATCACCTGCTCGGGCGGAATGCCATAGACCTGCTGGCTCCAGGGCCGCATGAAATCGATGGTGCCGCCGGACACGATGTAGGTCTTGAAGCCATTGGCACGCAGGTAGGACAGCAGTTCGAGCTGCGGCTGGTAGACCAGCTCGGTATAGGGCCGCTTGAACTTGGGATGGCGCGCCCTGGACAGCCAGTCTCGGATGGTGCGGTCGTACTCGTCCACGCTCATGCCGCTGTTGGCCGTGGTGATCAGACCGAGCAGCTGCTTCTGGTTTGCCATCAGCGCATTCATGTCGTTGGCCATCAGCGCCTTGAACGCGGCATTGCTGCGCCACTCCGGATGCTGCGGCGCAGCAGCCCTGACCTGGTCGAGCAGGAAGAAAAACTGGAAGTAAAGCGGCTGCTCGCTCCAAAGCGTGCCGTCGTTGTCGAACACCGCCACGCGCGCCTCGGGTGGCACGAAGGTGGGCGAGCCCGGGCGCGTCACGTCGGCCACGAATTTGAGCAGCGCCTGACGCGCGGCGCCGTCGCGCCACGATGGCAGGGCCTGTTCCGCGGGCAGCGCCGCCTGGGTTGCAGTGGCCGCTGCTGCGGGGGCCGCAGGTACGGCGGGCGCGGTACAGCCGGAAAGCTGCAAGCCGGCAAGCACCAGCGCGGCGCACAGTGCGGCGATCGTCCTGCGCGATGCGCCGGCGCGCAAGGCGTTGTTGTTGGGCATGCTCATGACGCTTGCTCCTGTCTCGTGTCGATGCGGCCCGGCATCAGCGTGCCGCCGGCTGCGGCTGTCCACCCATTGCCAGCGGCATATGGGGCGCATTGCGGCGCATCTCGGTCCAGCGGCTGTCGTCCATCACCAGCCGGAAGCCAAGGTGCGACATGCTGTTGAACGGATCCGTCCCGCGCCGTGCGCTGGGGCGGTAGCTCAGGCAGTAGTCTTCGTTGCAGAGAAACGAGCCGCCGCGCGTCACGCGCTTGGGCGCATTGACCGGTACGCCCGGCTCGCCGGGGTCCCACGAAGCCAGCGGGCCGGCCGGATTCTCGATCGGCTGCGCCTTGCCGGCTTCGCGCCGGAACTGGTCGGCGCGGTACCAGTCGGCGACCCATTGCCAGGCATTGCCGGTCATGTCGGACAGCCCATAGCCGTTGGGCGGAAACGTGCCGACCGGGCTGGTGCCCAGCGCGCCGCCGGCCTTGGGGCTGACAACCTGGCTGACTACCTGGCTGACTACCGGACTGGCAACGGGGAACGGCTGGCTCTGCTGGCCCTGCCAGACGTTGGCCATCTGCTTGCCGGCGGGCGCGAACTGGTCGCCCCATGCGTAGGTGGCTTGCTCCAGCCCGCCACGCGCGGCAAATTCCCACTCAGCTTCGGTGGGCAGGCGCTTGCCGGCCCATTTGGCGTAGGCCTGCGCATCTTCGTAAGACACCTGCACCACCGGATGGTCGTCCTTGCCTTCGATCGAGGTACCGGGGCCGCCCGGATGACGCCAGTCGGCGCCAGGCACGTACCGCCACCAGCGCGAGTAGTCCTGCAGCGGCACCGGACGCGGCGTGCCGACAAAAACCATGCCTCCGGCCACCATCGCGCTGTCGGGCGGACGCGGCGTGCCGGGGGGCAGTTGTACCTTCAGGGTTTCCCAGTCCGGCGCCCGCTCAGCCGTGGTGACGTACCCCGTGGCCTCGACGAACTTGCGGAACTCGGCATTGGTGACGTGGTGCTTGTCCATCCAGAAGGCATGCACGCGCACCTTGTGCGCCGGCTTCTCGTTGGCCTGCGCCATCTTGCTGTCGCTGCCCATCAGGAATTCGCCGCCGGGTACACGGACCATGCCGAACGGGCCGTTCTTGCCGTCGCCTTCCACCACCCCACGCGCTGTGCCGCCGCTCGACTGCGCGTACCACCAGCTGCCGCCCGCACCTGCCGCGATGCCCGCACAGGCCAGCACGGCAACCAGGAATCCGCGGCGTCGATGCGGCGCCGCAGCAGAGGCAGGCAGCGCTTGCGCTGCGCCGCGCGCCGGGGCGCGTGAATGGAGCCCGTTGCGCTTGCGGGTTGCCATAGGACGTCCTCCGCCAAAGACAAAAAAGGTGCAATCGTGCACCTGCGGGTATCGTCACAGAATGGGTACTGAAAGGGAATTTAGATTTCTTGCCGCGCGTGTTGAAAGATTTCACGGCGACGATGTCATCAGTGCTTGCTCCTCGGGGTAAATACCGCCCCAACGTCTCGTCCATAGCGCCGATGTGCCGCGCCGGCAGCGGCCCGTACGCTGCGGTTTTCCATGCGCGCAAGGCGCGACAAGACAACCAGGACGTCATAACCAGGAGGAAACACCATGCAAGCTGACCGACGCAAAGCCCTGCAGTGGCTGGGGGCAGGCTCCCTCGCCGCCACGGCTTCGGCACTTGGCCTTGGCCATGCCCGGGCCCAGTCAGGACAGTCCGCTGTGTCGAACTATCCGTCGAAGCCGGTACGGCTGGTCGTGCCCTACCCGCCGGGCGGCGCCACCGATGTGCTGGCACGCGCGCTCGGCGAACCGCTCGGCAAGCTGTGGCAGCGCCCGGTCATCGTCGAGAACCGCCCGGGCGTCGGCGGCATGATCGGCGCCGACGTGGTGGCCAAGGCGTCGCCGGATGGCTACACGCTGCTGCTGGCGCTCCCCAGCCTGGTGCAGACGCCGTACATGGTGGCCAAGCCCCCGTTCGATCCGCTGCGCGACCTGACCGCCATCGGCCAGTTGTGCACCTCCAGCCTGGTGCTGACCGCCAACAGCGCCATGCCGCGCACGCTGCCCGAGGTGGTCAGCCTGGCCAAGACGCAGCCGAACAAGATTTCCTACGGCACTCATGGCATCGGCACCGGCGCCCATCTCTATATGCAGGTGTTCGCGGCCGTTGCCGGCGCCGAGCTGCTGCACGTCCCATACAAAGGAGAAGCCCCGATCGCCACCGACCTGATCGGCGGCCAGATCTCGCTGGGTACGCTGTCACCCATGACCGTGCGCCAGCATGCGCGCACCGGCAAGCTGCAGCCGCTGGCCGTGACCGGCAACGCGCGCGCGCCGATGCTGCCCGACGTGCCCACCTTCCAGGAGCTCGGCTATAAGGGGTTGGACGGCCCGGCCTGGCTCGGCCTGTTCACCACGGCCGGAACGCCGCAGCCTGTCGTCGAGAAGATTTCCGCGGATGTGGAGACGGTGATGGCCGCGGCCGATATCCGGCAACGCATGGCCGACCTCGGACTGATCGTCAAGACATCGCGCCCGGCCGCGTTCGCGGCGGTGGCGAAGGCCGACCAGGCTTACTGGGGGAATGTGATCAAGGAATACAACATCCGGCTGGATTGAGCCGGCACTGCGTCAGACGCCGGAATCGCGGCACCAGCGCACAGGGGTGCCGACCTGGCCTCAATCCTCTTTCTCGTCGCCCGTCGGGAAATGCACGCCGGCGCGCCGGGCCGCCAGCATGATGTGGCGCTCCATGGCGCGCTGGGCCTGCTCCGGCTGGCGCGCAGCGAGCGCTTCGATGATCCCGCTGTGCTCGGTGAAGGTGGCGTTGCGCGCGCCGCGCCGGTAGTACGGCAGGCGCTGGCTTTCGCGCATCACCTCGGCGCTTTCGCGCAGGATCTCGCGGATCACCTGGTTGCCCGATACCGTCACGATCAGCGTATGGAACTCGTAATCCAGTTGCGACGCTTCATCGTACGCATCGGCCTCGATCGCGCGCTGCATGGCCGCGGCATTCTGGCGCAGTTCTTCGATTTCGTCGGTGGAGATGGCCAGTGCGGCAAGGCGGGCAGTCAAGCCTTCCAGCGCGAAGCGCAGCTGATAGATGTCGATCAGCGAATGCGTGGCCGCGAAGCGCCACGGCGGCGTCGCCTGCGCCTCCGCCGCGGGCGACACGGCGGTCACGTACACGCCCTTGCCCGGGCGCGCCATCACCACGCCCATCCCTTGCAGCGTGGAAATCGCTTCGCGCAACGATGCGCGGCTGATGCCGACCTTTGCCGCCAGCTCCCGCTGCGCGGGCAGCAGCGTGCCCACCGGAAAGATGCCGTCGCGCACCCATTGCTGGATGAGGCTGACAGCCTGGTTGGCGACGGAAGAGGAAGATCCGGTCATACGTGAACTGGTGGCAAATCGGCGGCGCGAGGACGGTTGCCGGGAATTCTAGCCGACAAACCCGCCCCGTCCGCCGCCTGCCAGGCGCGCGGCCGCTGCCTTTACTTGTTAACCAGCTTGGCCGGCACGGAATACGTCAGCAGCGCCCCGCACAGCAGCACCCCGGCAAGCACGAACATGGCCGCGTCGGTGCTCTGCGTTGCATCCTTGATCAGGCCGATCATGAAGGGGCTGATAAAGCCGGCCAGGTTGGCAAACGAATTGATCAGCGCGATCCCCGCCGCCGCACCGACGCCGGACAGGATCGACGTGGGCAGGCTCCAGAACAGCGGCGAGGTCGCCAGGCTGCCGCCCGCGGCCAGCGCCAGCGCAGCCAGCGACAGCGCGGTGTTGTGGCTGAACACGGTACTCAGCACCAGCCCCGTGGCGGCGCAGCAGAACGGCACGATCAGGTGCCAGCGGCGCTCGCGCATGCGGTCGGAACTGCGGCTGACCAGGATCATCGACACCACCGCGACGCCGAACGGAATCGCGGTCAGCAGGCCCACGTCGAGCACGCTCTTCACACCGGTTTGCTTGATCAGCGTCGGCAGCCAGAAGGTCAGGCCGTACTGGCCCATCACCGTGCAGAAGCAGATCAGCGTCATCTTCAGCACGCGAGAGTCAGTCACCAGGGTCCGCAGCGACATATGGGCGGACTTCTGCGCGTTCTCGGCGGCGATGTTGCGCGCCAGCAGGGCCTTTTCGTCGTCGGTCAGCCAGCGCGCCGACTGGATGTTGTTGTCGAGATACCAGAGCACCGCCACGCCAACCAGCAGCGACGGCACCGCCTCGATCAGGAACATCCATTGCCAGCCGCGCAAGCCGTTGACGCCGTGCATGGCCTCCATGACCCAGCCCGACAGCGGCCCGCCGAAAATGCCGGAAATGGGAATCGCCGCCATGAACAACGCCACCATGCGCGCGCGCCGATGCGACGGGAACCAGTACGTCAGGTACAGGATCATGCCCGGATAGAAGCCCGCCTCGGCCGCGCCCAGCAAGAAGCGCAGCACGTAGAACTGCGTGGTGGTCTGCACGAACATCATCGCGGCGGAGATCAGGCTCCACAGGATCATGATGCGCGAGATGGTGGCCTTGGCGCCGATGCGATGCATCAGCAGGTTGCTCGGCACCTCGAAGAAAAAGTAGCCAATGAAGAAGAGCCCCGCGCCCAGGCCATAGACGGCTTCGCTGAACTGCAGGTCGGCCAGCATGTTGAGCTTGGCAAAGCCGACGTTGACGCGATCCAGGTAGGCGACCACGTAGCACAGCATCAGGAATGGCAGCAGCCGCCAGGCCACCTTGCGGTACACCGCATCTTCGCGGGCCTGCGCGTGGCCCTGCGGCAGGGCGAGCGCATCCGGCCCGGCCGGGGCGGTTTCGGTTGGGGTCATTGAGGGTCTCCTTGAATTATTGGGGGTCGGCGTGGAGCACAGGCTGGTCGGCTGGCATGGCTTCCCACTTAGTCATACCGGTCTGACCAGTAGTTGCCGAATGGTAGGGAGCGAAGATATGGCTGTCAAGGCGCGAACTCGCTGGGGAAATCCCTCTGTCTGCTTGATCACCCACAAACGACCGCCCGACGCGAGATCTTGTCGACGCCTGTGTCATCACGCCAGTGGCTGTGGCTCAGCCCTTGCGTGCCAAGACATCTTCCGCCACAATTGCCGCAACTGGTCTGACCAGTTGCGGACGGCCTCACCGGAAACCCGACCGCCGCCGCGCCGGACATGCCGCAAAAGCAAGGAGACTCGATGCCATCCCATAGCCCGCCCACGATCGACCCGTCCGCGCTGGTACGTTTGCGCCCGCAGCCCCTCAGTGCGGATGCCTTCGCGCCGTTCGGCGACGTCATCGCGGCGCGCCCCGCCGACGATCCCGCTGCATTCCCGATCAACGGCGGCATGGTCACGCGCCATCACGATCTCGCCACGGTGGAACTGGGCGGGGGCCGCGCCCTGATCAACCTGTTTGAGGCGCGCCCCTACACCTTCCCGATGGAGATCTCGATGATGGAGCGCCATCCGCTGGGGAGCCAGGCATTCATCCCGCTGTCGGAGCGTCCTTTTGTGGTTGTGGTCGCGCCGCCCGGCGACACGCTGGAGCCAGCGTCATTGCGCGCCTTCATCACCAACGGGCGACAGGGCGTGAACTATCGCGCCGGCGTATGGCACCACATGCTGCTGGCGCTCGGGGAAGCTTCGTACTTTGCCGTGGTGGACCGTGGCGGTGACGGCAACAACTGCGATGAGCAGCGGCTGGCGCCGCCGCTGGTGCTCGAATTGCCGCGGTCGGCGCAAGACGCTTGACCCGGAAAAGTCGACACGATTCTCAAGAATGCGGCAAATTGGTTTGTTGGGCTGGCCCGCCGCATCCAGATAGTCGTTGTCGGTTGTAGTGCGCTGACGGGAGCAACCTGATGCGCTGCTCAGGCCACCAACGGCCGGAACTGGCGCTCCATTGCAGGGCTCACGTCCCTGACGCGCATTGCCAGGTTGACTTGCATGGTCGTGGACGCCGTTTCAATCAGTGTCCGGTCTATCTCGTAGCCGCTCTTGCTCATCCACAACAAGACCTCGCGCAGATGCCACAGCGAACTGGTGCCTTCATGCACCGGCGGCGGAAACGATTCGGCATGGCCAATCATCAGCTTGCGCATGTTCTGGCGGGACATTCCGATCGCATCGGCAACATCCGTCAGGCCGACCAGATCCGGCGCGGCTTCAACCAGCATTGCGGATGGTATGGCACGCTTCACGTCGGCGAGCGCGCTCATGATGGCGTCCATGGCGGACTCCGCCTCGCGGTCAAAGGCCACTGCAATCCGGCGTGCCACGCCCGTCCCGACGACTGCGTCGTCACATCCCGCCTCGTACAGGCGTTCGACCAGTGCATCGGGGTCGTTGTCATCCGGCGATAGTTGATATCGGAGGGCGAAAGAATATTCCATGGCTATCTCGGCTGTTGCAGATTGACCAAAGGTACGCGGCTGTGCCGGTGCGCGCAGTTGTCCACGATCCGTCTGATCCGGCTGGCGTGGTTGGATGGGTTCCTGGGCGTGCCATAGACGCTGAAAACACAAAACTCGCCGTTCCGGCATAACTGGTCGTCGCTCTGGCAGTAAACACGCCCCCACGCATGACCAGTACCCGTCGCTGGCTCGACGCGCCAGCCCTGCAACTCTGCGTGCCTTAGCGCTGCCTCGATATCCTTCTTAGGGTGCCTGGTCCGAACCATTCCTGCCTCCAAAGATTAGGCCTGCCCACGCAAGTTGTCAACTGACAACCAAAGATTGGACAAAAGCCTATGAATCGATGGAGTGTGAAAGGAAAGACTTAAGACGGCACCGAGACAATTCTGCAATCGGTATGGTTTTCGGGCGTACGCTAGCGGCCTTTCCCCGGCAGTACCGGTCAGGCAGCTGAGGTCGAGATGTCTGCCAACATTACCAACCGCTACCGTCAGGCGATAGCGCGATCATGATCACCTCATCGGCCGAATACAGATCCGGGATGATCGCCCTCGGTATTGCACCCAGCATGGACGCATAGATCCGTTGCGCAGCATTGTCCGTTCGCGTCGTGACCATGACCGCCTTGATTGCTGCCCCTCGCTTCTCAAGCTCACGAGCAACCTGCGGCAATGACTGCCTGATAAGCGCGCGCGCAATGCCCCTGCCCCTGTTCTCGGGAAGCACCGCCATCTGTTCCAGCTCGAGGACGACCTCCTTACGGAAGCCGCTTTTCTCAGCCCACTGGATGTAGCCGACGATCTTCCCGTCTTCAATTGCGACAAAGTAACGGATACGTGGATAGGCGGCAGCGTTGCAGGATATCCAAAGCAGTGATTCCAATTGACGCGGAAATGCTACTTGATGAATCGCGGCGACATGCTCGATATCGCTGGCGACCAAAGGACGGATGGAAGGGGCTTGGCTCATAAGGCTCGCAGGATACGCGCAGGACTAAGCGGCCCCACAGGTATTGGAATCAGGTCGTAGCGAGATCGACCAGCAACTCGAGCCGTCTTACTTCGGCCCAAGTATCGCGCTTGAACTGTTGATGATAGCGGTCGATCTCTGCGACGGAGTGACGGGCCACTTCAGCAGCCTGCTCTTCCGATGCGGCGCGCATGTAGTAGACGAGGTAGTCGCCATCCGGCGCTGTATCGAGGAACACGGATTCGATGGAAACGCCTTCGGCGCGAAGCGTTCCCAGTGCCTCGGCACCGTGCGTGGAAATATGAGCCGCCCACTCGCGCACGCGCGCGAGCGACTCCGGCGTCAGACGGATGCGGGCGCAGATAGGGATTTGTTGTTGCATAAGGTCGAAAGTGTCATCGCAGAGAATCATAGCGTTACCGCCTCGTCGAAAGCACGGTGCCAACTGTGGATCTCAAAGCGTTCACGAAGGCCCTCCGTCCAGAATGGGTCCGACCGAAGCAATGATTCGACTGCTGCGCGATCCGACGCGCGCACAATCCACAATCCTCCGATCGGCGCCTCTTGTGGATCCTCCCTGAGCGAACCAGCCGCAATCACTTCGTCTTGATGCTGACGAAGCCATTCCAGATGCGTCGGCATGAACGCCTTCCTCACCTCCAGTCTGGATGGATCATCATGGAAGCGAACAGCAAACAACATGGAACCACCTCCCGTAGATATAGCAGCCACTTGAGCAAAGCAAAGCGTACACCGACGGAACGGATTCTTGTGCGCAATAATGATCGTGCCCGACTTCCCACCGAGACCGCCATGTCCGCACCGTTGATCCACTCGGCACGCCTCGCCCTGATCCCCTTCTGCGGCACCGATGCCGACGAAGTCTGGCCTTGCATCACGCCAACGCTGGCCCGCTACATGGAATGGGACCCCGCCCCATCCCCCGCGGCATTCCGCGACGTCTGGCAAGCATGGCTGCCGGCGATGGGCGATGGGTCGGATTACGTCTTTACCATCCGCGGGGCGAATGACGGCCAATTCCTGGGACTGGCCGGGCTGCATCACGCCGATACGCCGGCACCGGAGTTCGGCATCTGGATCAGGGAAGACGCCCACGGCCACGGCTACGGAATGGAGGCCGTGCTGGCGGTGAAGGACTGGGCGATGGCCGCCCTGGAGCCGTTGCGGTTCATCTATCCGGTGGCGGAAGAGAATTGGGCAAGCCGGCGGATTGCGGAGGCGATGGGCGGCGTGGTGGTGGACAGCCAGCCCGCGCCGAAGTATGTACGGCTGATTTATGAAGTGCCCGCGCGGTGATGCGGGCACACAGCCGGATGCCGCTGAGGCGACGGAAACCGCATTGCGGCAAACGGCAATGGTCCGGCGCGAACCGTCATTCGCGCCGGACCAGCCAGAACATTTAACGCCCCTTCCACTCCGGCGGCCGCCGGCCTACAAATGCCTCCACCCCTTCCCGGAAGTCTTCGCTCCCGTAGCACAAGCGCACGAGGTCATCGGTATCGGCCACCGCCTCCACGGTCTGCCGCCGCAATGCCTCCTTGACGACCGTTTGCGTAACAGGCGCCAGCGCGGCGAGCCGGTTGCATAGCGCAGCGACCTCGCTCTCCAGCGACTCGGCGGCGTGGACGCCCTCCAGGAACCCGCACGCCAATGCCGCATCGGCATCCAGGATCTGCGCCAGCAGCAGCATGCGCCGCACCGGCTGCAAGCCCCACGCCGCGCGCAGCTTGGCGAGGTTCAGCGCTGACAGCGTGTTGCCGAGTGTCTTGGCAATCGGCACGCCAAAGCGGGCCTTGGGCGTCGCCACGCGGAAATCGCAGGCAGTCGCGACGGCCAGCCCGCCGCCCACCGCCCAGCCCTCGATGACGGCCAAGGTCGGCATCGGCAGCTGTTCGACCAGGCGGATGCCCTCGTCGATGCGCGCTTCGTAGGCCAGCCCGTCATCGCCGTTCGAGAATTGCCGGAACTGCGCTATGTCCGTACCCGCGACAAAGGCCTCCCCGCCCTCCCCGCGCAGCACCACCACACGCACGCCCGCGCTGCTATCCGCCGCGAGCGTGCGGCAATGCGTGCCGAGTTGCTCGTACATCGCCCAAGTCATCGCATTGCGCGCGGCCGGGCGATCAAAGGTCAGCGTCGCGACCTGCCCTTGCACCGTCAGCCGGACTTGCCCGTCACTGCCAGCGCCGGCGTCGCGCTGGCTCGACTCGGATTGACCGCCTCCCGGCGGCACTGCGGCGTTCATGCGCCGAACGCGCCGGCCGCGGCCAGCGACTGCTGTTCGTCCTTCGACAGTCCCAGCTCGGCCAGGACCTCTTCCGTATGCTGGCCGAGCAGCGGCGGCGGGCGCCGTACCTGCTGCGGCGTGCCGCCCATCTTCACCGCAAAGCCGATATTGGGCACCTTGCCCTCGATCGGATGATCGATCTCGATGCGCATCTGGCGGTGCCGGCCGTGCTCGCTGTCGAAGGCCTGCGGGTAGGTCAGGATCGGCCCGGCCGGGATGCCGACTTCGAGCAGCTGCTCGATCCAGTAGTCCGCGGTCTGGCTGGCAAAGCATTCTTCCAGTGCGGTGATCAGCGGCTGCCGGTTGGCCAGCCGCAGCGCCACGGTGGCAAAGCGCTCATCCGCGAGCAGGTCTTGCCGGTCGAGCGTGTTGCACAGCAGCTGCCACAGCTTCTGGTTGGTGGCCCCCATCACAAAGTAGCCGTCGGCGGCCTTCATCGCCTGGTAAGGGGCGCTCATGCGGTTGGCCGTGCCCAGCGGCTCGGGCTCGCGGCCCGTGCCCCAGTATTCGCAGGTGTCCCACACCGAAAACGCCAGCGCCGAGTCGAACAGCGACGCATCGACATACTGCCCCTTCCCCGTCTCCTTGGCGCCGATGTAGGCCGCCAGCATGCCGTAGGTCGCGAACAGCGCGCAGCCGATATCGGCCACCGGCACGCCTGCCTTCACCGGCGCGCCGCCCGGATAGCCGGTGACGCTCATCACGCCCGACATCGCCTGCGCCATCAGGTCAAAGCCCGGCCGCCCGGCCCACGGCCCGCTCTGGCCGAAGCCCGAGATGCTGCAATAGACCAGCTTTGGATTGATCCTGGCGAGCGTGTCGTAGTCGATCCCCAGGCGCTTCATCACGCCGGGGCGGTAGTTCTCCACCAGGATGTCGGCCGATTCCGCCAGGCGATACAGCACCTGCCGCCCGGACTCGGTCTTCAGGTCCAGCGTGACGCTGCGTTTGTTGCGGTTCATGTTGAGGAACCCCATGCTGTCCGGGCCCTTCATCTTGAACCCCATCGACCCGCGCGTCTGGTCGCCGCCCTGGGGCGGCTCGATCTTGATCACGTCGGCGCCGAGGTCGGCCAGCAGCATGCAGGCGTAGGGCCCTGCCATGACCTGGCTGACGTCGAGCACGCGCACGCCGGACAGCGGCAGTCTGGTGGCAGGCGCTTGCGCGCGGGAATCGGTGGAATCGATCATCGGGTGCTTCCTGGGAAATTCGATAAGTCGGCGTACGTGGGAGCGACGGCTCCGCGCCATCAGCTCTCAGCCTTCACGCCGGCGTCCTTCACGACCTTGGCCCACTTGGTGGACTCCGACGCGATAAAGGCGCCGAATTGCTGGTTCGTGCCGCCGGAGTCCTCGGCGCCAAAACTCTTGAGCCGCTCGGCCACATCGGGCATCGCCAGCACGCGGTTGACGTCCGCGTTCATGCGCTGCACCAGCGCCGGCGACATGCCCTTCGGCCCCACCAGCCCGTACCACGACGCCGCGTCCAGGCCGGGGAAGCCGGACTCCGCGAGCGTCGGCACATTGGGATGGCTGGCCGCGCGCTTGAGCCGGGTCTGCGCGATCGCGATCACCTTGCCCTGCTGGATAAAGGGCGTGGCGGCGGTCATCGTGTCGAACGCATAGTCGATCTGGCCACCGATCAGGTCCGCCACCAGCGGGCCCGAGCCCTTGTACGGGACGTGCACCACGTCGATCCTGGCCTGCATCCGGAACAGCTCCAGCGCCAGATGCTGCGCCGAGCCGATGCCGGACGAGCCGAAGGAAATCTTGCCCGGGTTCTTGCGGCACAGCGCCACGATGTCCGAAACGGTGCGCACCTTCTGTTCCGGACGGCAGGTCAGCATATTGGGCGTGACACCCACCATCGAAATCGGCGTGAAATCAGTGCGAGGGTCGTACTTGACGTCCAGCAGCGCCGGAGCGATCGCATGGCTGTTGACGTGCGCCATCAACAGCGTGGTGCCATCCGGCGGCTGCTTGGCCACATAGGCGGCGGCGATCGCGCCGGTCGCGCCGGGCTTGTTCTCCACGACCACGCTGGTATTCCACATGACCCCGAGCTTCTGCCCGATCACGCGCGCCAGCACGTCCGTGCCGCCACCGGGGGCAAAACCCACGATGATGCGCACCGGCCCTTGCACGTCAGCTGCGGCGCGCGCCAGCCCGGGCATCGCCAGTCCGGCCGCCGCGGCCAGGATGAATTGTCTGCGCTGCATTGCGTGTCTCCGTTGTACTAATCGTTATGGAGTCATCTTCCGCAATGCGCCCGCCGCGGGCTATCGCTATTTTTGGGATTCTGGTTTCGCGTTTTGCGCAAGCACTTTCAGAACGCTGAGTGCGGCGGAAGAAAGTGCGCCATGGGGCCTGTGGCAAAGCACGAATTTCCGTTTTGCCCAAGGCTCGGCAATGGGCAATCGCACGAAGCGGCTGCCGGCTGCGACCTCGCCGGCGATCGCCTCCGGCATTACCCCGGCGCCCAGGTTCTGCGCCACCAGGGCGGCGATGCTGTCGAAGCCGCCAACCCGCATGCGCATATGGAGCACGCGGCCGGCTTCCTCCGCCAGACGCTCCAGGCCGATGGAGATGGCCGAGCTTTCGCCGAGGACGATCAGGTCGCAGTCCAGCACGTCCTCCGTCGTGACCTGCTTGCGCCGCGCCAGCGCATGGCCGCGCGCTACCACCAGGACCAGCCGGTCATCGCGATACGGCTCGGTCGGCAGGTCGATCACGCCCAGGCTGCCTTCATAGATGCCGATGTCCACGGTGCCACGGCGCAACGACTGCTGGACTTCCTGGCTGTTCATTTCCTGCAGGTCGATGCGGACACCGGGGCAGGTGGTGTTGCAGCGCTGGATGTCGAAAGGGAGGAACTGGATGACCGCCGATTTTGGCGCGGCCACCCGCACCACGCCCAGGTCGCCGCCGACGAAAGAGGCGGCATCGTCCTGCATGCGCTGGACGGTATGGGTGATACCGCGGGCGTGGGCCAGCAGTGCGCGGCCGGCTTCGGTCAGGGCCATGCCGTGGGGCAGGCGTTCGAACAGGGACACGCCGAGTTGGGATTCGAGTTCGAGGATGCGTCTGGACGCCGCTGCGGCCGCCAGATGCAGCCGTGCCGCGCCGCGGGTGATGCTGCCCTGATCGGCTACGGCGATGAAGAGCTGGATGGTGGTCAGGTCGAAATGCAGGCGCGGCGCGCGGAAGGGTGCGGAGGACGTCACGATGGTCGGCGCTAAGTAGGCGTCGTTTGGGGGGCGAGCTACCGTTCGGGCGCAAGGAATCCGGTTTCGAAGTGCCTTGGAATGCTCTGCCGCGGGCTGCGCCATTCTCCACTCATGAAGCGGTGTCAGCAAGCGGGATTCTCCCGCGAAACCGTGCCGGGATATCCGGCATGACCGGCGAACAAACGGCGATTCGGGGTGGTCCCCGCTGCCCGACGTGTTCCCGGACGGGGTCTTTGTACGGTTTTGTATTACGCCCCACCAACGATACGCACGCCGACAAATCCGGCCGCTGCGTCCTACAGGCGCGATACATCGGTCTCCTTTAATGCTTTCCACGGGCCCACGGCGAACTGCACGATGCAGCCCCCACCGGACCCATACCCTGTCAGCCGCTAAAGGAAATCGATCATGACTACCAACATCGCCAAGCGCTTTGTCCTCTCCATCGCCCTGGTTGCTGCTGCAGCGGGCGCACAGGCCGCCGGCCTCTCACAGGTTGGCGCACGCGACCCGTTCACCGATGGTGCCCGCTCCGTCAGCGATGCACGTGACCCCTACACCGACGGTGCGCGCTCGGTGCAGGAATCGCGCAGCCCGTTTGTCGACGGTGCACGCAACGTTGATCCGTTCCTGGATGGCGCCCGCTCGCTGGCCGGCCTGGACCGCACGGGTGTCTCGGCGGACCCGGCTCGCAGCGTTGATCCGTTTTCCGACGGCGCCCGCTCCCTGGCTGGCCGGGACCGGACGTGGCCCTCGAACGATCCCGCGCGCAATGTCGATCCCTATCTCGACGGCGCTCTGGCGTGATGCCGTGTTTCGATGGGAAGCGCTGCGCGGGCCTGCCTGAATCTCATGGGGTGGCCCGCGCCGCGTGGATCAGTGGCAGTCAGTCCTGTCCAGCTCCCCGCGACACCCCGCCCAACGAAAGCAACTCCATCCGCGCAATATCGAAGCGCGCACACTCTGCCTTGAGCCAAGAAGAGAAAATGGTCACGCGCCGGTCCTCAGGATTACGAGAAAGCAGCATGTAGCGCGCCGGCGCGCGTACATGCTTGCGGAAGACATCCACCAGCCGTCCACTCCTGAGCTCGTCATAGACCAACGCCGTACGTCCCATCGCCACGCCCTGGTGGTTCAGCGCCGCGCTGATCGCAAGGCTCGACAGATTGAATTGCGGCCCCTCCAGCTGCGCAATCCATGCCGGGTGAAACGCCTCGAGCCATGTGCGCCATTCCACGAACTCGGCTGCACCGACCCATGGCGATGCGTCATGCAGCAACACGACGCCGTCGAGCGACACCCCGTCAGATAGCCCGGGATGCTGGGCAAGGTACTCGGGCGTGGCCACCGGAATCAGGTACTCGTCCAGCAAGACGTCCGCACGCAACTGGCTGTAGCGGACCGGGTCATAGCGCACTGCCACGTCAATGTCTTCCGCCTCCATCGATTGCCTGTCCAGGGCCTGGAACTCGGCTTTCAGGCGCACGGACACATCCGGCTGCTCGCGGTGGAACTCGGTCAGGCGCGGCATCAGCCATTGCAGCGCAAACGACGGCAGGCAATTGACCTGCAACGGTGCGTTTGGCAGGCCGAGTCGCTGGATGGTCTGCTGGATGTCATGCAGAGCGCGCGTCGTCGTCTCGAACAGCGCTTCGCCCTTTGGCGTCAGTTTCAGGTTGCGCGGCTGGCGCACGAAGAGCATGTAGCCGAGACGGTCTTCCAGATGGCGAATCTGCTGGCTCACCGCGCTTTGGGTGAGGCTCAGCGATTCGGCTGCCTTGGTGAAACTCAGCAGGCGACCCGCGGCTTCGAAACACCGCAGCGCGCCGAGAACAGATGAGTCGAGCTGCATTGGGATTAGTGTGACTAATGCATGCGTTAGAAACGATCGCTATTTTTGCACGACTGCAGCGCTTACGATCATGGCTCATAAGGAATTCCTTGGAGAAGGACTTGATGGCCACGCTGCCGTTGACCCCAGAGCTATTAGCAAGACTTCAATCGAGACAGCCGCTGCTTTGGCTGAATCCGAGGCTAGGGCAACCCCTGCCGACTTCCGCCCCATCGACAGAACTGATCGAGGCAGCCGAGACACGTCTTGCGCGCTGCGCACCGCTCATGGCAACGCTGTTTCCCGAACTGGCGTCAAGCGATGGGCAAGTGGAATCGCAACTGATGCCTGCCACCGCGCTCCAGCACGCGCTCATTGGCAACGATGGCGCCGAGGGCGCGTGGTTCATCAAGCGAGACGACGAACTGCCGATTGCCGGCTCCATCAAGGCACGCGGCGGCTTTCATGAAGTGCTGGCGATTGCTGAGTCCATCGCAATCGAGCACGGCATCCTCGACCCTGATGGTGACCGCCGCGTGCTGGCGACGGCGGAAGCGCGCGCGCTGTTCTCGCAATTCTCGGTGACGGTTGGCAGCACCGGCAACCTCGGCTTGAGCATCGGCGTGATGGCGGCTGCGCTCGGATTCGATACGGTTGTGCATATGTCCGCGGACGCCAAGGCGTGGAAGAAGGACCGTCTGCGCAAACGCGGCGTGCGCGTCGTGGAACATGAGGGTGACTACGCGGAAGCCGTGGCTGCGGGACGGGAGCAAGCGCTGGCGGCGCCGCGCTGCCATTTCGTTGATGACGAGCGCTCCGCCCTGCTCTTCTTCGGATACGCCGCCGCAGCACGCCACCTGGCGCGCCAACTGGCCGAGGCTGGCCGCGTCGTGGATGCCTCGCATCCACTCTTCGTCTATCTCCCCTGCGGCGTCGGCGGCGCCCCCGGTGGCATCACTTACGGGCTCAAGGCACTGTTCGGGGAACATGTGCACTGCTTTTTTGCCGAGCCCGTGGCCTCGCCGTGCGTACTAGTGCAGTTGGCCTCGGGTGCGGACGCTCCCGTATCCGTCTACGACATCGGCCTGGATAACCGGACCGATGCCGATGGCCTCGCCGTCGGCCAGGCATCCCATCTGGTCAGTCCGTTGATGGCTTCCCAGCTCGCCGGCGTGTTCACCGTACCCGACGATCAACTCTACGTTCAGTTGCTCGCACTCAAGACGTCGATGGGCGTGGAAGTCGAGCCGTCAGCGGCGGCCGGCATCAGTGGCCCCGGCTGGCTGCGTGACTCCCCCGAAGGCCAGGCGTATGTGCGCGATCACGGGCTCGACATGCGCGACGCAACGCATGTGATCTGGGCCACCGGTGGCTCGCTGGTTCCGCCGGAGGAGCTTCGCCGATTTCAGGATTACGCGGAAACGCTGGCCGGTCATGCGTCTGGCGCCGTGCAACAGGCAGCCTGACCCTTTCATCGTCGCCCCCAATAAAAACAAGGAGACGCTTTCATGGAGCACCACGCCACGCTTTCGCCCGATGCTCAGGGGCGCCCTGACACCTACGCATTTGCAGACGCCACCTATCGCAAGGTTGCCCTGCGCTTCATCCCGTTCCTGATGCTGTGCTACGTCGTCGCTTATCTCGACCGCGTGAACATCGGCATCGCCAAACTCAGCATGCTGTCCGACCTGCAATTCAGCGAGGCGGCCTACGGGCTCGGCGCGGGGCTATTCTTTATCGGCTACATGCTGTTCGAGGTACCGAGCAACCTCATCATGCATCGCGTCGGCGCGCGACGCTGGATTGCCCGCATCATGATCTCCTGGGGCCTGCTCTCTGGAGTCATGGCATTTGTCACGACGCCGTGGCAGTTCTACACGGTACGCTTCCTGCTCGGCGTCGCCGAAGCCGGCTTCTACCCCGGCGTGATCCTCTACCTGACGTACTGGTTTCCGAATCGCCGCCGCGCCAAGGTCACGGCCATCTTTCAGGCGGGCATTCCCATCGCCGGCCTGCTCGGCAGCCCTCTGTCGGGCTGGATCCTGGAGCGCTTTCACCTGGTTGGCGGTCACGCCGGCTGGCAATGGGTGTTTGTGCTCGAAGCCCTGCCGACGCTCCCGCTTGCCATCGGCGTCCTGTGGATCCTGACAGATCGTGTCAAGGACGCTAAATGGCTGACACCCGCGCAACGCCAGTTGATCGAGAACGATATCGCGCAGGATGACCATGGCCGGGAGCACATGCCGCTGACCGGCATCCTGCGCGACATGCGGATCTGCAAGATCATCCTGATGACGTTTCCGGCGATGATGGCGTTGTACACGCTCGGCTTTTACCTGCCCACGCTGATCAAGGACGCAGGGGCGGTCAATGGCGTGCAGATCGGCCTGCTCAGCGCGATTCCGTATTGCGTGGCCGTGGTAGCCATGGTGCTGGTGGGGCGGAGTTCGGATCGACATGGAGAGCGTCGCTGGCACCTTGCCGGCATCATGCTGGTGGGTGCCTTTGGGCTCGTGGCGAGCGCATTCGCGGGACAGAACCTTGTGCTCGCCGTAATCTCGCTGTCTATCGCGGCGGCAGGGATCATCAGCTTCTCGCCGATCATGTGGACATTGCCGACGGCATTCCTCGGCGGGGCGACGGCCGCGGCATGTATCGGCGCGATCAACAGCCTGGCAAACCTTGGCGGCTTCGTCAGCCCGTACCTGATCGGCTGGATCCGCGATACGTACCACAGCACCGCGCCGGCCATCTTCATCATCGCCGGCGCACTTGTCGCCGGCGCCCTGATCGCCCTAAGCTTTGATCCAAAGAAGGTCAACCGCTGATCGCGCGCAGAACCCATCTCCCGGAGGCATTCCCGTGACTTCAGACCAATCGCCCGTCCGCCTCGCCGTTGCCGGACTCATCCACGAGACCAACACGTACGCCGCCGAATTCGCGGGCATGACGCCACTGCGCGCATTCGAGCAGTATCGGGGCAACGAAATCCTGGCGGCGTTCAACAAATCGAATCATCAAGTGGGCGGCTTTATCGAAGGCGCGCGCAAGACCGGCGCCACGCTCGTTCCCACCTACATCGGGCAGGCGACGCCATCGGGCACGATCGAAGCCGGCGCGTATGCCGCCATGAAGCAGGAAATCCTTGATGGCATTCGCGATGCGCTGCCGGTTGACGGCGTGCTGCTGGCCCTGCATGGCGCCGGTGTCGCCGACGGCACCGAGGACATCGAAGGCGATCTGGCGCTTGCCGTTCGCGCGCTGGTCGGGCCAGGTGTACCGCTTGCCGCGGTCTACGATTTGCACGGCAACATGACGGACGCGATGCGGGATGCTTGCAACCTGACGTTGCCGTGCAAGCTGTATCCGCATACCGACTTCCATGAACGGGGCGTCGAAGCCGTCAAGCTGCTGCTTGAGATGATTCGGGGAAGGCTCACGCCGGTCACCGCAACGCGACGCCTGCCAATGCTGCCGTACATCGTGACGACACAAGACGGGTTCATCCCGGCGGAAGTCAACGACGTTTGCCGGAAGCTGGCCGCACAGCCCGGCGTAATCGACTGCTCGTGGTTCCACGGTTTCCCCTACGCGGATATCGCGGCGCCCTGCCCGGCGGTCGTGTGTACCACGACCGGAGACGCTGCACTCGCGCAGCGTTGCGCCGACGAAGTCGCGCAATGGATCTGGTCGCATCGCGAGGAATTTTGTCCGACGTTCCCTTCACCTGCACAGGGCATCGCCCTTGCCCTGTCGGCGGCAGATGGCCCGGTCGTTGTCAACGAGTACGCAGACAACCCGGGGGGCGGCACACCCGGAGACGGCACGCATTTGCTTCGCGCGTTACTGGACGCCAATCCGCCCGCCAGCACGTGCTGCTTCGCGTCGATCAACGACGCGGCCGTGGTGGCACAAGCCCAGCGCGCCGGTGTCGGGGCCACGATCAGGGTCTCGCTGGGTGGCAAGCAAGGCCGCTTCCAGGGCGCGCCGATCGAGGCCGATGCCTATGTGAAATGCATCACGGACGGTCGTTTCGTCAATCGGCCTGGCTCGATGTTTGAAGGTGTTCGCTTCGACCTGGGCGCGATGTGTCGGCTGGCAATCAATGGCGTCGATGTCATCGTGGCTTCGCGCGCCGAGCAGATCTTTGATGTCGAGCCGTTTGTACTGCATGGGGTGGATGTCACAGGGTACAAGGTCGTTGCGATCAAGGGGGCCAACCACTTCCGGGCGGGATATCGGACGGTGGCCAGGCAAATCATTTCTGTCGACAGTGAGGGCTTGAGTACGGCTGCGATTGCGTCGTTTCCGCGGGAAAGGCTCGTCGGGGAGTTTTGGCCTTTGTCGGACGAGGTGCGCTTCTATGGCGGCGCCGATGTCTCATGACAGCAGTACGGCCGGATCATCAACTAGGCAGCGCCGGCATACAGGCATTGACGAACGCACGCCACAAGAACGCTAAGTCGTTTCGGCCTGCAGTCTCGATCCACCATCCAACGGTGGCTAGGTAAAACCATCGCGGCCCGCATCCACAGTCGTCAGGCCGGGGGAGCTCCGGATCGATCGACTATCGGATCGCCGCCCCGGGACTCGGCCTACAGCCGTGGATGCCGTTCGGGACGATCGATGCGGTGTCCGCATCAAAGTAGATGCCATCGTATCTGTCGCCGGTGTAGAAGAGCATGTTAATCAGCTTGCGCTTGAACCGCCCCCGCAAGCGGACGACAGGGCTCATGCAGTCATTGCGTGAGGCGGTGCTTGGGTCCACATACTTGATAAGCGGCTGGTCAGAGCCCTTGTATAGAACAACGACATCCCAGCCAATGAACCGCATCGGGGTATCGTTCTCGTTATCGAACGTTCTGGCTTGCATCTGGCCACCCTCTCCACCAGCCTTTAGTACCCGGTACTGTACGTAGCAGTCCCCGCAGGCGTACTGCATGTACATGACGTCGATCATCATGTTCTCGCCCGACAGCGGAAAGGGGTACAGGAACACGGCCAGGACACCGGTGGCCACTAGCAGCACGGGAGTCAGCACACGGGCTGCGACCTTGTAGGCGAACGATTTCATTTTTCCTGCCCCCCTGCACAAGACGGTCTACTTCATGCCAGGCCCGTCACGGGATTGAAATGCTGCGGGACTGGCTGTGGCCCAGGACAGCACGGATGAGGACAAGCCGGTAGACACATAGAACTCGCTTACCGGATTCGCGTTCTTACTCCCGGATTGAATCTCAAGCGATATAGCCCGCAATGTTGTCTGCATTGGCGATGCAGAACTGACCGCGCATAGCCATGTTCGCGTCCTTTGCCCTGTTTGCAGCAAGCGGAAATGTCCAGCGCCATTTTTGGACTTGCCTGATTGACTCGGTACCGGGCACCTTGTTCCATGACTCCAGTGGCGACTTGCCATGCTCATCGGAGTCGGATATGGACTCAATCAGAGGCGCGATTCTCCCAGGACCAACCTACCCAGACCTTTGCGCTCCATCAGCAATCTCTGACGTACACGTGCGTGCGGAGGTTTCGCCATGGTGACCCGGACCTATCTCATCAGAGGCGATAAGGCCAACAACGGCGCCACCATTTCCAGCGGCAGCGACTCGTACTTCTGGCACAACGCTCCCACCGCCCGGGAAGGCGATGCCGTGTACTGCCCCGTATGCAGGCGCGCGGGCGCAATTGTCTGCGTCGGGCCACGCGTGCCTTGTACGGACATGGGCAAGGAAGTCGCACTCAGCGGAGATATCTGTGCCTGCGGCTGCCAGCCGGCGCCGGTCTTCTATGCCTCGCGGCCCTTCACGATGACGATCGCTGCAGCGGACGTGAGAGAGCATAGTGCCGCCCCACTCGGTGGCTTTGCGGCAACGGAGCAATGAAGCCAAAGGCAAGCAAGGCCGTCAAGCACCTGGCTCATGACAGAGCTGACACGGTCCGTCGATTCCTGGCGGATCGGGGCTTTGGCATAGCCCGCATTCACATCGAGGATCCAGGAACCAGCTACAGCACGCCGATCTCAGGTTCCGCCCACACGATCCGCTTCCATCGATTTTCTGCCGGCATGCCCGCATGAATGTTGCGATCGTTCAACGAACACTGCCGAGGGTCGGGGCAGCCCGATGCCGGACAGGTAGCCAAGGGGAGCCCCTGTGGCAACGAGAGACCGAGCAATGGCCCTACGATGGTTGTTCCTGATACCTTCGGTATTGTTGCCCGCTTCATTTGTGGGGCTAGGCCTCTTTCACATCGCCGCAGCGCCAACAAAGGACGATATGTTCGTCGGATATGCAGGCGTTGTATCCGCCGCCGTGCTCCTGTTTGACCTCACCCTCGCGCATTCACGAGGCAAAGCCATGGCGATGCCAAAGCTTGGTCGATGGCCTCACATGACTTTGATAGCTGGAGGTGATGACGATGAGGCTTCTTTTGGACTTGTATAAGGACTGGATCTGCGCCTACCGAATCACGGTCAGAAAGTATCCAGCCTTGCCGATCCACTTCGGCGGAGCAACTCTATTTGTAGGGCTGTCCGCGGCATTGTCAACGCTAGTCCCCTACCTCTTGCGTGAGGCAACCAATGCTCTATCTGCAGACGCCACGCATAGCGCTACAGGCTGGCCGGTGCTTCTGGCAACCGCGTACGGACTCGCCTGGACCACCGCTCGCGCATTCGATTGGCTGAAGGCCATGCTTTCCGCGGCCCTTCTCGCAAGGTGTGATGCCGCATTCCATAACGCCATCTTTGCCAGACTCATCAGGGTTGACTACCCGCGCCTGACTGAAGAAGATCCAGGCAAGCTGGTCTCAGTCATCGCGCGAAGCCGCGCGGCTTTCAGTGCAATCACGTTCACGGTGTTCTGGGCAATAGTCCCGACTGTTCTCCAGTTGATACTGTCCAGCGTCGTTCTGTGGCAATTGACCGACGGCGCGTTCGCTCTAGGATTTGCCATATCCATGTTGCTTCTCTTTGCCGCGACATGGTTCCTCGCGGACAAAAGCAAGGGCGCTCACGAAGAGATTTTCAGCGGTGCCGACATGCTGTCGACCCATCTTGTTGAAAAACTCGGATTCATGCTCGACATCAAACTCAACAACGCGTACGCGAGAGAGGATGCCGCGTTGCACCGCACGCTTGATGTCTATATCGGCAAAGTGACCCACGGAAACACCCGGCTCGCGCTTCTGCTTGCGACGCAAGCCATCTGCACTGGCCTTGTGCTTACGCTCTTCACGGTGACGACCGCGTATGGCGTTACCCATTCGGCACTCCGCGCAGGCGACTTCGTCATGATTGTCAGCTACATCGTGGCACTGGCGATACCTTTCACTAACCTCGCGGGATCGCTGTCCGATTTGCGCCGCAACCATCTCGCGCTTCGCGAGAGTTTCGGCCTTCTGGAGCTGCCAATCGAGCGCGGCGAATCCAGCGAGCACATCGACCGAACTGCGACCGAAATCTGTCGCATCGAGCACGCTGATGTCACACAAGGCGAGAAGCAGCTTTTGCAGGGCGTGAACATCACCATCAGGCAGGGCGAGTTCGTCGCGCTCACCGGGCCATCGGGCGCGGGCAAATCGAGCCTGATCCACTTGATGCTCGGACTCGCCCGCCCCGCGGCTGGCACTGTTTACCTCTTTGGCGCGGACGTCGGCAAGCTGTCCGTCAGCGACATCGCACGCGAAGTCGCTGTCGCACCTCAAGCGCCGATGATCCTCACCGGCTCGCTTAGGGCGAATCTGACCTACGGCTGTGACAACCCGCCGCCAGACCACGCGCTGCACGAACTCATTACTTTGCTCGAACTGCATGAGATAGCCGCAGACGGAAACGGCGATATCCTGGATCGCCAGCTTGGCATTCAAGGCAGGGCCCTATCAGGGGGCGAACGCCAGCGTGTCGCGCTGGGCCGTGCGCTCGCGCGCCGCCCGGCGGTCATCATTCTGGATGAGCCCACTTCATCGCTCGACCCAGAACGCGAGGCGCGAATCTTCGCGCGCGTCCGGCAACGCGTACCAACGCTAATCGTGATCACGCATCGCCATGCGCTGGTCCAGGCGTCAGATCGCGTATATCGCGTCGCGAACGGCAGCGTCCAAGAGCATTCTCCGAGCGTTGCGAACGCCGCGGGGTGACCAGGCAGAGATCATCAGCTTCTCGCCGATCATGTGGACGTTGCCGGCGGCATTCCTCGGCGGGGCGACGGCTGCGGCGTGCATCGGCGCGATCAACAGCCTTGCGAACTTTGGCGGCTTCGTCAGCCCGTACCTGATCAGCTGGCACGGCGGGGTCATTCATGTTGATGTAAGCGCCTTGCGACTCTGCGTACCTTAGTGAAGTTTCAACTTCTTTCTTCCGGTGTTTGGCGCGGGTCACTGGTATCGATCTGGCGACCTGTTGTCATAGGTCAGAGTCGACCAAGAGGGGATCACTCTCGGAAATCGTCCGATTGATTCCATACCCGATGCCTAGTTCCATGTCTCCGGCGGCACCTTGCCATGCTCATCGGGGCCGAAAATGGCCTCAATTGAAAGCAAGATTCTTCACTAAGCAAACTGTGCGGACCTTTGTATTACGTCAAGTTCGACTCGGTTCTTCCGGTTTGGGAGTCGCCTTGCCGTATCCGCCGTCGCGGCCAGGCCTGAGTTGAGTGACTAATCCCACGACCCACCCTGTAAGTTGGCGAACAGCGGAAAACCATCATGTCCTACGGAGCACGATATCCCATATCAGAAACTGCCAAGCACGTCGAGCCTCTTTGGGAAAGAGAATGTTCTGAGATCGAACATGGATCGTCGTGCGAACTGCCGGTACGGAATTTCACCAGAGGTGACATGAAACTGCTAGCCCCACTGACTTATGCTGCCTTCGCAGATACGGTGGATAGTGCGCCGCTGGAGCTATGGACCAGCAAGATTTTCTCCATCGTCAACGGCAGATACGGGGCCTTTTTGCAAACGGCCTCCTTCGTTGCTGAGGACCCTTCAGGTCAATTGATAGGAGCGGTGCGCTCGCGGAAGCCCTGCAAGAGGGCCGGGAGTCGTTCCGGCACATTGGCGCGCCGCAGCTACTTATGCATGCAGTTGCGCTTGCTCGTCAGTACGGAGACCGTTGGTTGCTGCGGTATGTGTACTTCGATTGGCCGGGACCACACGGGGAGCGTCATCGGGATGAGATCCGGAGGTTCCAAGAGCTGGTTGGCGATGAACTGAAGTTCAAGGCCATCAGCTACCAGGCGATCTTCGGGGACCTTTGCTCAGCTAGTCGACCAGAGTATCGGACCTATCTCGACTATCTAAGGGAAAGATACTTCCGACAGTCGACGCACTAGATAACTGGGAACGGTTGACACATTCACAACGATCACCGCAGTGCCCGCAGCTCCTGCTTCAGGATCTTCCCAACCGCATTGCGCGGCAGGCTATTGACGAACTCAACGGCCTTCACGCACTTGTACCCGGCGAGCCGTTGCCTGCAAGCGGTCAGGATATCTGCCTCCATAACGGACGAGCCTGGCTTGCACACCACAAACGCGACGGGGACCTCCCCCCACTTTGCATCCGCCCGCCCGACCACCGCCACGTCTGCAACACCGTGAACTGTGCGGATCGCGGCTTCCAGCTCAGCGGGATAGATGTTCTCTCCGCCGCTGATGATCATGTCCTTCAGACGGTCCACGACATACAGGAAGCCATCGTTGTCGAGGCGGCCGATATCTCCGGTTCGATACCAGCCCCGATGCAAGGCGGCCTGCGTGGCGTCCGGATTTCTCCAGTAGCCGGAGAAGACCATCGGGCCCCGGCACCAGATCTCCCCGTCCTCCTCCGCAGGCAGCGCGGTTCCCGTCGCCGGATTGACGATTCTGATTTCGCCGTGCAGAAGTCCCTTGCCTTGCGAGTGTGCCTTCGCCAGCCCCATCTCGGTGGTCCAGAATGACACGGCTCCGCAGAACTCGGTAGTTCCGTAGACCTGTTGCACGCTGATACCCAGATCGAGACAGGCTTCGATCAGCGCCTTCGGTACTGCCGACGCTCCGCAACTCACCCACGACAGGCTTGAAGCGTCAACCGACGTCGCCTTTGCCACCGCAAGCATTGCCTGAAGCATCAGCGGTACCGACATCATGCTCGTGATGCGTTCGGCGGCGATGGTTTGCCAGACCTCCGTCGGATCAAAGTCTGCCCGGAGAACGGTGGTGCATCCCTTCAGCACATTGGTAATCAGCGGCGACAGTCCACCGATATGGAACATCGGTGCGACGAGCAGGAATCGCGCATCCTGACGCCAATCCAGGGTATTGGCATTGCCATGCGCGGCCCAGATCAGGGCTTCGTGCGACAGCATCGCCCCTTTGGGACGCCCCGTCGTGCCTGAGGTGTACATGATGACCGCCGGCAAATCGGCTCGCACTTCACGGGAGCCTGATGCCAGGGGTCCGGACCTGTCCACAATGCTGTCGTAATCGACGCCAGGCCCACGCTCTCCCACCCGGACGATTCCGCGCAGCGGCTGGGCTTCAATGAGCAGTTCAACGACTGGAGCGAATTCATCCTCATACAGGAGAGCGGACGGCTCGGCATCAGCGAGGATGTATGCCAGCTCCGCGGCGCTTAGCCTCCAGTTCAACACCACGGCAGTCGCGCCAGCACGAGCGGCAGCGAACACCGCATTGGCCAGGGCCTCACCATTTCGTGCGTAGATCGCAACGCGATCCCCTTCCGAAACCCCTAGCTCGGCGAATGCATCAGCAAGCCGTGTACAGCGATCGTTGAACTGAGAAAAGGTCCAGCGTCCGCGCGGGCACACAATGGCTTCGCGGGACGGCGACAGCGCGGCGCGCTGCGCAAGCAGTTGCGAGAGATGCAGGGGCATGAGGTTCAGGGGTTCGTCAGCTCGCGGCGGGAGGTCAGATCATCAGACTGGCGCGGTTAATCAGCAGTGCAATCGGCGCTTGTGGGTCCAGCGTGCCATATGCAAAGCCACACTCTTGTGCCAGGCGGGCGCGACAGAAGGCATTGGCAATCTCATCATTCCCGGAGGTCAACAGCAGCGCCGCCTGAAGGGCCATTGCTGTTCGCTCTACCACCAGCCGGCTGCGCGCCTCCAGGACGGTCTGGTCTTCGAAGGCTTTTTGCAGCCACGCCACATGCCGGTCATAGGCTTCATGCAGCCCTCGCGCCGTGTGTAGTTCCTTGAACAAGGCGTCGCGAACTCCGGGCTCCTTCTGCAAAGCACGCAGGACGTCCAGGCACTGCACGTTGCCGCTGCCCTCCCAGATCGAGTTCAGAGGCGCCTGCCGATAGAGCCGCGGCAGGATGTTCTCCTCGACGTATCCAATCCCACCCAGGCATTCCTGCGCTTCGTTGATATGGGCAGGCGTACGCTTGCAGACCCAGTATTTCCCGATGGCGGTCCCGATGCGGGCGAGTGCGGCCTCATGCGGATCTCGCGGCGACGCATCCACAGCGGAAGCGATACGCATCGCAAGCGCGATGGCTGCCTCGCTCTCCAGTGCCAGGTCGGCCAGGACATTGCGCATCAGAGGCTGGTCAATCAGCAAACGTCCGAATGCCTTGCGCTGACTCGTGTGGTGGAGTGCCTGGACAATTGCCTGCCGCATCTGCGCGGCTGAGCCGAGAATGCAATCCAGCCGGGTCAGCGCGACCATCTCGATAATCGTCGCGACGCCACGTCCTCCCTCGCCAACGAGACTCGCCGTCGCTCCCTGGAACTCGACCTCGGAAGATGCATTGCTCCAGTCGCCCAACTTATCCTTCAACCGCTGGATCCGGACCGCATTGAGTGACCCGTCAGGGAGAACACGCGGCATCAGAAAGCAACTCAGGCCGCCCTCCGCCTGCGCCAGAACCAGATGCGCATCGCACATCGGCGCCGAAAAGAAAAACTTGTGGCCAACGATTTCGTACGTACCGTCCCGTTGAAGATGCGCGCGCGTCGTGTTGCTTCGGACATCCGAGCCGCCCTGCTTTTCCGTCATGCCCATGCCGATCGTGCACGCGGTCTTCTCATGAGCAGGCAGTGCGCGCGAGTCGTACTCGCTGGCTGTCACGCGAGGGATCCATGCGCCTGCAACCGCCGGAGACTTGCGCAGCGCCGGAATGGCGGCATGTGTCATCGTTAGCGGGCAGCTGGTGCCGGCGTCCGGTTGGCCGTTCAGGTACACCAGGGCTGCACGCGCAACGTGCGCGCCAACCCGATCCTCGTGCCGCCAGGAAAAGCTATGAACCTGGCCCTGCATCGCGTGGCCCATCAGTTGATGGTAGGCCGGGTGAAACTCCACCGTGTCGATGCGCCGGCCATACCTGTCAAAGCTGTGCAGTACCGGCTTATGACGGTTGGCCAGCTCGCCGTACTCCATCATTCTTCCGCCCGTGACTTCACCATAGGCCGCAAGGTGCTCGCTCGCCCATGCTCCGCCATGCCGCGCTACGGCCTCCTGCAATGCGCGATCCGTTGACCAGGCGTTATACGCGGGCAGGGGCAACGGCTGGTTCTGGACATCGTGAGTGCTGAACTGTGACCTGGCTGACATGGGTAGACTCTCATCCGTGGAAGCGATTCGTATATTACACAGCATCGCATGTTTTGCAAAAACAGGTAATATTAGGAAGAACCCTACCCTATGGCTGAGGCATCAAAGGCTGCATTGGATGAAAGTGCTCCCGGTCCCGCAGCGCGCCGCCTGATTCTCAAGCTCCTGGTGGCATCAGAGACGGAGACCCTCGACGCCTCTGACGCGATACGATCCTGCGCGCTCTTCGGGATCTCGGACAACAATGCGCGGGTTGCGCTTACCCGCCTGGCGAGCGCCAATCTGATTGAGACAGCGGGAAGAGGAACGTATCGGCTTGGCTCAGAGGGCCGGGCGCTGGGTGAGGACATATCCGCATGGCGAGTCGCAGAGCAGCGAGTGCGTCCCTGGGATGGCACATGGGTAGCCGTCTTGATCGCCGGCCTGGGACGAAGCGATCGTACGGCCCTGCGTGCACGTGAGCGCGCCCTTGCGCTCGTCGGAATGCGACAACTCGAGGAAGGCCTGTATGTTCGGCCGGATAACCTCGCCGGAGGCGTCGCCCATACGCGCGAACGGCTCTACGGCCTTGGCGTCGAGAATAGTGCACCGGTCTTTACGGTACGAGACTTCGACGCCGGGCTGGAATCGAAGGCTCGCGGCCTATGGAACGGGAAGGAGCTTGTGAAAGGCTATCGCGAGAGCAGGCGTCTGCTTGAGAAATCGAATGCCAAGCTCGACACGTTACCCGTAGAGTTGGCCGCCAAGGAAGCCTATCTGCTCGGCGACCAGGCGATCCGGCAACTAGTGTTCGATCCGTTCTTGCCTGAGCCGCTTGTGACTGTGGCGGATCGTGTCGCCTTCGGAAGTGAAGTAAGACGCTATGACGAAGTTGGTCGTTCCATTTGGCAGCGGTTTCTGGCCGCGCGTGGTTGACGGGCAAGGAGCATCTGAAGCAATCTGGGGATGATGGCGTCCGCCTGTCGGCATTCGTTCGCTGTATCTGAGGAGTCGGCTGGGAAGTGCAAGTGGCGGAACTGAATCACAGCCTGCCTCGCCCAGGCGTTCGACCAGTGCTTCGATGTCGTGGATTATCTGGGAGAAAGGGGCTTTCGCCAGCCGATGAGCCAGGTGCCCGGGAACGATTGGCGTAAGCCCGTGGCTTGCGGTACCGCAATGCAGAGTTGTCTCATTGCCGGCAGTATCCGCAATCCTTAGCCTAGCTCTCGGTGCTGAACACACCTCCCGCAGCGTTGCCACGTCCGACAGTCGTGGCGTGTCTTCCATAGCTTTCTGCTAAGGCCGGGCAGCGCGCATCGATACAAGACCCGAAAGGGGAAACATGCGGGCCGATCTGCGGGCGGTGTTCAAGTGCCCGGCCGCCCAGTTTGCACGGGCGAATCCAAGTTTCGAATTGGGAGTTCGCTATGCGGAAGATATCTTCCACTGCGCACGTGCGCATATTTACGACCAGCTACAGGCATTTCCGCGTCAAGGCAACTGAAGGTAATCGCTATAGTGGGATGCGATGCGTTCCATGGATTCGGTTAGGTGGGGTATGGTTGGAACGAGCAGGCTTCAAGATCGGGCAAGCGCTCAAGGTGGAGGTACGGAATAAGGTAGTCGTAATCTCCTCAGAATAGCCCCCAGTGGGAAGGGATTCGTAGATGCTTTGCTGCGGATCCCCAAAACTCTGCGAGTAACAACATAGAGCGTCAGGGGAGCAACGAAGTGGTGATCGCCCAGCACCACTCCCAGTTGCTTTGTCCGGCCGCCTCCCCTAAGAATCGGCGGCCAAGCGCACAAAAGAATGACAGGCCCCCAACTCCTAGTTATGAAGCCTAAATCTATCGCGCAAGCGTCAGTTGGGCAGGCGATCTAAGAGTTCACGCAGATAGGCAAGAGTCGCGGGTGAATAGCGCTTCATTTTCAGATCCTGGAAACTGATACCCAGTTGTTGCCCAAGCGCATCAGGATCCATGAAGTACATTGGCCCCTCTAGGCTCAGCACTTCGTCGGCGAGAAGTTTCTCGCGAAGCGCGACCCCCAAGCTTCCTTTCGTCATCCGAAAGTGCTCAACCTTCCCCTTATAACGCGCCAAGCGTCCCTTACTATGCGAACGGAACGAGATGCACAGCCTACGTAGCACCCTCTGTGCTTCAGCCATCCGCTCATCGCCATCTTCCGAACCCGTGCAGGAGAACATCGCCCATGGATACATTTTGGAGTCAGGCCATGCAACTTGCAAAGTTACGCCATCACGAATGAGCGGCACACCACGCACAATCTCTGCCAGAGCTTCCTTAGCTTCAAGAAAAACGATCTGATCTTTGGCTTCTGGCGTCGGGTCAGGCTTCACCACCATTTCATCGCAAGTCAGGATTAAGCTGCGTGCTCGGATGGTGATTGGCGAAACCAATTCAAGTTGGCCACCTCCTCCGATCTCGACGTCTGCGCCTTCTGCGTCGATGTTGACGCCGCTTAAGCGGCGTCCAAAACGAAGCGGCCCATCGGAAAATGCATTAAATTCGTACAGCTTCTCGCTTCCTTCTGAAGAGACCAGACTCATATCGACTTCAAGCCGATTCAGTCCATCCTCTCCCTCCGCGGAAAGCCTCACCACGTCCCCCGCTCCGGCCTTGGCCTGGAGCGACTCATACAACAGCCCGATGTGACCGGCGGGTACCGATTGTGCTTCGATTGAGTCCCGGTAGAAATCGAGGAGGAATGGGTTCGGTGCATGGGCTCCTGCTTGCGCATACCGTTCAGCCGATTTCGCCACAGCAGAGTCATGGCTCCTCAGCGCAGCTGCGATAATGCATGCACCAAAGACGGCGCTGGCGGGCTTCAGCGAACCGCTATCGAGAAAGGGATGTTGAGGCAGTAAGCTCTGCACAGCTTCCTCGTAGTGGGCCACCGCACTCTGCGAAAGGCTAGTGGGCAATCCCACTATTCCGACGCCCAGTATGGCCGACGCCAGTCTCGCGAGCTGCTCTTGGGGCAAATAGAGGTCAGTAGCGGTGAGTCCAGGTACTCGTTCGTGCATTTGGCTCGAGAGTTTTCCTGACTCTCGTGCCATTACAACCATCGTTACCCTATCAAGAACCTTGCCGGCAAGCACGGACGCCACGGCGCCCGGCACCTTCGCCGGATTCGGCTCCGATGCAATAACGGTCGCCACTGCATCAAGGACCGGTGCGTAACCGACGAACTGCCGCCCGTCGGCATTGGTCACATCTGCAAGATGTGTAACCAAGTCGCCAATGGCATCGCGATACACGTTGGCGTGTGCTGCCATGGAACCAGCGAGGTGGTGAAACGGAG
Organism: Cupriavidus sp. NPDC089707; assembly: GCF_044748965.1. Classification (NCBI taxonomy): domain Bacteria; kingdom Pseudomonadati; phylum Pseudomonadota; class Betaproteobacteria; order Burkholderiales; family Burkholderiaceae; genus Cupriavidus; species Cupriavidus sp. NPDC089707. Next base: position 634,726 of record NZ_JBIVHB010000002.1, read on the forward strand.
CATGTCCGTCAATCGCCCCTTTCGACGATAGCCGCTCAAGGGCACTCCAGACGAAAGATTTGGCCTTGTCTAAGTCAAATAGCTCGATATCAAAGATTGGCGGCTTAATATCGAATCGATCACTTAGAAACTTCCGTGCCTCTTCCACAATCCCGACTCGTCCCAACAAAACAATAGGCACGGCCCGACCGCGAGCGACGCCGGCTATGTCGGTAAGAAAATCCTCAAAGGATGCTTGAGTGACGCGGAGTCGAGCCTCGTCAAGCGCATCAATCAGCAGCGTCGTTGTCCCAGTGCGCCATGCGTCGAAAATACCTGCATTCACGAGACCGCCGGTCAGATAGTTGCCTGCGACCGTAGCTGCTTGCGAGAGATCAACGTAGATCGCGCTAGTCGCAGCACAAATTTCCTGTGCCAGCGTCGACTTTCCGACGGCACCAGCTGCTGCAATGAACCAAACGGGCTGGGACAGATCATCCTTGCCATCGCGCAGCGAGAGATTGGCCTCGACGAACGACTGCGAATGGTGAGTCCTAGAACTCCAGCCCTGTAGGGTCGTCACCGCTGGCTGCTGCTGCACTACATTCAGCCGCGCCTTCCAAAACCGATCAATCGAATACTCCACCTTTTCCATCTCCTTGATGTCGCCATCATCGTATTGATGACTCGCAACAATTATTGCACGACGCTGCGACAGCGGCGCGCATCACCTCCGCAACACGAAACTGCCGCTGCTCCATCGGGTCCATGGCAGGCTGAACGAGAATGGAGATGGGCTTTGAGTCACGCAACTACTGACCGAATCAATTCCCCAGGTGGGCCATATCGATTTGGGTGATTGTAGTGACGTCGCTCACAGTTGCGACAGCACAATACGGCACAGCCTCGTTGGTGGGACGATCGTCGAAGCTTAGCCTTGCTGTCGGCAAAACACAGGCTAGTGAAAGGATCTATTTTCTCAAGTCACCAGCGTCGGACTATCACTTAGATCTATTCTTTGCCATCTTGCTCAGCCAAAACGGCCTCAACAGATTTCCCCTCAGTACCTTTCCATATCCGACGCAACTCGCTACTCTCCAAGATTGGACTTGACCTCATCTTCTCTTTTGCCGATTTATCGGTTAAATCAATCTCCGTCAGACGACCCTGAAGATTCCTCATGTACGCATAACAGCCAATATCAATCGAATATGCTTGGTAGTTCGAACCGGTTTTCGACTTGTGTGTGAGTGAGCCCGCCACCTTATGGATAATTCGATAGTCCATCAACCTATACAAGAGAGTCTTGAGATCATCATCACTCTGTATTTCGTTCTCCGCCACCAAGAATACGTTGGTTTTTTTGTCAAAACAGAAAGCGCGAATTACATAAATTCCCCGAAGGAGTGCATCCTGATCTTGCCCCTCAGAATCCTGTTTTAGCTCCTCGATTCGTCGCTCAAATGTCTCCTTACTCAAGAACCTAACGACATCTTTACCAATCTTCCCATTGGGATCTGAAGCGCGCACACGATCCAAAGCTTCCAAGAAGAATGACATACAGTCCCGAGGCACTCCACCACCTGCCAAGACCAACCTCGAGAATCCCTCTCCCTTAAAGAGCGAGTCGAAATCAGACGTAGCCATACCCGCCATCCTCGAGTACTCATGAAAGATCCCCTTATTCTGGGAAAGAGTCCTATCGAAGTGCTCAAAGGTAAAATCAATATTAATGGGCTGATAATCGTGACGCTCTTGAATACCGATAGGCTGACCAGAGCGTTCAATATATAGAACCGAGTTATGTTTGAGCGTTGCGAGCTTAAACTTGAGAGGAGTATCCTTACAAAGTCGGTGAATGTAATCCGCGACAAAGGGCTGATCGGCCCGATTAAGGTGGTAGAAGTCATCGATCTGCACGAAGACCGATTTCAACCTTCCGGAAGTCTGAAAGAATTCTCGAACCTTAGCCTTATAACCAGGGAGATTGTGATTGAGGCGCTGTAGCTTATTTTCATTGTGAGAATACTTCTGCTCAATGTCAGAGGAAACTTTAAACAGCTTCTCATGCGAGACACTTCCATTAACCTTAATCACGACATTCTTGGCCGCTGCCTTTAGCGAGGCAGCAGTTTTCCCTTCTTGTTGATTTGCAGAGCTCGCCTTAACGTCAATGACCTGAGAATCAGGAGCAGATCGCAAATCACTCAGACTGGAGCGCAACTCATTCAGAGTCGATTTTAGTGCCTTGCTTTTACCGAACCACCCCAACAGATTTCTATCCAATTCATTGAAAATAGCCTGAAGTAGTTCGATAAGGACATTAGGAAAGGAATGATGTTTAAAGTCCTCACAATTAACATAAATCGCCCGCAACTCCTTCGAAAGTTCGCGACGAGAATGATGCAACAATAGCGTCTTACCACAACCACGCCGTGCAAAAATGCAATGACTCTGCTTAGCAGCAACATCGCTGAGTGTGTGCCCAGTGCTGATGTAACTTACGCGATCATTATCGAGCTGCGTACGAAGATTTTCGTTGATGATGTCACGCAATTTTAAAAGCTTCTTGTTTTGTGCAGTCATTTTTGATTTATTTAACCCCAACCACCATCAGAACTGAAATTGCCTTCAATTCACACACCCGCAACTGCAGTTCCCCAACACACCGCCAGAAAAAAAGGTGTGACGACCATTCCGATCGTCACACCTCTTGCGAGCTTTAGCTCAACGTATCAAGTACCAGAAGAAGACTAAGACGTAGCCTCATCACGATGGAAAACTTCAATCCCAGCTCAACGCCCCGCCCGTCTGATACTCAATAACTCGAGTCTCGAAGAAGTTTCTCTCCTTCTTCAGATCGATCATCTCGCTCATCCACGGGAACGGATTCTCCTCGTTCGGGAACAACTGATCCAGCCCAATCTGCTGGCAACGACGGTTGCAAATGAACCGCAGGTAAGACTTGAACATCGGCGCATTCAACCCAAGCACGCCACGCGGCATAGTGTCCTCAGCGTAGCGATATTCAAGATCAACAGCCTTCTTGAACAACTCCGTAATCTCAGCCTTGAACTCCGCCGTCCAAAGATGCGGATTCTCCAGCTTGATCTGGTTAATCAAATCAATCCCAAAATTGCAGTGCAACGACTCATCCCGCAGGATGTACTGATACTGCTCCGCCGCCCCAGTCATCTTGTTCTGCCGCCCCATCGCCAGGATCTGCGTGAAGCCCACATAGAAGAACAGCCCTTCCATGATGCAAGCAAACACGATCAGCGACTTCAGCAGTTTCTGGTCGTTTTCCGGCGTGCCGGTCTTGAACGACGGGTCGGTCAGCGTGTCGATGAACGGGATCAGGAACTCGTCCTTGTCGCGGATCGACTGCACTTCGTGGTACGCGTTGAAGATCTCGGCTTCGTTCAGGCCCAGCGATTCAACGATGTACTGGTAGGCGTGCGTGTGGATGGCCTCTTCAAAGGCCTGGCGCAACAGGTACTGGCGGCATTCCGGCGCGGTGATCTGGCGGTAGGTGCCCAGCACGATGTTGTTGGCGGCCAGCGAGTCGGCGGTGACGAAGAAGCCGAGGTTGCGCTTGATGATGCGGCGCTCGTCTTCGGTCAGGCCGTTGGGGTCTTTCCACGTCGCGATGTCGCGCGACATGTTGATTTCCTGCGGCATCCAGTGGTTGGCGCAGCCGGCCAGGTACTTTTCCCACGCCCACTTGTACTTGAACGGGACGAGCTGGTTGACGTCGGTCGAGCCGTTGATGACGCGCTTGTCGGCGGCGTTGACGCGGCGGTTGCTTTGCGCGGCGGCGGCGTTGGGGTTGTTGCCCAGGATGCCGGCTTGCGTGGCGCTCGGCGGCAGGACGCCTTGCTGGTCAGCGGTGGCAGCCGATGCAGCGGGTTGCAGGGCAGGCTGCGGTGCGGCCTGCGGGGTGGCTTGAACGTCGTCGTCCCAGCTCAGCATGATGTTGTTCTCCGTGATTCGATTGGGGGGCGCGGTGGTCAAAGATGACGGCTCACGTTGTGGTGGCGCCGGCCCTCTCCCCCGGCCCCTCTCCCGCTTGCGGGAGAGGGGAGCAAACCCCGGGGGTGGTTGGTTACTACGCTATGTCGTACTGTGTGATTACTGGCAGGCTTCGCACTCTTCGAAGCCGGGGTCGCCCGGGCGCATCGTGCAGACCGCGCCTTCCGCTTCCGGCATGGCCGGAGCCGAGGCCGCCGCAGCATCCAGCGCCGAGCCACCGTCGCTGCCCGACGACACCGCGTTCAGCGAGCCGCGCGACACGGTGGACTTCTCCACGTGGGTCGCTGCCATGGTGCGCAGGTAGTAGGTGGTCTTCAGGCCGCGCAGCCAGGCCAGCTTGTAGGTGTCGTCCAGCTTCTTGCCCGAGGCGCCGGCCATGTAGATGTTCAGGGACTGGGCCTGGTCGATCCACTTCTGGCGACGGCTGGCGGCTTCGACCAGCCAGCTGGGCTCCACTTCGAACGCGGTGGCGTAGATGTCGCGCAGGTCTTGCGGAATGCGGTCGATGCGGGCCAGCGAGCCGTCGAAGTACTTCAGGTCGGCAACCATCACCTCGTCCCACAGGCCGCGTTCCTTCAGGTCGCGAACCAGGTAGTCGTTGACCACCGTGAACTCGCCCGACAGGTTGGACTTGACGTACAGGTTCTGGAAGGTCGGCTCGATGCAGGCCGACACGCCGATGATGTTCGAAATGGTCGCGGTCGGGGCGATCGCGATGCAGTTCGAGTTGCGCATGCCGTGCTGCTTGATGCGGCCGCGCAGGCTGTCCCAGTCCATGGTGCTGGACAGGTCGACATCCAGGTAGCCGCCGCGCTCTTCGGCCAGCAGCTTGAGCGAGTCTTGCGGCAGGATGCCACGGTCCCACAGCGAGCCTTCATAGCTGCTGTAGCGGCCGCGCTCTTCGGCCAGCTCGGTCGAGGCGTGGTAGGCGTAGTAGCACACCGCTTCCATCGAGGTATCGGCAAACTTGACGGCGGCGTCGCTGGAGTACGGCGTGCGCAGCACGTGCAGGCAGTCCTGGAAGCCCATGATGCCCATGCCGACCGGACGGTGGCGCAGGTTGGAGTTGCGGGCCTTCTCGACGGCGTAGTAGTTGATGTCGATCACGTTGTCGAGCATGCGCATCGCGGTGCGGATGGTCTTCTGCAGCTTGGCGTGGTCGAGCACGTAGGTGCCGTCGGCTTGCTTGGCCAGGTGGGCCACCAGGTTCACTGAACCCAGGTTGCACACGGCGATTTCGCTGTCGTTGGTGTTCAGCGTGATTTCCGTGCACAGGTTGGAGCTGTGCACCACGCCCACGTGTTGCTGCGGGCTACGGATGTTGCACGGATCCTTGAAGGTGATCCACGGGTGGCCGGTCTCGAACAGCATGCCCAGCATCTTGCGCCACAGTTGCAGCGCGGGCAGCTTCTTGAACAGCTTCAGTTCGCCGCTGGCGGCCTTGGCTTCATAGCCCAGGTAGGCCTTTTCGAATTCCTTGCCGACCTTGTCGTGCAGGTCCGGGCAGGTGGCGGGCGAGAACAGGGTCCATTCGCCGGCTTCCATCACGCGCTTCATGAACAGGTCCGGAATCCAGTTGGCGGTGTTCATGTCGTGGGTGCGGCGGCGGTCGTCGCCGGTGTTCTTGCGCAGCTCCAGGAATTCTTCGATGTCCAGGTGCCACGTTTCCAGGTAGGCGCAGACGGCGCCCTTGCGCTTGCCGCCCTGGTTCACCGCCACGGCGGTGTCGTTCACCACCTTCAGGAACGGCACCACGCCCTGGCTCTTGCCGTTGGTGCCCTTGATGTGCGAGCCGAGCGCGCGCACGTTGGTCCAGTCATTGCCCAGGCCGCCGGCGAACTTGGACAGCAGCGCGTTTTCCTTCAGGGCTTCATAGATGCCTTCCAGGTCGTCCGACACGGTGGTCAGGTAGCACGACGACAGCTGCGAGCGGCGGGTGCCGGAGTTGAACAGGGTCGGCGTCGACGACATGAAGTCGAACGACGACAGCAGCTGGTAGAACTCGATGGCGCGCGCTTCGCGGTCGGTTTCGTTGAGGGCCAGGCCCATGGCGACGCGCATGAAGAAGGCCTGCGGCATTTCGATGCGGGTTTCATCGATGTGCAGGAAGTAGCGGTCGTACAGGGTCTGCAGGCCCAGGTAATTGAACTGGAAGTCGCGGCTGGCGTCCAGCGCGGCGCCCAGGCGGGCCAGGTCGTACGTGGCCAGCTTTTCGTCCAGCAGCTCGGCGGCGATACCGCGCGCGATGAACTTCGGGAAGTACTCGGCGTAACGCGTGGTCATTTCGGCCTGCGTCACTTCGGCGCCCAGGATTTCCTTGCGGATGGTGTGCAGCAGGATACGGGCGGTGACCTGGCTGTAGTCCGGATCCTTTTCGATCAGGGTACGCGCGGCCAGGATGGCGGAGTCGTACACCTGCGTCATCGGCACGCCTTCGTACAGGTTCTTCAGCGTTTCCTTGAGGATCGGCTCGGCGCTGACGGCCTTGCCCAGGCCGGCGCAGGCGTTGTCGAGCAGGGCGTGCAGGGCGACGATGTCCAGCGGCTTGGTCACGCCGGCGTCGGTCACGTTGATGTTGATGCCGGCTTCCTGCACGCGGGCCACGGCCTCGGCGCTGGCGCTGGCGCGCTCGGCCTTGCGCTTTTCGCGGTAGAGCACGTAGGCGCGGGCCACTTCATGCTCGCCCGAGCGCATCAGGGACAGCTCAACCTGATCCTGCACGTCTTCAATATGGATAGCGCCACCGCTCGGGCGGCTGCGCACCAGTGCGCGCACCACGCTATCGGTCAGTTGCTCGACGATCTCGCGCACGCGCGCGGATGCAGCGCCCTGCCCGCCGTTCACGGCGAGGAAGGCCTTGGTCATGGCCACGGCAATCTTGGACGGCTCGAACGCCACCACGGCGCCGTTACGACGGATGATCTTGTGATCCGGGTAGTTCGTGGATGCGGCGCTGGAGGTCTGCTGTGCGTTCGGTGCCTGGTTGGCAACGCCGGCGGCGGCGCCACCCGTGGTGAGTTCGTTCTGGGCCGTTTGCATGTGAAGTCCTGTTTTTACCCTGGATTTAAGAGACAAAAGAGTCCCTGGCGAAATGCGGCGGAAAAGAAGGATCCGTTTCGGTGTGACCGCGCACGGACAAACTGCCTTTGCGTGAACATTTCGCCAGGGACTCTTTGTGATTCGCCAGCCTTGCAGAGGTTTCCGGACGGGTTGCGCTCACTGCGCAACCGCCACCTCACACTTGGGCCAGCCCCCGGTTTGACTACTAGATATAGTGGGTACTGCTGAAAACTGGGCTAAGTATAGTGAAACGAATCCGAATGACCAGTCTTGACAACCGCTATTTCGGGGTCGATTCAGGGTCGGGCCGGCGGGTGCGGCAGCGCCACATGCCCGGGAGCCTAGTACTCACAAGGGTTTCGGCGAAACCGTTCGCAACTGCACATTTCACAAAAATTTTTTTGATTGTTGCGAGCATGCGATAGCCCTTCACCTGCTTGGGGCATGTGCGCCGGAACGTGCGCACGACCGCAGGGAATGACGTTACGAACCCATCACTCGGAGGGGTGCCGATAGGGCAACATGCCTGGCGGCACGGCTGCACCGGCGGCAAAGCGGTCCCAGTCGAAGTGCGGGCCGGGGTCGGTCTTGCGGCCCGGGGCGATGTCGCTGTGGCCGGCGATTGCCCGCACCGGATAGGTCGCCATCAGGGCTGGCACCAGCGCGGCCACGGTGTTGTATTGGGCGGAGGTGAACGGCAGGTCGTCGCAGCCCTCGATCTCGATGCCGATCGAGAAGTCATTGCAGCGCGTGCGGCCAAAGAAGTCGGACTGGCCGGCATGCCAGGCCCGCTGCGTGCACGGCACGAACTGCACCAGCTCGCCTTGCCGCGTGACCAGGAAGTGCGCGGACACCTGGACCTGATGAATAGTGGCAAAGAACGGGTGCTTGTCCGGGTCGAGCCGGTTCTGGAAAAACGCCTCGATGTCGCCGCTGCCGAACTGGCCGGGCGGCAGGCTGATGTTGTGCAGCACCACCAGGTCCACCGGCATGCCGGGCGGGCGCTGGTCGAAATTGGGAGATGGCACGCGGCGGGCGGCGGGCACCCAGCCGTCGGCGTCGGGCAGGAAGGCGCGCGCGGGCGTGGGCCGTCTGGGCCGTCTGGGCTGGCTGGGCCTGGTCATGGCGTGCCCTCGCCCGCGCCGTCGCCGGCGTTCTCGGTAGCGCCGCGGTCGGCGGCGTCCATGGCTTCGCGGATGCCCAGTTGCTGGATGCGGTAGCGCAGTTGGCGCAGGTTCAGGCCCAGCAGTGGCGCGGCGGCGGTACGGTTGAAGTTGGTCTGCGCCAGCGCCTGCAGGATCAGTTCGCGCTCCACGGCCTCGAGCCGGGCTGGCAGGTCGATCGGGAAAACGATGCCGCGGCAGGCGCGCTCGGTGGCGTCGCCGGCGGGTTCCGGCTGGGCGCTGGACGGTGGGGCGGCCTGTGACGCGGCAGCGGGTTCGGGCACGGTTGCGGGCACAGGCGTCGCCGCGGGCGGCATCGGCGCCCACATGCCCGGCGCACCCCAGGGGGCGTACTGCGTCGCAGGCAGCGGTGGCGCCATCGCGGGCGCGGGCGCCATCAGCCCGGCGCCGGGGGCGCCGGCATCCAGCGGCCCGAGGTCGGCCACCTCGATCTGCTCGGTCTCGGCAAAGGCGTAGGCGCGCTCGAGCAGGTTCTCCAGTTCGCGGACGTTGCCCGGGAAGCGGTAGACGGCCAGTTGTTCCAGCGCGGCCGGGGCCAGGCGCTTGGGATGCGGGTCGCCATAGCGCACCGCCAGGTGGTCCAGGATGGCGCGCGCCAGCACCAGGATGTCTTCGCCACGCTCGCGCAGCGTGGGCATGCGCAGCGCCAGCACGTTGAGGCGGTAATACAAGTCCTGGCGGAACTGGCCGGCGGCGACCATCGCGGCCAGGTCCTTGTGGCTGGCACACATCACGCGCACGTCCACGGCATCCTCGCGGCTGGCGCCGATCTTGCGTACGCGGCGCTCCTGCAGCGCGCGCAGCAGCTTGACCTGCATGGCCAGCGGCAGGTCGGCCACCTCGTCGAGCAGCAGCGTGCCGCCGTTGGCGGCATGGAAAAAGCCGCCACGCTCGCCGTCGGCGCCAGTGAAGGCGCCTTTGACGTGGCCGAAGAACTCCGACTCCATCAGTGTCTCGGGGATGGCGCCGCAGTTGACCGCGATAAACGGGTGCGACGCGCGGGCGCTGATCGCGTGGATGGCGCGCGCGGCGCGCTCCTTGCCGCTGCCGGATTCGCCGCTGATCACCACCGGAGCCATGCTGCGCGCCAGCCGCGACAGCGAGCGGCGCACCTCCTGCATGGCGGCGGAGTGACCGGGCAGCAGCGCCGCGGCACGGTCGGCGGCGGCGTCCGCGCCGGCGCTGCCGCCGGCATCGGCTTCGGTGCTGTCGCGCTGCTGGCGGCCGAGCGCGTTGAGCACCAGGCTGCGCAACTGCTCCAGCGAAACTGGCTTGGCGATGTAGTCGAAGGCGCCGGCCTTGAGGGCCTCGACGGCGTTGTCGGCGCTGCCGTAGGCGGTGATCACCGCCACCGGGATGCGCTCGGGCGCCGCCGACAGTTGCCGCACGATCTCGATGCCCAGGCCGTCGCCCAGCCGCATGTCGGTCAGCACCAGGCTGTAGCGGCCCTGCGCCAGCTTCTGCCGCGCCTCGGCCAGCGAGCCGGCCAGCACCACGTCATGGCCCATGCGCCGGATGGAGATATCGAGCAGCTCGCGCAGGTCGGCCTCGTCGTCGATGACGAGGATGGGATCGGGGTTTCTGGGTGGCATGAACGGTTGGCTCTACAGGCGTCGGGAACGATCGGGTGTCCCGCTTGTGAGAACGCCAATGACGACGCCAAATCCACTACCGTCATTCCCGCGAACGCGGGAACGACGTGGATATTCAGTGTTTGGTGTCGGCATCGGTATTACGCGACGGCCGCGTCGGCGGTCTCGATGCGCAGCGTCAGCACGAAGGCCTTGGCCGGCAGTGTATCGCGCGCGGCCGCGGCCAGCACGCCAGTGCGCTCGATCAGCGCCGGCACCGAGACCGCGCCGTAACGCACCTGCGCGTCGTTGGCGCCGCACAGCTCGCGCGCCATGAACAGGCCCAGGCCGGTGCCCTGGGCGTTGCTGGTGAAGAAAGGCTCGAACAGGCTGCGCTGGTGCTCGCGCGAGACCTCGGCGCCGTCGTTCCAGACGATCAGCTCGGCGTGGTGCTGGTCCAGCGCGTGCGCCAGCAACCGGATCGAGCCGGGCAGCCGGCTGCAGTAGCGCCAGGCGTTGTCGAGCAGGTTTCCCAGCACCTGCTGCAGCTGCGCGGCGTCGAACACCACCGGCTGGGCCACGTCCACGGTCAGGCGGATGGCATTGGCGTTGACGTCGGCGCGGCCAGCCGGGCGGGTTTCGCCGGCGCGCGGGCGGCGCGAACGCATTTCCAGGCGCCAGCGCTCGACGATCTCTGGCAGCGCCTGCGCCAGGTGCACGGTGCTGCGGCCGGTGCGCGGGCGGCGCGACATCTGCAGCACGTCGGACACCACCTGGTCGAGCCGGCGCACGTTGTCGTGGATGATGCGCAGCAGGCGCGCGTCGATATCGATATCGGCAGCGCTGTCCGTCGCCGCCGGCTCCTGCCGCGCGGAGTCGGCCAGCAGCTCGCTGGCCTGGCTGATGGCCGCCAGCGGGTTGCGGATCTGGTGCGCGATGCTGGCCACCAGCCGGCCCATCGCGGCCAGCTTTTCCTGCTGCACCTGTTCGGCGATGCGCTCCCAGCTTTCGATATGGACCAGCACGGTGTCGCGCATCTCGCTGCGCAGCAGCGCTTCGTCTTCCTGCGACCAGGCCATGGCCTCGTTCTGCGCGATGGCCAGGCGCAGGCGGCCGGCGGCCTCGGGCGACAGTTCGTTCCAGGCGGCGGTATCGAGTTGCGACGGCACCGTGCGCCCTTGCGCCAGCGTCGAGCGCAAGCCCGCCAGCCCCGGCAGCACGAAGCGCAGCCGCAGCCGGGTGTGCTGCATGGTGCCGTCGGCCAGCGCGGTGCCGGACGCCATCGGCAGCAATTGCAGGATGCGCGGCACGTCGTCCTTGCTGCGCAGCCAGTCGCGCAGCATTTCCATCAGCGGCTGCAGGCGCGGAATGCGGCGCAGGTCGAACAGCACGGTGTCGCCATCGCTGCCCTGTCCCGCCGGCGCAGCCAGCCGACGCGAATAGATGCGCTCATGCGCCTGCACGCCCAGCAGCACCACCGCCGCCGGGTTGGCCGCCACCACCGCGCCGTTGGCGCGCACCAGCATCACGCCGTCCTGCATGTCGTTGACCATCAGCCGGTTGACCAGCTGCTGCATGCGCAGCTCTTGCTCGCGCGCCAGCGCCAGCCGCTCCTGCGCGATCTGGCGGTTGGCCAGCATATACATCAGCAGGGCCGCGATCATGAACACCAGGCCGAACAGGCCCGAGCCCAGCAGCCCGGCATCGGCCTGGCGCAGCAGGATGGTGTGCATGAAGGGCCCGCTCATCACCACCAGCGCGGAGATCGACGCGGCAAACAACGCGAACGGCAGGCTGGTGAGCGCGCCGGCTTCCAGCGCGGGCAGCAGGAAGATCATGGCGAGCCCGTCGGCCTGGCCCTGGCTGGCGGGGTGGCCGATGGCATGGAAGACCAGCGCCAGCAACGCCAGGTCGGCCAGCACCTGCACGCGCACGCGCAGGTGGAAATGGCGGCGCCACAGCGTGCCGGCGAGCATCGCCAGCGCTATGCCAAGGTAAGGCACGGCGACCGTCATGGCCGCCGCGTGCTCGACACCGGCCAGCCCGAAGGGCAAATCCGGCAGCAGCGAATGTGGCAGCAGCGATTGCGTCAATGGCGCCGGGGCGGGCTCGCCGCGCCGCATCAGCGCGTAGCCGAGCAGCAGCAGGCCCACGGCCACGCGGGTCCAGCAGAAATAGCGCAGCAGGCGCCAGTGGAATTCAGGCGGTTCGTCCTGGCGCCACAGCTGGGCCAGGCCGCGCCAGGCGTTCAGCCGCTGCCAGCCTGACGGCGCCGCTTCGGTCATGGGCGGGCACCGCCGCCATCGGTGTGGCTGGCCTCGTCAGGCAGGTGGCTGCGGCGGCAGTAGTGCAGGCCGCGCCAGGCGATGGCCTCGCCCATCGGCAGGTGTACGCCGCACTGGGCGCACTGGACCATCGGTTCGACCGGTTCAGCTTCGGCGGGCTGGCCGGCATTGGCGTTGGCGCGCGCCGCGGCTTCGCTGGCTTGCTGCCGGGCCCGTTGTTGCGCCCGCCGCGCTTCGGCGCGGGCGCGCAGCCACCAGAAGACGCACAGCACCACGGCCAGCAGGATCAGGATACGTGCCATGGTGCCTCAGATGCGGTGCAGGACTACTTCAATCACGAAACGGCTGCCGACGTAGGCCAGCAGCAGGATGCCGAACGAGGCGATGACCCAGCGCAGCGCCACCTTGCCGCGCCAGCCGCGGAAGATGCGCCCGGCCAGGATGCCGCCGAACATGGCCCACGAGATCAGTGCGAACACGGTCTTGTGGTCGATCCGGAAGGCGCGGCCGAACAGCTCTTCGGAGAACAGCAGGCCCGAGCCGATCGTCAGCGTCAGCAGCACGAAGCCGGCCCCGATCAGGCGGAACAGCAGCTTCTCCAGCGTCAGCAGCGGCGGCAACAGGTCCAGCCAGCGGCCCAGCCACTGGCCGGGTTGCGTGCCCTTGGCCTCGGCCGGGCGCGCCGGCACGTGGCGGAAACCGTGCAGCCGGCGCTCGGCCAGCAGCATCAGGAAGGCATGGAACGCCGCCAGCGTGAACAGCCCATACGCCACGTTGGCGATGATGAAGTGCAGCTTGAACAGCGGCTGCGCCGCGTAGCCCAGGATCTGCGAGCCGGGAAAGGCCAGCGGCATCAGGCTGGCAACCAGCGCGACGGGGATCACGATCAGCCCCAGCCCGGCCAGCGAGAAGAAGAAGCTTTCGATCCAGTAGATGCCCACGCCCAGCCACAGCATGGCCGACAGCGCGAAGGCAAAGCCGAACACCATGCGCTCGGCCGGGAAGATGGTTTCGTGCAGCAGCATGCCGTGGCTGGCCAGCGCCGCCAGCATCAGCACGTGCCACCAGGCCGGCCGGCCCTCGCCGTGCGCGCCGCCCGCAGGTGGCAGTGCGCTGCCGGGGCCGCCGGCGACCAGCACGGCCGAGGCCGCGCCGCCAGCCTGTCCGGCCGTGGTGGCAACGCCGGCATGGCGCGTGGCCCAGCCGTGCCAGGCCAGGCCGCAATAGAGAAGTGCCGTCAGGGCATACAGTACAATGACCATTTGCGCAGTTTACCTTAGTGCCCACGGACGGTGGCGGCCGGTTGAACCGGTGCTCCAGCCCTGCACCAGGCACGGGTCTGCCCCGATTTCAGCCCGAGCTCCTGCTCCGATATCTCCCCCGATTCCTGCCATGCTGGACAATCTCACTCAACGCCTGGCGCGTGTGGTCAAGACCATGCGCGGCGAGGCGCGCCTGACCGAGGCCAACACCGCCGAGATGCTGCGCGAAGTGCGCCTTGCCATGCTCGAAGCCGACGTGGCGCTGCCGGTCGTGCGCGAATTCATCGCCCGCGTCAAGGAAAAGGCGCTGGGCGAGGATGTGATCACCAGCCTCACGCCGGGCCAGGCGCTGGTCGGCGTGGTCCAGCGCGAGCTGACCTCGGTCATCGGCGGTGCCGAGGCCGCCGGCGGCAACAATAAAGAAGCCGAGCTGAACCTGAACGTGCAGCCGCCCGCCATCATCCTGATGGCCGGCCTGCAGGGTGCCGGCAAGACCACAACCGTCGGCAAGCTGGCGAAGTGGCTCAAGGAAAACAAGAAGAAGAAGGTGCTGACCGTCTCTTGCGACGTCTACCGCCCCGCCGCTATTGCCCAGCTGAAGACCGTTTCCGAGCAAGTCGGCGCTGACTTCTTCCCGTCGCAGCCGGACCAGAAGCCGGTCGAGATCGCCCGCGCGGCGGTGGACTGGGCGCGCAAGCACTACCACGACGTGCTGATCGTCGATACGGCCGGCCGCCTGGGTATCGACGAATTGATGATGCAGGAAATCGCCGCCCTGCACGCCGAGCTGAAACCCGCCGAGACGCTGTTCGTGGTCGACGCCATGCTCGGCCAGGACGCGGTCAACACCGCCAAGGCCTTCAACGACACCCTGCCGCTGACCGGCGTGGTGCTGACCAAGCTGGATGGCGACGCGCGCGGCGGTGCCGCGCTGTCGGTGCGCCATATCACCGGCCGGCCGATCAAGTTCGTCGGCGTCGGCGAAAAGCTGGACGGGCTGGAGCCGTTCTACCCGGACCGCATGGCCCAGCGCATCCTGGGCATGGGCGACATCATGGCGCTGGTCGAGGAAGCCCAGCGCGGTGTCGACATGGAAGCGGCCGAGAAGCTGGCCAAGAAGATCAAGAAGACCGGCGACTTCGATCTGGAAGACTTCAAGGCGCAGATCGGCCAGATGAAAAAGATGGGCGGCATGGCCAGCCTGGTCGACAAGCTGCCGGCGCAGTTCGCCCAGCAGGCGCAAGGCGCCAACATGGACCAGGCCGAGAAGCAGGTGGCCCGCATGGAAGGCATCATCAACAGCATGACGCCGGCCGAGCGCGCCAAGCCCGACCTGATCAAGGCCAGCCGCAAGCGCCGCATTGCCGCGGGCGCCGGCGTGCCGGTTCAGGAAGTCAACCGCCTGCTGAACCAGTTCGACCAGATGCAATCCATGATGAAAAAGCTCAAGGGCGGCGGCATGATGAAGATGATGCGCCAGATGGGCGCGATGAAGGGCGGCATGAAGGGCCTCTTCAATCGTTGAGCCCGGGCTGCACTACGACCCGCTTCCCCCGCAAAAGAACAGGAAAGACATCATGATGAGCGCCGTTCAGGCCCGCGAGCTGTGGGCCAATTCCGAAGAAATCGTCTCGGCCGAGGAGGTCCAGGAATCGCTGGACCGCATGGCCGCCGAGATCACCGCCAGGATGGGCGATGCCTTCCCGCTGGTGCTGTCCGTGATGGGCGGTGCGGTGGTGTTCACCGGCATGCTGCTGCCCAAGCTGGCGTTCCCGCTTGAGTTCGACTACATCCACCTCTCGCGCTACAACAACAAGACCGTTGGCGGCGAGATGCAGTGGCGCGTGGCCCCGCGCGAATCGGTCAAGGACCGCGTGGTGCTGGTGCTGGATGACATCCTGGATGAAGGCGAAACCATGGCCGCGATCCGCGAGCGCATCATGGAGATGGGCGCCAAGGAATTCCACGCCGCGGTGCTGTGCGAGAAGACGCTGACCAAGCTCAAGCCGATGCATCCGGACTTCTGCGGCTTTGCGGTGCCGGATCGCTATGTGTTCGGGTGCGGGATGGATGCCAAGGGGTATTGGCGGAACCTGGGCGCGATCCGGGCGCTGGTTTGATCTGAAGGATTGACGGGTTGCTCCCCTCTCCCGCGCGCGGGAGAGGGGTTGGGGGAGAGGGCCGGCATTTGCAAGAACGACGGCTTTCACTTCGTGGAGGCTCCCGCCCTCTCCCCCTGCCCCTACCCAGGAACCTGAGCTAACTCATTGTTTTTGCTGGCACGAGATTCAAGCCATGTTTGAGCGCGAGCTTGCGTAGCACGCGTTGTTCGGT